>CALBZA010000085.1 GCA_937890005.1 uncultured Verrucomicrobia subdivision 3 bacterium | reverse complement strand
TTTTTGAGACCCCACTCAATTCGATCTGTTCAAACCCGCGCTGAGTTTTTCAACAGCCTGCTAGACCTGTACTCAACTTTTGCGGAACAAAGTGCCGAGCATCAGCGTTACAAAAGCCAGCCAGTGATAGCCGGCGAAGGTGGTTGTCAGTCGTTCATAGTCGCTTGCCAGTCGCCGGAATCGAGCTGCCCATGCAAAGGAGCGTTCTACGACCCACCGCCGCGGCAACAACACAAATCCTCGTTTGGCTTCATGATGTTTGACGACGAGTAATTCCATTCCCTGTTTGGCTGCTGCTTCCGCGGGGCGGTCGCTTGATCGACGAACGCCACCTTCACCGGCTCTTACACTTCGGCGAGCCCTTGCGTTTCTTGTGCCCATCAAAGCCCGCCCGCGCGCCGTTCTCGGGCGTGGATTGGACCGTCCGGCTATCCATGATCACCGCGCTGGGATCGGCTTTTCGCTCCAACGCCGTTCGCGGAATCGCCCTCAAGTCGTGCGCCATGGCTTCAAACATCCGGCTTTGATCCAGCGCTGTGTCTGTTGGTAAACCACATTCCAAGGAGGCAGATCATTAGGCAACATCCGCCAGGCTCCGCCCACTTGGATCGTACCTCAATGCATTGAAGACCGACCGCAAAGAATACTCCCGCTGCGGAGCCTCCTCGTTCATCAACGTCAAATAGTTGACGCAGAAAATCCACTCTTCATCGCTGACATCGCTCGGATAACCTTTTCGTTTTTCCTTCATCCCCAGCTCAGTGCAGGGATGTAAATACTGTACAGACAATTCTTTCAAAAAGTTATGTCTAGGCTGGGGGTGTAAAAGCGCGAAAACTGGTCGAGGGCGGGCCACTTTGGTTTCCTGTTGGGGTGTTACCAACACATCCCACATCAAAAATCAAATGGCCCACCACCGATCCTAAACTCTTGAACAACGTCCTGCAACTCCTGACTGAGCAAGGCCACGATGGCTTCGCTGAAGGCCTGCAAATCCTCGTTAATGAGGCCATGCGGGTGGAACGTCATCAGGTTCTCCAGGCACAGCCCTACAAACGCACCGATGCTCGTAAAGGTTACGCCAACGGCTACAAACCCAAGACCGTCACCGGCCGGGCCGGCCCCATTATTGATCTCTGCAAAATAAAGTGAACGGATTTGCGGGAGTGCTGTCTGATTTCATATGGGATTTCCCAAAGGACAAAAACGCGATTTTAACTCACTGCAGCGTCGGCGTCTCAAGGCGGCCGTTCTGTTCGCCAAAGGACTGGCACCTGCCGAAGTGGCCCGCCAGCTTGGCGTTTCCTGCCAGTCGGCCAGTCGCTGGAAAAACGCCTGGGCCAAAGGTGGCAAATCGGCGCTTAAAAAGACTCCCAAAGCCGGGCGTCCGCCTCGCCTCAAACCCAAGGATTTGCCGGTTCTCAAACGCGCCCTGAAGGCCGGGCCAGGCGCACATGGCTTCCCCACGGAACTATGGACCACCGGTCGTGTGGCCCAAGTCATCAAGAATCTCTTCGGCATCCAATACCATCCCGACCATGTGGGGCGTCTTCTGGGACAGATCGGCTGGAGCTGCCAGCGGCCCACTACACGCGCCATCCAGCGCGATGAAAAAGCCATCCGGCGCTGGAAACAGGAAACCTGGCCGCGCCTTAAAAAAAAGCCCTGAAAGAAGACCGCATCATTGTATTCATTGATGAAAGCGGACTCAGCCAGAAACCTCATCGTGTGCGCACATGGTCTCCGCGCGGGAAAACCCCGGTGCTGGAATTTGACTTTAACTGGAAGAAGCTCTCGGTCATCGGCGGGATAACGGTCTGGAATTTCTATTTCCAGTTTTACCCGGGAGCCATCAAAAGCCCGCAGGTCATCGAATTTCTTAAACACCTCCAGCGACAACTTCCCGGCAAGCTGCTGATCATCTGGGACGGCGCCATGATCCACCGCAGCCGGCTCGTCCGAGAATATCTGGAAAGCCTTCAGGGACAGATTCATGCCACCGCGCTTCCAGCCTATGCACCGGAACTCAATCCGGCTGAATATGTCTGGGGATATTTCAAACAGCATCGGCTGCCCAACTTCACCGCCAAGGACATCGCCCAGCTCGGCGCGTTTGGACGCCGCCAACTGCGAAATGTCCGCCGCCGCCCCAAGCTGATAGCCGCTTTCTGGAAGCAGGCCGAACTGTTGTGACAAATTCACTTTATTATGCAGTTGTCAATAGCTTCAGCGTTCCTCAAGTTCGCGGCCAAACCGAATTCTATCCAAGCGCCCTGGAAAAAGGCATCCGAAGCGAGCAGGCCCTCAAACTCGCCCTGGCCGAAATGTACGTTCAAGGCGTCTCCACCCGTAAAGTCTCCGCCATCGTCGAGGAACTCTGCGGTGCATCCGTCAGCTCCACTCACGTTAGTGATTTCGCCAAGCGTCTGGATGCGGAACTCCAAAAATGGCGCGAGCGGCCCTTGAGTCGTTGTCCCTATCTCATCTTCGACGCCCGTTACGAAAAGGTCCGCCACGACGGCCAGCTCCGCGATTGCGCCCTCCTCATCGCCCTAGGCATCACTCCCGAGGGCCAGCGCGTTATTCTCGGCGTGAGCGTCGGGCTCAGCGAAGCCGAAGCGCACTGGCGCAACTTCTTCCAAAGCCTGGTCCAGCGCGGCCTGTGCGGCGTCACCTTCATCGTCAGTGATGATCATCCCGGCATGGCCGCCGCCCGTCAGGCCGTTTTCGGCTCCGTCCCCTGGCAACGCTGCCAATTCCACCTTCAGCAAAACGCCCAGGCTTACGTCCCGCGCCTGGATCAGCGCGCTGAAGTCGCCCGGGCCATTCGAAGTGTCTTCGAAGCTTCAAGCCGCGCTGCAGCCGAAGCGCGGCTCAAGGAAATCGTCACCCACTACTCCAAGAACGCGCCCAAACTCGCCTGCTGGATGGAAGAAAATCTCCCGCAGGGCTTTACTGTTTTTGCGCTGCCCGTCAGCCATCAAAAACGCCTGCACCTCCAATGCGCTCGAACGCGTCAACATGGAACTCAAACGCCGCACCCGCGATGAACGAAAGTTGAAGAGATAGCGCTGCCAATTTGCGCGAGAAAAATTTGTATGAAAACGGGAGTATTCATTGAGCGCGATGGAGTGCTGAACCAGGCCCGGGTGCAGGGCAACAGCCAGGTCGCTCCGGCATCGCTTGCCGAGTTCAAGATCAACGAAACCGCCGCACCTCTGCTGGAAAAACTGAAATCGTCGGGCTTGATGATTTTCGTCACGACAAACCAGCCGGGAATCGCGAGTGGCAATCTCTCACGGCGCGAACTGGATTACATGCATGACCGGCTGCGCAAGGTCTTTCCCATCGACGACATCCTGCTCTGCCCGCACGAGGAATCGGACCGATGCCCCTGCCGGAAGCCGAATCCGGGATTGCTGAAGGAGGCGAAATACAAATGGCAGCTGGACCTGAACCGGTGCTTTGTCATCAGCGACAAGTGGCAGGATGCCGAAGCAGCGCGCGCAGTGAACTGCACGTCCCTGTTGATTCAGTCACCGTGGAACGGAAAGGTTCATCACGATTTCATCCTCCCGAACCTGGAAGCGATCGTGGAAAAGATTCTTCAGCTGAAATCCGCACCGGCCATATCAGGCCGCTGAGCACGAGCGAGCATCAGAACTTGAGTCCCAGCGAAGACCGCACCTGCAGTTCGTTCCTTCCTATCCCTTCGGCCGGATCGGTGTCGTAGAGATCCAGCACTGTCAGATTCAGCGCGAGATTCTTCCAGAGATCGTACCGGAGCGTTGTTTCGAACCGCATCCGATGGCCTGTCAGGTTGACGCGCGGGAAATACTCCAACTTTTCGACGATGCTCACCTTGCTCCACAACTTCCATGTGATGTCCTGAGCGAGGCGGTAATACACATCCTCCACCTCCGTTTCATCACTGCGATATTGCGCCTGGTAAACAAGGCCGGCTTCCGTGTTCAGAGTGAAGTTGGTTCGGGTAATAAGATGATAACCAGCGCCCGGTCCTGCTTCATACTGGGCGTTGATGCGAAGAATGTGGTCGTATCCGCCGCCGGCCACATTGTAAACGTACCACGGTCCCATGAGGTCGAACGCCATCTTGTCGCTGACGTACATCCGGTCGGATGTTCTTTCGCGGCTGCGTCGGAAAACGCCGTTCTCATCCTCATAGCGAGTTTCGGTCACGCCGTATTCGACCGAATAGTCGAATGCATTCCTGAAAAACTTCTTTGGATCGGAGGCATACTGTTTCTGGTAGTTCAGCTTGAACCGTCCGTAAACGATCTGGCGATCCTTGGCACCGAACAGGAGATCGAGCCCGACCTGGGCTTCCCCTTTCCAGTTCTTGGGCTTCGCTGGGTTCGCGGTCGGCGTCGGAGGTCCCACCTCCTGAAACACCATCACCTCCGTGCCATTCACGCCTGCGGGCACGTTGGTGGTGATCGATGCGACACGACTTCGGGGAATTGTCAGCGCGGAAACCCAGCTGTTGGAGAGAACAAAGGCGTTCGTGTTTAGCCCGACAATGGTTCCGGAAATTCTGTCACCGGTCTTGAGCCGAAATGTGACCGCTTCCGCCGCTCCCGCGGGCGCCGTCCAGCGCAACGCCGAGAACAACAGAAGAATCCAGCATGGAAGGTTAAGGCTTCTCGTCCGAGACATCATTGGCCAGTGCAGGAGGCGGCAGATCGGTGGCCCTGATGCGACGCGTGGCGCCAACCACTTCAAACTTGCCATCGGAATTCAGTTTCAACTTCGGACGGACACCGCTCATTTCATACGTCTGCCGGAGGAGCGTCGTTCCGCTCGGATCGATCACCGTGTAATTGTAGGATTGTCTGCCGCTCTGATAGAACAGGTGCAGGTTGCTCTCGCTGTCGATCTGCGGATCAGGCCGGCCGAACGAAAGCATCGGTCCAACCGGAAACACTCTCAGGACCTGACGATTCGCATCTGAAATCTGCACGTAAAGCATCAGTCCCTTCTTGAGGTAGTTCGCCTGATGCAGCGTGAAGCGGCGGATCTCAGGCGCGTCATTTGTGGCGCCGGGCTGCTTCGGAATTCCCACCTCCTGGCTCCACATCTCCGAGCCGATGATGACATCAAATTCAGCAGGCGGGCTGGTGACCTCCTGATTCCACTCCTTGATGAAAACCGTTGCCCGCACAACATACCGGCCCTGTCTCGGGAATGAAAAATACGGGGCAATGTCAACGTACCGCCTCGCCTCCTTCGCGGAAGGCAGTGTGAACGGGGCGTCGTTCACCGGCACTTCACCTTTGCGGGTCACGACGTAGCCATCCTTCGATTCAACGGAGAAGCTGAGCCACTCCTGATCCGACCCCATCTCCAGCGTGCGGCCGGACCGGTTGACCACACGAACCGTCAACGGCATGGATTCGCCGGGCAGAAACTGTTCCTGCGGCAGAATCACCTCAGCCGTGATCTGAGCATTCACGATCGCGGAGGCGGCGAGGAATAAAGACAGAACCAGGCCTGTTTTTTTCATTGAACCACTCTATTTCCACACAGCGAACTGGCAAGCCGCAAAACAGCAAAGATGAAAACCGCGACGCCAACGGATTGCCTCGAAACACCGGCGAATGGAAAAGTGGACGCGACAATCCGCCCCAATATTCAGAGGAAAACCCGAACCGCCTGGCTGGCAGACAAATGACGTCGAACACGGCCCATGACACTCTCGGGCGTGATCATCTTCAAACACTCGATCGGCTCACGCCAGGTGCACTCCGGTTTCATGCAAGGAATGCAAGGAAGCCTGCCCTGGATGGCATTCGAAAGCTGGCCATAGGGTCCGGTTCGGCGCGGTTCCGTGGGACCGAAGAGACCCACCACAGGCTTGCCAAGCGCCGCCGCGACATGCATCGGACCGGTGTCGTTCGTCACCATCACCTCAACGCGGCGCAACAGTTCGATCATTTCCGGCAGGGAAAGTTTTCCCGTGAGATCGAGACAACGATCGGGACTCTGCCTGCTGATCGACGCGCCCAGTTCGCTGTCTGAAGCTCCGCCGAGAATGGCAATCTGGATGTCCAGCCTTTCTGTCGCGAGTTGTTGCACAAGCCGTCCAAAGTGTTCCACCGGCCAGCGTTTGTTCATCCAACGCGCCCCGGGTTGAATGGCAACCCATCGCGAACCGCCGAGTTTCAAACGGGACTCCAGCGCGTCCGCCACCGATTTTCTTTCCGGAATCCAGTTGAAATTCCAATGCACGGGAACACGCAGTGCCTTGAGAGTTTCGAGATACCAATCGACGGCGTGGGTGTGGTAGGAAGGACGCCGAACGGCAATGTCGTAAAAACCGCGGGCGCCTTCACGAACTTCATCGAGCCCGACCAGCTGCCGTCCATTCGCAAACCACGCGAACGCGCCGCTGCGCGCGAGGCATTGGAGATCAATGACGAGATCGAACTGCTGGCTGCGCATCCAGCGCACGCTCGCAACCATCTCAGGCCAGTGACCAGGGGAAGCCCATCGGCGCCTTTCGAATCGAACGACACCCGCAAGATCTGGATCGCCTTCCAGCAACGGCGCGAGTGCGGAATCGATCCACCAGTGGATTTCGCTCTCCGGCCAGTGGAGTTTCAACAACCGGAGCACCGGCAGGGCCTGAATGACATCGCCCAGCGAACTCGGCTTGAGGATGAGGATTTTCAATGCGCAACAGGGTCAGCGCAGCATTGAATCCGGACAGACGGGCAGACCATTAACGGCCATAAGCGAGCCGTTCGGCGAGACGCTCCGGCAATCCGGCTTCGAGAATCTTTCGTTGAGCTGTGGCAATGTCGTAATCGAGGCGGCGAAGTTCGATCGTCCCTTCATCGACATCGTAAACGACGTAAGCCGCCTTCGGATTGTTGTCACGCGGCTGGCCAACAGCGCCGACATTGACGAAATACTTTTTGCCCGGTTCGACCTTGAACTTCGAATAAGTGCCTCCGCGCACCACGCTGTCGCGCATGAACGCAACGGGAACGTGGGTGTGCCCGAAGAAACAGACCGAAGTATTCTGGTAGGTGAAGCTGGCTGCGGCGGCGAGCTTGTCGAAGACGTAGCCCCATCGCTGCGGACCGTCGAGCGTGGCATGCACGATCGAAAAATTGGTGACCATCCGGACATACTTGAGATCGCGCAGCCACTGGCGATCGTCCTCGGTGAGTTGCTGGCGGGTCCAGTTCACGGCCTCGGCGGCGGCGGGATTGAATCCGTCAAGCGCACCGTCGGTGGAGCAGTATTCGTCGTGGTTGCCCTTCACGCACGGGATGTTCATGCCGCGAATGATATCGAGACATTCCTTGGGATTGGCGTTGTAGCCGATGATGTCCCCGAGGCAGGCGTAATGCGTGCACTTCTGTTCCTTAATGTCTTCCAGAACGACCTGCAGCGCCTCAAGGTTGGCGTGTATGTCAGCAATAATCGCGAACTTCATTTTTATCTTACGATTTCAAACCCGCGGAATGCGCCCGCAGCTTCGCCCCAGGACACATCTTCATTCCGTATGAAGCGTTCCAATCCCGCTTCGGGAATGGCTTTGCGGAAGGCATCCAATTCCTCCCTCATTCCTTCGGCCACCAGCTCGACCCGTCCATCGGGGAGATTCCGAACCGTGCCGACCACCTCAAACCCCGCAGCAACCTGTTTGACGGCGTATCGAAAACCTACTCCTTGCACGTGGCCGGAGTAAAAAATCTGCATTCGGCTGCGTTTCATGCGGTCATGGCGGCCCGGCCGTCCGTGCCTGCGACGTTAGAGTGTCTGCCTCGGCGTTCGTGCCCGCCGAAAACTCGCCTGATAAAGCCAAATTAAGACTTCTGGCGCAACGTTTTTCGCCGAACAATGCCCATGCAGCGAGCCGATTCACTGGCGTTCGTATTCCCCCTTGCTGACGCGCTTCAAAACCGTGAAACCGGCCTTCTTGGCGTCTGTGATCGACAGCGGCTTCAGCTTCACCGGAGAGTTGAACGTGGAAATCACTTTTCGGACTGGCTTCTTGCACGCCGGGCATTGCGTCAGCGGCGCGGCAGAAACAGGCCTGCGCAGCGTGAACTTGCCGCCGCAGACCTTGCAGTCCCCTTCACAAAGCTCGTATTCGTAAATTGGCACAGGTAAATCTTGGTCCAGCCGCCGCTTCTGTCGAATATTTTTTTGTTCGCGTCTCCAGCTGACAGCCTCACTCTCTTCCCCTAGGCTCGCCTCAATGCTTACGCTTGAATTCCTGGCCGAACTTGCCGCCAAAAATCAGGAAGCCCGCTCCGCACGCGTCCGGTCGTTTTCCATCGGAGACAGGCCGTTCGACTTTAACTCAAACCCCGCCGTCATGGGGGTGATCAATCTCTCCGCCGATTCATGGTACCGCGAAAGCGTCTGCCTGAGCGAGGAAACCGCCGTGCGCCGCGGAAAAATTCTTCACGAACAGGGAGCGGACATCATCGATCTCGGCGCCGAATCGACACTCGCTCACGCGGCGCGCGCCGATGAAGCGATGCAGAACAGCAAGCTCATTCCGGTGATCCGACAATTGCGCACCGCGGGAATTCTGGTTTCGGTTGAAACGTATCAACCCGGCGTAACCCGCGCAGCGCTCGAAGCCGGCGCAAACATACTCAACCTCACCGGCACTGAACGAACGGACGAACTGTTCCGGATGGTGGCGGATCACGATGCGGCTGTGATCATCTGCTACGTGCAGGGAAAACATGTCCGGGAGGTCGGCGATTTCGATTTCTCCGCCGATCCGGTCGCGCTGATGAAGGACTACTTCAGCCGCCAGATTGAAATCGCTGAGCGCAATGGAGTGAACAAAATCTTCATCGATCCCGGCCTCGGATTTTATTACCGCAACCTTCAGGACAGCGCCGTGCGGGTGCGTCATCAGATGAACGTTTTTTTGAATACGTTCCGGCTGCGCACACTGGGATTCCCAATCTGCCACGCACTGCCGCACGCGTTTGAATACTTCGGCGATGACGTCCGTTGCGCCGAACCGTTCTTTGCGGTTCTGGCGAGCCTTGGCAAAACCGACCTTTTCCGAACGCACGAAGTTCCCCGGATCAAGGCGGTGCTCGACACTATGCGGGCGTTTTAAGCCGCTCTGTCGAATGGCTCCGCCACGACGGTTCAGTTTCTGTCGGCAGCCAGCTTGAGGTGAGTGATCCGGAAGATGGCGCCCTTGGGTTCGTTGGCAAGGCATTCGATCTCCCAGCCGTGCGCGAGGACGATCTGTTGCACAACAGCAAGCCCGAGCCCCGTGCCCTTCTGATGCGTGGTGAAGTAAGGTTTGAAAATTTCCTTTCGACGCTCAGCTGGAACGCCAGGGCCGTTGTCGCGAATCTCCAGCGTCGCCTCCAAAGAATCGTTGCGCCGTGAAACGATCTGAATCTCACCCCCTTCGCCCAGCGCCTGGATGGCATTCATCGCCAGATTGAAAAGCACCTGACGGAACATCTGTTCATCCGCCTCAACGACCACCGGATCGCCTTTGATTTCCAGCCGGATTTTCTTCTCTTCGATGTCGTATCCGAGCGCGCGCGCCACTTCCTGCAACACGGACTGGATCGCCACGGGCGTACGGCGCACTTCACGCGGGCGGGAGTAGTTGATGAATTCATTGAGCTGAACGGTGACCTTGTCCGTTTCATCCACAATCGCACGCGATCGCTCCCGGATCTCCGGTGTCACGTCCGGCTGCTTTGAAATCATCTGCGCCAGCCCGCGAACGATGTTCAGCGGATTTCTCGTTTCATGCGCCAGGCCCGCAGCGGCGAGATTCATTTCCCGGAGATGCGCGTTCATTTCACTGGCCCGCACCAACCGCAGCTGAAGTTCTGAAGTTTTGGAAAGGTTGCGCCAGGCAATCGCCGCACCGAGCACCGAGATGCCTGAAAAGAAAACGATGATGGCGCGCATCCAGATGTCGTGTGCCATGATTTCGCGATAACTGCGGGTCGAGATCGCCAGCACGAGTCCGTGCAACTCGCGACGCTGGATCATGGCCAGGTATTCCGATTCCGCCAGTCCACGCGCCCAGAATGGACGCCGGGGCGGACGGTCCCGCGGCGGTTCCGGAGGCGGCCCTTCGTGCTTTGGCGGCTCCGGACTTTCGGTGGGCAGGGATGCTGAAGACGATTCGTTCGTGTCGCGATTGTCACGTCGCTGCCCCCTTCCACCCCATCCACCCTCAGGAGGCAAGGCGTTCGTCAGATCCCGAAACCGCGGTGCCACAACCGGAGGTTGATTTGATCCGCGCTGTGGAACTGGAACGCCCGCCACGGCAAATTCCATCGTGACGCTTTCCTGTGTCCACAGGCCGCTTTCAGGCAGGACTACATTCCGATCGAGCTGAATGGTCGGTTTGCCCGCCGAAGCGAGCGGTTCATTGGCGGCGTTCAGCAGCGCAATCCAAACCAGCTCACTGGAACGCGCCCATTGATTCGTCCGTTCGTTCACCAGTTCATTGAGAACGGGCTCCAGGTTGTCGGACATCACCGCTCCGCGAAACTGCATTCCGCGAATCACCGCGCTGATCGTATCAGCGACATCCTGCGCGCGTTTGGCAAGACCGGCCTGTGCGACCTGTTTGACGCGACGATGTTCCGCCGCCTGCCACGCAATGACCACCAGCCACAGCACCAGAAGCGAGCCATAAACAAATGGATTGCGCCGGGCGTTTTGCATGATCGAAGGATTACTTTCCGAAAGCCGGCTCCTTCTTTACCGGCACACGCTCCAGAAACTTGTCGAGCTCCTCTTCCGAAATCGACTTCTGGATCAGCGTGCTCCGATCCTGCTCATTCGCGCTGAGCGACGCGAGCTGGGTCGGCGTGTTCACAATGTGCGGCGTGAGGAAGATCAACAGCTCAGTCTTGGTGCCACCGCTGGTCTTGCGCTTGAACAGATTTCCAAGAATCGGAATGTCGCCGAGGAACGGAACCTTGCTTTCCGAAGATGCCTTGTCGCTCGCCATCAGGCCACCGATCACCACAGTCTGGCCATTTGGTGTAATGGCCACCGTGTCTGCACGGCGGATGTCGATCGCCGGCGCGTTGACCCCGGCCGCGATTGGGACGGACACATTCGGGTTCAGAGCGGAGGTTTCAGGCGAAATGATCATCTGAACCATTCCGTTCGGAGTGATGTAGGGCGTGACGCGGAGGATGATTCCCACCGACGTATAACTGATGCCGTTCTGCTGGTTGCCGAGAGTCGTGTAGTTGACGCTGGTGATCAGCGGAACATCCTGCCCGATCTGAATAAGTGCCGGCTGCCGGTCGCGCGCGAGAATGGACGGACGGGAAAGCAGCTGCGCCCTGCCCGCCTGTGCGATTGCCCGCAATGTCGCCTGAAAATCACTGCCGAGAACCTGATACACACCGGCTCCCGGTGTGGTTTGCGTCAAGGCCGGAAAGCTCTGAGCCGGCCCCACCGGAAAGACATTCGTCACGATGCTGTTCAAGCCGTTCTGTCCGAAAACGGTCGCAAGGTTGTTCGTCACGCCGCCGCCCAGATTTTTGCCGTAAGCACCCTCGATTCCGATGTCCATCGCGTCGGTGTGCTGCACTTCGAGGAATACCACCTTGATGAGCACCTGTGGACGCGGACGGTCGAGCTGTTGGACGACCTGCTGAATCTGGGCAATGGTCGCCTCGTCGCCGACCACGATCAGATTTCCCGATTCGTCCATCGAAACCTGGGCTGTGCCAACCTGATTGTTCGGAGTGTATTGTCCCGTCGTCGTGTTACGGTTCCGATTGGCATTATTGTTGAACCCGCCGAGACCACCAAGGCCGCCCGGTTGCGCCAAAGTCTCCTGCACGGCGCAGAGGGCGAGGCCGGCCGCGAGTGCCGTCCCAAGGTTTCGTTTCCAGTTAAGCATTTTCATGTTCGTAAAGATTGAAGAGCGGCGTGTGTGTTAGAAGCGTTGAGTGCCAGTGCGACCGCCAAAAGCGCCGCCGCGGTTGCCCTGGCCTCCAAAGCCGCCGCCTGTGGTACTGTTGTTCAGATTCTGCTGGATGCGGGACGAGAACGGACTGTTCTGCGAGTTCCGGCTGTTCCGGGTCGTGCTGGCGCCCACGGTGTCCTGCAGCGCGTTCATGACCTCAACGGTGTCGGCATGCACCACAGGAATCACAACCATCCTCTGCTGCTTCCCGGGCTGGTCAAGCTGCGCAACCATTTCCGTGATCTGCTCCATCAGGTCGCGCGTGGCTGTCACAACGACGGACGACGTGCGGGCATCGGCAACGGCAACAACCTGGTTGCGCTTCTTGATGCGGTCGGCCTGCGAATTTCCACCCTGATTGTTTCCACCACCGAATGCCGCGGCAAAACCGCCGAAGCCCGGAAATCCACCGCGTCCGCCCTGACCACCGCCACGATTGCCGAAACGAATCGGCGCCTGCGCAGTTCCACCCTGTTCCGGGAACAACGAGCTGAGCAATGTCGCCGTCTCGGTCGGATCGGCGTGACGCAGCCGGAACACCTTCACTTCAGTGACATCCTCCGCGCTGGAATCGATCGCCTTGATGATCTCCACCAGATGGCGGATGTTCGCCTGCGTGTCCGTGATGATGATCGAGTTGCCGGCCTGGTTGGCGATGATCGTCGCGCTGGACGACACAAACGGCGAAATATCCGAAACGAGCTGCCCCGCCTCCACATAACGGATGGGAATGATCTGCGTCACCATTTCGTCATTGTTCGGTATGGCGGAAGGCTCGTTGCCGATTCGGACCGGGTTTGAGAGTTTCGCGGACGCCTTGTCCATGATCTTGAGCGTGCGTTCGCCACTGCGAACGGCGGCGTAGCCGTTGCGGTTGAGAACAGAATTGAGAAGATCGACGGCTTCGTCCTTCGTCATCGGATGACTGCTGATCACGCTGACGTTGCCGCTCACACGCGTGTCCAATTCGATGATGAATCCCGCCGCCTCACTGAGATGGCTGAGGACAAGATCGATTGGGGCGTTCCTGAAATTGAGCCTGAGGCCGCCGTTGGTGCTGACCGTGTTTGGCGCCGGTTCGGCGCTCGCACTTTCGGCAGACTGGACGACGGCGTTTGCGGAAGCTGTTTCGGAAGCCGCCGCTCCGTCCTGGGCGGCGAGTTCCCATTGGCCGATCGCCAGCAACGCTGCAACGAACATCGGATGACAACGACTGGATGCGGCAATGATGGCTTTCATTTGGTTCGGTGAAATGAAGCGTGATTTGATTTTCATGATCTTAACTCCGAGAAAGGCTGTTCTGATTGCTGGATGAAATTGGAATCCTGATTGATAGGGTTGCCTGGAACTTCATTGGAAGATTCCGGTTCCGACTGCTGCGACTGCTGACGTTGCTGTTGTGGGGAAGACTGGCCTTCTGCCGACGGGTCCAGCGAATTGGGCTGTCCTTCAACTGTCTGGGTGTTGGCATTGTTCTGAGGAGGAACGATTCCCTCCTCCTGCATTCGGCGGAGCATCATGCGCGCGACCGGATCGTTCGGGTCGAGATTCGCAAGATTGGGCGTTGACGTCTCGCTGCTGCCACTGCTGCTGCCGGTGGTTGAGCTGCTCGAAGTCTGTCCGCCCCAGCGGGAGTTGTTCCGTCCCCACGAGCTGCGATCATTTCCGCGCTGGCGATTGCCGGTATAGGTGGATGCGACTCCACCGGCGGGAGCTTCCGCCATCGACCAGCTGCCATCTTCGGTGCGGCGCAGTTGCATACCAACCTTGAGTTCGATCTGGTTTGTACCTGATTGAAGTTTCACCAGATTGTGCTGAATGTCACCCACACTGTAGGTGGCAATTCGATCACCGACGGCAAGGGAGCGGCGGTAATCCGACCTGCTGCCGTCGAAGAACGCCAGGAGTTTGCCGGAGTAACTCATCGTTCCCACAAGGGAAAACGTATCCACGATCTGCGGCTGCCGGGGCGTGTTGTCCCGGGGACTTTCAACGCGCGGCGGACGGCGGTTCGGATCAAAGATGTTTCGGTTGTTGATGATCTGAAACGCGGCGAAGTCGCGCGGATTGACAGCATTCGTCTCCTGCGAAACGGCAGACGCCACCGGAAGCGCCATTGCCGCGACGGCGAACCATTTTTTCATCTGTCGGAATTTCAAATTCATTTCGAATTGGGCATTAGAACGAGGCCGCTCAATTGCAGGCCGAGCGAAATCTGCCGGCCGGTATTGTCGCGTGATGTGATGTCCACGGATTCAAGCTTCAAACCGAGCGGACCTTTCTCGATGTCATAGATAAAGCGGCTCAGCATCCAGAGCGTCCCGGACGCATCGATGCGGCAGACAAGTGTTCGGTAATTGTCGGTGTCGCTTTCCTTCCACTGGGGCGTGATCGCATTGATGCTCACGCTGCTTTCCTGCGCCCATTCCTGGATCGCATTCAGCAGCTGCTCCTGTGCGCGCGAGGAATCGTTCGGCAACATGTTCTTCCGCATCTCTCGCCATCGTTCCTGGAGCACATCTTCGCGACGAACCAATGCCCGCCCTTCGGTCACCTTCGTGCGCAGCGCCGCAATTTCCTTCTGTCGTTTGTCCCACATCTTTGTGAGCGGCGACACAATCAACTTGTCGCCGACAAGGACGGCCGCCATGACCGCGACGGCGATGATGAGAATTTTCTGGCGGTTATCGGTTTTCATTTCGCACTCCGTTGATGTGGTATTCGACCGAGAACTGGATCGGCGACTTGCCACGGGTCTGCCACGGCATCACAGCCAGATTGTCATTCGTCTGCAGATTGCGCATGGCGCGGTTGAGCGCCAGGTGGCTGTCCGCTGTTCCAGTGCAGATAACAGTTTTCATGTCACGGATTTCGACGGTCTTTGCCGTCACGCTTCCATCTTCCGGAAAGGCCACGGTGAGCTGCCGCAGGAGACTGAGGCATTTGAAATCCGTATCGAACCATGGCCGGAATCTGTTGATCTGTTCGGAAATGCCACTGAGCTGCTTCACCTGCGGCTCCATCGATTTCCACTGCATCCGGAGTGAGTTCAGCTGGTATTGCTGATAACCGAACACTCCGCCGACGCCCACGAGCAACACAATTCCAACCGCCGCCGCCTTCCGCAGCTTGCCGGGAGCATAGCGGGCGGTGGCGCGCTGCCACGCAGAAACTTTCGGAGGAAGGAACTCGAACACATCGCCCCTTCCGACGAGGTGACGCGCTGCAAGGCTGAAGACGCCGGAAACAGCCGTGTCCGAAGGCAACATTTTGCCGAAGCTGTCCCGCGTGTAAGCGTGAACCAGTTCGACCTTCATTCCCGCTGATTCAAACCGCGGACGAATCTCAGCCGCAAGCCTCTCGGCCTGCTGTCGCGGTCCATAAATGCGGATAGTTTTGACCGACTCGCGAAGATCGTCCGGCAGCTGTCCGAGCGTAATGCGTGCTTCGCGGGCAATCAGATCTCCGTGTTGTACACGGTCACCGTCACGGTCGATGACGCCTTCCAGAGCACGGAGAGCGGCCACGCCACCCGCCGCATTGATCTGAAGCGCCACCTGGGATTCCTCAACAGCCATCGCCATGACTCCATCCGAAACGCTGTTCTCAGACGGTTCAAGCGAAGTGATTCCGAGCGAAAAACGGAGCGGGCGAAGTTTTGCCGCGCGCAGCACCTTCTCAAGCCGTTCCAGATGATTGCGTGGAATTCCAACGAACGTCACATGCTCGGTGCCGGCCTTGGACACCATGCGGGACGTTGCGAGCTGGAGCGTCGCAACATCGGTCGGAAATCCACGCTCCGCCTCAATCTCCAGAAATCCCGGCACGTCGGCTGGATCGATCTTCGGAATCTGCGTGTGCGCCACCAGCGCCCATTTGAGAGGGAGAGCGACCACACAGCGACGTTCGCGAATGCCGGCCGCTTCGAGATGATTCAATATTTCGCGTCCGACGAGGTCCGCATCCGCGGTGAGTGGATCCAGCGCCAGTGCGGCAGAAATGCGGTTCGACACCAGCAACGATCCGTTCGACCGCCGCAGAACCACCGCCTCCAGCTTGCCGCCATCCAGTGCGAGGCCCAACAGGCTTGATGGATGCCGCCGTTTTCCAAAATTGATTTTCAGGATGTTGTTCATCGAAACAAAAACTATTGGCGCATGTTGCGCGTTACCCAGGTCTCGCGCGTTTCCCGTCCCAACGCCCAGCCCAGCCGGGTGAGGTCCTGACGAAACACAATGCGCGGCGTTCCATCGCTCGTGTCGAACACGAAACGCATCCGACGATAGCCGCGCCCGAAAGGTCCAAGCGCCGCGATGTCGGCCGTGATCTGAAAACTTCGAGCCGTGATGTAGTCACCCGCCGCCAGCGCCTGAATCGCAGTGCTGCTCGATCCAAGCGCATCAACGATCCATGCAAACGTGCGGACATCCACCGTGGTGGAATCGCGATAGTTCACGAGCTGCTGCGCCGTCCCATAGTCCATTCCAGGAAGACACGCGAGCACTTCCACCGGCGCGGTGTTCACATTGACGCGTCCCACAACATAACTGTTGGTCGTTGCCGTCAGATCCGGATAAATCTGGGCAAACTCGTCTGAATTCAGTCCGCTGCGGATATAAAACTGCAGCAGACTCGCAATCGATTGCTCGCCCTGCCCGCTTTCGGATGCTCGCGCGAGCGAATTGGTGACATCCTGCGCGCGGGACGATCCCAGCCGCGATTCAATCAGCGCATACAATTGGGCGCTGTCGTTGACATTCGTCAGCGAAGAACCATCCGTGCGCACATTCGGCTGGCGATTGAAGACCGTGAAGAATTCGAGCATGCCGCGATCGGCCACTCCATTTCCGTTCCGGTCCACTTCATTGCCGTCGAGGATTCCGTTCTGGTTCAAATCCTCACCCTTCAGATATTCCGGGTCGGCGCCGTAAACGAGCCGCAGTTCACCCACCGTTTCGAAGGGCGCGTGCTTCGTCACATAGCCGAGCTGACCGTAGTTCAAGGACATTCCCGCCGTGTCGTTGGTGCTGCGCCAGTCGATGATCGCCTCGGCAAACTCGTAGGTCATGTAGGGAATGTTCGATACCAGAATATCCGCCGTGAGCCACGGTGCATTCAGGTCGAGCTTGGACGCTTCATCCACCAGTGCGAAATGCGGCGTCGTTTCGATTGTTCCGCCATTGTTTCGCCCAAGCAGCCAGAAATGCGGGTTCTCCTCCGGGATCAATGATGTTCCGAGCGAAACCGCTTCAGCTGCGTATTCACCCACTTCCGGAACGATTCCATTCGTACCGTAGAAGGAAAGTATGGATGCGACATAACGCGCCGCACCTTCAATCGCCTGTTCCGCCGCAAGCCCCGACGAACGATTGTCCGCAGCCCGCAGCTCCAGCGACATTGAATTCGCAAAGTAGATCGAGATCGAAATCATGCCGATCGTAATCATCAACACGATCACCAGCACCGAACCACGCTCCCCACGCCGACCACACACCCGTCTATCAGCTGCCAGCGATTGGCGAATGGCTGTCATCCGTTGACTACCGGCTATCGGCGATTGGCTTTTCCCCCGACAAACCGCACGAGACTGGAAACGAACGTTCATTGCGTCGCTCCCTCCATGCTGCTTTCCAGCAGATTCGTTCGCGACTGCGTTCCAATGGGAACCACCATTTCCAGCGGCCGGACATCATTCACCCGATCCTGGCTCGCGAGCACGATTCGAATGCGCACCGCCGTCGGCAAATTCGTATCTGTAAACGACGTGTCCCAATACTCCCGCCATTGGATGCCGTCGTAACAGCTCACCTCAAAGCTCTCCACACCGCTCATCATCCACTGTTCCTCGGGATAGGGAACCATGGTGGCGAGCAGGTTGCGCGTAACACAGCGATACAGGTCGCTACCCGCAATGTTGCGGTCGGACGACATGCGCAGGCCGTAGGTCACCCGTTGCATTTCGCTCCATGGCTCATCGTCGCGCACGATTCCGGTCGTAGTCGTGAACTCCATCCGGACCGGCAAACCGTTTCCTGTGCTGACGACATCTCCCACCTTGAAATCACCCGCCAGCATTCCAAAGCCGGCCGGAGGCACTGCGCCCTGAATATCACGGCGCAGTGTCAAAAGTGTTTGCTGCACCGGAAGCGCTTCCTCAACGGACACGGTCGTTCGATCGCGCAATCGCATCGTGCTCATGAAGACCGCATTGATGGCGACCAGCACAATGGCCATGATGCCGATGCCGAGAATCAGCTCGATCAGTGTGAAAGCGCGCGATCTGATTGCGGATTGGGAATGGCGAATGTTCATAAGCCGGATCCCATTCCTCCGCCGAAGGTCGGCGGCAATGCGAGTGTGTTGAGGCGAACGTTATATTCCCTGCCGCCGGCGTTAAACGCCACCTCGGCAATCAACAGCTGCATCATCGAATCCACCGGCCATGTCTGGGTCTTCAGCGTCCAGCGATACTCCGTCGAGCCTTCAATGACGGTTCCATTCAGGCTGGATGCGGTCCAATTCGTCGTGACGATGCTTTCGTTGAGAACGCGATCGGCAACACGTATTGCCTCGGCTTTTCGAACGCTCACTTCGCCGGCAAGACTCGCAACGCGATACGCCTCGACTGCCACAGGCACAACGATGGCCATGAACAGCATCGCCGCGAGCACCTCAGCGAGCGTGAATCCGCGCTCGCGGCGCTTCGTCGCAACACGTCCGCATGAAGCGTTGAAATTCCTCTCAGCGGTCGCTATAGCGAATTTCATAACTCAATCGGTTGGTTGCCTGCACCAGCCAGAGCACTTCGCCCGTGGCAGAAGTGATCCGAAGCCGGGTGGGACTCGCTTCATCTGCCGTTCCGTCCGGCAGAAACCGGATCGCACTGACGGTTCGACCATTCAACGTCAGCAGCGAAGCGTCGAGCGCTTCAAGAGACAGATTGCTGTCCAATGAGAACTGTTCCGCCCGGGCATCCACAGCCTGGGACCTGTTGTCCTGCGGAAAATCTTCGAGCTGCAGCCCATATTCACGCTGTTGGCTGTCGATCCAGAGCAACACCGGAAAGCCTTCCGAAATCGCCCGTGCCTGACCGGCATGCGTGAGTGAAAGCAGCTGCCGCGCTTCCGAACTGAGCGCCCGACCGCGGAAAAACCGTGACAACGTCGGCATCGCCAACGAAGTCGCGATCGCCAGCAAAGCCAGGATCAAAATCAGCTCGATGAGGGTGAATCCCCTCCGGCTGTTCTGGTCCCGGGAAATGTTGGCGATGCTCAGGCGCATGATCGATCAGCGTCTTGCCCAATTGGTGATGTCGTCGTCGGTACCGAGCTGTCCGTCCGGACCGGCCGAGGCGAGGTCGTATCCCGACGTGTTGTTCCGTCCGGGATAGGAATAGTGATAGTCATTGCCCCACGGATCCTTCGGGAGCGTTTCGAGGTACGGCCCGTGCCAATTCTGCGCGTCGCGCGGGCGCTGGATGAGATCCTGCAGACCGTTCTGACCTTTCGGGAAATAACCGTTGTCCACTTCAAAGGTGTTCAACGCGGTCTTGAACGCGGAAATCTGCGACGCTGCGGCCTGCTTGCGAGCCTCCTCGCTGCGGCCTGCCATTCGCGGAACGACGATGGCTGCCAGGATGCCGAGAATCGCCAGCACGAGCAGCAGTTCGATGAGTGTGAAGCCGGAGGGTTTCCGGCCCTGTGGGTTCTTGCGTGTGATCAATGTCAGTTTCATATCTGTCGTCGTCTCCAGGTTAGTGAATGTGTTCCTGCAAAGAGAAAATGGGCAGCAGCATGCCGATGAAAATCGTTCCAATAAACCCGGCGATCAGGAAGAGCATCGCCGGCTCGGCAAATGCCACCGCGGTTTTCAACTGCCGGTCCAGGTCGCTTTCGGTCACGTTCGCGATGCGCACCAGTTCCACATCGAGACGACCGCTTTCCTCCGCAATGGAAATCATTTCGAGAACCGACCCGGGAAACAGTCCTTTGCATTCCGCAAGACTTTCGCCCAGTCGCCCGCCTTCCTGAACCCGTTCGATCGCGCGCGAAACGGCATCGACCAGAATCTGGTTGCCGATCGACTTGCGCGCCACATTCAGCGCCTGCACCAATGGAACGCCCGCACTGAGCAACGTCCCGAGCATGCGACAAAACCGCGCCATGGAGAATCGCGCCGCAAGCGGACCGACAATCGGCGAACGCAACATGAGGCCTTCCCAAACGCGCTTGCCTGCTTCCGACGCAAACCAGCTGCGCAACAACAGGACGCCGATCACCGTTCCAATCAGAACGATCAGCCCATAGGATCGAATGATGTTGCTGGCGCCGACAATCACCTGCGTGATCAGAGGCAGATCGCCGCCAAAGCCGGAGAAAATTTTCTGAAATCGCGGAATGAAAAACACCATCAAAAACGCGAGCACTCCGAGCGCGAGAACCAAAAGGATGATCGGATAGAGCATCGCCGTCACCACCTTCGACTTCAGCTCCTTCTCCCGCGATTGGAAGTCGGCGATCTGATTCAGCACGAGATCGAGAAAACCGCCGGTCTCGCCCGCCTGCACCATCGCGGTGTAAACGCGCGGAAACGTCTCCGGCGACTTCGCCATCGCATCGGCGAGTGACATGCCGTCGATGACCTGATCGTGAACTTCCTTCCACTTTTCGGAAACGACCGGATTGCTGGCTTCTCGATAGAGAATCACCAGCGCGCGGCTCAATGGAACTCCCGCAGCGAGAAGGCTCGAGAGAAGGCGCGTGAAATTTTCAAGGTCCTTCGCGGAAACTTTCTTCGATTGAAAACTGATGGAAAGGTTTCCGAGACTCGGCGCACCGGATGATGGCGCTTTGGAAACACCGTTCACCCTGGCACCGTTTGCTGAACCATTTCTCTCGGCAAGACTGACCGGGCGCAGGCCAAGCACTTCAATCTGCCGGAATGCATCGTGTCTGCCTGAGGCTTCGATCTGGCCTTCCGTCATCGCTCCGTTCGGTTGGAGCGCTTTGTATTGAAACAGTGCCATGGCTTATTTGCGGCTTGTTGCGATCATCGCGGGAGTCGGAGCTTCCGCGGCGGCGTCCACTGTTTCGTTGTGCGTCGTTCGCGCCACTTCCTTTGCCGTGGTGACACTCAACACTTCTTCAACCGTCGTGATGCCCAATCGGACCAACCGCCAGCCGTCTTCAGCCAGCGTGCGCATGCCCGCGCGGCGCGCGGCATCGCGAATCTGATCGGTCGAAGCGCGTTTCAGGATCATCTGGCGGATTTCGTTGTCCGTATCCATCCATTCGAAAATCGCGTGTCGCCCAAAGAACCCTGTGTTACGGCATTCGCGGCAACCAACCGAGCGATAAATGACTGTCTCAGCCGGAATGCCCAGCTGCGCCTTCAACGCCTTCGCAGTGGCGGATTCGTCCGGCTGCTTGCAGTGCTTGCACAACACACGCACAAGGCGCTGGGCGAGCACCGCTTCCAGTGAAGACGCCACAAGATATGGCTCCACGCCCATGTCAACGAGTCGCGTCAGAGCGCCGGGGGCATCGTTGGTATGAAGCGTGGAGAAGACCAGGTGACCGGTGAGCGATGCCTGGACCGCAATCTGCGCGGTTTCCTGATCGCGAATTTCACCAATCAGAACGACATCCGGATCGTGACGCAGAATCGAACGCAGCCCACGCGCGAACGTGAGACCGGACTTCTCCGAAACCTGGATCTGGTTCACGCCCTTGAGCTGATATTCCACCGGATCTTCAATCGTGATGATCTTCCGGACGGAATCGTTGATCTCGTTCAGCGCGGTATAAAGCGTCGATGTCTTGCCGCTACCGGTGGGGCCGGTCACGAGAATGATTCCATGCGGCAGTTGAAGCACCTGCTGAAAACATTCCAGCTCGCGCTTGTCCATGCCGATCTCCCGCAATCCACGCAGCGTCGAGTTCTGTCGCAGCAGACGCATGACCACCGCTTCGCCATGCAGCATCGGAATGACCGAAACGCGGATGTCCACCTCGGCATCCTCAACGCGAATCTTGATACGTCCGTCCTGGGGCAGGCGTTTCTCCGCGATGTTCAAATGGCTCAAAATCTTGATGCGTGAAACGATCGCGGGCTGAAACCGCTTCAACTGCGCCGGAACCGAAACGTCCTGCAACACGCCGTCGATGCGATAGCGAATGCGAAATTCATCTTCAAACGGTTCGAGGTGAATGTCCGAAGCGCGCAACTCGATCGCGTCCTTCAAGACCTGGTTTACGAACCGGATGATCGACGCGTCTTCCGCCGCATTATCGAGATCCGTGTCGTCAACATTTTCATCGACGACCTCAAAACCTTTTTCCTCGCCCAGCGTTCCGATCGTATCCGCGCCAACGCCGAGGCGCTTCTTCATCTCACGCTGAATCGCTTCGCTGGAGGCGAGAACCGGCTTGAGATTCAGACCGGTGAGACTCTTGAGCGCGTCGAGTCCCTGTGTGGCGAAAAGCCGGCTCGTCGCAATCTGAACGACGCCATTGACGCGCTGGAGCGGCAGCAATTCCTCCTTCAGAAGAATGCGTGCCGGGAAAAGTGAAAGCAGCTGTTTGTCCGGCTCAACATCTTCGAGCGTTGTGTAGTCGAGCCCGTATTCGCCGGCCAGCCATTTCAGGACATCCTCTTCGGACTTGATGCTGACACCACTGTTGGGCGAGAGCAGGAGTTGGGCATCGCTGGCAGACAGCTGCCGGGCGGCAACCATTTTGTCGAGCAACGCTTTCGACGCGGATTCCTGTGTAACGACTGGGCTCATTAAAATTCATGGCGGCGGCTCCAGGACGCCTGAAGCCGCCGCGGTTTTACTTAGACACTCTCGTTGAAGCAAAGGTATCGCATCAGTCGATCAATCCCTGCTGAACAGCAATCGCTTCCTGCTTGGCAGTCAGAACGGCTTTGAGATCGCTCTGCGCTTTTTCCAGAGCGGCTTCCTTGGCCTTGCGGGCATCGCGGAATTTCTGGAGTGCAGCCTTGACCTGTTCGGTCGGGGCGTTGTTTTCGATCGCATTGCGCAGCGCTTCGGCTTCAGGCGCGGGCTGGAACATTCCACCGCGACCACCACCACCGCCGCCGCCGCCAGGACCGCCGCCGAAGCCGCGTCCGCCGCCACCCACGCGCATGCTGAGCACGGCGCGCTGGGCATCCATCACCTTGGTCAGGCGTTCCTGAATCACCTTCCATTCGCTGTCGTCAGTCACGCCCATGGTTTCCTTGATGCGTTCCATGCGACGCTGCTGCATTTCGGCGGGATCAAAGTTTCCGCCACCGAAGTTTCCGCCGCCCTGACGGCGCGGGCCACCACCTTCATTCTGCGCGACGGCACCAGTGACTGCGCAGGTGAGCGCCAGGGCCGCGATTACAAAAGACTTACTCAGTTTCATTTAGCCACTCCTATGTTTTGTTTCGTATTGGGTTTTTGTTAACGCCGCCCGAAACGACAACGGATCGGCGGCTGAACGTCCTGATGCAATCGCTATGCCATGAGGAAAAACGCCGATTTTAAGGGGGAATTTAGATGAAAACGCGCAAGCACTGCTCAGCGCGGCAAATCTGCCGCGCACATTTTGCGCAGAGTGTTTTTAGAAGCTCTGGCTGCCGAGTCGCACCCTTCGATCAGGTCCTCTCTCGTTCCGATGGAAATTCGTGGGCGAAATCGGAAAGTTCAGATGCTCATCCTGCTGCAGACAAATGCGACTGATGAGATTGAGGAGCGCAATGTTCTCCCTTAATTGCGTTGACGATTGGAGACATCGCCAACGCGCATTCAACCGAATCGGATGAATCGGACACAGGAAGTCATTCCTGGTCGCCATCCTGTTCGCCTTCGCCGGGGATCCCGCGTTGAACGACCGCTCGTGGAGCCAGGCGGGTGCGTTGCAGTGAACCTTCGCGTTCCAGAATGGCCTCGGCCTTGAGAGAAAAACGTGTCCAGGGAATCGCCTCAAGCCGCGCAGGCTCGATCGGTTTGCCGGTCAGTTCGCAAATGCCGTAGCTGCGCTCGCGCATGCGTTCGATGGCTTCGTCGATTTCGTAAAGGGCATCCTGTTCTGATGACGCCCGGCTCAGGGCAAGGTCGCGATCGAAGCTGTCCGTTCCCGCATCCGCCATGTGCTGGCTGAAGGCGCTTTGCTCCTCGCGCGCGGATTCGACCAGCCCGCCCTGTCGTTGCAACAGGTAATTTTTCATCGCGACGAGCCGCTTGTAATGTTGCCTCCATCGTGCAGGAGGTCGAAAGGGTTTTGCCGGGGCGGTTCCGCCCAGAATGTCGTCGGTGGCAGCGGCCGGTTTCCTCGTCACCTTTTTCTTTTTTCTTGGAGCCATAGGAAACACTGGCACAGCCCGGAGCCAAATCAATGAACGCCGCCGCAATGTCGCATAGGGAAAGTTCCCCCTCCCCTGGAAGGCGTAGCTCTCCCGCCCGCTTTTACCGCGTTCTCCCCATGGTTGGCATTTTTGAAGACGTTACTGTGTTGGCGTTACGAAGAGGTTTATTGGGGTGGGGAGAATGCCGGCAGGGTACGAGGGTGCCGGTGACTGCATGAGGGACTGTTCCGGGTCATTGCTCCCGGAACAGTCCCAAATCGAAAGGGCACCTATGAAACGCGTCTGTCTTCTGTGTTCACTGATCGCTCTTCTGAATGGCTGCGCCCGATTTCAGGGCGGCGCGGATGATCCCACCGAAATGTTGCACGGCGGAATTCGCGAACAGGGCACCACCGGATTGGGAGTGGGAAGCGATACGACAACCCAAACAGGAATTGATTCCGGCACCCGCAGCGGAAGCGGTATTCGGTAATTAACGCCGTACGTTGGGAAGGATGTTGAGCGCTGGGCGTGTAACTCAGCTGGCAAGGACAACAACGCCTCGTTCAGCTGGAGGCCATGAACTTCAGCGCAACAGCGCCGAAGCCGTCCAAAGGATTGGCGCCTGTCCGTGCAAGTCACCCGTCTTGCGGGCACGTTCCAGATAAAACTTCAACTGCGCGTCGAGATTTTCGCCCACCGCTTTGAACGCCTTGTCAGTTCCCACACAGACATCCTTCACATTCGCGTCCGCATCGAGACGATCCACCAGTGCAAGCCACGCCTTGCGCGCGGCCGGTCCGTAGGTCTCTGCTGGAAGCCATCCTTTCTTCACTCCGGTGACCATCGCGAAGGTGAACATTCCGGTGCCGGAGGTTTCCAACCACGATTCGGGTTTGTCGATCAGCTGCCGCCAAAGTCCTTCCTCACTCTGATACTTCAGCAGCGATGCCATCATCGTCTGATAACCTTTCAGGATGCGCTCATACCTGGGATGCGATTTCGGCAATTCACTGAGAAGCTCCGCCATTCCTGCCGCGTACCAGCCATTGCCCCGTCCCCAATAAAACGGTGAGTCCGGCGCGTGAACGAAAAGTCCGTTCGGCTGTTGCAGCTTGTCGAGATACGTCGCCGCCGTAACCGCGGCGCGGTCGAGGTACACAGGATTTTTCGTCGCGCGATACGCCTGCACCTGCACCGCCGAAATCATGTAGATGTCATCCACCCAATAGCGCGCTTCCGCTGTGAGTCCGTCCGGAGTCGGGTTCTCCCATTGTTTGTCCGCGAGGCCTTTGCCGAGTTCGAGATATTTGGCTTCTCCCGTTTGAATGTACAACTCCAGGGGCACAGCTCCGAAGACGCGGTAATCAACATGCGCATTCGGCGAAATTCGTCCGGCATCAGCACCGAGAAAGCGATCGAACTTGCGAACGAGTCGTTGCTGAAGCTCGTTGTCGCCGGTGAGTTTCGCCACGGTCAGCGAACCATACCAACCGCACACCTCGGGATAGATGACGTACTGCCGGCGGGGATTCGTTTCGAAGTCAAACTTGCGGGCGTCGAAATTTTCGGCAACGCGTCGCCCCACTTCCGCCGGTGACGCGCCTTCCGGCCAATTCGAAAAAAACTTCGGTTGAGAAACCGTGGCACAGCCGGCGGTCATCATCAGAACTGCCGCCGGGATCAGCGCCGCCGCGTGAGAAATAGCTCGAGTAATCATGAGTCGAGGTCGCGTTTGAGCGCGAACAATAGCAACGAGCGAAGGGGTGTCGAATGAAAATCTGATGTAGATCAGGCTCGCCAGTAATGGGGATGCAGACATTGCCATTCTCCCGACACCTTTGCCACGGCCGACGCGTCCTCACCCTTCTGACTATGCGACTTTCCACCCTGGCACTCATGCTCGTTGCGTTGCCTGTCCTCGCCGCACAGGAATCACCCACCGACTGGATCGATCCCGATACGGGCCATCGAATCATCCGGCTCTCGCGCGAACCGGGCAGCGAAAGCCTCTACTTCCACCAGAACCAATTCACCGGCGACGGCGAGAAGCTGCTGATGACCACACCGGGCGGCATTTCCACAGTGAATCTCAAGACAAAGGAGATCGAACTGATTGTTCCCGATCCTTATTTCTCCACGAACCAGAGCGGCATTGTGGTGGGAGGAAAAACGCGCCAGGTGTATTACGTCAAACGGGATGAAGTCCGCAAATGGCGTGTCTATGGAGCGCATCTCGACACGAAGGCAATTCGCGAAATTGGCATCATCCCCGGTCTCGGCTCCGGCGCCATGCTCGCATTGAACGCCACCGAAACCACACTGGCGGGAAGCTTCGTCGAACGCATGCCGGACGCTGCCTCCAGCAATGCCTTCCGCCGCGTTTCAGGCGAAGGCAAGGGAACCTGGATGGCCCGGCGCGTTCAGGCGCGCACACCGATGCAGCTGTTCACCATGGATGTCCGGACCGGCGAAACCAAAACGTTCCACGCCTCCACCGACTGGCTCAATCACGTTCAAATGTCCCCCACCGATCCCGACCTGATCCTGTTCTGTCATGAAGGCCCGTGGCATCAGGTGGATCGTGTGTGGACCATCCGAACCGATGGTTCCGGGCTGAAACTCATTCATCCGCGCACGATGGTGATGGAGATTGCCGGACACGAATTCTTCGGCGCCGACGGCCACACCGTCTGGTACGACCTGCAGACGCCACGCGGCGAAAACTTCTGGCTCGCTGGATACAATCTGAAAACCGGACGGCGCACGTGGTATCAGCTTCAGCGAAACGAATGGTCCGTGCATTACAATGTATCGCGCGATGGAGCATTGTTCGCCGGCGACGGCGGGCACGAAGGTTCAGTTGCCAAAGCGCCGGACGGAAAATGGATCTATCTCTTCCGTCCTGAATTGAATCGTGTGATGGATGGTGCGAAGGACGAGAATTACATCCAGACCGGAGTGTTCCGATCCGAACGGCTGGTGAACATGAAAAACCACAACTACGAACTCGAACCCAACGTCCAGTTCACACCGGACGGGAAGTGGATTGTTTTCCGTTCAAACATGTTCGGCCCATCTCACGTCTTCGCCGTCGAAGTAGCAAAATCCAGAAACAATTGAATGGAGAGCTCGTCACGTGATCACGTAATCACGCCTTCACTCCTTCACGCCCTCAGGTCAATAGCCCATCGTTAATAGTCGATTGCCAACCACCTCCCTTGACGCGCGTCCCCGCCCCTGCGAGGTTTCGTCTGCTTGACGCAGGAACTTGCGGCACATACGGCGGCAAGCGAACTGTTTGCCCGTTTCGACAACTCTCCCGCCGTGCAGTCCCTCGCCCGGCGATTGGAGAATGGAGAACCGTTGTCGCTCACCGGCGTTCATCCGGCAGCACAAGCGTTCCTGGCCATCGTCCTCAAACGACGTTTCCCCAGCCGTTCACTCCTCATCGTCACCGACAACCTGAAGTCGCAGGAAAGCTGTCTTCAGGACGTCGAGACATGGCTGAAACACGCGGACATCCACGACACGCAGCCGCTGTTCTTTCCTTCGTGGGAAATCCTGCCGCATGAATCACGACTGCCCCACGCGGATGTCATCAGCGACCGCCTTCAAACACTCACCGCGTTTCTGAATCAGAATGAAGCGGCGCAAAGCAAAGTCGTCGTCACAAGCGTCACCGCATTGCTTCAGAAAACGTTCAGCCGCGACGAACTGCTGCGCCGGATTCGGGCATTGAAGCGTGGCGACCGCATCGAACCGCTCGACCTGATCGAGTGGCTCGAGGACCAGGGTTACGAACCGGAAGCGCAAGTGACGCAAAAGGGCGAAATTGCCCTGCGCGGCGGCATCGTCGATCTCTTTCCGTTGACGAGTCCATGGCCGGTTCGACTGGAATTTTTCGGAGACGAACTCGAATCGCTCCGTCACTTCGATCCGCAAACCCAGATCTCGCGCGAGGAGATCGAGAACGTCGTCATCCCACCCGGCGGCGAACTCGGCATTCTTCGCCAGCAGGCCGGCGAACGTTCCGCCCCGTCGAACCTGGCTTCGCTGCTCGATTATCTTCCGCGAGAAACAATCGCAATTCTCTTCGAACCGGACGCGATCCGCGAATGCGCCGATCAATACGAGTCGCAGGTGAACTACGGCGATCCGTTCTTTATTTCATGGGATCAGCTTGAAACAGACATGTCTCGCCTCGGCATGGAACGTGTCGAACTTTTCGAAATGGAAGACGACCGCGTGAATGAATCGGCGACGACGACACTTGCGATGGAACTTCATTCGCTTGAAGCATTCCGCCCGCTCGCCGACCGCGCGCCGGAAGCGCCGGTCGCCGAGGCGCAGCGAAGAGAATTTTTCCAACAACTTCATCGCTGGTTGCGGCAGGGCTATTCGGTTCATGTCTTTTGCAACAACGACGGCGAGGAACAGCGTTTCCGGGAAATCTGGCGCGACAATGTCGGTGATGGAAGCGAACTCGCACAACCGGCCCTGCATCTTGGCTCACTTGCGCGCGGCTTTATCAGCGACCAAGCCAGATCCGTCGTCGTCACGGATGCAGAAATCTTCGGTCGCTACAAGGTGCAGCGTCCGCGTCGGCTCAAATCGCCTCACGCGCAGGCGACCCGCTCCGCTCTCGACATTGATTTCACCGAATTGGAAGAAGGCGATCTCGTAGTTCACCTGCAACATGGGGTTGGCCGATTTCTCGGACTCAAGGTGCTGCCCGCCGGCGCAGGCACGAAAGCGACGGACAGGGCAACTGCCGCTTCGAACGTTGAATGCCTTGTCCTCGAATACGCTCCGAACGATCCTGATCAGCCCGCACCGAAGCTTTACGTTCCGGTCACGGAAGCTCATCTCGTCAGCAAATATGTTGGCGCTGGAAAAGTGCGTCCGCCTCTGAACACCCTCGGCGGAACACGCTGGAACAAAGCCAAGGAACAGGCGGAGCGCGCGGTTCGCGATGTCGCCGCCGAGCTGCTCTCGATTCAGGCCGCGCGCGAATCGCAGGCCGGACACGCGTTCAAGATCGACACGCCCTGGCAGCGCGAATTCGAAGGCTCGTTCATTTTTGAGGAAACGCCGGATCAACTCCGCGCCATCCAGGAAACCAAGGCCGACATGGAACGTCCCAAGCCGATGGACCGGTTGATCTGCGGCGACGTCGGCTTCGGCAAAACAGAAGTGGCGATCCGTGCTGCGTTCAAGGCGGTGATGGAAGGCAAACAGGTGGCCGTGCTCGTTCCGACAACAGTTCTCGCGCAGCAGCATTTCAACACCTTCCGCGAGCGCA
Source organism: uncultured Verrucomicrobia subdivision 3 bacterium (assembly GCA_937890005.1). GTDB lineage: Bacteria > Verrucomicrobiota > Verrucomicrobiia > Limisphaerales > DASXHY01 > DASXHY01. Next base: position 36,845 of record CALBZA010000085.1, on the reverse strand, counting down.
TGGCGGATTATCCGATCCGCGTTGAACTGCTCTCCCGCTTCCGCACCCGACGCCAGCAGCAGAAGGCGATCAAGGACCTCGCCGCCGGTGCGGTGGACATCGTTGTTGGAACGCATCGACTGATCCAGAGCGACGTTCAATTCAAGGATCTCGGGCTGGTGATCATCGATGAGGAACAGCGCTTCGGCGTGCTGCACAAGGAGAAGTTCAAGATGCTGCGCAAGCTGGTGGATGTCCTCACGCTCAGCGCCACACCGATTCCCCGCACGCTCTATCTCGCGCTCACCGGCGCGCGGGACATGAGCGCCATCCAGACTCCGCCGCACGATCGGCTCCCGGTCGAAACCATCGTGACGCAATATGACGAGCGAATCATTCGCGACGCGATCCAGCGCGAATTGAACCGCGGCGGACAGGTCTTCTTTCTGCACAACCGCGTGACGACGATTCACACAATGGAACAAAAGCTCCGCTCTCTCGTTCCTCACGCGCGAATTGTCGTCGGGCACGGCCAGATGCATGCCGACGATCTGGAGGAAGTGATGACGAAGTTTATCAACGGCGAGGCGGACGTGCTGCTTTCGACCACGATCATTGAAAGCGGTCTCGATATTCCGAACGCGAACACGATCATCATCGATCGCGCGGATCGTTTTGGCTTGAGCGAACTGTATCAGCTGCGCGGACGCGTTGGACGTTACAAGCATCAGGCTTACGCGTATCTGCTGTTGCCACGGCACGCGGGATTGCTGACCGACGTGAGGAAACGCATCAGCGCGATCAAACAGTATTCGACGCTTGGCAGCGGATTCAAAATTGCGATGCGCGATCTGGAAATTCGCGGCGCGGGAAATCTCCTGGGCTCGGAGCAGAGCGGACACATTACTGCCGTCGGTTTCGATCTGTATTGCCAGCTGTTGAAGCAGAGCGTCTCGGCACTCAAGGGCGAAAAAGTGAAGCCGCGGGTTGAAGTAAGCATTCGGCTCGCTTTTCTGGATACGAGCGGCGAGATCAATGAGAGCGGAGATAGCAGTAAAAACGGGCTTTCGCCAGCGGGAACTTCAACAGGAAAAGGCGCAGAACCCCAACGCGCGTCTGCAAGCCTTCCGCGCAGCTACGTGCCCGAACCGCAGCATCGCATCGAAATTTACCGCAAGCTCGCGCAGGCCACCGACAAGGAATCGATGGAACTGCTTCGAAAGGAACTCCGCGACCGGTTCGGCCCCATTCCTCCGCCGGTGGAACTGCTTCTTCAGGTGGGCGAATTGAAAAGCCTCGCAGCAGAGCGCGGCATCCATTCCATCGAAGTGAAGGAAGACAAGGTGATGCTCAGCCGCCGCGGGGATTTCATCATGGTCGGCGGCAAGTTCCCGCGCCTCACAAAGAAGGAGGCCGGCGCGCGGCTGAAAGAAATCAGGAAACTGTTACTGGCACTGTTGTAAGCGGCCAGTGCCGCTTACTTTTTGGCGCTGCATTTGGCGCAGCTCGCGCAATCAGTGTTGCCGTCGGTGCAGCAGGCCATCCCGCAGGACGCCTTTTCGCCATCCGCACAGCACGAGCTGCTGGTTTTGCAGCCGGCGAGCAGCAACGAGGAAGCGCAGAGAACGAGGGCGATGACTTTGAGGTGCTTCATGGGATTCGAGTGCTTGTTGAAATCATTTGTAGGGTTGATTGAGCCGAACCGGCTTTGTTTTCGAACGCATCCGAATGTTCAGGCTCTCCACTCCAACGGAGAACGCCATGGCGAAATAGATGTAGCCTTTCGGGATTTCCTTGTGGAACCCCTCCGCGACGAGCGCGCAGCCGATGAGCAACAGGAAGCTGAGGGCCAGCATTTTCAACGAAGGATGTCGATGGATGAAATCGCTGATCCGTCCCGCAAACACCAGCATGAACCCAAGCGCAATGATCACTGCCGCAATCATCACGCCGATATACTTCGCCATGCCGACCGCCGTGATCACCGAGTCGAGCGAGAACACAATATCGAGGAGAAGGATCTGAATGATCACGCTCGCGAATGTGGGCGCGACACGATTCGACGCGTGACCCTCTTCGCCTTCCAATTTGTCGTGGATTTCGTGCGTGCTCTTCCAGAGCAGAAAGAGCCCGCCCACGATAAGAATCAGGTCCCGGCCGGAGACCGGGTGCGCGTGATCCAGAAACCAGAATGCAGGAATATGAAAGAGCGGTTTCGTCAGCTTCACCATCCACGCCAGTGCACAAAGCAGCAGAATGCGTGTGATCAGTGCAAGGGAGAGTCCCAGCTGACGCGCCTTGGCCTGCTGTTCCTTCGGCAGCTTGCCGGCGAGAATCGAAATGAAAACGATGTTGTCGATGCCGAGAATGATCTCCAACACCGTCAGCGTGATCAGGCTGATCCAAATCTCAGGGTTTGAAATCCATTCCATGCTCGAACCTCGCTTTCAGCCGGAGATTTCGTTCACGGCCCGGCGCTATTGTTTCACCACACGCACCTGTCCGCTGGTTGCGTCATAGACGATCTTCATTCCATACGGAGCAGCGGGAATCTGCGGAAGAAACTTCTCTTTCACCAGCTCGTTCAAGTCGCTCGGATAACGGCCATGTTCCACCTGAAACATCTGGATGGCCTGGTTGATCGAAGCAACATCCACGGTCTTCACGGCTTTCTGTTGCGCCTTCCCAACTGCGCCGAGGTAATCCACTGGTGCGGTCAATGGATTGGAAGAGTCGTTCGTTGCGCTGGAGGAGGTGGAACTCTTGTTGTCGCCGCAGCCAGCAAGGAGAAACGCCGCAGCCAGAACAAGAACAGCGAGAAAGGAAAGCTTCATGGGCGGAGTGTATTCGGCGCTCTTGAAATTCCAAGCATCCGGGCAAAAAAAGAGCCGGACCTGTAGGCCCGGCGTGAAAGAGATCCCCCGGAAATCGGGAAATTCTTACTGAGCGTCAGCAGCAGGAGCGTTGGTGCTCGGCTCGGTTACCGGCGGTTGCTCTTCAGCCTTGTTGCAAGCAGTCAGCGCCACAGCAACCATACCCAACAATACGAACAGGGATAATGTCCTTTTCATAGTGGCGCTACACTTTCCGAAATACTCTGGGAGCACAAGTAAAAACTTACCTACCTGCCTGGCGGGCAATGTCTCTGGCCAACCGGATCAACTCAAGGTCGTCAGCCAGATTCCCAAACCGAAAATCAGGCGCTCCGCTCTGTTCCCTTCCCAGCAACTCACCCGGCCCGCGCAATTTCAAATCGGCCTCCGCAATCCTGAATCCATCGTTCGATTCCGCCAGCACCGACAGCCGCTCGCGCGCCTCGACGTTGTCCGCCGTCGAAATCAGGATGCAATGCGCATCATGCGCACCGCGCCCGATGCGCCCGCGCAACTGATGCAGCTGCGCCAGACCGAACTGTTCCGCGTTCTCGATCACCATCACCGTGGCATTCGAAACATCCACGCCCACTTCGATCAATGACGTCGCGAGCAACACCTGAATCCGGTTCGTCCTGAACGCCGCCATCATTTGTTCTTTTTCGTCGGCTTTCAGTTTCCCATGCATCAATCCGACACGATGCGGCGCAAGCGTTTTGCTCAGGACCTCATACTCTTTCGTCACCGCCTTCACTTCGTTCCCGACACTTTCCGAGACTCGTGGATAAACGACATACGCCTGTCGTCCCGCAGCGAGCTTGTCGCGAACAAAGCTCCACACCCTGGGCAACGTCTCACTCGTGCGCACATAGGTTTGCAGTTTTCCCCGGCTCGGCGGCGGAGCGTCGATCGTCGAAATATCCAGCTCCCCGTAAAGCGTGAGGCCGAGCGTTCTTGGAATCGGCGTCGCCGTCATCACCAGCAGATGTGGATAGCGTCCTTTTCGAACCAGCTGTTCCCTCTGCGCCACACCAAATTTGTGCTGTTCGTCAATGATCACCAGACCAAGGTCTGAAATTTCCAAGCCTTCAGTGAGGAGCGCGTGTGTGCCGATGACGATTGTTCCGGGTTTTGGATTTTGGGTTTCGGATTTGAATCCTCTTTGCGCGTTGCTCCCGGTTTTTCGGCTGCCGGTCTGGAGTTCAACCCGGATTCCAAAGGGCTGCAGCCAGCGGCAGAAGTTTGCGAAATGTTGCTCCGCAAGAATTTCGGTCGGCGCCATGATCGCGACGCTGAACCCGCTTTCAATTGCCATGAGCGCCGCGCAGGCGGCGACGACTGTTTTTCCCGAGCCGACATCTCCCTGCAACAGACGGCGCATCGGATGTGTTCCGCGCAGGTCGGATCGTATCTCGCGCAACACGCGAGTCTGCGCGTCAGTGAGTGAGAATCCGAGCGCCTTCAGAAACGGTTTCATCAACCGGTTGTCACCACCGCACGGAAGCGCGCGCGCCTTGCTTTCGAACTGCTTTCTCCTCTGCTGAATCCTCAGTTGAAGTTCAATGAACTCGTCGAGTGCCAGTCGCTGCCGCGCGATTTCCACATCCTCCAGCGTTTCCGGAAAATGCAGCATGCGAATCGCGTTCGCACGACCTGGAAATCGATTCCCCTGACCACCCTTCTCAAGCCGCGCATCGAAGGATCGCCATTCCGGAAAAGCATCCGCGTCCTCGCGCGGCACAACGACCTGCTCAAGCGTCCGCCATATCAACGCGCGCAGCCAGCGTTGCGGCAATCCTTCCGTGAGCGGATAAATCGGCGTGATGCGATTCAGATGAATCAGATTCTCGTCGCCGGTTTCGACCAGTTCCGTCTCCGGATGATCCATCGTGCGCGGACGCAGCGATTCCGGTTTGCCAAACACCACGAACTCGCGGCCAGCCAAATAGTATTCCTCCATCCACGGATACGACTGCCACCAGCGGCAGTAGAGATGCGCCGTTCCGTCGTCGAGAATGCATTCGAACATCGCGCGCTGCCCCTTCTTCCATTTCTTGGTTCCCGAGGCAATGACGGTTCCCCGCACACAGGCCGGTTCTTTCAGCTGAAGTTCGCGAATGGAAATGAAGTTGCGACGATTCTCGTAGCGGCGCGGTTTGTGAAGAAGAAGATCGTGAACGGTCTCAATGCCGAGCTTCGCCAGCAGTTTTGCGCGTTCCGGTCCGACCCCCCAAAGCGATCGCACCGGCTGCAACAGCGGGGAATCGATCTGGTCCGGAGCGGTCATCGCGGCACGATACAAACGCGCCACGAACGCTTCAACGTGGAATGCTTTCCAACCCGCTCAGATTTCGAACACCGTGATCTCCGGCCTGCAGTTGAACCGGAGCGGCACAGGAAACCACCCGATGCCCGGGTTCACATAGAGCTTCCCCGCAGGCGTGTCGAACATTCCGAGATCATAACCCTCCACGCTAAACGGCACGATGATCGATCCCACAAACGGAATTCGAACCTGACCGCCATGAGAATGTCCCGCCAGCAGAAGATCGAATCGATGTCCGTTCAGACGGTTCGCCCATGCCGGATAATGCATGAGCAGAAGATTGAAAGCCCCTTCACGCGGTTTCAAGGGCGGCTGGCTGTGCGTGCGACAGCTCGCGCCAATGAGATTGATCTTCCCGCCTGCGATCTCGCGCTCCTCGTCCATCAACCAGGCACCACCCATTCCTTCGAACCCCTTTGCAAAAACACCCATCGGCGCCTTGCTCCAATAGTCGTGATTGCCCGGCACGCCATAAACCGGCGCCTTGATTCCGCCCAGCAGCTCCAGCGCTTCGGACAGATACGCTTCCTCTTCAATCAGATCACCGGTGAAACAAACGAAATCGGGCGACAGGCTGTTGATGATTTTCACGACGGAGAGGGTCACGTCGCGATCGCCCTTGTGGTGAAGGTCAGTGAAATGAACGAACCGATGTTTGGGAACGCCATTCCCCAGTCGAATGGTTCGAACCTTGATCCAGTCGGGTTCAACGAACCGGGCGTAACCGAGCAAAGCCGTCGGAACTCCGATCAACGAAGCCGCCAGAAACTTCCGCCGCGTCCACCTGAACTTCATCGCCAGTTCAAATCTCGATCACTTCCGAACACTGGCCTCAAGCGTTTCGAACAAGGCGGTTGCTCCTTCCACGTGAGTGCAACGACCGTTTGGGGTGACGATGCCGAATCCGTCCCCATACGCCGCACCGTTGGCAACGCAGATGTCCGTGAGGCATTCATGAAGCTGCTTTGAAGCTGCGGCAATCACGCTGTTACGGTCTCCCTCCACTTCATATTTCCAGCCGATCAACTTCGCCTTCGGATACCAGTCGCGCAGTTCAGAGATGATTTTCGGAGTTGGAACCAGCTCCGCCATGAGCGTTCCCTGGCGCGTCGAAATCTTTCCAGACTTCACCTCGCTCAAATCGCCTTGAGGCGAGCGCACCCAGATTTTGCCAAAGGTGAAATCGCTCACCGCAGCGGCGTGAAAAACAGCGTCCGTTCCGCTCGCATGCGACTGCAAGCGCTCCCGCAGATCGGCAGTCGTGTTGAACAACTCGGTCTGAGTCACACGACGTTCTCCCGTGTAGGTCGCCTGTTCGCCGATCAACAACGTGACATTGTGCCCACGCGCCGTCAGGAAATTGGCCAGCTCAGTTCCCAGGCGGCCGGTGGAAAAATTGGTCAGACGCCGGACAGCATCCATTTTCTCATAAGTCGGCCCGGCGGTTACGATGCAGTTCATACTTAATGAATGTTGGCAGCAGTCGAATTGCCAAGCTTATTCACTGTGCTCTTGCCCCCGCCGGAAACGTCGTGGCAGGTTCTGCGCGTGAGTAAAATTCTCGGCATCGATCTCGGCACAACCAACTCGCTCGTCGCCACGGTGGACTCCGGCATTCCGCTGGTGATCGCCGATGCGGAAGGCCGGAGGCTGACGCCATCCGTCGTTCACTGGCCCGGACCGGATGCCGAACCTCTCGTGGGCCATCCCGCAGGCCGCGTCCAAATCGTGAAGCCGGCTGAAACGGTCTATTCGGTCAAACGATTCATCGGACGCCGCGGCTCCGACATCTCCCGCGAGGAAATGCTTGTGACCTATCCTGTCAAAGGCAGTGGCGCCGGACCGGTGACAATTCCGATTCACGGCAGGGATTTGTCGCCGGAGGAAGTCTCCGCCGAAGTGCTGAAGAAATTGAAACGCGATGCCGAGGCGTATTTCGGCGAACCCGTTAATCGCGCCGTCATCACGGTTCCGGCGTATTTCAACGACGCGCAGCGAAACGCAACCAAACATGCCGGCGAACTGGCAGGATTTACGGTGGAACGTATCGTGAACGAACCCACCGCGGCGGCACTTGCCTACGGACTCAACCGGCTTCACGAGAAGGCAAAGATCGCGGTTTACGATCTCGGCGGCGGCACGTTCGATCTTTCCATCCTTGAACTCAACAACGGCGTTTTCCAGGTGCTCGCCACGAACGGCAACACGCGCCTCGGCGGCGACGACATCGACAAACGCATCGTCGATTTTCTCCTCACAAAGATCGCCCCACGAATCGAATCGCTGAGACACGCGAAAAACAATCCAGCGGCCTCCGACTCACCGGCTCACCGACCAACCGATTCACAATCGCTGACAATTTTCTCTCGCATTCGAGAAGCCGCCGAACAGGCCAAGATCCAGCTTTCCACAGAGACCGAAGTCGAGATCACGCTGCCTTTTCTCACCGCGGACTTCAGCTTCAGCCACAAACTGACGCGCGCTGAACTGGAACAGCTTTCCCGCGATGTCATTCTGAAGACGCGCGAACATTGCCTGCGTTCACTGGCCGACGCCAAGCTTGAGGCGAAGGATCTCGATCAGGTGATTCTTGTCGGTGGCCAGACTCGAATGCCGCTGGTGCGCCAGCTCGTGAGCGAATGGTTCGGTTGTTCGGACTTTGAAGAGACGCGCGGCGGCATCCGCATCGGCAGCGATTTTCACAAAGGCTCCGGCCCGCAGCTGAACACGTCGCAAAATCCGGACGAAGCCGTGGCCCTTGGCGCGGCGATTCAGGCGGAGATTCTTTCCGGCGGTTTCCAGAATGTGCTGCTGCTCGATGTCACGCCCCTTTCGCTTGGCCTCGAAACGTTCGGCGGTTTGATGAATGTCATCATTCCGCGCAACACCACCATTCCGGTAAAGGCCGGCGAAATGTTCACAACCGCAGTCGATCACCAGCGCGACATGTTGATCCATGTGTTGCAGGGCGAACGCGAACGGGCCAAGGACAATTGGAGCCTTGGAAAGTTTACCCTCGATTTCGAGCCTGCCCCACGCGGTGTTCCGCGAGTCGGCGTCCAATTTGAAATCGACGCGAACGGGATTCTTCATGTGCTTGCCCGCGATACAAAGACCGGTCGCGAAAAGGTGGTCGAAATGAAATCCGCGGTGGACGTCGATGACGCCGCCGTTCAACAAATGGTGGAGGAATCAGTCGAACACGCTTTTGATGACCTGGCAGTAAGACGCTGGATCGAGGCGACACTCAAGGCAAAGGCGCTGATTTCCGCAACAGAATCAGGAATCAACGATTGCGCCGGAGAGATCAGCCCCGAATATCGCGAACAGCTTCAGTCTGCACTCGCGAATGTTTCGTCCGCACTTTCGACCGGTTCGGAGGAGAAAGCGGGCGATTTGAAACAACTTCAATCCGCCTGTTCCGCGCTCGACGAGGTCACAAAACCGCTGGCTGAACTGCTGATGGACAAAGCGATGGAAGCGATGCTCCGTAAGAAAGGGTTGATCCAGTAAGCAAAAACTGCGGCCTGACCGGCCGCAGTTTGAACAGTGTCTTCTGCTTTTCAGATCAGGCTTTCAGCGACGTCTCGACTGGAAGCGAAATCCTCACGATTCCTGATTGACCGGTCTTCGGCGCCACGATCTCCAGCTTGCCGTGATGCGTTTCAATGATCTTGCGGCTCACCGCGAGGCCGAGGCCGAGACCGACATTTCTTGTCGTGAAGAACGGAGCGGCTGCGTTTTGAACGGCTTCGTTGGTGAACCCGGAACCATTGTCCTGAACCTCAATCTCGAGGCCGCGATGACCGTTGCCATTGGCGTGTTCGTGCAGGCGGACACCGATCTTCGGGTTCGCGGGATTGGCCTGCAGCGCGTTGATGATCACCTCGGTCAATGCGTGCTTCAATGCCGCACGATCGCCTGTGACAACGAACGGCTTGTTTTCGTCGTCATACTTGAACTCCGCAGTTTTCACCGGCTGATGCTTGCGCGCTTCCTGATACGCCTCTTCGATCAACGGCGTAACCGGGAAGGCCTCCTGGGTCAGAACGGAATCGCGGGCGAGGAACCGCATCTGATTGATCAAACGCGTGACGCGCTTGACGCCATCGGCGAGCGCAGCATCGAGCGACGCGCGAAATTCCGGATCCTTGTATTTGTCCGCGAGCAGCTGCTGGTGCGTGGAAAGCGGAACCATTGCATTGCCGACTTCGTGCGCGAGACGATCGGCCATCGTGCGGATCAGGCGCAGGTTCGCCGTTTCCAATTCCAGCCGGCGCAACTGTTCGGTCTGCGTCAAATCCTCAACCATCAGCAACGCCGACGCCGGTTGCGATGAGCTTTGGCGATGGAATGGAACGATGCTGACGTTGTAGATCGTGCCACTTTCGTTATCGGGCGAATACTTGAACGGCGGAATGGCACTGCCGGTTTTCAGCACCTGATAAACCTTCGCCCCGATGGCTTGCGGTAGATCGCTGAACTCCAGCTCGCCGGTTTGTCGATTCGAAATCGTGAAGAAACGGCGCGCGGTCTTGTTGGAATGAAGCACCGCAAGATCGCGGCTGACCACGACACAGGCATTGTTCAGTTCCCGCAAGATGCCCGCCATCATCTCGTGATTGCCGGCCAGCTGGTCGTGCAGCCAGATGTTCTTCACGGCGAGACCGACCTGTTCGAGCAGGTGGAAGATCAATTCGAGTTCCGCGTTTGCCAGCGGCTCGCCGGTGATGCGTCCATCGAACACAGCAACACCCACCACAGTTTCGCGGTCGAGAATCGGAACGGCGACCTGAGTGCCGAGCAATTCAAATTCCTTCTGCGTTTCGCGATCGCGCCGGGCTTCCTCACTGTTGCGGCGGAGAATACGTCCCAGCCGCGTCACCTGGCCGCCAATGCCGGTTTCAAACGAAAGTTCAAAATGCTCGAGCAGGCCGGGCGACACCCCGATCGCGCAGGCAGCGCGCAGCCGGCTGCCATCTTCAATCGGAAGCTTCTGTCCCATCCACTGCGACGGCTGATGCAGGAATACTGCGGCGCGGTTGATGCCGATCAATTCACGCAGCAGCAGCAGGAACTGCTTGAGCATCGCCTCGGCATCAAGCGAATGGGTGAGGATTGCCGAGAAACCGCGGAGCGCTCCAAGGCTTTGATAGCTGGTCTGAGCAGACGGTTGAGCAAGGACAGGCTCAGCGGGCTTTGGAATCTCAGGCACCGGGTCCTTTGAAGAAAGATTCGGAGACGACGTTGCCCAGAGCCTTTCGAGCAAAGCACTGAGCATCTTCATCCGGACTGGCTTGGTTAAAACATGGGTCGCGCCCTTCAGGTAAGCTTCCTCCTCCCATTCCCACTGTTTTGCGCCGGCAAAGAGAATAATCGGACAACGCGCAGCACGGCGGCGAAGCTTTTCGAGAATCCAGACTTCCTGAACGCCCGCGAGTTCGACGTCGATGATGCAGGCATCGGCGAGGCCATGGGCCAGCAGCGGTTCGGCGTCATCGACGCTGACGCGGTGGACGATCCGGTATTGTTCCGGGTTGAGTCCCGTTCGGAGAGTTTCAACCAGTTCAGGATGCGGAGCCAGCACGAGAAGCGTTTTCATTTCGAGAGTGGGCCGGCGAGCGTGAGGAACAACTGTTGCCGTTTGTGACAGGTTTCCGGCGATTGAGAACCAGTCGATGTGACCAGCGAACCGCATCTGACAATCCGCGGCTTTCCCTTGTCAGACGATGCGAAATACAACTTTCCTGCTGCTGTCACAACCGTTAGATGATCCATACGCGAGCCATTGGGTCAATTCATTCTTGTCACAAGAATAGAGGAGAGTCTCCCCGTTTCAATGGCATCGAATACAGAATTTCAATTCAGGAGGAGTCCCGACCGGAAACCGGGGAAACTCTTGGGGAAAGTCTGGTTGAAACGGTGATCCCACTCCTCGGACAGGATGCTCAAGGACGTTGCAAACGGAGCTCTGCCAAAGCCCAGTCATTCGATTCCTTGTCCCGCACGTCGGGAATGGGACCCTCTATCGTTGATGACCGTTTCTCCCGCCGTCGTCGGCTCGCCCAGGATAGCACCATTAATTCAGCGGGCGATTTGCTCAGAAACCACGCCTGCCGCTGCGGCTTTGGAAAGTAAGAGAGGCAGTTGCTCCAGGCTGAAGCGGGACCAAGACTCGTAAATCGACAGGTCCTTCACCGCTTCACTGACGGAAACAAATTCAGGGGCAAGAATGCCGCTGTCACCGCTCGCCACACTCTCATCTGGCACGTGCATGATGTGAACCACGCCCAGATGAACACTGCCGACGTCGGTGCTGTCGTCATTGATCAGGGCAACGGCGACTTCCCTGGTGATCTCAATGCCCAGTTCCTCCATCAGTTCGCGCTTCATGCCCTCGCGATACGGATCGCTGGAAAAGCCCTGATGATCCTCCTCCGAGATGTGGCCGCCAATTCCCACCGAATACAGTCCGTGCAGGCGGGATTCGCCACCACCTTTTCCGCGCCGATAACGCAGGATTTTGTCGCCGCAAATCAGCAACACGTAAGGAATGAGCTGCTTGTAACTCTTGTCGTTCTCGGCGGCGCTGCGGTTCAGATAAATCAGATTCTCCGGACGAGTCGCCACGGAAAGGTATTTCTCCACGTCCAGGTTCAATCCCTGAAACACTCCCAGCTCTTCCAGGAGTTTCCGTTCAAAACAAAGGACTCGTTCTTCTTGCATGAGAATGTGTGTGATGTTTGCCGCCCAATCTGCCTGCGTGAAACAACCTCCACGAGAAAAACATGCTGGCGGTTATCCACCAGCTGTTCGGCGGTTATTCACAATCCCGGACTGTGGATCGGACCGGCGTTACGGCAGGTCCGTGTGGCCCATGAGGTAACGGTCGCATTCGCGCGCTGCACCACGGCCTTCGTTGAAGGCCCACACGACAAGGCTCTGGCCCCGGCGACAATCGCCGGCAGCGAACACGCCCTTGATGTTCGTGTGATACTTCTCGAAGTCGGCCTTCACGTTTGAACGCGCATCGCGTTCGATGTTCAGCGCGTCGAGCAGCGGTTGTTCAGGCCCAAGGAATCCCATCGCCAGCAACACGAGTTGCGCCGGCAGGACCTTCTCGGTTCCCGGAACGTGCTTCGGAATGAACTGACCTTTGTCGTTCTTCTCCCATTGCACCTGGACGGTATGGACGGCTTTGACATTGCCGTTTTCGTCACCTTCGAACTTCGTCGCAGTCGTGAGATAAACACGGGGATCGGCGCCAAACACTTCCGCCGCTTCCTCCTGGCCGTAGTCCATGCGATAGACCTTCGGCCATTCGGGCCACGGATTGTCCTTGGCCCGCTCCATTGGCGGCTTCGGGAGAATTTCCACCTGCACCAGGCTTTTGCAGCCGTGGCGGATTGAAGTTCCCACGCAATCGGTTCCTGTGTCACCGCCGCCGATTACAACGACGTCCTTGCCTTCAGCGGAGATGAACTGGCCGTTCTTGTCCTGATTCAGCACGGCGCGGGTGTTCTCCGTCAGGAATTCCATTGCAAAGTGAATTCCCTTCAGCTGACGGCCTTCAATCGGCAGGTCGCGCGGTTTCGTGGCGCCGGTGCAGAGCACGACGGCATCGAAATCCTTGAGAAGCTGTTCGGCCGGAAGATTTTTTCCAACCTCAGTGTTGCAGACAAACTTGATGCCTTCCTGCTCAAGCACCTTGAGGCGGCGCAGGACGACTTCATTCTTGTCGAGCTTCATGTTCGGGATGCCGTACATGAGCAGGCCGCCGGGGCGATCCGCGCGCTCGAAAACGGTGACTTCGTGTCCAGCCTTGTTGAGCTGGGCGGCGGCAGAAAGACCTGCGGGGCCGGAGCCGACGACGGCGACTTTCTTTCCGGTGCGCTTCTTCGGCGGCTGCGGAACGACCCAGCCGTTCTCCCAGCCGTGGTCGATGATCGAACATTCGATGTTCTTGATCGTGACCGGCGGGTTGTTCATGCCGAGCACGCAGGAACCCTCGCAGGGAGCGGGGCAGACGCGGCCGGTGAACTCGGGGAAATTGTTCGTCTTGTGCAGTCGATCGAGCGCTTCGCGCCAGAGGCCGCGATAGACGAGATCGTTCCACTCGGGAATGAGGTTGTGAATCGGGCAGCCGCTGGCCATTCCGCTGACGAGCTGGCCGGTGTGGCAGAAGGGAATGCCGCAATCCATGCAGCGCGCGCCCTGCTTGCGCAGGTCGGCCTCCGGCATGTGGAAATGAAATTCCTTCCAGTCCGCAATGCGCTCCTTGGCCGGCCGATCCTTCGGCAGCTCGCGCAGATATTCAAGAAATCCAGTGGGTTTACCCAAGGTATGCTCCTGTCAGTTGATGTGGTTAAAGGTTTCTTCCGCAGATTGCGCTGATTCGCGCAGATTAAAAACGAAGCGTTTATACTCAAGGCTCGGTGAACCGATGAACAAAAGTCCTCGATTGATTCCTGTCGCTTTCAATTCGTTAATCAATTGCGCTTCGTCCGTTCCGGTCGGCTGCGTAATGGCCTTGAGCTCGATTACTATTGCACCCCGAACCAAAAAGTCCGCTCGATACGAACAACGCAACAGTGTTCCTTTATAGCTCACCGGCAGCGGCACTTCCCGTTCGAAAGGAATCCCGCGATCCTGAAGCTCTAACGCCAACGCTTCCTGATGCACAGCTTCGAGAAAACCGTGTCCCAGATGTCGATGCACTTCCATAGCCGCACCGATAATCGCGTAGGTTTCTGGGTCGCGCGTTTGCTTCTGAGAATCTGCGTTCATCTGCGAAATCTGCGGATGATCAGCCGCCACCGACGCGGGCGACATCGCGAACGTTGGCTTCGAATGCAGCCATGATGGCTTCATCACCGCTCAGTCCGCTTGCCTCCGCCTTCTTCAGCTCGGCCAGCACACGGCCATAGTCGTGCGGCAACACCTTCACGAACTTCGGCACGTAATTCTTCCAGTCGGCCAGAATCTTCGCCGCGCGTTCGCTCTGGGTGTAGGTCTGATGCCGTTGAATCAGCTTCCAGACCTGCTCGATTTCGTCCGCGTCCTCGAGCTTCTTGAGCCCAACCATTTCCATGTTGCAATGGCTGGCGAAATCGCCGGCTTCATCGAGCACGTAGGCCACGCCGCCCGACATGCCCGCGGCGAAGTTGCGTCCGGTTTTGCCCAGGACAACCACACGTCCGCCCGTCATGTATTCGCAGCCATGATCGCCGACAGCTTCGACCACTGCGCTCACGCCGGAGTTACGGACGCCGAAGCGTTCGCCCGCCATGCCGCGCACGTAGATTTCACCACCGGTCGCGCCGTAAAGCGCCACGTTGCCGATGATGATGTTGTCTTCCGCAACAAAGGTTGAACCTTTCGGCGGATACACAATCAGTTTTCCGCCGCTGAGGCCTTTGCCGAAGTAATCGTTCGCGTCGCCTTCGAGTTCAAGCGTCATCCCCTTCGGAACGAACGCACCGAAGCTCTGGCCTGCGCTGCCGTTGAACTTGAGCTGAATCGTATCTTCCGGCAGACCCGTTGCGCCGTATTTCTTCGTGACTTCGCTGCCGGTGATGGTTCCGACAACGCGGTTCACGTTGATGATCGGGAATTCGGCTTTGACCTTTTCGCCGCGTTCGATCGCCGGTTTGCAGGCATCAAGAATCTTCGTGAGATCGAGCGATTTCTCGAGTCCATGATCCTGGTCCATCTGGCGGAAACGTCCGACCTCCGGCCCAACCTCCGGCTGATGCAGGATCGGCGTCAGGTCAACGCCCTTCGCCTTCCAATGATCGATCGCCTTCGACGGATTCAAGCGATCCGTGCGACCGATCATTTCTTCGATCGTGCGGAAACCGAGCTTGGCCATGATCTCGCGGAGCTCCTCAGCGATGAAGCGCATGAAGTTCACCACGTGCGCGGGATCGCCGGTGAAGCGTTCGCGCAGGCGCGGGTCCTGCGTCGCCACGCCGACCGGGCAGGTATTCAGATGGCAGACGCGCATCATGATGCAACCGAGCACCACAAGGGGTGCGGTTGCGAAACCGAATTCCTCAGCGCCAAGCAGTGCCGCCACGGCGACGTCGCGGCCGGTTTTCAACTGGCCGTCCGTTTCGACATAGATGCGGCTGCGGAGATTGTTCAACACGAGCGTCTGGTGCGTCTCGGCCAGGCCGAGTTCCCAAGGTCCGCCCGCGTGCTTGATCGATGACAACGGAGAAGCACCCGTGCCGCCGTCATGACCGCTGATGAGCACCACGTCCGCGTGCGCCTTCGCCACACCGGCCGCAACGGTGCCGACGCCGACTTCAGCCACCAGCTTCACGCTGATGCGCGCGTGGCGGTTCGCGTTCTTGAGGTCATGAATCAACTCGGCCAGATCTTCGATCGAGTAAATGTCGTGATGCGGCGGAGGTGAAATGAGTCCAACGCCCGCAGTCGTTCCGCGCGTCTTGGCGACCCACGGATAAACCTTCTTGCCGGGCAATTCGCCGCCTTCACCAGGCTTCGCACCCTGCGCCATCTTGATCTGGAGCTCCTTCGCATTGACGAGATAATGGCTCGTCACACCGAAGCGGCCCGAAGCGACCTGCTTGATCGCGGAATTCTTCGAATCCCCCTTCTCGTTGGTCCAGGTGAAACGTTCCGGATCTTCGCCGCCTTCGCCGGTGTTCGACTTGCCGCCGAGGCGGTTCATCGCGATCGCCAGCGCTTCGTGCGCTTCCTTCGAGATCGAGCCGTAGCTCATTGCGCCCGTCTTGAAACGCTTCACGATGGAATCGACCGATTCCACTTCCTCCAGCGGAATGGGATTCTCGGCCCATTTGAAATCGAGCAGACCACGCAGCGTGCAAAGGTTCCTCGACTGGTTGTTCACCAGCTCCGAGTATTCCTTGAAGATCTTGTAGCTGCCGAGGCGGCAACCGATCTGCAGCTTGTGAATCGTCTGTGGATTGAACAGGTGATACTCGCCGTTGTCGCGCCATTGATACTGGCCGCCAGCTTCGAGCTCGCCATTCACTTCGCGATCCGGGAACGCATGGCGATGACGAGTGACCGCTTCTTCAGCAATCACATCCAGGCCGACACCCTGAATGCGCGACGGCGTCCAGGTGAAATACTTGTCCACCACCTCGCTGTTGAGGCCGACTGCTTCAAAGATTTGCGCGCCACGATAGCTTTGGATCGTGGAGATGCCCATCTTGGCCATCGTCTTCACAACGCCCTTGATCGCGGCCTTGATGTATTTTTTCACCGCAGTCTTGTGGTCGGTGTTGACCAGCAGACCTTCGGCAATCAGGTCGTCGATGGTGTCGTAGGCCAGATACGGATTGATCGCGCTGGCGCCGTATCCGATCAGGAGTGCGAAATGATGAACTTCGCGCGGCTCTCCGGACTCCAGAACCAGACCGCAGCGTGAGCGCGTTCCTTCCCGAATCAAATGATGATGCAAACCGGCGACAGCAAGCAGCGCCGGAATCGGAGCCATCTCACGCGAAATGCCGCGATCCGAAAGAATCAGAATCGTCGCGCCGTCTTCAATGGCTTTGTCCGCAGCCGCAAAGAGTCCGTTCAGTGCCGCCTCAAGGCCTTTGGCCTTGTCAGCCGCCTTGAACAGAATCGGCAGGGTCGCCGCCTTGAATCCGGGGCGATTCACATGACGCAGCTTCTCCAGCTGTTCGTCCGTGAGGAGCGGATGCTCCAGCTTGATGAGCGCACAGCTTTCAGGCGTCGGCTTCAGCAAACCGCCACGCGCGCCAACCATCGTTTCCGTCGAGGTGATGATCTCTTCGCGGATGGGATCGATCGGCGGGTTGGTCACCTGCGCGAACAGCTGTTTGAAATAGTTGTAAAGCAGCTGCGGCTTGTTCGAAAGCACCGCGAGCGGCGTGTCGGTTCCCATGGAACCGAGCGGCTGAACGCCGTCGTTTGCCATCGGACCGACGATGAAACGCAGGTCTTCGAACGTGTAGCCGAAGCACTGCTGGCGCTGGAGAATCTTGCGATGTTCCGGCTGTGTTTCGATGTTTGGCTCCGGAAGGTTTTCAAGCAGGACGTGATGTTCGTCGAGCCACTTCCGATAAGGATGCGCGCTCGCGTACTTCTTCTTCAGCTCTTCATCGGCCACAATGCGGCCTTCGATCGTGTCCACGAGGAACATGCGGCCCGGCTGCAGGCGGCCTTTCGTCGCCACACGATCCGGAGCGATCGGCAGCACGCCGGCTTCCGATGCCATGATGACGAGATCGTCTTTCGTGACGTAATAACGCGACGGACGCAGCCCGTTACGATCGAGGCAGGCACCGATTCGGAAACCATCCGTGAACGCCACCGATGCCGGGCCGTCCCAGGGTTCCATCAGGCACGAATGATATTCGTAGAACGCACGCCGTTCCGGATCCATCGTCTCGTGGTTTTCCCACGGCTCCGGAATCATCATCATCATCGCGTGCGGCAATTCGCGGCCCGCCATCACTAGGAGTTCCACCGCGTTGTCGAACATCGCGGAGTCGCTGCCGTCGGTGTTGATCACCGGCAACAGCTTCTTGATGTCCGGCCCGAACAGATCGGAGACGAAGTTCGCCTGAGCCGCGTGCATCCAGTTGATGTTGCCGCGGAGCGTGTTGATTTCGCCGTTGTGGGCGATGAAGCGATACGGATGCGAACGATCCCAGCTCGGGAAGGTATTGGTCGAAAAGCGCGAGTGCACCAGCGCCAGCGCAGTGACCATGTCCGGATTGCGCAGGTCAGGGAAATATTTACCCACCTGCTCCGGCATGAGCATGCCTTTGTAAATGGCTGTCCTGGAGGACAGGCTGGAAACGTAGAACCATTTCCCGCCCGGGATTTTCGCGCCGTTGCCGTAGCGAATGCGCTGTTCGGCAACCTTCCGGATCACGTAAAGCTTCCGCTCGAACGCAGCATCGTCCTTGATCGACGGATTGCGTCCGATGAACACCTGCATCATGTGTGGCTCGGACGCCTTGGCGGTGTTGCCGAGCGACGAGTTGTCAGTCGGAATATCTCGCCAGCCCAGCAGCATCTGGCTTTCTTCGCCAACGATCTTCGCGATCTCAGCCTTCACTGCTTCGCGCTCGGAAGCATCTTTCGGCATGAACAACATGCCCAGGCCGTACTGACCGAATTCGGGCAACTTGAAACCGAGCTTTTCGGTTTCCTTCCGGAGAAACTCATGCGGCAGCTGCATCAAGATGCCAGCGCCGTCGCCGGTGTTCGTTTCGCAACCGCAGGCGCCGCGATGATCAAGGTTCACGAGGATCTGCAGCGCGTCAGTGACGATCTGGTGGGACTTCTTGCCCTTGATGTGAACGATGAAGCCGACGCCGCAGGCGTCATGCTCAAACTGTGGATCGTAAAGACCCTGTTTTTGCGGCGGCCCGAGTATAACCGGCTGGTCGTTGTTATGGCCCGCGATATTGCTGCTCATCGTCATTGATCGAATTATTCGTCTGGCTCAGAAAACCGAGCAAAAATTTTTATAGTTTTGGCGTAAATAAAACAACTGCGCAACAGTTCATTTCATAAAATTATTCACGGTAACCACCAAGGGGCATCTTGACAGTTTTTCTAATCCGGAAACGCGATTCGAGCGTTCAAACCCGGCACTGGCAAAGCGGTTATTGGCGAGACATGGCGACGTGAAATACAGGCGTTCCTCGACGGATCAATCCCATCTCGACGGTTTACCCTTCATTGACACTGAAATACCCGCCGTCTAGTTTCCCGCCCATGTCTGGATTGCCGTTCGAACTGCTGCTTGCGTTGCGGTATCTGCGGCCCAAGCGAACGTTCGTTTCGGTAATCACCCTGATTTCCGTCCTCGGCGTCGCGCTCGGGGTTGCCGTACTGATCATTGTGATCAGCGTGATGACCGGCTTCGGCCAGGAACTTCGGGACATCATTCTCCGGCTCAATCCCCACATTCGTGTATTCCGGCAGGATTCAACGCTCACCGACTACCGTTCGTTGATGCAAACGATCCAGAACAATGCGCATGTGAAAGGAGTCGCGCCGATGGTTCTCGGACCCGTGCTCATGGAACACCCGCTTCCCAGTGGCCAGACCGCGCGTTGGGCCCCGAACATTCGCGGGTTCGACATGGATTCCGAAGGTCAATTCAGCGCGCTTTCATCGAATGTGATTGAAGGAGAATTCGATCTCAACGGCCGGAGCATCCTCGTGGGAACCGCCCTTGCCGCAAAATTGAACCTGCGGATTGGCGATCGTGTGGACATCTATTCTCCGAAACACATCGAGGAGATGAAGGAGAGCCAGGCGAAAGGCGAGGAAGAGATCAGCTTGTCCGATGAATACGAGGTGCGCGGAATTTTCGATGTCGGCTTTGAAGAATACAATCTGAACATGGTCATCGTTTCCCTGGAGAACGCACAGGAAATGTATGACCTGCGCGACAGCGTTCACGGCCTGAACGTGATGCTCTACGATCCGATGAGCGCCTTTGCCGTGCAGGATCAATTGATGCGCGAAATCGATCCGCGTTACACGGTGTTCACGTGGCTTCAGGACAGCTCATTGCTCTCGGCCGTGCTGGTTGAGAAAAACGTGATGCTCTACATCCTGTTCTTCATTGTCATCGTGGCCGCGTTCGGAATTACCTGCACTACGATCACCTTTGTGGTCATGAAAACCCGTGAAATCGGAATGATGAAAGCCATCGGCGCCTCCAATCGCCAGGTGATGTGGGTGTTCATGGGACAAAGTTTGATCGTGAGCGTTTTCGGAATTATTACGGGCACCATTGGCGGGTTGCTTCTACTGACCTATCGCAACGGTTTCCTGCTGTTGATGCGCAAATTGACCGGCATGGAGCTGTTCCCTGCCGACATTTACGGCTTCACGCAGCTGCCGGCGAAGATTGTTCCCGGCGACATCGCCATCATCTGCGGTGGATCGCTTTTAATCTGCCTGGCCGCGGCGGCATTTCCAGCGTGGCATGCGAGTCGTTTGAACCCCGTGGAGGCGCTGCGCTATGAATGACGCCACGTTTCCGCAGTCATCGGATCAAACGGGCAAACCGCTTGTCTCTGCGTTGTCCATCAGCAAAACCTACGCAATGGGTCGTCGGTCACTGAAAGTTCTCCGCGAATTGAGCATCAGTGTCGGACGCGGTGAATTCGTCGCGTTGCGTGGAGCGTCTGGCGCTGGAAAAAGCACGCTGCTTCATTTGCTGGGAGGACTCGACACGCCGGATTCGGGAGAAATCTGGTTTGGGCAACAAAACCTTGCCCGCTGTTCACCCGCGCAGCTCGCGCAACTCCGGCAAAAACATGTGGGCTTTGTTTTTCAGGCGTTTCACCTGTTGCCCGAACTCGATGCCTTGGAAAATGTCTGTCTTCCAGCCCGCCTGGCTCGAATCCCAGCCTCCGAAGCTGCGCGCCGCGGCCGGGAGTTACTCGCTCGCGTCGGCCTGAAAGAACGAATGGAACATCGCCCGAGCGAACTGTCCGGCGGGGAACGTCAACGCGTTGCCATTGCGCGGGCATTGATCAACGAACCCGACCTGATCCTCGCCGACGAACCGACCGGCAATCTCGATTCTCACACCGGCAGCGAAATCATGGATCTGCTCTGCACACTGGTGAGCGAGCGAAAGACAACACTCGTCATCGCAACGCACGATCCGAACGTCGCCGCCCGCGCGCCCAAGGTGGTTCATCTCGTAGATGGCCAGATTGGGGAGTGAAACGGAATCCGTGATACGTGAATGCGTGACGAGTGATAAATGACGAGTGGATGCGTAATGTTTCGCGCGAGTTTGCAATTTTGAGCCTCAAACGAGTGCTTGCCACAACCCGACCTGAACTTCACCCACTCACGCATTCACGCATCACGTTTCACTCATCACTCCCCCCATGTCACAGGATTACTGGGAAAACCTCTATCAGACCGGCGAAATGCGATGGGAAAAAGGCGAACCTTCGCCGGGACTCGTCGATTTCCTGTCCGCGCATCCGGATTTAACCAAAGGAACCGTGGCGGTGCCGGGCTGCGGCACGGGCCACGATGTGCGGGCCTGGGCTCGCAGTGGTTTCGACGCCTACGGTTTTGACATCGCGCCGACTGGAATTCGAATGGCGAGGGAAAAGACTGCTGCCGCGGGTTTGAACGCAATTTTTCAGCAGACCGACTTTTTGAAGGATGAACCGCCCATGCGTTTCGACTGGCTGTTCGAACACACGCTCTTTTGCGCGATTCAGCCATCCGAACGCGATGCCTACGTGGACGCTGTTCTGCGCTGGCTCAAACCGGGAGGATTCTATCTGGCGGTGAATTATTTCATTCCCGACACCGACGGTCCGCCATTCGGAACCGACCGCGCCGAACAGATTCGCAGGTTCAGCCCGCACTTCGAGCTTCTGGAGGATTGGACACCGCGATCGTATCCAAACCGGACCGGTCTGGAGCAAATGTTCTGGTGGAAACGGAGCCCGTGATCGCCCCATTCCGAACGGTGGCAACAAGTCCGTTGAAAAAGTAAATCCGCACGACTACTTTCGATCCGATGGGTTTGGCAGATCGATATTACATGCGGGAGTCCCCGGGCGGTTTGAGCTGGTCGGCGACGACAGCGCTGCTGGTGATCAACTGGATTCTTTTCCTGCTGGAAAACATCGCCCCCCATCCCTTCTGGGACCGTTACCTGAGCCTGAGCCTCAATGGTCTCAGCCACGGATTCATCTGGCAGCTGTTGACCTTTCAATTCCTGCATGGCGGCTGGATGCACATCATCTTCAACTCCATTGGACTTTATTTCATTGGCCGGCCGATGGAATCGATGTTCGGCACGAGCCGATTCGTTCAGCTTTACCTGATCTGCGGTATTGCGGGCGGCCTCCTGCAAATGGCATTTGCGGCTGTGATGCCGGGCATTTACGGCTACGCGGTGGTGGGTGCTTCAGCCGGCTTGTCCGGGTTGATCGCCACGTTCGCAATGATGAACTGGTCGAACCGGTTTCTGATGTTTCTCTATTTCTTCCCCGTTCCCATGACGGGAAGAACGCTGCTCTGGATCAGCCTCGGCCTGGCCTTGCTGGGCGTCGCATTTCCGTCCGGAAACGTCGCGCACGCGTCGCATCTCGGCGGTCTGCTGATGGGTATTGCGTGGATAAAACTCGGCTGGCAGCGAGATTATGTTCCGCTCCCGTGGGAACGATGGTTTTCCGCTCTCTCTCGACTGAACCCCTTCCGCAGACGGGAACGTCACCGGCAAATGGCCAAAGCTGCAATCAAGGTTCCAGCATGGACCGTCTCGAAAAGCGCTCCGACAATCGATGTTCCCGAGGAAGAATTCATCAGCAAAGAAGTTGATCCCATCCTCGACAAAATCTCCGAGCACGGCATCCAGAGCCTCACGGAACGCGAACGCGCGATCCTGGAACGCGCCCGAAACAAGATGGCGAAACGCTGACCGTCCGCTGGTCAGATAATCAGATCCGATTTGGGCTTCTCGGATTCCGCACGCCGACGGTATTTCGATGACACTTCATTCAGTCGCGCCTGCTCAGCCGGTGTGAGGCTGTGAATGCCTTTCTCGGAAATTTTCTCCAACAAAGCGTCAATTTCCGCAGATTCAGCACGGTGGCTCGCTGACTTTCGTTCTGGCCTGCTGCGCGTGCGGGGCACAAAAGACTTGAGTGAAAGAAATGTCGGATTCTTCACCAGATACAGGAACAGCAGGCCGGCAATTCCCGAAACCGCAAGGAACAATGTAAGATTTGCCCGAACCATCGCAGGTTCCAACGCCGCGGCTGTCCACATTCCAATCACGGCGCCGCCAACATGCGCATCGTGCCCGATGTTTCCCAGCTGCGACTTCATCGCGTAAATCGATCCGGCGAGATAGAGGATCGCGTAGAGCCAGCCGGGAATCCAGAACGGCAGCATGAACATCGAAATGCTGCTGCCTGGAAAAAGAAAAATGAAACTGAAGATAACCCCGCAAACGCCGCCAGACGCACCGTAGGCGTAATATTCGTGATTCCGATGCATCCAAAGCGACAGCAGACTGCCGCCAATCACCGCGGCAAAGTAAATTCCCAGCAGAAAGGCCGCACCGTAATGCGATTCGATCTGCGACCCGAACAGGTAAAGGCTGACCATGTTCAACAGCAGATGCGGCCAGTCCGCGTGCAGAAAGGCGGACGTAATCATTCGGCGCCATTCCTTCCGAACGAGAATATCCCAGACGGAAAACAGATGCCGCTGGCAGAATTCGGGATAACGGAAACCCCGGATCGACACGAGGCTCGTCACCACGATCAACGCAATTGTGAATGGAGCTGCAATCTCACGCATGTCTGGCTGAAAACGTGCGATCAGATTTGCAAAACGATTTCGGCGCGCAACTGCATTTCAAAACCTGGAAGGAGGACGAACTTAAAAACCACGGATGGACAGGTATAAACACGAATAAAGGATCAGCCGACCCAATTCTACAGCAGTCTCCCAATTCTCCCGCTCGGCTTCAGTATTCCAAACACCGGTCCTAATCCGTGTTGATCTTGTGCACCCGTGGTTAAGACCAATGTGCCCAAGGGACCTTGATGCCTGAAAATTTCTTGCCCGGTGTTCTGAACGCACCTACTTTTCCTGCGGTTGCGCGCTTAGCTCAGTGGTAGAGCATTACCTTCACACGGTAGGGGTCGCAGGTTCGAAACCTGCAGCGCGCACCATCTCTTCCACTCCGTCCCCGCCTTTCACTTCGATCGCACTTTCAAGAAACGTCATTGACGAACGCCATGCATCGACGGATAAAGCTCCCATGCGCGGCGCACAGCTGGATTTCTCCCTGCCCATCGCCGTCTGCGCCTGGTGTCAGCCCGACCCTCCCGCAGGCGAGATTGGCGCGCTGTCGCACGGCATCTGCCTCCGCCATCTCAAAACCCTCAAACTCTCCTGTCAGGGCGTTCAAATCAAACGCCGTCGCCGCTCAAGAAATCGCGACAACGACAACGAGGGACAGCTTCCGCTCTGACGCTTCGGTTCGTCCGTTGATTTTTGCGAGGGGCTGTTTACCTCAATTCAAAACTGATCTTCCTTTTCCTTGAACAGGACGTTGAACGTCGTCATCGATCCATAACAGCGCGTGATGTATTGCTGCATCTCGACCTTCTCACCGTCTGAAAGCTTGTCGTGCGCATTGATCTTCTGTTCAAGGACGCGCAACTGGTTTCGCATGCCGACGATCTTGTGAAAGAAAGTTTCCAACGGAACTTCCTTGGTCTGGAGCGTGGGATCTGCCGGGTGAAGCACCAGCTTTCCTCCATGCCAGCGAATGCCAAGCTTTTGAACTTCGGCATCGGGCTTCTCCAGTCCAAGTTTTCCCAGCGTCGCATCCAGGGTCTGCTCGATGATCTGCTTCAGGGGAACGTTCAGCTCCGTGACATTTGCCTGCGGTTCGGCGGGAGTCACCCCTGCAGCCTCCGGCGCGATGGTTCGGCGTCCGTCTGTGAATTGAATTTCCGCCGTCGTCTCAGAAATCGATTTGACCACGCCAACCCCATATTGCGGATGGCGCACGTTCATGCCGATATGCAAAGCGTCCGTTTTCATGTGCAAAAACTTAACGAGGAAACGCGGCGGGGAAAGCACTTACGTGAAGTTCCAGGCTTCAAATTCCAAACTCCAAGGAAGCTTCAAGTCCCAAACTTCAATTGCTGCCTGATGCCGGAGACTGACTTTTGAAGATTGGAATCTTGAAAGTTTCCTGGAACTTGGAATCTGAAACTTGGAATTTTCAATTGTGAACAGGTTTTCGTTGCCTCACTTCATCGCCGCCCGCATCGTAAGACAGAGTCACGCATGGGCGCAAAATTCTGGAATCGTCTGTCACACGAACGCGAGCTTTGGCAACAGGGCACGCAGCTCGTTGCCGGCGTTGACGAAGCCGGATGCGGTCCTCTCGCCGGACCTGTCGTTGCAGCGGCCGTTGTTTTTCCCGCCGGCTGGCTCGAAACCGGGCTTTGTTCGAAACTGCGCGGACTCAACGATTCCAAGCAGATCACCGAGGAACAGCGCGAAAAGTTCTTCAACATTCTTACCACGCATCCGAAAGTGCGTTACGCCATCGCGACCGTCGATGTGCTGATGATCGATCAGATCAACATCCGCCAGGCCGCGTGGCGCGCGATGAATCTTGCGCTGGATCAACTTCAGCCACGACCGGAGCACGTGCTCGTGGACGGCCTTAAAATCAAATGGCTGCCCTATCCGCAGACCGCGCTGGTCCAGGGCGACGCGAAAAGCTATTCGATCGCCGCGGCGAGTGTTCTCGCCAAGGTGACCCGTGACCGGCAGATGCAGGAATTCGATCGTCTGTATCCCGGTTACGGATTTGCGGAGCACAAGGGTTACGCCACTCCGAAGCACTACGCAGCGATAGAAAAACTCGGACCCTGCCCGATCCATCGGCGCAGCTTTGCGCCTTTCAGACCCGTGGTGAAGGAACTGGATTTGTTCGAAGACACTCGTCCGACCGCAGCAGCCGGGTAAGCCTGTAAAAAGGGAAAGGGAGACATGGGGTTTTGGGAAAGATTGAAAGCGAAGCTGGTTCGCGTTGAAAAACCGCTTCACCTGATTCATGGCGAACTCGGCGAACGCGCCGCAAAACGCCACCTCAAACAGCTCGGCCTGAAATTTCTCACCGCCAACTTTCGTTCCGACCGCGGCGAAATCGATCTCATCTGTCGCGATGCGGATTGCCTCGTATTCGTTGAAGTCAAAACCCGTTCATCGGAAGCGTGGGTTCGTCCTGCCGCCGCCGTGGACACGCGGAAACGCCGGCTGCTGACACAGACCGCGCTCGACTATCTTCGTCTGTTGAACAATCCGGAGATCAAAATCCGTTTCGACATTGTGGAAGTTCTGCTTCACGACGGCGAAGTCCGGGAAGTCCGGCATCTGCCGAACACGTTCGCGATGGAAAAGCCGTATCGATACGGGTGAATGGGACTGATTTATCGCAAGGCGCAAAGGAGCGAAGGCGCGGGTTGGAGTGAAAAGAAATTGAAGTTCTTTGCGATCCGTTGCGACTCCGCGTCTTTGCGTTGAATTCTTCTCCCTGTTCCCGCCTTCAAAGCTGCGCGCCGGCCATGACGTCGGTCTGTTTCAATTCCAGCGTGAATGGTTCCAGAGGCATCGGCTCAGGATGATCGAGAAATTCCCCGCACACCCGGAAAAAATCAGCTTTCGTCGTCACTCGACGAATTTGATGCAGAAACGCTCCGGTTGCTTCGACTCCGAGTCCGAGGAAATTCATGTAACGCTTCATTCGTTCCACCTGCTGGAACTCGGCCACTTCCGGATTGCACACCGCGTCATACAAGGCCTGGACATAGCCGAGCACGTCACGTCCGGTTGGCAGCGTGATCGGTTTCCCCGCCAGACGCTGACGCACCTGACTGAACAGCCACGGATTCCGAATTGCGCCGCGGCCAATCATCAACCCGCGCGCACCGGTCATTTGCAAAACATCCGCCGCCTTGTCCGCGGAATAAATATTCCCATTGGCCATCACCGGACAGTTCATTTCCGCCACAGCCCGCGCAATGAAATCGTAATGAACCTCGCTTCGATATCCTTCAGCCACGGTTCGGCCGTGAACGGTAAGCAGGTCCAGACTGTGTTTCCTGAAGATGGGAAGCAGCTGATCGAAAATCGCCGGCGAGTTGAATCCGATCCGCGTTTTCACGGTGAACTTCACCTTCACTGCATCGCGCAGCGCGCCGAGAATGGCATCCACACGTTCCGGCTCGCGAAGCAGTCCCCCGCCCGCGCACTTCTTGTAAACGATCGGCGCCGGACAACCCAGGTTCAGATCGACGGCGACGATTGGGTACTGTTGCAATTCCTTCGCCGTCCGCACCAGCGATGGAATGTCGTTGCCGATCATTTGTGCCACCGCCGGTTTTCCCGTCGGATTTTCCGTGATCGATCGCAGGATGTACTTCTCGATCGAAGAAGTCGGGTGAACTCGAAAATATTCCGTCCAATAGACATCCGGACCACCATAGGCCGCCATCAGCCCCCAGAAAGGCAGATCGGTGACGTCCTGCATCGGCGCCAGCGCGAGGAACGGCGTCGAACCGCGCAGCATGCCGTCAAATGTCTCGTGGAGATTCACCCGGCAAATATAACCACACTGGATCGATCCAGAGCAAACGAAAGGAGGACCAAGCCGAGTTGCTCAACCCTTGCGTGGTTCAAGAAAGATTTCCTGCTCCGTCAGCAGCGTTGCGCCTTTGAGCATCCGGCAGAATTCCTTTTTGGTGGCGTGAAGATGCGTTCCCTTGCGGCCATTGGGACTTGGCATTTCCTTGTAATCGACCGCAAGCCGTTCCACGCGCACCACGCGCAGATAAACGCCCGCTGTCTTCCAGACCTGACCCTGTTTGAGTTTCATTCGATGCGATTCACGCCGGGCCAATGTAGAGCGGGGGCCCGTTCGAAGCGAGCCCCGGAAAACCCCGCAATGAACCGGAATTCTTCCTGAGGCTGAAAAACCCTCAAAGCCATCCCGAAAAAGAACTGGAACATTCCGTCAAAACGGGCCAAATAAGCCGCATCCCGACACCACTCGCCCCGCCATCCTGGCGTGGGCGGCCGTGACGACTTGAAAAAATGAACGGGCAGACAACACAGTTGAGCGATGAAGCCGCCTTGCGGCTGATTGTCGATGGCACCGTCGCGGAAACAGGAACGGAATTCTTCCGCGCCCTTGTCCGAAACCTCTCCTTTGCGATGGGAACTGCCGGCGCGTGGGTGACGGAATACTTGCCCGAAACCAAACGTCTTCGCGCGCTCGCGTTCTGGATGAACGGACAATTCATCCCGGAATACGAATACGCCATCGCGGGAACTGCGTGCGAGCCGGTCGTTGAATCTCGAAAGCTGGTTCACATCCCCGAGCGCATCATCGAACTCTATCCCCACGAACCCGAGCTCGTCGCATGGAATGCCGTGAGCTACCTCGGTGTCCCGCTGCTGGATCTCTCCGGAGAAGTCATGGGCCATTTGTCCGTGCTCGACAACAAACCGATGCCGGCCAATACACGGTCAATTTCGCTGTTCGAAATCTTCGCCGCGCGCGCCGCAGCGGAACAGCGCCGGCTGCGACAGGAGGCGGAGGTTCGCGCCCGGGAAGAAGAACTCAGCGGATTGCTCAACAGCGCGATGGATGCCGTGCTGGTTCTAACTGAGCGTGGCGAAATAACGCGTGTGAATCCGGCTGCAGAACGTCTCTTCGGCTGTCACGCAGAAGATTTGCTTGGCGAAAACCTTCGAAACTTCCTGACCACTGAAAGCGCCGCGCAACTCAACAAATTCGTGCGGGAACTGGATTCGCGCAGCAACGCTCCCAGTCAGCTTTGGATTCCCCAAAGCCTGATCGCACAGCGTTGGGACAGGTCCACCTTTCCCGCCGAAGCAACACTGTCGCGCTTCCATCATCGCGGACGGGTTTGTTTCACCGTCATTCTCCGAAACATCGATGAACGATTGGCCGCGGAAAGACGCATCGAACTCCTGACCGCCGAAACCGAATATCTGCGCGACAGCGTTCGCGACGCAGCGGGCATGGGCGACATGATCGGCCACAGCGCGGTGATGAAGGAGCTTTTCGAATCGGTCAAACGCGTCGCTGCCACGGATGCAACGGTGTTGATCACAGGCGAAACCGGAACGGGCAAGGAGCTGATTGCGCGATCAATTCACGATGCAAGCCCGCGCAAGGACAAACCTTTGGTCCGAGTGAACTGCGCGGCCATTCCGGGAACTCTCATGGAAAGCGAGTTCTTCGGACACGAACGCGGCGCTTTCACAGGTGCAACAACGCGGCGCGACGGGCGTTTCGCACTTGCGGACGGAGGAACCATTTTTCTCGACGAAGTCGGCGAGTTGCCGCTCGACCTCCAGGCCAAACTGCTCCGCGTTCTTCAGGAGGGCGAATTCGAACCACTCGGAAGCGCCCGCACCTGGAAGGTCAACGTGCGTGTCGTGGCCGCCACAAACCGAGACCTCAAGCAAATGGCCGCGGACGGAAAGTTCCGTGAAGATCTGTTTTATCGGCTCAATGTTTTTCCCGTGTCCGTTCCGCCACTGCGAGAACGCGACCAGGATATCGCCCTCCTCGCCAACGCTTTTGTGGAACGATTCGCTAGGCGGATGGGCCGGCGAATTGATCCGTTGTCTCCAGAGGACGTGCGCCGTCTTCAGAGTTACAACTGGCCGGGAAATGTCCGCGAACTGCAGAACGTGATTGAACGCGCCATCATTCTGGCTCGCGGTCCGCGACTGGACCTTCAGCGGGCACTACCCGCTGAAGCCCCGCCGCGTCTCGCATCCATGGCACGAAGCGCTCCAGCCGATGGCGAAGGCATCGTGCTCAGTGCGATTGAATTGCAGTCGCTCGAACGCTCAAATCTTGAACGAGCTCTGATCGCCGCAAACTGGAAAATCTCCGGCGCGGGCGGTGCGGCGCAGCTTCTCGGATTGCCGGCATCGACCGTCACTTCGCGAATGAAGGCGCTCGGCATTCAGCGCAAGCAGTAACACGTTTTCGCTTCACGAGATTTCGCGAGTCGCGAACTTCCGCGAGTCCACCAAGCTCCCCGCATTTTCGGTTTTCTTCGATTTTCTGCGTTTTTCGTGCGGTTTCACTGGCCAAATTCCGTTGGCACGAATTCGGCATTCCTCCTCCTCGTATGAAACCAAACACCATGAAAACAACATCACAACACATCAACGGCATCGACACCCTCGCCCTCCGCAGTGCAATCGATGCGGTCGCAAAAAATCCCGAGGAAGGAATGACGCGATGGCAGGTCACGTCGCACTGGCGCGGCGGAACCCGGTCCGATGCCAACATCGACGGATTCCAGATCGGCGGAAAATTCGTGCGGCGCCCGTTCACACTTCGCATCGATGAACCGCTGGAACTCTGCGGCCAAAACGCGTTTCCCAATCCGCAGGAGTATCTCCTTGCCGCGCTCAACGGATGCATGATCGTCGGCTACACGGCTTTGTGTGCTCTCGAGGGAATTCAACTGGAGGAACTGCGCATAGAAACGAAAGGGAACATCGACCTTCGCGGATTTTTCGCCCTCGATGCGTCGGTGAGTCCAGGCTACGACGAGCTGGAATACACCGTTCACATTCAGGGCAACGGAACTCCGGAACAGTTCGAGCGGATTCATCGCACAGTGATGGCGACCTCTCCGAACTACTTCAACCTGTCCCACCCGGTTTCTTTGAAGTCGAAGCTGTTGATCGGGCGGAACGATACGGCCGCAGAAAAAGCTGAACTGGTCGTGAGGTGATCGATGAGACTGCTTCTGATGCCTTCCGAACTGACGTGGTGGGTCTGGCTCGCGACCGCGACATCGCTGGCGTTCGGCCTCGCGGGTCATCCCACCGGTTTTTACACGGCGATCGCATTGTCAGCCGCGCAAACCTGCTGGTTCCTGGTCAAGCATCGGTCGCTGAAACCTTACCCGGTCCAAATTCGGATCGCTTACACGGTCTGTCTCGTCGGCTACCTGCTCTCAGGGATGTCGTGGACCTTTTGGATTCCGATGCTTGGAACATCCGCACTCCTGCTGTTCGGGTATTGTTTGCTCGCACGCATGTTGTCGTTGTGTCCATGGAATCGCACGAGGCCATTCACGATGGCGCTGGTCTCGCGAACGTTCCTCGCACCACCGGTCCCCGGACGCGCAGATCACGGACTTCCCGTCGCGAAAAAGAGCACGCTCAGCACGTGTGAGCTGGAAGCCCGAGTCGCAGAACGTTGATGTTTCCCTCAATCGCGTCCAACCCGCAGCACAGACTTCCGAAATGGAATGTTCTGGCTGCGGGTTGCGGCGTTGGATCACAGCGAAGTTCTCAAACTCCCCGTTGCCGCCAAATCGGAGTTCCGTACGTTGAATCATGAAAAAGCGGCATTCATCTCAGAACAATGCCTGGAACCGGCACAACCCAACCAAACCAAGCCGCGAACGGCTGCGAACTCAAACGCCACGATTCAATTCCCCTCGCCAGTCTGCGCGTCCCATGGAACGCAGCGGACAACGACGAAGTCATTGAGCAGCATTCAAACGCTGACGGACGCAGCGGTTCTGCTGCTGCGGTCTCAACGGCCCGTTGAAATACCAGTTGTCTGTCATGACGATTGCCGCCATCTATGATCCGCGTGCAGCCCGCGCTTGAACCCGGCCGGCGGGATGCATCCCTGATATGGAAATGCATCAACTCCGATACGTGGTTGCCGTGGCGCGAACAGGAAACTTCTCCCGCGCCGCGGAACAATGCCATGTTTCCCAGCCATCCCTGAGCCAGCAGATTCAGAAGCTTGAAGCCGAATTGGGAGAACGGCTTTTTGATCGTATGAAGCGCCAGGTAAAGCTGACTTCGCACGGGGAAATCTTTCTCCGCCGCGCGGTCAAAATCCTGGAAGAGGTGGATGCGGCGAAACGCGAGGCATCGGACGCCAAGGAACTGCTGCGCGGAACCCTCGCCGTTGGAGTGCTGCCTACAATCGCTCCATATCTGCTGCCGGGTGTCATGGCGGAATTTGTGGAGAAATTTCCGGGCGTCGAAGTGATCGTGCAGGAGGACACCACCGCGCGACTGCTGAAACAGGTTTTAAGTTGCGAAGTCGATTTCGCGCTGGCCAGCCCGCCGTTTCCCGGATCGCAACTTCACGTCCAGGATTTGTTCTCCGAGGAACTGTTGGTGGCGTTACCTGCAGGACATCCTCTTGCCAAAAAGCGCGGAATCCGGATCGAAGATCTTCAGAACGAGCGGTTGATCGTAATGAAGGAAGGACACTGTCTTGGCGATCAGGTTCTCAGCTTTTGCGAACGCTCTGATTTGCGTGCGCCAATAAGTTTCCGAAGCGCACAACTTGAAACCATCCAGTCACTCGTCCGAGCGGGGCTGGGAATTTCATTGATTCCCGCGATGGCGGTTCACCGCGATCATTCCGGCTCTCCCGAATACCGGTCGCTCCAGAATCCGCGACCGACTCGAAAGATCGCTGCAATCTGGCCGAGGCAACGTCCTCCCTCGCGGGCCACAAAGGAGTTTTTGAAGCTCATTTCACGGCAGTTTGGAAAAAGCACATTGCCCCATGAAACAGGAGGAACTCGAGAACGCTCTCATCGAAGTTCGTGAAATTTACAAAACATTGGCTGCGCGCCCGATCCAGCGCAATTGCATCGGACAAACCGAGTGCTGCCAGTTCCACATCACAGGAAGAACACCGCAGCTGACGAAAGGCGAAGCTCTTCTGGCCGCAAAGGCCCTTCGGGCCACGGGACGCCGGGAACTGCTTGAAGCCGACGAAGAAAATTGTCCGCTGTTGAAAACGGAAACAGGCAGGTGCCTGATTTACTCCGATCGTCCCTTCGGGTGTCGGACGCATTTCTGCGACACGGCCGGTGGGCCCTACAGCAGAAAGGACGTATTGGATCTGGTCCGTCGCCTGGAAGATTTGGACCGGCGACTCGGCGGAGACGGGCCGCGACGAATTCAAACGGCAGTGGATGAGGCGCTGGCAGAGTTGAATTCATGTTTCGCAAAACGTTCCTGAACGGTCGGCGCCAAAGGCGAACGTTCGCAAAAACTGTTTAGCGCACGAACGAATGTCAGTTGGATAACCCACCCTGCACATACGAAGAAAGCACGGTTGGCAGCGCCCTGTTTTGCAGCTAATTTGCCCGCTCCATGCCGAAGTTTATCAACATCGCCGCATACAAGTTTGCGCCACTGGCCGACATCGGCCCGCTGCGGGGACGTCTGCTCAGTCTTTGCAAATCATGGAGCCTGCGCGGCACAATTTTGCTCAGCCCGGAAGGGATCAACCTTTTCGTCGCAGGAACCCCGGAAAAAATCGAGCTGCTGCTTGCCGAACTTCGATCCATTCACGGACTTGAAAATCTGGAAGTCAAAGTCAGCGAAAGCGATCATCAGCCGTTCAACCGCATGCTCGTGCGATTGAAAAAGGAGATCATCGCGTTCGGCGTGGAAGGCATTGCGCCGGGGAAACAGACTTCGCCGAAACTTCCGCCAAAGAAACTCAAGGAATGGCTCGACGAAGGCAAACCGATCACGCTGCTCGACACACGCAATGATTACGAAGTGAAGCTCGGCACATTCAAGAACGCGCTGCCGATCGGCGTTAAGCACTTCCGCGATTTTCCCGCAGCAGTCCGGAAACTGCCGCCGGAGATGAAACAGCAGCCAATCGTCATGTTTTGCACGGGCGGCATTCGATGCGAGAAGGCCGGGCCGTTCATGGAACGCGAGGGTTTCAAAAATATTTTCCAGCTCGAAGGCGGCATTCTGAAATATTTCGAGGAATGCGGCGGCGCACATTACGACGGCGAATGTTTCGTCTTCGATCAGCGCGTCGGTGTTGATCCCGCGTTGCGTGAGACAGAATCGAATCAATGCTTCGTCTGCCTCACGCCATTGACCAGGGCGGAACAGGAGGATGAACGTTACGTAGCCGGCAAGTCCTGTCCGCACTGTTTCAAAACGCCCGAACAAGCGCTGGCCGAGCTGCTCGAAAAGCGGCACGCAGCCATCCAGAGCGTCATCAATCCGCTTCCCGGCTCGGTGCCCTACGACAATTATCGTCCGATCAATGTGCCGGAGGAATGCGATGGCGCCACTCTGCTTGAGACGCTTTGCCGGGTGGTTCGACACATTTCACGCGAAGATTGGGAATCGGAATGCCGGCGTGGTCTTGTATTGGATCACGCCCACAATATCTGCGCCGCGGAACGCACGGTTCGGGCCGGCGAGCGCTTTCTTCACAAGTTCCCAAATGTCGTGGAACCGCCTGTGAACGGGAACATTCAGGTTCTTCACGAAGATGAGGCAATCATCGTCCTGAACAAACCGGCTCCGCTGCCAATGCATGCCGGAGGAAGATTCAATCGAAACACGCTGCAATACATCCTGAATCAGGTTTTCCAACCGGAAAAACCGAAGCAGGCACACCGGCTGGATGCCAATACAACCGGAGTGGTGCTGCTGACACGAACACGCCATTTCGCAGCGTTGCTGCAACCGCAATTTTCGCGCGGCCAGGTTGAAAAATACTACCTCGTGAAAACTCAAGGCCAGCCGAACACAGACGCTTTCAGCTGTGATGCTCCGGTTAGCGCGGAACCCGGCGAAGTGGGAACTCGAACGATCGATTTCGAAGCCGGGCTGCCGTCACGGACCGAATTTCGTGTGCTCAAACGAGACTCTGACGGAACCGCTTTGCTGGAGGCGCGTCCGCTTACAGGCAGAACGAATCAGATCCGCGTTCATCTTTGGCACCTGGGATTTCCAGTATGCGGCGATGCCATGTATCTGCCCGGGAAAACGTTTGGCGCCACGCAAACACTTCGACCGGAGGATGCGCCTTTGTGTCTGCATTCCTGGCGGGTGCGATTCACTCATCCACTGACATCCAAACGCGTTGAATTCAGCGCCCCGGCGCCGGAATGGGCGGAACTTCCTGATGTTGTCAGAACATCCGCGGCCTAAGCCCGTTTCGCCCAGCGAAGTTTCGCAGGCAATGATCGCGGATTGGAACGGCGTTCCTCTGCGGTCGGACGAAGAACCTCCTCCGATATATCCGAATAAATGCCGGCCCGATGACCTGCCTGGAACGCTTTTTTTACGCGCCTATCTTCGCCCGAGTGGAACGTGAGAACCGCAGCGCGTCCGCCGGGTTTGAGACAGGACGGAAGATTTCTCAGAAACGTATCCAATGCGGAAAATTCGTCGTTCACGGCGATTCGAATCGCCTGGAACACGCGGCGGATCGCCTGGTCCTGCTCATCCCGTCCCACGTCTCCCAAAGCGGCGCGAATTTGATTCGCCAACGCCGTGGTCGTGTCGAAAAGTTTTCCTGCGATCACTGAAGCAATCTCTTTCGATCTCGGTTCATCCGCGTTTTCAACCAACAGATCAGATAGCGTGGCAGCATTCATTCTACTGAGAAAAACAGAAGCAGGTTGACCACGTTGGGGGTTCATTCGCATGTCCAGAGGACCTTCAAATTTGACTGAAAATCCGCGAGTGGGGTCATCAATCTGCATGGAAGAAACCCCAAGATCCGCCAGTAACGCATCCACGCCGCTCAGCCCGGCGGGGTGCAATACCTGGGGCAAGCCGGCGTAGTTGCTGCGATGCGCTGTGAAAATTTCTGGACCGAAACCGAGCTGTCGCAGCCGTTGCTCCGTTCTCGGCATTTCGATTGGATCCACATCCAGCCCAAGTAATCGTCCTTCCGGCTGAATGGCTGGGAGCATCTCAGCTGCATGCCCGCCATAGCCAAGCGTGCAATCGGCAACCGTGTCTCCTGGTTTCAAATCCAGAACTTCAAGAATCTCCTTCACCATGAGGGGACGATGCGTTCCGGCTGGAGTTTTGCCGGAGGCGACAACCTTCGCGAACGTTTCCGGATATAACTGAGCATTGCGCTCTTTATACTTTTCTTCGAAACGGCGCGGATATTTTCCGCTGTATCGCGGACGGCGACCACGCACTGGCGTCTGCAATTCAGAGTTTGGGTCCGACATTCATTTTGAATGTGGACGATGCCCGATTCAGACGCGAGCTGTTTGCTTTACTCGGAAAGCTGCTTCTCTTCGCGCTCACGCTCGGCCTTTTGCTCGATGTCTCCGCGACGGCGTTTGCGCTTTGAAGGATCGGCGTCCTCGTAGAATTTTTTGTTCATTCGTGCCTGGCCGCCTTCGGTCATGAAACGTCGTGCGAACACCAACGCTTTGTTCGAGGCACCGGCCACAACCGTCCTGTCACCACGCATCATTGCTTTGTAACCGATTTCAGCCACCTCCTGCGGTGGCATCACGTGCGCCTGTTGAAATGCATTCGTCTGCACCATGTCTGCTTTTGGAAAGAAGTCCGTATCGGTTGGTCCCGGACAGAGTGCCGTGACGGTTATGTCCGTTTCCTCAAGCTCTGTCGCAAGAGCTTCACTGAATGAGAGCACGAAAGCCTTGCTTGCATGATAAACCGCAAGCAGCGGCCCGGGTTCGAATCCTGCAATTGAAGCAGTTGTCAGAAGACGGCCGCGATTTCGTCTGATCATTCCGGGGAGAAATAAATGGGTCAAACGGATGACCGCTTCGATGTTGACCTGCAGAATTGAAAGCTCTCTTTCGATCGGAATTTCCCAAAACTTTCCTCGGAATCCCAAGCCGGCATTGTTGACGAGGATGTCCACTTGAGCGCCATCGGCTTGAATGGCATCGAAGATTTTCTGGGGAGCGGCAGGATCTTCCAGATCGGCTCCTATGATTCCCACCTTGATATCGAATTTCGATGTAATTTCCTTCGCGATTGGCCGAAGCTCCTCTTCCACACGGGAGGTTAAAATCAAAGAATGTCCGTTTTTCGCGAACTCATGGGCGAGTGCCAGTCCGATTCCACTTCCAGCACCGGTGATCAAAGCGGTTTCTGCATTCATGATGGAATCTCCTGCTGCTTGACACATTTCCAAATAGGCAATCTGCCTACTTTGAATTTGTTGATTCGGGAAGTTCCCTTTAACCCGACTTCCGCTATTCGACTGCGAAAGTGACGAATTTTAGGATCTTTTG
>CALBZA010000084.1 GCA_937890005.1 uncultured Verrucomicrobia subdivision 3 bacterium | reverse complement strand
GATCTACATGGGCAAGGCGCTTCGCGACGGTTACCGCGAAAAGGTTTTCCTGATGAGCAAGATTGACGGCCAAACCAGATCGTCCGCAAACAAACAGATCGACGAATCGTTGAAGCGCCTTCAGACCGATTGCGTGGACCTGATGCAGGTGCATGAAGTGATTCGTGAAACCGATCCGGAGAAAATTTTCGCCGAAGAAGGCAGCATCGCAGCGCTGCAGGAGGCGAAGAAGGCCGGCAAGATTCGCTTCATTGGATTCACCGGACACAAGGACCCGGATATTCATCTGAAATGTCTGCAGTTCGCCGCAAAGAATGGATTTCGTTTCGATGCGGTGCAGATGCCGTTGAATGTGATGGACGCTCATTTCCGCAGCTTCGAGAAGAAGGTGCTGCCCGAGCTGGTAAAAGAAGGAATCGGCGTACTCGGAATGAAACCGCTCGGCAGCGGCGCGATCGTTCGCACGGGCAAGGTGACCGCGATCGAATGCCTGCACTACGCGATGAGCCTTCCGACATCAACAGTGATCACCGGCTGCGACAGCATGCGAATTCTCGACCAGGCGATTGAAGCGGCGAAGACCTTCAAACCGATGTCGCAGGACCAAATTGCCGCGCTACTGGATCGCACGAAGGAACTCGCTGCGAAGGGCGAGCACGAGAGGTTCAAGACCTCAACGCAGTTCGACGGAACAGCCAAGAATCCGCACTGGCTGGGATAATCGTGCGATTCACCTGCAACCCGGCAGCAGTTCGGCAGCGAACATAAGTCCGCTGCCGATGAACTGGACGAATCATTTCGCGGCCTTCAAGCGGACCAGCAAATCCTTGCTCTCGACGGTGTCGCCCACCTGGACATTGATTGAATCCACAATGCCGTCCACCGAGGCGTAAACCGTTGTCTGCATCTTCATCGCTTCCATGAGCAGCAGCTTGTCGCCCTTGCCCACCTTCGCGCCGACGCTGACCGCGATGTTCGCGATGAGACCGGGAATTGGAGCGGCGACCTGTTGGGGATCGGTGAGATCGGCTTTCGGACGCGACTTCGATTGCGGCATCACCTTTTTGTCCGCGATCAATGCTTCACGCGTCATGCCGTTCAGTTCGAACGTCACGGTGCGGCGCCCGTCCTTGTCCGGATCGCTCACATTCACGAGTCGAACGATCAGCGTCTTGCCTTCTTCGATCGTGAACGTGATTTCTTCGCGCAAACGCAGGCCGTAATAAAACGCCGTCGTCGGCAGCACGCTGACGTCACTGTATTCGCGGCGCTGCTTGTTGAATTCGGCGAACACCTGCGGATACATCAGGTGCGAATAAACGTCGTCGTCGGTCGCTTCGCGTCGCAGCGTGTCGGAAAGTTCCTTTCGAATTTTTTCCAGGTTCGCCGGTGTGGCGACCGCGCCGGGCACGATGCCTTTCTTGTAATCCTTCTGCGCCTGGGCAGCGCGTTTCTCACCGAGGATCACCCGCTGAACATCCTTCGGCCAGCCGCCGTCCGGCCAGCCGAGACCGCCGCTCATCATATCGACAACCGATTCCGGAAAACCTTGGGCGCCCGGCTCGAGATTGATCACGTCGGCCGGCTTGATGCCGCGGCTGAACAGGAACAATGCCATGTCACCGACGACCTTGCTGCTGGGCGTGACCTTCACGATGTCGCCGAACAACTGATTCACCTCGGCATAAGTGCGTGCGATCTCGGGCCAGCGATGCGCCACGCCCATGCTGTTGGCCTGCTCTTTCAGGTTCGTGTACTGGCCGCCCGGCATTTCGTGGAGATAAACCTCGGCGCTGCCCGTCTTCGGAGCGGTGTCGAACGGATGATAATATTCGCGCACCTTTTCCCAGTAATCGGAGAACTCGTTCAGCGCATCAAGATCGAGCTGCGTGTCGCGAGGCGTATTTTCCAGCGATGCAACAATCGAATTCAAATTCGGCTGGCTGGTCGAACCGGACATTG
Source organism: uncultured Verrucomicrobia subdivision 3 bacterium (assembly GCA_937890005.1). Taxonomy (GTDB): domain Bacteria; phylum Verrucomicrobiota; class Verrucomicrobiia; order Limisphaerales; family DASXHY01; genus DASXHY01. Next base: position 64,486 of record CALBZA010000084.1, on the reverse strand, counting down.
AGGCAATTGCGAGATCGACGATGTCCACCTTCGCATCCGAAGCCTCGAGGATTGCCGCCGCCTGAACACCGCCGGTGTCATGCGTGTGGAAATGGATCGGGATTCCGATTTCATCCTTGAGCGCCTTCACGAGCTGATACGCCGCGTAAGGACGGCAAAGTCCCGCCATGTCTTTGATGGCAAGAATATGCGCGCCCATTTTCTCGAGCTCCTTCGCAAGCTTCACGTAGTACTTCAGCGAATACTTGCTGCGTTTTGGATCGAGGATGTCGCCCGTGTAACAGATCGCCGCCTCGCAGATCGCATGCGTCTCCTGGACGGCTTCCATCGCAACGCGAAGGTTCGGCGTGTAGTTGAGCGAATCGAAGATGCGGAAGATGTCGATCCCTGAAGCAGCCGCGTGCTTCACGAATCCGGCGACGACGTTGTCGGGATAGTTCGAATAACCGACCGCATTCGAACCTCGGAAGAGCATCTGGAAGCAGATGTTCGGAATGTGCGCGCGGAGCTGACGAAGTCGTTCCCACGGATCCTCGTGCAGGAAACGCATCGTGGTGTCAAACGTCGCGCCGCCCCACATCTCCAGCGAGAAAAGTCCCGACGCACGCCGCGCCAGCGCATCGGCCACGGCCAGCATGTCGTAGCTGCGAACGCGCGTGGCCATCAACGACTGATGCGCGTCGCGAAGCGTGGTGTCTGTGACGAGCAATCGCTTTTGCTTCAAGGTCCACTCGGCGAATTTTTTCGGCCCAAGCTTCAGCAGCAGATCGCGCGTGCCGGGCGGCGGGGCCAGTTTGTGATCGAAGGCAACCGGCGTGGCCTTTGTGAGCGGCTTCTCCGGCTTGTAGCCTTTCGCGTGCGGATTGCCGTTCACAATCACGTTGCCGAGGAAGTTTAAAAGTTTTGTGGCGCGATCGCGGCGGGCCTTGAACTGGAACAGCTCGGGCGAGGTGTCGATCATCGTCGTCGTCGCCTGGCCGCTGCGGAAGTTCTCGTGCTGAATGACGTTTTCCAGAAATGGAATGTTCGTCTTCACGCCACGAATGCGGAATTCCGAAAGCGCGCGGTGCATGCGGTGCATCGCCGTTTCGTACGTATGCGCACTGGCGATCACCTTCACGAGCATCGAATCGTAGAACGGCGTAATGATCGCACCGCCGTAACCCATGCCGCCGTCGAGCCGGATGCCGAAACCGCCCGGCGACCGATAGGCAAGAATCTTTCCGTAGTCCGGCATGAACTTGTTCTCCGGATCTTCCGTCGTCACGCGGCATTGGATCGCAAAACCGTTGCGCGGAATGTCCGGCTGCAACGGCATGTTCACTTCCGGCCCGTGCAGATCGTGACCCTGGGCAATGAGGATTTGGGCGCGGACGAGATCGAGTCCAGTGATCACTTCCGTCACGGTGTGTTCGACCTGAATGCGCGGATTCATCTCGATGAAGAACCACTCGTGATTGTCGAGATCGTAAAGGAACTCGATCGTGCCGGCGTTGTCGTAGCGAATCTCCTTCGCGATGCGCGCGGCGGCCTCGCACAGTTCCTTGATGACACTCTTCGGCAGTCCGTAGCTCGGCGCCACCTCGACGACTTTCTGGTGCCGGCGTTGAACCGAGCAATCGCGTTCGTGCAAGTGAATCACGTTGCCGTGTTGATCGCCGAGAATCTGAACTTCGATGTGTTTGGCGCGCGGAATGTATTTCTCGAGAAACACAGCAGGATTGCCAAACGAACGTTCGGCCTCGGACTGCGCCTCGTCGAGCAGCGGCGCGAGGTCGGAGGCTTTTTGAACCACACGCATGCCGCGGCCGCCACCGCCGAATGCCGCCTTGATGATCAGCGGGAACCCAATTTCCTTCGCAGCCTTCAGAGCTTCATCACGGTCGGAAATCGCCTCTTCGTTTCCGGGAAGAACGGGAACGTTGATCTTCTTGGCCAGCGCGCGGGCGGCGGTTTTGTCGCCCATCATTTCGAGCAGCTCGGGACGCGGACCGACGAACGTGATGCCGGCCTTCGCGCACGCACGGGCGAACTGGGCGTTTTCGGAAAGAAACCCGTATCCCGGATGGATCGCATCCACGCCCCTCTCTTTAGCGATTGCAACGATGCTGTCGATGTCGAGATACGCAGCGACGGGACCTTTGCCTTCGCCGACCTGGTAGGCTTCGTCAGCCTTGAATCGATGCAGGCAGAAGCGGTCTTCCTGTGCGTAGATCGCGACGGTGCGCAGGTTCAGTTCGGTGCCGGCGCGGAAAATGCGAATGGCGATTTCGCTGCGATTTGCGGCGAGCAGCTTTTTAAACGGACGCACAGCGCGACTGGGCGCGACGGTATCGCTTCGGCTAGGTGTGGTCATGCGTCGAACTTTATAGAGAGACGCCGCTGGAATGGCAACTGAAGCGAAGGAAAATCAATCGCAGGCGGATGTTCCGCCGGCGTCAGATCCCAACAAGCGCCGCTCCGATCACGCCCGCGGAGTCGCCCAGTTCATTTCGAACAATCGGCGTTTCAAGAGAGTCGGAAAAAACCTGACGCGCCACCTCGGCGACGCCCTTGTCGTACAGCGGGTCGAAGTTTGACAATCCGCCACCGATCACGACGATATCCGGATCAAGAATGTCGATGAGATTCGCCATCGACCGTCCGAACGCCCGAAAGAATTCTTCAAGAAACGCGACCACCTGCGAATCGCCCTCGTAATACGCGGCGGCGAGTTCCCGAAACGACCGGCGCTGCCCGAATCGTTCGACGTAACGCGCCTCCATCCCGCCGCCGCTGATGCAGGTCTCGACGCACCCACGTTGTCCGCAATAACACTTCGGCCCATTTGGATCGATCGACATGTGTCCCCATTCGCCTGCGATTGCCTGCCGGCCTCTGAAGACTTCCCCCTTGTAAACGATTCCTCCGCCGCAGCCGGTGCCCATGATGACGCCAAAGACGAGGTTCCTTCCGCGCCCCGCGCCGTGCAGCGCCTCGGCCATGGCGAAGCAGTTGGCGTCATTCTGAATTTCAACCGGCCGTCCCAGCACCCGCTCCAACTCCACCTTGAACGGCTGACCATTGAGACAGACGGTGTTCGAATTTTTCAGAAGTCCGGTTCGTGGCGAGATCGCTCCGGGCGTGCCAATGCCCAGCGTGTGCGGCTGACGTTGAATCGCCGATTGAAGCTCGTCGTAGAGTTCCTTGATTCGATTCAGAATGTGCAGGTAACCGAACTGTTGCTCCGTATCAACGCGCTTCCGGAAAATTTCCCTTCCGTTTTTGTCCAGAACGATTCCTTCGATTTTCGTTCCGCCCAAATCAATTCCGATCCGATGCATGCCGGGCCAACATACGGGAACCGCGAGACGCGTGAAATGAAATCGTTTCGAAAGGATTGCCGCCCAAATGATTTATGCGGCGCAGTTTCGCATTCCCTGCGCTTTATCCGCGCACCCTGGTCATGAAAAGAAATTTATTTTCCTTCCAGCCCTTTGAGATAGGCGAAAATCAGCTCAGGCAGATCACGGCTGTAACCGCCTTCCAGAAGACTCATGATGGGAACGCCCAGGCTGCGGAAATTGGCGCCGAGCCAGTGGAAGTCCTCGGCTTCAAGCGTTTCCTGCGACAACGGATCGCGCGCATACGCATCGAAACCGGCCGAGACCGCCACGAGGTCCGGTTTGAATTTCTTCAGTTCATCCAGCGCGGAGGACAGGATTTCGCGGTAATGCCCGCGCGGAGTGTGTTCGGGAATGGGATAGTTGAAACAGTTGTCTCCCACATTGCGAGAGCCGGAGCCCGGATAGGCCGGATGTTGATGAATCGAGAAGAACATCACGCCCTTGCAGTTTTTCACGATGTCTTCCGTGCCGTTTCCGTGATGTACATCGAAATCATAGATCGCGACACGTTTGCTCCCGGTCGCAACCGCCTCCAGAGCCGTAATCGCAACATTGTTCAGATAACAGAATCCCATGGAACGATTCCGGGTCGCGTGATGTCCGGGCGGACGCATCAGGCTGAACACCATCTCACCGTTCCGCGCACACGCCAGTGCCCGAAGCGCTGCGCCAACAGATGCCCGCGCATAAGTGGCGATGCCTTCGTGATACGGCGTGTCTTCATCGAAATCAGCCGGCTCCGTCAGGCGCGTCAGCACTTCAGGTGCATGCGCGCGGAGGATGGATTCGTCGGAAGCTTCGATCGGCTGATCCCAGGTGATGGCCAGCTCGGTTTGGGCGCGGAGTTTTTCCAGCGTGCGACTGATGCGACCCGGCTTTTCCGGATGTCCCTTCGCCAAATAACCGATGCACTTCTCGTCTGTGATGATCTTCACCCGCTAGAGATAATTCCTCGCGCAGGATTGAAAAAGCAGAATCCCTGTCCGAACATGCGCGACATGATCACCAACCGACTGGCGATGCAGATCACGGCTGTATGCGGCGCTCTGGCCGTGGGACTCGGAGCCTTCGGCGCACACGAGCTGAAAGCGGTTCTGGAACAAAATCACACCGGTGCAATCTGGGAGAAGGCCGTGTTTTACCATTTCATTCACACCGTCGTGATGCTCGTGCTGACCGGCCGCCAACCGTTCCACTGCTGTACGTTCACCGCCTTTCTGCTCGGGATCATTGTCTTTTCCGGTTCGCTCTACATTCTGGCCGTCACAAACCTGAAGTGGCTGGGAGCCATCACACCGATCGGCGGAACTGCATTTATCGTTGGCTGGATTCTCCTTCTGATCGCCGCCGGAAAGAAATCAGCCCGGCCAGATGGACCGGGCTGATGTGAATGAAATTCGTTCTGAGATTTAATCTCAGGAGAGTTTGTAGGGCGCGCGATACGGCCGCGTCAGCAGCTTGCTCGCTTCCTTGTCGTCGATGATGCGTTCCTTCTTCGCGTCCCAACGAATCTTTCTTCCAACGAGCATCGAGATCAGTCCCAGATGTCCGGGAACGGCCGAGGCATGCGCGGTTTCCACAGGTGTGATCGTCGGCTTGCGGGATTTTACGCAGTCGAGGAAGTCGCGTGAATGGCCCGGGCTGTCGTAGAGCTTCACCTTGCGCAGTTCTTCCGCGAGATTCTTGCCCTTCTTCCATTCCGGATCCGATCCGTCAAAACCTCCGCGATTCACCCAGACCCAGCCTTCGTCGCCGATCCACTTGGTGCCGCCGCGGATATCGGAGTGCCCGCCGGCGATCGTCATGTGAATGTTTCCGGGATACTTCAATTCGATCCGATACTTCGTGCAGGTGTTCCAGACGGCGTCTTTCGGAGGGAAATCTCCCTGCCCTTCCACTTCGGAAGGACCGGAACGATCGAAATCCAGTCCCCAATGCGCGATGTCGCAATGATGCCCGATCCAGTCGAGCAACTGACCGCCGCCGATGTTGTAATTCCAGCGCCAGTTCATGTGAACGCGGCCGCGAATGTAGGGTTCCATCTGCGACGGCCCGATCCAACGGTCGTAGTCCAGTTCCGCCGGCGGTTCGCTGACTTCCTTGAACTGTCCGGTCCGCGCGAAATCGACGTGCCCGCTCGGAAGTCCGACTTCAACGCGCTGCACTTTTCCAATCAATCCGCTGCGCACAATTTCCGCCGCTTTACGGAAAACCGCCTGCGACCGCTGCCAGGAGCCGGTCTGCCAGATGATCCTGTTCTTCTGAACGGCGCGAACGATGGCCTGCTGCTCGGCAATGGTTCGAGCCAGCGGTTTCTCGCCATAGATATCCTTCCCTGCACGTGCCGCGGCGATGGAAATCAACGCGTGCCAGTTGTCCGGAACGGCGAGCATCACGGCATCGATGTCGTCCCGATCGAACATTTCCTGGAAGTCGTGGTACGCCTTGCAATCCTTGTTTTGATAATGGTCGTTGATCGTGTTGACGGCATCCTGCAGATGAAGTTTGTCGATGTCGCAGGCCGCGACAACCTGACAGTCTTCCTCAGCCAGGAAACCGCGTGTGTTGCTGGGACCCTGCATGCCCCAACCGACGATTCCCATGGTGATTCGATTGGATGGGCGGGGGCGTTTGCCGCGACCGACGGCGCAGCCCGGAACGATCATGGGAAATGCCAGCGCTGCGGAGACTGCCGCAGTCGTCTTGATGAAATTTCGGCGTGTGGTCTTCGATTTGGAAAATTGGTTCATGGTTATCGGCACATCGGCCATTCCTTCAAGAGGCACAAATGCATCTCTCGGTTACGATTCGATTGCCTTGGATGTGATAGACGTCCGGGTCTCAAAACTCAAGTGAGCCTTCTGCCGTTCCCATGGACAATTCTTCCATTGGTGACGAAACACACCCAGGCGCCTTCGCAGCCGAAAATTCGGTCGGGCGAACGCGAATGTTCAACATCTGCGCCTGTCGAATGGACCTTTCGGCCCGTTGCGCTTTAAGGGTCGCCGGATAAGATACGAGGCGCCTTATGAAACCGATCCAAGGCTATCACCTCATCACACCAGACAATCTTACCTGGCGGGAATCCAACCTGATGCGGATTCCGAACGCCGATTTTCTGGAGCGCACGGGCACCGAAAACCTCAGTGCGCGATTGTGGCATTACCCGGCCAAAAGCGCCGGCACGCTGCACAAACACATTCGCCAGGAGGAGTTTTATTTCGTCCTCGACGGAACAGGACGAATCCGCGTCGGCGATGAGACATTGACCGTTCCCAAACATGGCGGCCTGCTCGTCGGACCGGACCAGCTGCGACAGATATTCAACGATACCGACGAGGAAGTGCTCTGGCTGGTCGTGGGTGCTCCGGAGGAAACGGAGCTTCTCCCGAACGCACCAAACAAGCCCGATCTCTCGTTGATCTATCCGGTCGATCCCAAGCAGTTGCCCAAGGAACTCGCTGGAGTGGAATGGCCGCCGAAGAACTGAGACCGGCGCATCCGAGCTCCCTCATACCTTTGAATCCGATCTTTGACATCAACCGCACCGTGGGTCGGTTTACAGCCAACGTAAACGCGGGCACTTTGCCGGGAAGTTCCGTTACAAATCACGACTGAAATGCGCACCCCGGTGACAATCTCATGAGCAAAACAACCGTCTATCTGATCCTGTTCCGCGGCGTCGGCGGCAAAACGCAACTGCCTGTAAAATCGCTGCGCGAGAAACTCGTCGAAGCCGGATTTGAGAACGTCGCCACTTACATCAACAGCGGCAATGCCATCGTTCGCAGCCGACTGAAACGCGAACAGGTGATCACAACGATCGCAGCGCTCTGCAGAAAACATTTCGATTTCGACAAGGCGATCTTTGCGCCGACGTTGAACGAATGGCAGCAGCTGATCGCCGGCAATCCATTCTCCAAAGCAGCCAGCCAGTCACCCACGACAGTTCATGCAGCGCTGCTTCAAGACATCCCGGATCGCGAAGCTGTCGCAAGAATTCGGAGTTACGCGATCAATGGCGAGGCGATCGAAGTAAAAAAGCGGATTGCCTACCTGCACACACCAAACGGCTTTGGGCGAAGCAAAATGGCTGCTGTCTTTGACAGGGAAATTGGCGTCATCAACACTGCACGCAACTGGAACACCGTGCTGAAGCTGGCTGAACTCGGTGCGCCGCCGAAGCATGATCCCTGTAAAGAAGCTTTGTGAGCACAATCAATTTCAACGAGTTGGCGAACGACTGGATTGCATCCTGGAACGCGCATGATCTGGAACGGATTCTTGAGCACTACGCCGAGGACGTCGAATTTACCTCGCCTTTCGTGACCAAACTCCTTGGCAAACCGGACGGCACGCTTCGCGGCAAATCTGCCCTGCGCGAATACTTCGGTCGCGGTCTCACAGCCTACCCACAGTTGCGGTTCGAATTCATCCGGCTTTATCCCGGCGTGCGCAGCTGTGTGCTGGAATATCAAAGCGTCAACCAGCTGCGCGCCGCCGAGATGATGGAATTCGATGCGCAGGGAAAGGTCTGTCGTGTGTTGGCTCACTACTACGCCGAACCTTCCACTGCAACGCGCGAACGTCAGGCCTGATCCGGAATTTCCGGCTCGACGAGCTTCGCGAGAAGGATCAATGACTCCTGCCAGCCAAGGTAACAGGCCTCCGCCGGAATGACCGCGGGGATGCCTTCCTGGGTAATGTTCAGCTCCGTGCCGCAGAAAACCGGCTTCAGAGTGACCGTGGTGATCATTTCGCCCGGCAGATTCGGATCGTCAAACTTGTCGTCATAGCGAAGGAGTTCGTGCGGTTTCAGATCGAGATATTTTCCACCGAAGGAATGACTCTTTCCCGTGGTGAAATTCGTGAATGACATCCTGAACGTCCCGCCCACCTTCGCGTCCACATGATGCACCTTGCAGGTGAATCCATTCGGCGGAAGCCATTTGGCGAGCGCCTCGGCATCGAGGAAGGCGCGATAAATTCGCTCGGGCGGAGCTTTGAGCACACGATGAAGTCGAACGGTGTTGGTGTTTGAGGTCGTCATAATTGTTTCAATTCGGTTTCGGTTTCGGTTTTCAGTTCTAAGACGAACGGGCTGGAGCGTTCAGGACAATGCAGGAAATTTTCGATGCGTGAACGCACTTCAGTGTTTATGGGGACGCCGCCCAACCTAGTTCGCCCCCGACGGATTGTCATTCGAAAATCCGTCGGCTTGCGTCCGCGTGTATATTGCAGCGTGCCACCGTCCCCCGAAGCAAAGATCGAAGCCTGGTTTCGAAAACGCCGCTGGACGCCGTTCCCCTTTCAACGCGAAGTCTGGAACTCTTACGGCGCCGGTGAATCTGGATTGCTTCATTGCACAACCGGTGCAGGCAAAACTTTCGCCGTCTGGTTCGCCGCTCTGCTGAAGGCGATGAAAGAACAGGACGAAGGTGGCGGATTGCGCGTGCTCTGGATCACGCCACTGCGCGCGCTGGCCGCCGATACGGAAGCTGCACTGGCTTCTTCGGTCGCTGATCTTTGGCCGAAGTGGAAAGTCGCGCGTCGAACCGGAGACACTTCTTCGCATCTCCGAAAGAAAATTGCCGAGCGTCCGCCCGAATGTCTCGTCACGACTCCGGAAAGCGCGACGTTGCTGCTCAGTCAGCCGGGCTTTCTCCCGCATTTCCGGTCGCTGAAGCTCATCGTGCTCGACGAATGGCACGAACTGCTTTCGACCAAACGCGGCGTGTTGACTGAACTGGCGCTTGCCCGGCTTCGAACGCTTGCGCCAAACGTCAAAACATGGGGATTGTCCGCAACGCTCGGAAACATCGATGAAGCCACACTGGCACTCGGCGGATTCGACTCCACCGGCAAACCGCATCCCATGCGCATCGTCCAGAGCGGCCCGGTCAAACGCACGCGAATCGAAACGCTTCTCCCGGCTGCGGATGATCGCTATCCGTGGGGCGGCCATCTCGGCATTCAACTGCTGGGCGGCGTCACAAAACTTCTTCGCAAACACAAGACGAGCATTCTATTCACAAACACGCGGTCGCAGGCGGAGCTCTGGTTTCAAGGACTCGCGCAAGCAATGCCGGATTGGGAGGGAAAACTCGGACTGCACCACGGCTCACTTTCGAATGAAGTCCGGTCCGACGCTGAAGAAGGATTGCGGACCGGACGACTGCGTGCAGTGGTCGCAACATCGAGTCTCGATCTTGGCGTCGATTTCGCTCCCGTCGATGCCGTGTTGCAGGTTGGCAGTCCAAAGGGCGTTTCCAGATTGCTACAGCGTGCGGGTCGAAGTGGACATCGGCCCGGCGCGGAAAGCGTCATTTACTGCGTTCCTGCCAACACTCTGGAGCTGGTGGAAATTGCCGCTGCCCGTGATCTCGCGATGGCGGGAATGATTGAAAACCGTTCACCGCTTCGACTGCCACTCGACGTTCTCGTTCAGCACATTGCAACAGTCGGCGCAGGTGGACTGGACGAGAACGGCGGTTTTGATCCGAATGCCCTGTTGCGGGAAGTGAGAACCACGTTCGCGTATCAGAATCTTTCCGACACCGAATGGAACTGGGCGCTCGACTTCACCGCGCGCGGCGGCAATTCGCTCAACGCCTATTCCCAGTTCAATCGATTGTCCCGCAACAACGGACGGTTCGTCATGACCGACGAACGCCTCGCGCGGGAACATCGCATGAACATCGGAACCATCACCAGCGATGCATCGATCAGCGTCCAGTTTGTCCGCGGCGCCCGACTCGGTTCCGTGGAGGAATCGTTTCTGGCGAAGATGCGCAAAGGTGATCGTTTTCTCTTCGCCGGGCGCAATCTGGAACTCGTTCGCGTTCGCGAAATGACCGCCTACGTGCGCGCGGCAAAGAAAGGTCCTCGCGGTGTTCCGCGCTGGATGGGTGGAAGATTGCCGCTATCGACGCGGCTCGCCCAGGGCATGCGCGCGCGACTCGAAACAGCACGCGCAGGAATTTTCGACACACCCGAGATGGAACGGCTCCGCGGCATCCTTGAGATTCAATCGAAGCTCTCGATCATTCCCGCCTCGAACGAGCTGTTGATCGAACGTTGGAAAAGCCGCGAAGGACATCACCTTTTCATTTATCCGTTCGAAGGCCGGCTGGTGCATGAAGGTCTCGCGGCGTTGTTCGCCTTTCGGCTCGGACGTTTGCAACCGACCACCTTTTCCCTCGCCTTCAATGACCACGGTCTGGAACTGCTTTCGCCGGATTGCGTCGCACTGGAAGCCGCCCTTGAAAACGGTCTTTTGGACGATGCGAATCTCGTGGACGACATCCTTGGAAGCATCAATGCCGGTGAAATGAGCCGACGCCAGTTCCGCGAGATCGCACGCATTGCCGGACTCACGCATGAAGGCGTCGGACGCGCCCGCAAATCCACCCGACAGCTGATGATTTCCGCGTCGCTGCTTTATGAAGTTTTCCAACGTTATGAACCGTCGAACCTGCTGTTTCGCCAGGCAACACGCGAAGTTCTCGAAAATCAGTTGGAACAATCACGACTCAAACGCGCGTTGGCAAACATGAGAAACAGCGCTCTCCAGATCGTGGAACTCACCGCGCCTTCGCCGTTCGCATTTCCCATTTTCGTGGAACGGTTTCGTCAGGAACTGAGCTCCGAGGAACTCGCCAGTCGCGTGGCGCGAATGGAAGTCGCGCTTGAGAAAGTTCACGACGAAGATCTTCACTCTGCTCCTGTCAGCACTCATGCCTGAACAGCAACTTCAAATTGAACTGGCCCGAGAAAGCCTGCTGGCACTGGCGGAACGCGCGCTGTTCTGGCCGCGAATGAAAACGTTGTTCGTCGCGGACGTTCACTTTGGAAAGGACGCCACGTTCCGCAAAGCAATGCGCTGGGTGCCGCCGGGAACAACGACCGACGATCTCCGGCGATTGAGCGATCTTGTATCCGGGCACAAGGCAAAACAGCTCATTGTTCTCGGCGACACCTTTCATTCCGAGCACGCACGCGAAGATGAAACCTTTGAACAACTTCGCAACTGGAGAAAATCCGTTCGCGCGAACGTGCTGCTGGTGAAAGGCAACCACGACCGCGAGGCCATTGAACTGGCGCAGGAAGCGGGATTCGACTGGCTTGAGGAAGATCATTCGCTGCCGCCGTTCACGCTGCGGCATTGTCCGTGTGAAAAACCGCCCGACGGTTACGCACTGTGCGGACATCTGCATCCGGAAGTGATTGCGCGCGGACTGGCACGTCAGAGTCTGCGGATTCGCTGTTTCTGGATTCGTTCACACGAATGCGTGCTCCCGGCTTTCGGCGGCTTCACTGGAGGTTACGTTGTTCAACCCACGACGCGCGATCGCGTGTTGCTAGTCGCGGGCGACAGCATTCTCGAAGCCTCCACAGCGCGCCGTAAATGAGATAACCGTCACAAGCCGACTCGCTCATTTGCACGCCTCGCCGGACTTTCATGCAGCGCACCCGGCAACGGAAGCCGGGCGATTCTTGCAGTCTCGAACTACTCGTGCTCTATTCCGCGCATGGCTAATCCTTATCCAACCATTATTCCGGGACTTCGAAGTCCATTCGATCAGATCAAAGGCCTCGTTTATTTCGGCAGAATGCTCGACAAGATTCGCCTCGCCGCGAAGGGACAGCTTCCGCCGGACTGGCAGCCGGCGCGCGGCACCAAGATGGAAACCAGCTTCGATGCGCGTTGCTGCCGGTTTCTGAAAATCGATTATGCGACGCTCGAAGCTGAGGTGTTGAAGGGCGACAAGTCCGACGAACAACTCCTGGAATGGGCGTTTCAGAATGGCCGCAAACCCAACGACGAAGAGATTGAAATCTGGAACGCCTTCATGATGAAGCGCGGCTGGCGGGACGCCGGAACGCAGCGCCTGAACGAACGCCTCGCGGAAATCGGACTTCCCCCCGGCACCGCGCAGACGATGTTTGAATTCATCGACATCGACGAAGGCAGGCTGAAACCGGGCGAAGCAAAAAGCTGAGATGAATTCAGCTTCGCAAAACTTTGCCCATCACGTGAGCGTTCTGCGCGAGCGGATGCTGCATCCGACCGACTACGAGCTGGCGGTGAATTATTTCCTGGAGGAATTCGCCGGCGACGCAGCGTTCGTCAAAGCATCCGACCCGGAACCGATGCCACACCTCGTCACCGTGCTCGGGCACGTTGCTTCGCAGGCCATCGGAAAAAAGGTGGAACTGCAGAACGCTCTCGTTTCGCATCTGCGCGAGCATCGGTTCATTCACGGCAATGCGCAGGTGGAAGGGCGCATCGTTTTGTTCCTGTATTTTTCTGAAGTGGATGCCGGACTGATGATGTTGCTCCCGGGCGTGCGCGGCCAGATGGATGTCGCACGCTTTCGAATGACCGGCGGTCTCGGCGATCCGCGTCAAAACTGACCTGACCTGACTTGAAACAATGAAGAAGGTTCAACTCGATTCGCTTCCATTCACCGAAAGCAAATCTCCGAAGGGAAAGTTCCACCTGTTCCGCCGCAATCTGTCACTGGCGCTCGGCGGAAAACGGGATGTCGGCGAATGGGGTGGCGGCCATCCGTTCGATGTCGAGGAATTCCGTATTCCACCCGGCGCGTCGAACTTTCCATTCCACGCGCATCTCGCGCAGTGGGAGTTTTATCTGGTGACCGCCGGCTCCGGAACGGTACGAACCGGCGACGGACAAACTTCGATCGGACCGGGAGACGCGTTCCTCTTTCCGCCCGGCGAAGCGCATCAGGTCATCAACACCGGCACTGAAGATCTCGTGTTTCTCGTCGTCGCGGACAATCCACGCGCCGATGTGATCGAATATCCGGACAGCGGGAAAATCGGCGTGAAACCGCAGAAGAAGTTCTTCAAGTCGCCGCCGTGCGATTACTTCGAAGGCGAAGAATAAAACACAAAACGCCGTCGTGTTTGCGACGGCGTTTCATGACAATTGTTGTTCTCAGGAAGCCGGCTTCTCTTCAGCGCCGGAAGCATTCCCGGAAGCGGGAGCTGAATCAGCCGAAGATGTTTCGCTCGACGTTGATTCACTTGAAACCGGTTCGCTTGAAGCGGATTCGTTTGAAGTCGCTTCCGCTTCAGGTTCACTCGGCGCGAGCTGCGAAATCGGCTGATCGGTGCTGAGATCCGGAACGGCTCCGGTTTCTGCTGCCGGCGCAGATTCGACTGCCGCTGCTTCGGCAGATTGTTCCGCAGGCTTCTCTTCCGTTTTCGCGGGCTTGGGCGGCTTCGGAGCCGGCTTCTTGGCGGTCTCCATCACGCCGTTCGCGAATTCAATCACATGCCCCTGATGAATCAGCCAGTGCAAATCCGCGATCAGCGCGGTCTGCTCAGCTGTGGGCTCGGGTGCCGCCGACGCTGCAGGAGCCGGAGCAGGTGCAGGAGCGGAAGTCACTTCAGGTGCTGGCGTTCCTTCCGCCGGCGTACCGGCCGCTTCTGTTGGAACAGTCGCCTGCGATTCCGGATGCGCCGGGGCAACGGGCTTCGCTGTTGGCGCCAGAGCTTCCAACAACTTGCGGCGCGTGCATTTCGGCGTCGCATTTACGAACTCGACAATCCGCTTCACGCCTTCCGACACGGGCGTTGTCTCAAGGTCGAGATAATGCGGCCGCGCAACAGAGACGTGCGTGATCGCCTTGTTGACCTTGAAAAACTGCAGACCGTGCGATGCAAATCGCTGGCTCAACACGGTGGCGAGCTGCAACGGAAAACGCTTTTGATCTTCCCAGGCCTGGCGCACCAGACGGACGAGTTCGGGAGCGCGCAGATTCCGTGCGGCAACGCCGCTGATTGTCTGCGACTCGACCTGCTTGATGATCGCTTCCTTGTGCGTCTCGCGGAAATGTTTCTCCACCGCTTCGCGCGATGACAGCCGCGTCGCCTCGGGAACGTTCAGGCAGACATATTCCGTTTTGAAGCTCTGGTCTTCGGTCCACTTCTTGATCACTTCCTCATCGCGCACGATCTTCACGCGCGACTTGAACATGTCGAACGGCATCCGGGAGAACCGTTCCGCATGCAGCTTCCGCAGCTGGTTTTGGTAATCGTGATAGTTCGGCGGGCCAAGGATCACGCCGCTCATCCCGCATTGGGCAACAAAGGTGTATTTGCCCTTGGGCGGATCGGTCGGGGTGCGTTCGGTCTGATAAAACGTGGCGAAATGTTTGTTCAGAACATGCGCGATCGCCGCATCTTCAGACAGCCACAATGTGTCATCCAACGCGCAGACAAACAGCGGTTGAACCACCTGGTTGTCCTTCTTCTTCACGCTGAACGTCACCGAATGACGTTCCGGCTTCTGGAGAATGAGGCGGGCGATGTCGAACAGCGGATAAGCACGCCCCGTCATCTTCACCTGTCGGGCCAGCGATTCAACGCCCGCATCTTCAGGAATGAATGCGACGTTGATCTCCGGCAGCGGTGGCGGCGGTTCCTGGCGCTGACGTTCGTCGCGACGAGGTCCGCGCTGATCGCGATTTCCCGGACGGCGGTCACCGCCTTCGCGACGTGGTCCGCGACGGTCGCCGCGCTGGCCGAACTGTCCCTGTCCAAATCCCTGACCTTGACCCGGTCCGCGTCCCGGTCCCCCGCCCTGACGCGGACGATCACCGCCCGGTCCGCCGGGTCGCTGGCCGGGCCGGCGTTCGCGCCGGTCGCCGCGGCGATCCCCGCGATCCTCGCGGACTTCATAATTGGCGAATTGTTTCGAGGAGGCTGGTTCCTGGGCCCATGCGGGAAGGAAAAGTTTTTCCAGATCCAGTTCGTTTTCAGGCAATGTGCTCATTCCGTCACGTCAGCTCCGGGTAGGGAACTCGATAGATGGTCGATAGGTTAAAAGTGTCGTTGCAGCATGGATTGGCCGCAATCGGATTGCAAGCGCCTGTTGGATCGCGAAAGTCCAAAAGGCGCAACTGAACACACCACCCTCTCCCTGACCTTCTCCCCGCACTTCGCTTCGGGGCGAGGAACATTTCACGGCGTGGGCGGCAATTGCCCAAGTCCAAACTCAAAATTCAAAATCCAAACCTCAAAACTCCAAAGGGAAAACCTGAACTTGGAACTCAAGCAGCTCGTCTCTATTTTCCCCCCATGCGGAGCGAGTGGCTCAAAGACGTTACGCGAATCGTGGTGAAGCTCGGAACCGGTGTCCTGACCGACAGCCGGAAGCAACTCGATCTTGCCCAGATGGAACAGCTCGTCGCCCAGATGGCGGCACAGCGCAAAGCCGGGAAGGAAATCGTCCTTGTGACCTCCGGCGCAGTCGGAGCGGGAATGGGTGCGCTCGGCTATGAATCCCGCCCGTCCGATCCGGCCGAAAAACAGGCCTGTGCCGCGGTCGGTCAGTCGCGCTTGATGGCAGTTTACGACCGGCTTTTCGCAAAACACGGACTCGTCGTCGCCCAGGTGCTGCTCACACACGAAGATCTCGAACATCACGAACGCCATCTCAACGCCCGCAACACGCTCGTCACCCTGCTCAGCCGGGGCGTGGTGCCGATCATCAACGAAAACGACGCCGTCTCGATCACCGAGCTGAAGTTCGGCGACAACGACAAACTTTCCGCCCTGGTGGCATCACTGCTTCCGGCGGACCTGCTGGTCATTCTCACGACGGTCGATGGCGTGATTGAAAATTTCGGCAAAACCGACGCGAAGGTTATTCCTCACATCGAACACATCGACGCCACAATCGAATCGATGGCCGGCGGCACCACCAGCGCAACAGCCGTTGGCGGAATGAAATCGAAGATCGACGCGGCCAAAATCGTGGTGCGCTCCGGCATTCCGCTTGTCATCGCTTCCGGCCGGAAACCGACCGTGCTGGCGGATGTCGCGGCGGGACGTGAGGAAGGAACCCTGTTCGTCGCACAGCCAATGCGACTTCAGGGACGGAAACGTTGGATCGCCTTTTTTCATCATCCCAAGGGCGCGCTGTTCGTCGATGAAGGCGCGAAGAAAGCCTTGCGTGAAGGCGGCAAGAGCCTGCTGCCTCCGGGCATTGCACGATGCGAAGGTGAGTTCGAAGCTGGCGAAGTCGTTCGCATTTGCGATCTCGACGGCACCGAGTTCGCGCGAGGCCTGATCGGTTATCGCGCCGAGGAAATTCGCACGCATCAACTTCAGCGGGTTGAAGTCGTGCATCGCGACAACCTCGTGATTCTTTGAGCCTGACGCCCGTTCCGAACCGCGACCTTCCAAAACCACGGCATGAAAAAATCTCCTGCGATCAACGATCTCCTCAAAGTAATGGCCAAGCTGCGTTCGCCGAAAGGCTGTCCCTGGGATCGCGAGCAGGATCACAAGTCGATCCGCTGGCACGCGGTGGAGGAAGTTTACGAGATGATCGACGCCATCGAATCCGGGGACGATCACGAGCTTGAGGAGGAACTGGGCGATCTGTTGTTGCAGGTTGTTTTCCACTGCCAGCTCGCGAAGGAACGGAAGGCGTTTGATTTCGAAAAGGTCGCGCGCAGCATCACGGACAAGTTGATCCGACGTCATCCACATGTGTTCGGCGATGTGAAGGTGAAGGATGTCGATCAGGTCTGGGCCAACTGGGAGAAGATCAAACGCGCCGAAAAGCACGGAACGAAACGCGAACGTCCTTCGGCACTGGACGGAATTCCGAAGCATCTCCCTGCCCTGCTCCGGGCGGAAAAACTGGTAAAGAAAGCCCGCAAGTCGGGTCTCATCAAAACCGGCGCAAAACCGCGCGCGGACAAGAAAACAGTTGGAAGCGAGCTGTTCAAACTCGCTCAGATCGCACAGCAGAATGGCTGGTCGGCCGAAGAACTGTTGCGCGCCGAGATTGGCCGGCAGGAACGCACCTGGCGCAAGTTGGAACGCCAGCAAGCGGATCGCTCCAGGTGATGGGTTGGGGACCGCGCCCGCCCCGGGCGCTGCGGGTTGCGCCTCGCGACCCGCATTCGTGCGTGGGATCGTATTTCAGCGCTTGAATTCGGCGCGAGGGCGCACCGAATTGCGCCCGAGGCGGGCGCGCTCCCCAACCACGTTTCCTTCGCGTCCATCGTTCCATTCGCATGAAACCATTTCACGATTTTGCAAAACCGCGACAACTGCGCCTTGCCGCTCCGGCAGGATCGTGCGCATAAAGAACGCACATGGCGGGCCGATCCAAACGAGCAAGACCGAGCTTTCTCTGGCAGGGAATCCTGATTCTGGGTCCGGTGCTCGTGCTGCTCGCCATCGGAGTCTGGACTTCATGGCGCGATCGCGATGCGATGGAACGGGAGGTTCGCGCCCGCATGGATCCGGTCGCCACAACATTGCTTTCCGAGTTTCAGGATCTGTTGCATCCGATTCGCGCATCGCGTGCAAACGATGTCGTTGCTCTCGGCGTTTCCGGAACGTGGTTTGAAATTCAACCGGACAATTCCCTTTCGCAGCCACATCAGTTCACATGGCCACCGACGCCGGCTCCGTTTCCTGAGAACCTTGTCGATCACCTGAATCCCGAACCGGCACAGCTTTGGAATCAAGCAACGACTGCGGAAAGGGCGAGGTCATGGAGCCAAGCAGCGGAACTGTATTCAGCATTCGCCAACGTCAAAGAGCTCCTGAACCAGAACCGTGCCAATACTTCCAATTCATTGACCGAGGAACGGCTGCGCGGAGAAGCCTTCAGCCGTATGGCCGCAGCGTGCCTTCACGTGGGAGACAGAAAGGCGGCGATTCAGACGTTCGATGCCGTGCTGAACAGTTTTTCTCCCGGGAGCGACACGCGTTCTGAAGCCGGTCTTTCGCTCGCGCATCTCGCCGCGCTCCGCATCTTTGAACTCACTCCTGACTTTGCCGAAATCCCGGAGCGATGGACGACCAATACGATGCAACTGCTCGCCTTGTTGTCGAACGACAGATCGCCCTTCGGCCATGAGCTCGCGCTTCGTTTTCAAGCCTGGCTCCAGCCGAAATCCAACGACCAGCCTTCTCCCGTGAACATGACGGAAGCGACCTTCAGAGTGTCTGAACGCGAAGAAGTGAAAAACTGGCTCGAAGCGCAGGAATCCTGGCGGCTTTATCATGAAGCGGCTTCTTCTTTCGGGAAGGAAGAGTGGCCGGCGCTGTTCTGGTTGGAAGGCGATTACTCATGGCTGGGTGTTGAACAAAGAGTTCCCGAAGCAGCCGGACGAGGAAGAATCTTTGCCGCAATCAGCCGGGAGAAAATCGCTGAGACACTCGCGCAGATTGCCAGTCGCGAAGATCGCTCCGGATTGTTCGCGGTTTCGCTCAACGTGCACGGACGCCATTTTTCATTTGGCGAAACAGCGGAAACCGATTGGAAGAATCGTTCCATCTCACGATTCGTTGAAGCCCCACAGGATGCCCTGTCGCTCACAATCGTCCTTGCCGAACCTGCCAGATACTTTTCTGCCCAACGCAAGCGGCAGCTCTGGACCGGCGGTCTGATGCTGGCCGCTGCGGGAGCGTGCGTGCTCGCGTTCATCTCCGCGCGTGCCGCATTTCGGAAACAGGTCATTCTCAACGACCAGAAATCCAACTTCGTCTCCAGCGTGTCACATGAGCTTCGCGCGCCGATTGCTTCCGTTCGATTGATGGCCGAGAGCCTGGAGCGCGGAAAGATTTCCGAGCCGCAGAAGCAGCAGGAGTATTTCCGCTTCATCGTGCAGGAATGCCGGCGGCTGTCGTCGCTGATCGAAAACGTGCTCGACTTCTCGCGCATCGAACAGGGCCGCAAACAATACGAGTTCGAGCCAACCGACCTGCTCGCGCTCGTGCGTGAAACAGTGAGGTTGATGGAACCTTACGCCGCAGAAAAAGGTGTCACTATCAGGGTCGAACTGCTCGCGCTTGAACTTTCACCGGAAGCTGTCACCCACTCAAAACTCAAAACACTAAACTCCGAACTTTCCGCAACGGTCGATGGTCGCGCCATTCAACAGGCCTTGATCAACCTGATCGACAACGCCGTGAAACATTCCGCGAGAGACGATACCGTTCGCGTCGCCATCAACCCTCAGCCATCCACCATCCGCCTGTCCGTCTCGGACAATGGTCCTGGCATTCCGGCGGCGGAACACGAAAAGATTTTCGAACGATTCTATCGACTCGGCTCCGAACTGCGCTGCGAAACGCAAGGCGTCGGCATCGGACTCAGCATTGTGAAACACATCGTTGAAGCGCATGGCGGACATGTGCGGATCGAAAGCCAGGTCGGAAATGGCAGCCGGTTTACCATTGAACTGCCGATGAGGAAATGAAAGTGGAAGCTCTAAATCCCAAATTCCAACTTTCAAACAAACATCAACGCTCAAGCTTCAAATTGAAAGCGCGCGTCGGCGCCAATTTCACGAATGCATTCAGTGGAACAGCCGGGCGCAGCAAAACCACGCAGTCCGCTTTGATCGCTTCTTTGGAATTTGGATTCCGGAATTTGGAACTTAAGCCATGGCTCGAATATTGATCATCGAAGACGAAACGCCGATGCGCACCGCCCTGGCTGATGTGCTGGCGGCGGAAGATTATCGCGTGCTCACTGCCGCAGATGGCGAAGAAGGGCTTCATCGCGCATTGGAGGAAAAGCCCGATCTCATCCTGCTCGACGTGATGATGCCCAAGCTCGATGGATTCGCTGTTTGTGCCGAACTGCGGCGTCTCGCCAAACCGGTGCCGATCCTGATGCTCACAGCGAAAGGACAGGTGGACGATCGCGTCAACGGCCTGGACGCCGGTGCCGACGATTACCTCGTGAAACCGTTCAGCACGGAGGAACTGCTCGCGCGTGTCCGGGCTTTGCTTCGGCGACATCAGCGTCAGACCCAGATGCCAACAAAGCTGATCTTTGGTGATGCGGAGGTGGACCTCGTTCGTCAAACCGCCCATCGCGGAAACAAGACGATCCACATGACCGCGAAGGAATTTGCGATGCTGCGTCTGCTTGCGGAAACGGCTGGCGAACCGGTGAGTCGCGAGAAGTTTCTGGATGTGGTTTGGGGCTACGCGGCGTTCCCCACCACGCGCACCGTGGACAGTCACATTGCGAGCCTGCGCCGCAAACTGGAGCGTGATCCCAATGCACCCCGATGGATCAAGACGGTTCATGGGGTCGGATACCGGCTCGAACTTTAGCCACTGATGAAACACAGATTAAACACGGATGTATCCGCAGATTTCTCAGATGAACGCAGATTTGAAAGAGGCGGATTCTTCAACACAGAGACGCCGAGAACACAGAGCTTCGCAAAGAGTTCTTCATCTTTCTCTGCGCCTCTGCGCCTCTGCGGTGAATACATATCCCTCCCCTCTTCATCTTCATCTGCGGAAATCTGCCCCGATGGATCAAGACGGTTCATGGCGTCGGATACCGGCTCGAACTTTAGCCACTGATGAAACACAGATTAGACACGGATGTATCCGCAGATTTCTCAGATGAACGCAGATTTGAAAGAGGCGGATTCTTCAACACAGAGACGCCGGGAACGCAGAGCCTCGCAAAGGGTTCTTCGTCTTTCTCCGCGCCTCTGCGCCTCTGCGGTAAATACGTATCCTTTCCTTCTTCATCTGCGAAAATCTGCGTCATCTGCGGATTCCCCTTGGATTTTGCAAAACCGTGACAACTCAGAAACGAGCTTCAAACAGAATGGGCGCACAGTGCAGCAGCGCCAGTGGAGTGAAAGAAACCGACTTTGACCTATGAAACGATCGAACAAGGAACAGACCGGCAAATTGAACGCAGAGCCGCAGAGGATCGCAAAGCTTCGCAACGGAGTTCTTTCAGCGGTTCTCGGCGTCCTCTGCGTCTCCGCGTTGATCTTTTCGTGCTCAACTGGAATCGCGGCCGTATCGACGAACGACCTGACGACATTGCTTCAGCGCGGCTTGTTTGAAGAGGAAGCCAATCGCAATCTCGACGCCGCCATTGCGAACTATGACGCGCTGGCGAAGCAGTTCGACAGGAACCGCCAGATTGCCGCCACCGCCATTTTTCGTTTGGGCGAGTGCTATCGCAAACTCGGCCGCACCAACGACGCCGTCCAGCACTACGAACGCATCCTCCGCGAGTTCCCCGATCAACAAACGCTGGCCACCTTGAGCCGGCAGAATTTGGTCGGAATGAGAAGTCCGACTACGCCGTCACAAATGGCGCCAGTATCCGGCGATACTGATGCTTCAACTGAAGCAAGAGCGCTGGCTGCAAAGCTTAATGGAATCGAACGATTCAAAGATGATCCGGAAAAACACGCCAAGGCTGTTCTGAGTCTGTTTCCGGACGAACGGCTACGGAAAATGTTGTCCCATCTTCCGTTCCTGAAGGAACAGGAAGCGCAGTTTGCACAAGGGAAAGGGCCAACGAATTCCTTCTACGTGGCAATTGGCGATCCAGCAGGTGATCTGCTCGATTTGTCCGGAGCATCACCTTCCCAAAGGTCGCAATTAGAGGCAACGACAGAAACGCAGAAGCAGCTGGCTTTCATTTCTGAACGGGTGAACCAAATTCTCTCCGAGCAGCGACTGAAGTTGGATGTGCTTCAGGCAGTCGCAGACGATTCTCGACCCGAAAAAAGGTCGGACGAAGGACCAATCCTCGACGACGAAGAAAAAGAAATCGGCCGCATCCAGGCGATGATTCGAAACAGCCCGGATTTGATCAATGCGCCTGCCGGTGATCCAGCCCTGACACCATTGGCGCGGGCGGCAAGCCAGGGGTATCTGCGCGTCGCGGAATTTCTGCTGAACAGCGGTGCGCAGATCAATCAGCAGGAAGGTTCTTCCAGACGGACGCCGCTGCATCATGCGGTTTACAATGGTCACAGGAAAATGGCGGAACTTTTGATCAGCCGTGGCGCTGACGTAAACGCGGAAACCTCCGGACGCGCGACGCCACTGTACATGGCAGTGCAGCGGCGGTTTCAATCGTTGGTGGAACTCCTACTCAAATCCAGCGCTGATCCCAACCTCCCTGCGAGCTTATCAGGCAGCCGCCTGGACGAAACTCCGCTCATGTTTGCGGTCCGCGATGGGAACGAATCACTGCCACCTTGCTCGCACATGGCGCTGATCCAAACCGCGTGAACAAGGCTGGCGAGGGGCGCGCTTCGAAAACTGATTCCCGCGGCGAATATGGCTCCGCACTGCACATGGCCGCGTCTCGCACCTTTCCACGAATCACAGCACTGCTGCTGACCAACGGAGCCAACGTGGAAATTCTGGATGCCAATGGCGAAACGCCATTGCACGTAGCTGCTGCGAAAGGGGCGACAAATAATCTGCTCCAACTGATCCGCGCCGGCGCCGATGTCAACTCTCTCGGCGACGAACGGCAAACCGGTCGAGCCACCCCCTTATTTCTGGCAACGGAGGAAAGGCACATCGACGCAGTACGCCTGCTTCTGGAGAATGGAGCCAATCCAAACCTTCCAGCTCACTTCCGAGGAAGATCTGGAGTGCCTCCGTTGCTGCTTGCAGCCGAAGCTGGAAATCCTGAGATCACATCTCTCCTGTTGAAGGGCGGAGCTGAAATTGAGGCCAAGGATTCGGAAGGCAACACGGCACTCTCGCTAGCCATTCAATCGAGCAACCCCGATACGGTAAAAATCCTTCTCGACAACGGTGCAACCCCCAACACCCAGTTCAGAGGATATCCGGTCTTGTCACTTTCCATTGCAGACCGCCAGAACAACGGTGTCCTGGCCGAACTGCTTCGCGCCAAAGCAGACGTAAACGCATTCGATCATGCGGGCGAAACACCTTTGCATCGTGCGGTGAGAATGAAACGAAAGGATTTCGTTGAACAACTTCTCGTAGCAGGTGCCGATCCCAACCTGAGAAACAAGGAAGGCAAGACGCCGCTGGATCTGTCGTTACAACCACCCGTACCTGTTATTCCGATTGCTGGATTGGACCGAAGCGCTCAGTCTGCTTCCCCAAGCGAAATCGCAGCGCTGCTCCGAAAGCACGGAGCACTGGACGATCTTCCGGATTTCGATGCCATCCGCATCACACGGCAGGGATTCAGCCAGCCGCTTTCGGTGTTCCGCAAAGGCGAACTGACGAACCAATTTACGTTGTTGGAAACAGTGATGCATTTCTATAGCGAGACATCCAAAATGGCGGGACATGACTCATTTCCCTCTCCTACATGGGCGATGGCATTTCCAGATTTCGAACGAGTCATTATCCGGCGACCAAGCCGGAAACCCGGGGACAAAGAACAAGAGATCAAAGTAAATCTGCTCCGTGATAATTTGCTGGATTGTGCCGCGGACGTTCCCGTGGAATTTGGCGACGTTATTGAGATTCCCGAACGCGTCCATGCTCTCAACGAATCCCACGTTAATCCCGCAACGCAGATACAACAGATGTTTCAGACGGCCAAGTCCACTCTCACAAACACGGTTCCGTTCGCCATGCGGGCAGCAGAGAACAGCCCACTAGAAGCTGCCCGGCAAGCTGCCGCAAAACTCGCCTGTCTTCAAAAATCCGTCCAATTGGTCGTGGCTGGAGCATCCACTACGCTCACAATTGATTCCTGGAAGGAAGGTTTTCTAAATCAGGCTCTTTCAAAGATGCAGGCCCGTTCGGCACTTCGATCCTCGTCTGATCTTTCAAGGGTGCGAGTGACGCGAAAGGACAGCGTAACTGGAAAATCCGCCATGTTTATCGTCGATGCTTCCAACAACCAGAAACAATTCTGGCTGCTCGACGGCGATGTGATTGAAGTGCCAGAGAAGTGATTCACGAAGTCGGGGGGCGAACAAAAACGTTTTTGCTTCTGAAGAGAATGGAATCTGTCGCCCTTTCAGGCTTGGGATTTCATTGAAAATCATCCCACAGGTTCCGCTGTGCTCCACCCGTGGCTACCCGCTTTCGCTCTTTTGGAGCTGGCGTTCAACGCGGAGAATCCAGTGCGTCCGAGGTTCCTCGCATGGGATATCCGCATTCTCCCAGCCTACACAAACTCCAAATCCGTCGATCATCCGACAGACTTCGCGCCCTTTGCGTGAGGAATATTCGCCTCGTCTTTACCCGACCGCGACTTCCTGTGGGCCTTTGCCGCCGCTGACGAGGAAAAGCACGGCCATGCGGACGGCGAGACCGTTCGTCACCTGCTCAAGGATCACTGAGCGGTTGCAGTCGGCGATTTCGCTGTCGATCTCCACGCCGCGATTGATCGGGCCGGGATGCATGATGAGTGCGTCGGGTTTCGTTCGTGCGAGACGCGCCTTGTTCAGGCCGAACAGCGTGGTGTATTCGCCGATGCTCGGGAACATCGTCTTGCGCTGGCGTTCGTGCTGGATGCGCAGAAGGTTGATGATGTCCGCGCCTTCAATCGCTTCATCGACGTTGTAGCTGACGCGGCAGCCCATTTCCTCAAACACCTTTGGCACCAGCGTGGACGGACCGCAGAGCGTGACGTTCGCGCCGAGCTTGATCAATGCCCAGATGTTGGAACGCGCGACGCGGCTGTAGAGAATGTCCCCGAGAATCGTGACGTTGAGCCCGGCCACTTTGCCCTTTCGCTCGCGGATCGTGAACGTGTCGAGCAACGCCTGCGTGGGATGTTCGTGCGCGCCGTCGCCGGCGTTGATCACGCTGGCGTTGATGACGCGCGACAGAAACGACGCCGCGCCGGAAGCGCTGTGGCGGATGACAATGAAATCGGCGTTAAGCGCTTCAAGGTTCTTCGCGGTGTCCTTGAGCGTTTCGCCTTTTTTCAATGACGACGCTTCCGCGGTGAAATTGATGATGTCGGCCGAAAGCCGTTGCTCCGCGAGTTCGAAGCTGATGCGCGTGCGGGTGGAAGGTTCGACGAACAGGTTCACCACGGTCTTGCCGCGCAGAGCAGGAACCTTCTTGATCGCGCGTTCACCGACGGCCTTGAACGCCCTGGCGGTATCGAGCACGGTGTTGATCTCATCGGCGGTCAGCGATTCGATGTCGATCAGGTGTTTTCGGTTCCAGGTCATGAGTGGTCCTTGCTCAAGGTTTTTGCAGGATGACTTCGTCCTGCGGCGAACCGCCTTCCGTGAGTTTCACCAGAATCTTTTCCGTGGCGGACGTCGGCACATTCTTCCCGACGAAATCCGCCTTGATCGGCAGTTCGCGATGACCGCGATCGACCAGGACGGCGAGTTGAATTCTTTTTGGGCGGCCGAAATCGTTCAAAGCATCCATCGCGGCGCGTGTCGTTCTGCCGCTGAACAGGACGTCATCGACCAGCACCACTGTTTTGCCGGTGACGTCGAAGGGAATGACCGTTGGAAACACCTGCGGCGCCACCTTTTGATCGAGGTCATCGCGATGCATGGTGACGTCGAGGACACCGACCGGAACGTTCTGCTGCCAGATGCCGTTGAGCAGCTTGCTGAGCCGGCGGGCGAGGTCATCGCCGCCAATTGGCACACCGACGAGGACGACTTCGCCGGGGTTTTCATTGCGTTCGGCGATCTCGTGGGCGATGCGGGTGAGGGCGCGCTGGATGGCGTTGGAATTGAGGATGACGCAGGACTCAGGCATAAAAAAACGAACGAACCGGAGCACGGTTGTTCGTTGCGTTGGTAGTTTGATTCATCAGATCCTTCGCTGCCTCGCAGGGCAGCTTTAAAGGAACATCTTCAGCTAAAATTGATCAGTTGCTGCTGCCGACAGCGGATTGGCGCGCTTTGCGCCACTTCGAACGGTGCTTGATGATCCAGTCTGTCAATGCGCGTTCGAAACCGATGTCGCGCCCGGCCTTTTCCGATTCGATCCACTTGTGTTTGAGAATCTCTTCGCGTTCGGCCTGGAACTCGCGATAGAGCGAGGAGTTCCTCAACAGGTCACTGGCCTGGGCGGGCTCGTTAGTTTGGTCCGACATAAACAAAGATGACTTTGCCGTGAAACATTATGAACCGACCGGAGAGCTGACAATGTAAATCTTGCGAAGCGCTTCCACACTGGTTCAAAGAACGTTCCGCCAAGGAATCTATGAGGTTCCAGGCAGTTTGCAAATCACCCATTCGTGTTAGTCCGAAATGGGCAGGCGCTGCGACACCGCTTCCCCAATCTGTATAAATGCCTGTCCGGCAGGAGTATCCGACGAAGAAACCACCACCGGCACCCCCCGGTCCCCGCCTTCGCGGATTTCTGTGAAAATTGGCACTTCGCCGAGGAACGGAATCCCCTGCCGCGCCGCCTCCACCTTGCCGCCGCCGTGTCCGAAGATCTCGATGCGCTGTCCGCCGGGCGCAGTGAAATAACTCATATTTTCCACGATTCCAACGATCGGAACGTTCACTTTCTCAAACATTCCAATTCCCTTCCGCACCACGCCGAGTGACGCCTCCTGGGGCGTCGTCACCACAACACCGCCATCGAGCGGAACGGTCTGACAAAGAGAAAGCTGGGCGTCGCCGGTGCCGGGCGGAAGATCGACCAGCAGATAATCCAGCTCACCCCATTCAACCGATGAAAAGAATTGCTGGATGGTCTTCATGATCATCGGTCCGCGCCAGATGACCGGTTGATCCCCTTCGATCAGAAAACCGATGCTCATCAGTTTCACACCGTGGTTCACCGGCGGAACCATCTTTTCATCCTCGCTCAGTGTCGGACGTTCCCGAGTGCCCATCATCAGCGGAATGCTCGGGCCGTAGATGTCGCAATCGAGCAACCCGACTTTGTAGCCAAGATACTGAAGCGCGCAGGCGAGATTGACGGACGTGGTCGATTTGCCGACGCCGCCTTTGCCGCTGGCAACGGCCACGATGCGACGAATGCCCGGCACACGATTCTGCTGGCCGAGCGCATTTCCGCCAGCGACCTGGGCGCCGCCCTGTTGCTTTACATCGATGTGAATTGCGTTCACACCGGGCAACGCCTTGATCACGCGTTCGGCTTCGACTTTGATCTGCTGGGCTGCATCGGCGTTGTTTGTGGTCAACTCGATCAGGACGCTGACCGCTCCGTTGTTTGCGGCGACCTGTTTGACCAGGCCGAAAGAAACAATGTCTCTCGAATAGCCGGGGTACTTAACCGTCGCCAACGCGTTTCTGATCTCTTGTTCGGTGACCATAGAGCAGACACGTTTACCCAAGGCGGCGCTTCAAGCAAGCTTCCGGGCTCGTTCACAGCAACAGAGTTCGTCCCATTTTTCGCGAATCACGCTGCTAGAAGTCGATCCGGCTGCAGCGTTACTTCTTCTGATGCCGGTTCTCGTGCTTCTCTTCCGACTCCTTCAACAGCGGGGCGCGGCGATAAACTTCATCCATGAGTTCCTGGGCATCCCATTGCGACCGGACAATCTTCGGCCTGAGGAAAACCATGAGTTCAACCTCACGCGTCGTCTTGTCCTTTTTCTTGAACGCCCAACCGAGTCCGGGAACGTCGCCGAGAATCGGAGTTTTGCGAAGCGTGTCGGAAATCTGCCGCTGAATAATCCCACCCAGCACCAGCGTCTGGCCGTCGCGCGCGCGCAAATCAGTCCGCAACGTCCGCGTGTCGAACACCGCGCCGCCAAGAACCGTCACACCCGGCACAACAGTGGACGACTCCGCATGAATCTTCAGTTCCACGTCGCCCGCGGAGTTGATGTGCGGGGTGACTTCGAGAATCACACCGACGTTCTTGTAAGTGAAGTTCTGCCGAAGCCCGTTGGCACCGCTGTCCTGGCTGGAGGTCTGGATCGGAACCTGTTGTCCGACGAACAGTCGTCCGGTTTCGTTGTCGCGGACGTTGATCTGCGGGTTGCCCAGAACGGTTGCGTCGGTTGTCTTGCGAAGGAATTGCACGAGAAAGTCCATGCTGATCGTGCCGTTCACCACGCCGGACCGAAGCGAGGTCAATGCCTGCGCGACTTCCGATGAAACCGGCGTGTTCACCGTCGTGTTGCCGCCAAAGCCCTGCTTGTAACCGGTCGATCCGCTGGCAAGGAAGGAGTTGTCGTAGTCATCCGCAGTAAAAACACGGTCGCCATCGGGTGACCAGCGAACCCCCAGCTTGTCCAGAAAATCGCTGGAGACTTCCACGATCCGGGCTTCGATCAAAACCTGATCCGACGGTGAATCCATTTGATCGACCAACTTCAGCAGTTGGGGGAAGTAATGGACGTTGGCCGAAATCAAAAGCGCGTTGCCCCGATGGTCCGCAACGGCACGAACTCGTCCGACCAGGTCACTCACCGGGCGAGCCGCAGTCCGGTCGTTTCCACCGCGGACGTTGTCGGGCTGTCCTCCGAGCCACGGGAAATAGCCATCCTCACGCGCTTCCAGTTCGAGATCGAATCCACTTTGAGGCGAGTTGTTCTGGTTCTGATTCTGATTCTGGAAATTCTGTCCACCCTGCTGTCCCTGCTGCTGATTTGTCGGACGCAGCGGAGGTGATCCGTTCTTCGCAAAGAGGATGTTGATCTGGTTGGCCACCGTGGATGCCTTGGCGAATTTCAGTGGCACACGCAACGTGCTGTCGCCAGACTGCGATGGCACATCCAGCTGCGCCAGCACCTCTTCGACCGCGGCGAGATTCTCCTTTGAATTCGCCGTGACGATCAGAGCATTCGCGTGCGGTTCGCTGGTGATGCGGACCTTTCCGTAAAGACGGCCAACATCGCGATCCGTCGTGGTGGAATTGTATTCGTCGTAATAGTAATCCCAATAGCTGCGCTGCTGTGTCTTCTTGAGAAAGAGTTCGTTCAACACGTCCTCGATGTCCACGGAGTTGACATACTTGAGCGGGTAAATCTTCGGCGCGAGGCTGCCATCGCTGACCGGTTCGTCCAGTTCCTCGATCATTTTGTTGATGCTTTCCATCTCGGACGGCGAAGCTTGAACGATGACCGCATTGCGGCGGCGATCCGCCACGACTTTCATCTTCCTGGCATTTCTTCCTGAAGGCGTAGGCGTCGAGTAGTAGTAGATGTATCGCGAATTCCCGGTCTGTTCCTGGTTCAGATCCTGCAATTGCTTGGCCACGTCCTGCGCATCGGCATTCTTCAGCGTGAATGTGCGCATGACTTTTTCCTGCGCCTCCTCCGTGTCCAATCCCTGCACGAAACGCCGGATCGCCTGGAAGTTCGATTCGCTCGACATGATGAGAAGTGAATTGGACTGTTCGTCCGCGGTCACTTCGACGGTGTCTCGCAACGCTCGCGTATTTCGCTTCTGATACAACGGACCAACCGCCTTCACCAGATCGACGGCCATGACATTCTTGAGCGGGAGCACGCGGACGGCGACGTCCTCCGGCCTTTCGTTGTCGAGTGTTTCGATCAGGGAACCGACGGCGCGGATGTTGTCGTTGTAATCCGTGATGATGATCTGATTGGCGCGTTCATCGATGTCGATCGTTGCCTTGTCTGAAAGCGCGGTGCGAATGCGTTCGCGCAGGTCGGCCGCCTGAATGTGCTGGAGTCGGAACACCTTCACGAGTCGCTGGCGTCCTTCGGGCACATCCTTCTGCGCCGGATCGAGAAGTTCCGGGCTCATCCTTGGCTCCTTGCCTTCCGGCACGATGAGAATGGATTTGTTGAATTCGATCGCGCTGAAACCTTCCAGGGCAAGCGCTCGATAAACGAGGTTCACAGCCTCGCGGAGCTTGAGCTTCGTGGAACTGTTGATGGTGAGCTGGCAGTTCACCTGCGGATGTTTTACCACGCTCTTGCCGGTGTTTTGCGCGAGCCATTGCACGACCATGTCGATGTTCGCGCCCTGAAAACTCAGCTGAACCTCGTCCGTTGTGTTCGTGCCGGTGCCGCTTTGATTCGTGCTGGCCGATGTCGAACCCAACGGCTCCGAAGGAATCCACGCTCCGGTGGCAGGAGAAGAACCTGATCCAGGTGCGGGCGACTGGGATGGCGGAGTGGCAGCGCCGGGCAGGCCACCTGGAATTTCAACCACCACTCCATCCCGTATGATGCGATTCTGTCCGTTCACCTGCGGGATGGCTCCCACGAGCAGCAGAGCCGTGCAGCACGCCGCCAAGCCTCGTTTCCAGTTCATGTTACTTCTTGGTGGTTTCATCAGTAGATTCCTTCTTCGATAAAAGACTTTCACCGCCGTACCCGTTGAAAATCATCAACTCCTTCTTCTCGCCCTTTTCCTCGATCAACACGCGATTCACCCCGATCTTCAGCAACTTCATTTCGCCGAGAGAATCGCCTTCCTTCACGAGTCCGCTCTGGCCGCTTGAGCTGCGCAACATCGCCATGTTGCCCGCAATGCCCATCAGTGCGGCGGGCATCGGACGCATCACCTGCCCGAACAGTTCGCTTTCATAGATGCGATCCACCCGCGCTTTGTTTTCGGGCGCCAGTTCCGGCAGCGGCCTGGCTCCAGCCATTCCCGGCATCGCGCGCGAAGTCACTTCAGGACGGCGAACTGACGGTGAAACACGATTCGTGGTCGTCGCCACAATGTTGGTGGCATTGGTCGAAACTCCGGCAACAACCACGGCATTGGATCGAGCAACGTTGTTGGTGGAGGAAACCAGCGCTGACGGATCGTTGAGCGTCACGTTTGCATTCGTTGGCATTCGGGTTGTGGAAACCGCAATCATCACCGAAACGGCATTCTCCGGTGTGTTTGTCGAAACCACCGCTTGCGACACCACATTGCTGGCAGCCGTTTTCACTTCTGCATTTGAAGCAGGCTCGGAATTCGTTGCGCCGGATCTGGTCGCGACAGCATTCGTTGTAACGACGTTGGTCGAACCTTTCTTTCCAGCCACGGTCGCGTTCGTGACGCTCTTTCCCGGAGCGGAATTCGTCTTCGCTGCAGCAGCTACAGAATTGGTTTCCTTCGACAGCGTGGGAACCTCGGGAATGGTGACCTTCGCCAGCGGATTGCTTCTTCCGACGGTTCGCACCAGCTGAAAAATCAGCAACGCCCCCAGCGCAATGCAGACCAGTCTGAGAATCTTGTCCGTGTGCTTACGCATTGGGCTTTTCCTCCGTCTTGAACTGTTCGTAATCGAGAATCACGATCGTGAGACTGAGCTTCACCATGCCGGGCCCTCTTTTCTCCGGTGTTACCTGGACGGAATCCACGATCATCGGAAAGCCGAGCGTTTCGATCCGTTTGAGCAGCGACATCACCGCCGGCACCTGTCCAGTGCCTTCGAATTGCAGCGAGGCGAGATCCTTTCCCACTGCGCGTGTGGGCGATTCGCGAACCGTTCCGACCTGGATGCCGCTGCCGATTGCAGCTTTCTGAATGGCCACGCTTGCTTCGCCGACGAGGGAATTGCGTTTCAATTGAGCGGGATCGAACTGAAACGATTCCATGAGCCCCTGAAGCTTTTCCGCACGCGCTTCGAAGGGTTGCACCCGGGCGCGCAACGCTTCGGCTTCCTTCACGACTTTCAGATATTCCGTCCGATGCTGTTGAAGCGGCTTTGCCACAAAGAACAGAACGAGGTAAATCGAAAGGCCGATGGCCGAGTAGCGTATCAGTTTTTTCTCGCGATCAGAGATCGGTCGCATAATCAATTCGCCTCCCTTCTGGGCGCGGAGACTCTCACATTTGGCGGCAGACCAGCCGGCATGGCTCCCGACGGAAGCATGTCAACCGTGATCCCGGGAGGCAAAGCGCCGGGTGGAATGCTCGACGGCATGCTGACCGGCATCGATACTGGCATTGGCATTGACATGCCCGCAGGCATTCCTGGCGGTGAAGCCGGCTTGCTCTTCGCCTTTTCGATTTCCTCGGGTGTCGGGCCGATCGCGAGCTTCTGTCGTTCGTGAAACGATTTCCACTGTGCGGTGAGCCGGACATTCAGTTTTTGTTTGTCGGGCGTGGGCGCCTGTTCTTCGACCGACACGCTGGAGAAAAATCCGGACGCAATAAGCTTGTTCCGGAAGTCGGCCACCTGATCCGCATTCCGAAGCGATCCGCGAAGCGAAACTTCGCCGCGCCGATTCATCGTGAGCGTCTCGATCTTGGAACCTTGCGGCGCCGATTTCGCAAAGAGATAAAGCGCGTCCAGATACGGCGGCTGGTTGTCTTTGAGATGCTGAAGAAATCCCAGTTCCTTGCTGATAACATCCAGCCGGCCTTCATCCGCCTTCAGTCTGGCGAGCTTCTTCTCGATCAGCGGCTTCGCAATCAACGCCTCCAGATACGGAAGCGCAATGAGAGCGAGCACAAGAACCGCCGCGAGCACGAGCCGCTTCATCGGCGTGGCGGGTTTCGCCGCAGACCTCATTTCCATCTGCTGCGACTCGAAGAACAGCAGCTGCGGCGTTCCGCTTTCTACAGCTTTCCTGAGTCCGAGAACGGCGGAGGACGAACCGGTCCTGGGATTCATCCGCAGCGGTTCGCATTCAATGCCACTGGTGAACTGTTCGTTGAGGCAGCTGTTGACGGCCTTGAAACTTTCATCGGAACCGATCACCAACAGCTTCTTTCCGGACCAGCTGCCGTTCAGTCCCTTCGCAAACGCATGCAATCCCTCGGCGTTTGCGGCGGAACTTTTTTCCGAGAACGGAACGATCCGAACCTGAACCGGAACGCCATTTTCGAACAACGCCAGTTCCGAATTCTGCTCGCCCACTTCGAGAATCCCAAAGCTGTCAGCAGGCCGGGGTGAAAGACTCGCGCGCGCGAAAGCCGACAGCGTGAACACAGGTTCGAGTCCGGCCTCCTTCAGCAGCGAAGCGTATTCGTCCAAAATCTCCCGTTTCACCGCGAACACCAGCAGCTCGCGTTTCGAGCTGCCGTTCTGCCGCGTCTCTCCCAACGAACGGCTGCCCCAGGCGAGCTGATCCGGTGGCAGCGGAAATTCGCTTTCAATCTGCATTCTCAGCAAGCGATCGAATTCGTCCCCGGGAACAGCGGGAACACTGAATCGTCGCAGCGAAACGCCGCGCGCAACGATCGCGCAATACGCTTTCGGCCTGCCGGATTGAGAGCGGATCAAACCCTGAAGTTCGCCGACGATCTTTCCCCGGCAGTTCTCCGTCAACGCGCCGGTCGCAGATCGCTCCAGGGTCAGCTCCAATCCCGAGTCGCCCTGAGCCGCGCGCAATGACGTGTTACCGATCTCAATGTAAATGGCGGAATTCATTCGTTTAGAGATTGTCCTCCCGATACGAGAAGGTCGTGACGTCCGAGAGCCCGATGTGAACGACGACTTCGATCCGTTGCCGGGCGCCCGAACGCAATCGGCCTTCGCTGAGAATCCGATACGTTTCGGACCGCGCGGTCACGAGAGGACCGACCTGTTTCAAGAGACTTTGATTGAAGCCGGGAACCTTCAGCAGATACGCAACGTTCGGAAAGAATCCGCTCGATTGACGATAAGCAATGATCGCCTGCGCGAGCTCGCGATCCAGACCGGGCAGCGTCGCCAGAACTTCGAGGCTCGCGGTGTTGATGTTGATCAGCCCGGCAAGGTCCTGATTCGAATCCACCGTGATATCGTCAGCAATCTCCATCAACAGTTCTTCGCTGATCACTTTTGGCCCGCTCCCCTGCTGTCCCGAAACAGTGCGGCTGCCTCCACCGGCGTTTCGATTCGTCGATCCGCCGGACGTCACGTCGAGCAGGTCGGCGATGCTTTGAAACTGGTTCTGTCCGCGATACGAAACGATTACCCGCGCAATATCCGCCGAGATGCCCGGCACCTGCGTCAATGCGGCTTCGTCCGCGCTCTGGGCGTTCACGCGTTCCTCGCCCGCGGCGTTGACGTTCTTCGTGGTTGAATCCGTGGTGAGCAATCCCGCCCAGCCGAGACTCGCATCGGTGGCAGCCGGGTGAATGAACCGAACCTTTCCGTCTTCAACTTCGCTGTCGAGAAGTCCGTTGAGATTGGAATCGTTTCCAAACAACAACGAACTCGAGACTCCGCGAACCATCAGCAGTTCACGAATCGTTTGAATCCGCCCGTTGCGCGCCTGATACGGTCGGGGAAGCGACAGGTAATACTCCGATTCCGCGCCGCCGGGTGAAACCGAATTGTCGCCATCGCGCCAGTCCGTGATCGCCGCCAGCACGTCAGATGTCATTCCATCCAGCTTGCCGAGCGCTTCCGTTGAAACGGTGTTCACATTGATGCGGCTTTCCTCATCGCTGACACCATAAAGAACACCGCCGCCTTCATCATCGCGTCCACGTCGGATCACGGAGAACGTTCCACGTCCAAGGGTAACGTCGCGGAAATCGTTCGGTGAATTGTAGAAGTTACCGCTGTGATTCTGCCGGCTTCGACTGCGTTCGCGTGCGTTCTG
Source organism: uncultured Verrucomicrobia subdivision 3 bacterium (assembly GCA_937890005.1). Lineage (GTDB taxonomy): Bacteria > Verrucomicrobiota > Verrucomicrobiia > Limisphaerales > DASXHY01 > DASXHY01. The sequence goes on along the minus strand of CALBZA010000084.1, from coordinate 29,899 downwards.
ATAAAGCAGCGCCTTGGCCTTCTCGATCCCCGAGAGGGCAAGGTAATGAGCTTGAATCCGGTCGCTGTGATTCTTCCCCACCATCAGATCCATGCGCGCCGTGTGCAGCACGCCAATGACGACGATCGAGAGAAGCGCCAGGCACCAGAGCAACCCGACGAGAACCGAACCGCGCGATGCTTGAGAAGTTCGGAGGAAGAAACACGGGCGCCTTCCGGCCGGGCTCGAAGCCGATTCAGCGGCAGCTTCGAAAGCCGGTCGGAAGGTGTCCGCCCGTGTTGGCATGGTTCCCCACCTCTTTAAAAAGTGAATCAGAGAATCGCCCGGGACAGAGGATGCGATCGGAAGTTTCATTGAGTGATGACACCTCCTGCCGGTGAATCCTGCGAACCGGACGAAACGGTTTCTGCACTCTGACTGGACGACGACGCGTTGACTGCCTCAGCCAGATTGAGCCGCACAACGGTCTGAAACTTGAACGACGATTGCCTCTCGTTTTCTGCATCGAGTGAAACGTCATTCGATTTCTCCTGCTTTTCCTGAAACCAAAGCGTGACGCGCACCGCCCTGGGCATGCCGGTCAGATTTGCCGCGGCTTTCTCGGAAGTCTGGCGCTTGCCGCTTTCGCTGGTGTCACCCCAGTCGTCGAACCATTCGAGTCCATCAAAATACTCGAACCGCATTCCACTGAGTCCGCTTGCGATCAACTCCTTGCTGCCGCCGGACAACGAATCCGGCGCAATGGTTGGATTGCGGCGGCGCCACAATGTGAGTCCATCGCCTTCCGCATCCTGATCGAGGTAATAGCTGATCTGGCAGTAATCGCCTTCACCAGCCTTTTGCGGCGTGTAGTTGTGCGTGGCGAAATCAAGGTTGTCGGCAATCTGCTCCCCGATGGTTCGGTGCATTCCGAGGAAGGCGAACTTCTTGTCGAGCGAACAGGCCGCGCGCAGATCGGCTGAAATCATCGCCATCACCACGCGCGCGCTCTGAATGATTTCAAGACGCGGTTCCATCGTCCGCCGACTCTCAATGCTCGCGCTGAAAAGCAAATAGCCGCTGACCAAAATCAACGACATCAACGCCGAACCGATCACCACTTCAATCAGAGTGAAACCGGATGTGATTTGCAGTCCGCAAGAAGCCTCAGAGGAAGGACGCGACGGACGCAAAGAAATTTCAATCTGATCAAGCCGGACATCATCACCGCATGGCACCCTCAACTGAACACAACGAACCTGAACGGTTTTTCTAAACCTTCGCGCACTTCGCGTCCTCTGCGTGAGGCTTCTGCACCGAAACAGCTTCATTGCGTCCCTCCCCTTCTCGCCTGCTGTTGGTTGTCCGTCGTCTCAACCGGGAGTTCGAACAGAAGTGTTTTCAGTTCATAGATCGGCTTGCCGTTGGCCGCGCTTTCGATCGTGACCGTGACTTCATAAAGACCTTCAACACCCGTTTTCGCGATGCTTTGCCGCCAGCGATACAATTCCAGTCCAACGCCACAATCGCCATCAGTGTCCTCCTCCTTCAAACCGCCTTCCGCCCGCAGCAACTCGATCCTGCCTGCCGCATACGACGCCGCGGTCGCCTGCAACTCCGATTCCTTGCTCGATCCCAACGCCGTCGTCAGTCCCTGTGTCAGACCCGCAAGCGCAAATCCCAGAACAAGGATCGCGATCATCACTTCGATGAGGGAGAATCCACCGCTCGACATGGACGTTGACGGAAACGTTTTTATGGAGTCCCTCCCTGTGTCTCCACAATGCGCAGCCGCGCTGTGGTTGGATTGGTGCGAAGTATCAGACGAAATCCCTGGCGGTCCTGAAGCGAAATCTCCTTGGTGTCGGCGGTGCCGTCCGGGTAGAACGTGATGACCGGCTCAACAGGCTCCATCAAATCCTCCGGCGGTCCCGTGGACATTTCCGACGAAGCGGAACCCGAACCGGGATACTGGAACCGGATCGTGATGCGTCGATCGAATTCACCTTCGGCGCCGGAAACCTCAGAAGCCGGAATGAAATCGGCAACACCCTGTCCGCGCACCCGCTTTTCAACGCGATACTTGCCCGTGCTGACTTCAATCAAAACCCGGTGCGGTTGATTCATCGCCACCGCACGGCTCTGCGCCACGCTGCATACGTCGATCAATCGCCGGCTCGTCGAACGCAGCAGCGCGTCCTCGTACGTTCCACGTAATTCGGGAATGATCATCGCGCTCATGATTCCCACGAGAGCAATGACAATCATCAGTTCAATCAACGTGAACGCCGACCGTGCGCCCTTCGAACCCGGAACATCAAACCCACAACCCGAAACATTCCGGGGTTTCGAGTTTGGTGTTTCGAGTTCGAGCGTTCGCATACCGTGAACCGGTTTTACCAGTTGCCGATGTCCGCTCCCTGGCCGTCGCCGCCGTCGGCGTTGTCCGCGCCGCGCGACCAAATGTCGAAGCTCGAGGAATGACGCACGCCCGGAAACCGGTATTGATAAGGATTACCCCACGGATCGGGACGAAGCTGCTTCACATAGGGACCACGCCATTTGCTGTCTTCGCCGACCGGCGGTTCAGTAAGCACCTTCAATCCTTCCTCAGCCGTTGGATAGCGATCCATGTGAACATTGAAACGTTCGATTGCGGCTTCAATTTCAGCGATGTGCCCCTTCGCCGCGCTGACCTTGGCGTCATGCGTCGTTCCCATGAATTGCGGAATGATCGTCGCGGCAAGGACGCCGATGATGATCACCACGATCATGATCTCGATCAGCGTGAACGCGGCGCGTTTGCGGAAGGTTGAAAGCGAAAAGCCGGAAGCCCGGGGGTGGCGATCGGCCACCGGCTTTTCAAAATGATGGAATGGATTCGGCGTCCATGGACCGCCTGCGTGTGTCTTTCTGAGTTGAATCTTCATAGTCTTCCTTCGTGACAGATTGATTTCCGCTTCCGCTTTCAGTTTCAGCTTTTCAGCTTTTCGCTTTTACCTCTCCTCACCGCATCATGCTGCTCATCCGGAAAATCGGCAGCAGCAGCGCGATCACCATGAAACCGACGAGCGCTCCGACCACCATGATCAAAATGGGTGCCAGCAGGGAAATCAGGGTCTTGGTCCGCGCGCGCATCTGACGCTCCTCGATCTCAGCGACCTTCAGAAGCATCTCATCCAGCTTTCCACTCTCCTCACCGACGTCGATCATCTGGACCACCGTGCGCGGGAAAATGTTCAATTTTCGCAGCGGCGCCGCCAGCGAATCGCCCCCTCGTGTCTCTTCTGCAACGCGGGCAATCTGCTTTGCAAGAATGCGATTGCCGATGGTGTCTTCGACAATCTTCAACGCAGGCAGCAATGACACACCGCTGCGCGCGAGCGTTCCAAGCGTTCGTGCAAAACGACCGAGCGCAGCAGCTTGAAACACACTGCCGATCAACGGCAGCCGCAGCTTGAAGCGATCAAATGTTTCTGCGCCGTTCGGCGTTCGTCCATACCACCACAAGCTGCCAAGACACGAAGCGAGAGCCGCGGCGAGCCAATACCAGTTGTGATGCAGGAAGCCGCTTGTCCGAAGCAGGATCAACGTCGGCAAAGGCAGCGTCTGCATCATGTCCTGCAACATGGTGGAAAGCTTCGGCAGGACAACCGTCAGCAGCACCGCCACGGTGATCAAACCGAAAAGAAGCACGAAGATAGGGTAGGAAACAGCCGTGATCACTTCGCCCCGAACTTCATCCTCATGCTCCAGCAGATCGGCAAGATCGGACATCACCTTCTGCAACTGGCCGGCTTCCTCACCAACCCGTACCATGCTGACGTACAGTTGGCTGAACAGTCTCGGGTGCTCGTTCAGTGCAGTGGAAAAAGCGACGCCTTTCCGCACCGAATCCGAAATCTGCAGAATCACAGCACGCAACGCTGCATTTTCCTCCTGTTCGCCCAGACCGGTCAGCGCCTGCGGAATCGGAATCGCCGCGCCAAGCAGCGCGCTCATCTCACGAGTGAAAGCCGTGATCTGTTTCCGCGTGATCCGACCGCCAACTTTTCCACGAACCGCCGTCTGAACGTCGGCGCCGTTTGTCGCAACTTTTTCATCGGCCGCACACAGTTCGAGCGCGGACGGATAAAGTCCGCGACTGTTCAGCAGTCGCAATGCGCTTTTGCGGTCATCGGCTTCGATGACACCGCTGACATTGCCACCGTTCGGTTCAAGCGCCTGGTAACGGAAACTGTTCATTCAAGGAGATCGCCCGATGAGACACGAAGGATTTCTTCCAATGAAGTGACGCCGGCAGACGCCTTCTGAAGCGCATCCTGATGCATGGTGATCATTGATTTCTGCGCCAGCGCCTTGAGCTCGGCGTTGGAGCGCTTCTGAACGATGAGCTCGCGGATCGCCGGAGTGACAGCGAGCAGTTCAAAAATTCCGAGGCGCCCGCGATAACCGGTTCCGCGACATTCCTCGCATCCCTTGGCGAGATAGAAATCGCCCTCCAATGCGCGTCCACTGAGCGCTTCAATTTTTTCCCGGACGTTGTGATCGACGGGGGCCTGCACCTTGCACGTTGGACAAAGCCGGCGCACCAGACGCTGGGCCAGCACGCCTTCCAGCGATGACGAAACCAGGAACGCTTCGATTCCCATGTCGATCAGTCGCGTCACAGCTCCGGTGGAATCGTTTGTGTGCAACGTGCTGAAAACCTGATGGCCGGTGAGCGCCGCGCGAATGGCAATCTCGGCCGTCTCGGAATCGCGGATTTCACCGACCATGATGACGTCCGGGTCCTGGCGGAGAATCGCGCGAAGACCGGTGGCGAACGTGAAGTTGCGTGTCGGCCGGACAGGAATCTGGGCCACGCCCGGCAGTTCATACTCCACCGGATCTTCAATGGTCAGAATCTTCAGTTCCGGCGTGTAAATGCTCTGCAAAATCGAATAGAGCGTCGTCGTCTTTCCACTTCCAGTCGGACCGGTGGCGAGGAACAGTCCGTGCGGTTTTTCAACCAGATGCGACAACAGCGTCGCGCGTTGTTTGTCGAGTCCGAGTTCTTCCGCGGTCTGAACGCGCGAATTCTTTTCCAACAGACGCATCACCAGGCTTTCTCCATAAATGGTCGGCATGGTTCCGACACGAATGTCCACGCGCGAACCGCGATGATGAATCTGAATGTGCCCGTCCTGCGGCATGAAACGCTCGGCGATGTTCATGTCCGCCATGATCTTGATGCGCGAGACGAGCGCCGGATGAAGCTGTTTGGGCGGCGGCTGCTTGTCCTGCAGCAAACCGTCGATGCGATAGCGGAGCTGCACGAAATTCTCGAATGGCACGAGGTGAATATCACTGGCCCGCTCGCGAATGGCCGTGGAGATGATCAGGTTCACCAGGTTCACGACCGTGGGCTCGTTGGCCATGACCTCGATGTCGTGAAGATTCTTGCCCTCGCCGTTCGCGCCATGCTCCGGGCTGAGCTTTTCAATCATCTTCTCGACCGTGACCTGATAGCACTCCGCAATCTTTTCCAGAATGTCGTTGGCCGGATATTCAACCTCCTCCACTTCAAGTCCGGTCAGGAGACGGATGTCGTCGATGACGCGCGCATTGCCTGGATCGGCAGTGGCAATCACCACACTGCCGTTCCGCAGCTCGATCGGCAGAACCTTCTGATGCTTAACAAAGTCAGCCGGAAGAGAGCGGATCACTTCAGGGGGAATTTCGAGTCCTGACAAACTCGGTCGGGATGATCGTCCGGTTGCTGCAACGGTGGAAAGATTGACCACCAGCAACGGGTTTGTCCGCCCGGAATCTCCGTGGGTTTGGTTCATTTTTCGGGAGAGGAATGAGGTTCAGGCATTCCTCCTCAGCTCACGACGTTTCAAAATCAACGACTATTCACTGCAATACCGAACATGGGTTTACCGCACCGCCACCGTTATGTGACAACACCAGGGCCAAAAAGTTGCAAAGAAATTGTAAAATCTTTGCAAGGATGCTGTTCCCCCCTCTTCTTGGGAATTGCCGCGGCGAAGTTACAAAGTTTTTTACCGGGGCGGCGTTTGCGGCTGTGCCGGGTTGTTCTGGGAATTGAGCATCCGGGCGGCCATCATCATTCCCAGCTCCTGCATTTTGCGCTGCGTTTCGAGATGTTTTTCGAACGCAGACGCCTGTTCGTGGCTCAGAAAAGCCGCCGCCTTTTCAACCAGACGTGTGTTGTATTCCAGCTGTTCTTCCGAAAAACGTTTCACGCGTTCTTCAGTGAACATTTCCGCCATGTTCAGATTTCCCGGATTCTGGTCATTGAAATCGGTCGTCCATTTGAACTGCTCCCGTTCACGTGTCATCAGGTTCACGAGCTGTTCCTCCTGGGCTGAATTGATGGCGATGTCCGATCTGGCCAGTTGGTCCTTCAACTGACCGATCTGTTCGCGAGTGGCAAACGTCTTTTCCTGTTCCTTCAGCGCCTTGTAGTTGTCGCTTCCAAGAAATTCCTCCAAAGCTTTATCCACTGCGGCAGTTTCATCCTGAATCCTCTGCCCGATTTCCTTCCGCTTTTCGGCATCCATCGCTCCGCCGAGGATTTCCATTCCTATTTCTGAACTGATCGACAGTTTCTTTTCGATCAACTCCTTCACATACGCAGCCTGTTCCGGGGTGAGGTTCATCTTTCTGAGAAACGCGCCGTAGTTCCGTTCGATCATCGGACCGAGAATCGTCTTCTGCTGCGACTTGACCATTTCGCGCATGTCGGGATCGTTGAATAGCTCTGCAAACCCGACGGAATTGGTTTTTGAAGCGAGCGATTGCTCCAGGTCGGCCACCTGTTTCGATTGCTGCGCCGCGATCTCCGACGATTGCTTGAGCGTTTCCTGGAGGATCTTCGCCTTGCGCTCCGCCAGGGCGATCTTCTCGTCAGCCTCGGCCCGCTCCGCCAGTTCGGCCTCGGCGGCATCCAGCTGCTCGCGCAACGTCACCAAATCCGACCGCAGCTTTTCATTCTGTTGATGTTGAACGAACGTCAGAGCGCCAAGCCCGATCGCAATGACCGCAAACAGAACCGCGATGATCGTTTTCATAAATGGGTGATTCGTTTTCCTTCGGCTGCTGTTTTTACCGAAAGCCGCTCCGAAGGGAAGCTATAAAAACAGGGTGATTTCTTTCCACCGCGCAAAGGCATTTTGCATTCGCAATTTGAAGCGGCATCAGTTTCGATGTCGCACGTGAAGCGAGTGATCTTCATCACGGGCACGGACACGAACATCGGGAAAACGGTTCTCACCTCTCTACTCGCGCGGCGCTTCGCCGCGAAATCGATTCCTTTCGCAGCGATCAAGCCGCTCTGCTCGGGCGGCCGTGACGACGCAGCGATTCTCCATGCACTGCAACGCGACAGGCTCAGCCTGGATGAAATCAATCCTTGGCATTTTCGCCAGCCGGTCTCGCCCTTCATTGCCGCGCGCAACGCCGGGGTCAGGATCACCATCAGGAAAGTCGTCGATCATATTCACGAAATTCAGAGTCGCTTCCCGATCGTGATTGTGGAAGGCGCAGGCGGACTTCTGAGCCCGATGGGCGAGGACTTCGATTCGCGCGATCTGATCTTCGCGTTGAAAGCCCTCCCAGTCGTCGTAAGTGCAAACCGGCTCGGAGTCGTAAATCAGATCCGGCTCGTCATCGAATCGCTTCCGAAACGCGCTGCAGGAACATGTCCGGTCGTCTGCTTTTCGCCAAAGACGCCTGATGCCTCGACCTCGGACAACATGTCGTTGCTCAAACATTACATTGCAGCCGGCCGCATTCATTCGCTTCCGTGGTTCAACTGGAAAAAGGAAAAGCTGAACCTCGCTGTCATTTCCACTCTCGACAAGCTCACGCGAAACCTGCTCAGCGCTTCAAAGCTCTAGTCTGCCGTGAAAAACCGACGTGACTTTCTCAAAACTGCCGCCGCTGCCGGCGCCGCCAGTCTGATTTCCCCATCTCTGCATTCCGTCTCGGCGGCGACTTCGCCCGTGACAACTCCTGCCGACGATCGCTCGTTCTGGGTCGGAACACTGGTTCGACTTGGTGCGCCGGTGCTGGAAAATCTCGCGCGCGGTGAACTGAAGAAAAACATGCCGGTCGAAGCAGCCGATCCCCGCGCACGACGTCCTTACACGCATCTGGAGGCGTTCGCGCGTTTGCTCGTGGGAATCGCTCCGTGGCTCGAAGTGAAAGATCTGCAAGGCGCTGAAGCCGATGTCCAGATACGCTTCATTGAATTGACCCATAAGTCGATGGCGTCGGCCGTGAATCCCGATTCGCCCGACTTCCTCAACTTCAACAAGGGCGGACAGGCACTCGTCGATTCTGCATTCCTGGCCGAAGCAGTTCTGCGCGCCCCCAACGTTCTTTGGGAACAGCTCGATTCAAACGTTCGAACGCAACTGGTGACAGCGATCAAGTCGTCCCGCGCCATCGGGACACCGAGCGGAAGCAACTGGGTGATGTTCGCCGCGATGGTCGAAACGTTCCTGTTGAAGGTGGGCGAGCCAACCATTGAAGAGCGCCTCGAGTCGTGCGTGCGAAACATGCTCGGCTGGTATGTGGGCGACGGCGCGTATGGCGACGGCGAACACTTTCATTTCGACTACTACAACGCCTTTGTGATCCAGCCGATGTTGATCGACGTGCTCGATGTGCTGCGGAAAAAAGACGGGCGATTCGATCCGGCGTATCAGATTGTGCTGCGGCGCGCACGAAGGTTTGCAGCGGTGCAGGAACGATTGATTTCTCCGGAAGGAACATTCCCTCCGATCGGCCGATCCATCACGTATCGTTTCGGCGCCTTCCAGACGCTGGCGCAGATTGCTTTGATGCGTGAATTGCCGAAGGAAATCGAACCGGCTCAAGTGCGTTGTGCGATGACGGCAATGATTCGAAAGCTCATCGAAGCGCCGGGCACTTTTGATTCCGCCGGCTGGCTGCAATTGGGACTGTGCGGTCATCAACCGTCACTCGCCGAGCATTACATCTCGACCGGAAGCCTTTATCTTTGCAGCGCCGGATTGTTGCCTCTGGGATTGCCTCCAAGCGATCCGTTCTGGAGCGGACCTGCCACGAAATGGACTTCGCAACGTCTCTGGTCCGGAGAATCACTGCCAGCCGACAAGGCGATGTCGGATGACAGAAAGCGGGTGGAAATTCCGACGCTGCAGCGTTGAGATTTTCGTTCGCTGATCGAACCGCTCAGGAATCCTTGCTGCGATAGACCAGCATCCGGGGCGTGCCCAGGACGGAATAGATCGAAAGCAGATTCTTCATCCGCATGAGCATCCACGGCTCCATGTAGTTGTTACCGTTCTTGGTAAAGATGATGTCGTCTGCGATGTAAACTCCCGAGTGAATCGCATTTCCCCGGTCGTCGAGGATGAAGATCAAATCGCCATAACGGGTCGGCTTCGCCACGGAATAGTAGTTCGCATTCAGATATTTCACCGTGTATTCCGGATTGGAAAACCGATTGTCCGGAGTCTCGTTGAAAAAGTTCATGGTGCTCCAATGGCAGTCCATGGCCGGATCGCCAGGACGCTCCGGAAGCGGATAGGTGTAGAGCCGTTCGCGCGCAAACTGTGGCAGGAAGTAAAGCAGGCTGATCGTGCCGCCGCCGTCGATTCTCTGAATCGATTCCATGAGCGGACGAAGGTTGGTCGATCGCACTCCCGGAGCCCAGGCCCAATACCCGAGCAGTTTGTCCACGTCGGTTTCCGGGCGGATTCGAATGCGCGCCAAAACCGCGGAGCGCGCGGACAACACCTTCACCAGTTGCAGACGTTCCTTCTCCGACGGAATCCGATTCATCAACGCTTCGAAATCGCTCAGAAACGCTGTGTCCCCGCGGTGATACAACAGCTGCCGAATCCACTGCAACGCCGTCGGCTGAATGCGACCTCCCGCAGCGATTTCATCCAGCGCCGTTCCTGGAAAGCAGAATGGAAAGCGCATGTAATGGTTCGCCACGTCTTTCGACAGTTCATTGTAGAAGCGGGCTCTCACGTCGGACGAAATCGAAAACACCAGAGCCTCGGACGGGTAAATGATCGTTGCCCCCTCCTCCACGCTCACGTTCTCAGATTGAAACGCCTGGCTGATCTGTTCTGCTGTGAAGCCGCATTCGCGCATCAGCTCCCGCGCCTGCTCTGGAGTTTTGCCGGTAAAAATCCACTTGGCGCGATCGATTCGGTTCACCTCCAGCGCTGTGTATTCCTCAGGCCGCTCCATCTGCGTGTCGTAGGCAATCAATTCTCCCCAAGGCGGAATCGCCTGAACTTTTTCAACCACGGATCCAGCATCGCCCGACACTTTTCTCTCGTCCTTGGCAACAGGGCGAACCAGCGCGTACGCAAGAAAACCACTTCCAAGCACGAGAGAAAGGATTAAAACGATGAGACCCGCCAAGCTGAACTGAATATGAACGCTTTCGGACTTCTTCAAACTGCTAACTGCTTTCGGCATACAAATACGGCACCGCAACGGCCGCGCGAATTCTCGGTTATACCGGAGCCGTGTCAAGGAGCTCTACCTACCACGAACAGAGGCATTTGGACAAAATCTGGAATAGTGAAAACAATTTTGGTTTATAGCCGAACAATTTCCCTGCGAGTCGGGTATTGCGGCAGGGTGCTCAACGCTCACATTCCGCCACGCCTCCCACCCGATTCGCGGCATCGCGATGTCGTCAGCTTCGCGCCGACGCCCCACCACATTGTTTCATTCGTGTTCCCAGTTGATGTGGAAACAGCGCTCGGCTAAATTCTGCCCTCTTATGACGTTGACAGAAAAGATTCTCGCCCGAGCCGCCGGCAAGGCGAGCGTTCAGGCGGGAGACAATGTTTGGGTGAAAACCGACGTGCTGATGACGCACGACGTCTGCGGACCGGGCACCATCGGCGTGTTCAAGCGCGAATTCGGCAAGGACGCCAAGGTCTGGGACAAGGACCGCGTCGTCATCATTCCCGACCACTACATTTTCACAGCCGATTCCAAGTCGAATCGCAACGTCGATATTCTGCGCGACTTCGTGAAGGAACAGGGGATCACTTATTTCTACGACGTCATTGATGATCCGAACGGCCATTGGGTTTTCGATCCGAAGAAAGGCGTTCTGAACCGCCAGTACGGTGCCCGTTATGCCGGCGTCTGCCACACGGCGCTGCCGCAGAAAGGCCACACGCGGCCCGGAGAAATCCTGTTCGGCACCGATTCCCACACCTGCATGGCGGGCGCGTTCAACCAGTTCGCCACCGGCATCGGAAACACAGACGCCGGTTTCGTAATGGGCACCGGCAAGCTGCTCATCAAGGTTCCGGAAACAATGCATTTCCGCCTCGAAGGCCGGATGCAGCCGGGCGTCATGGCGAAGGACATCATTCTCCATTGCATCGGTGAAATCGGCTTCGACGGCGCAACATATCGCGCCATGCAGTTCGATGGACCCGGCGTGGCTTCGCTGTCGATGGACGATCGCATGACGATTGCGAACATGGCGATTGAAGCCGGCGGCAAAAACGGCATTTTCGAATTCGACGCACGCACACAGGAATACGTGGATGCCCGCGTGAAATTGAACGGCACCCGTTCAACGTATGAACCTGTCCTGCGCGACAAGGACGAGAAGTTCGTTTACGAACTCGTTGTCGATCTCGACAAGCTTGAGCCGACCGTCGCGTGTCACCCTGATCCGGGTCAGCGCAAGAAGGCCAAGGAACTTGGCAACATCCGCCTCGACCGCGCTTACGTCGGTTCCTGCACCGGCGGCAAGACCAGTGACTTCGTCGAGTTCGCCCGCGTGCTTCGTGGGAAGAAAGTGAAGATCGATACGTTCGGCGTGCCGGCCACACCGGAAATCGTTCGCGATCTCCAGACCACTTATTGGGGCAACCAGACCATCTGGGACGTGCTCGTGAGCGCTGGAGTTCAAATGACCGAAAATGCCGGATGCGCCGCGTGCCTTGGCGGACCGGTCGATACCTTCGGTCGCATCAACAAGTCGGGCATCAACTGCATCAGTGCCACCAACCGCAACTTCCCCGGCCGCATGGGCGACAAGGAATCGAAAGTGTTCCTGGCCTCGCCGGCAACCGTGGCAGCGAGCGCACTGGAAGGAAAGATCACCGACCCGCGCGAGTTCCTTTCGAACTGAGTTTTAAACAACAATTGAAAAGGCAGGCTGGAAACGGCCTGCCTTTTCTTTTGAGCCGCCCTCGATCGAACCAAACAAATTGAAACTGTTCTACACAGGGCCCGTCGTGAACACCGAGATGCTGGTCGTGATGCTTGAAAAGCACGGCATCGCAGCCACGCAGGAATTCGTCGATGCCACGTTGCCCGATGACGGCGATTTGAACCGGATGGCAAACGTATTTGTTCCAGAAGCCGATTACAGCCGGGCGCACCAGCTATTTTATTCCGACCGCGAGGACGAACTTTAGCCGAGACATCGATTCGTTTCTTGTTCTGAATCATTCTTTGTTCGTTGCAGGCAGCACAAAACCCATTGGCTTCACAGGTGTCTCTCCTGTATTGTCCCGCGACACAATTTATGCTCGATACAATCAAGGCCCAGATTTCGCTCGCCGCCGACAAATTGACGCACCTGCGGAGGTTTCTTTGACGTCCCAGGGACGCAAAAACGATTGACGGAACTGAACGCCCTGATGGCGGCGGAAACTTTCTGGAACAACCGCGAACAGGCACAGAAGCAGATCGACGAAGCGAACGCCCTTCGAAGCCGCGTCGAACCGCTGCTCAAGGCCGAGAAGCAGGTCGAGGATTTTCAGGTGATGGTTGAACTGGCGGAAGCCGAACCAGCCGAAGCGCAACTGTCCCTCGAAAAAGAGATCGAAGCCGACCTCGCGAAATTCTTCAAAGAACTCGACGCGTTGGAACTCCGTGTCTTCCTCACAGGCCCGCACGACAAGAACAACTGCATTCTCAGCATCAACTCCGGCGCTGGCGGAACCGAAGCCTGCGACTGGGCGAACATGCTCCTTCGAATGTATCAACGCTGGGCCGAGGGACGCGGATGGACGGTCGAAGTCACGGACGCACTTCCCGGAGAAGGCGCCGGCATCAAGAGCGCGACTCTTTTGATTGCAGGCGAGAACGCCTACGGATTTTGCAAAGCAGAACGCGGCGTGCACCGGCTGGTGCGGATTTCGCCATTCGATGCCAACAAGCGACGACATACCAGCTTCGCGAGCGTCGATACCATCGCCGAACTGGAGGAAGACAACACCGAAATCGTCATTCCTCCCAGCGAACTTCAGGTGGACACCTTCCGATCAGGCGGCAAAGGCGGCCAGAACGTGAACAAGGTCGAAACGGCCGTTCGTATCACGCACTTGCCAACCGGACTCGTCGCCGCATCGCAAAGCCAGCGGTCGCAACACCAAAACCGAGCTACCGCAATGAAACAGCTCATTTCAAAGCTCTACGCGCAACGGCTCGATGCACAGAAAGCCGAGATGGAACGATTCTATGGCGAGAAAGGCAGCGTTTCCTGGGGAAACCAGATTCGCAGTTATGTCTTCCAGCCGTATCGAATGGTCAAAGATCTCCGCACAGGCGTCGAAACCAGTGACGTCCAGGGAGTCATGGACGGTGACCTCGATCCCTTCGTCAATGGATGGCTTCGAGCCGGATGCCCGAGCAAACGAATGCAGGGAGTCAAAGACGAGGAATAACGCGGAAAACGTCGGCGATTTTTACATTCCGACAGTTCCGCAATCTTCCAAAATTACGGAAATGGATATATTTCCATCCGCAACCGTTTAGGGCCAAGGGGATTGCAAGAATATCAATGATTTGTTGATAATCCGTGGCTCATTCAGTGCTCCAGATCCGTTGGACTCAGAATAGATGGAGTAAACGATGAGAAAGATGGACTTACGGAAAATTGTTGTAGCAGCTGTAATTTTTGTGGCGACCTGGCAGGTCAATGCCGCCTTTATTTCCGGCGAGCTGCAGTTTCAAGGACATGTCGTTTTGGACGGCCCCGTTGGGGAAGCGGACCAAATCATCAGCTATTCCGGGCCAGGCCCAAATGGCAAGCCAACTGTGCTAGGCGGTTCAACATCGGGTGATTATGCCAGCGTTCTCGGTGGAACCGAGGTCACATGGAGCCCGTTTGTGTTCAATCCTGCGGACGCGTCAGTGTCACCGCTCTGGAGCTTCACTTTCAATGGCCTGAACTACTGGTTCAACGCCACCTCGGTTTCAGTAGTCACCCAGAATGACACCTTCCTCAACATCGTCGGAAACGGCGTGGCATACATCGATGGCTTTGAGGCGACGGCTGGCTCCTGGCAGCTCACCGTCACGGGCGGAACCGCGAATTTCGCTTTTGGCGCGTATTCCTCCGCCGCAGGTTCGGTTCCGGATACCGGAATGGCTGCTGGGATGCTTTTGACCAGCCTATCTGGCCTTTGGTTTTTGCGTCGAAAACTGTCGGTTTAATGGATTGTGAATAATTAGGCCTTGACTGGCTTCATTTCTGGAACTAGAAACGCCTGACTCTCCAATCCAAATCCAAATCCAAATCCAATTTATGAAGAAACGAGTCCTGAAATTTTGGCTGCTAGGGATCGTCGGTTTGGGTCTCACGTCAGCGCAACTTCCAGCGGCCACCTACATCACCGGTGAAATCGGGTTCACCGGCGGCACAACTTTGAACGGCCCGATTTCAAGTGCGACTGCCTTCCTGTCGTTCTTCGGCCCGTCCGGCCCGGGTTTTGATGTTCCGGTTGTCGGCGGATCCCCGACCGGCAGTTATGCCGGGGTTCCCGTCGGCACACTGGCAACATTCAATCCGTTTGCCTTCGACGTTCAGCCGGCTACACCGCATACGCTGTGGACATTCACGGTGGATTCGACCACCTACTCCTTCGAAATCAACACCGTCTCGATCAGCTATCAGGGTCCCGGTTTTCTGAATATTCAGGGACAGGGCACTGCTTACATCACCGGTTTTGATCCCACGCCTGGAACCTGGAGCATCACCGATACTGGTGGTAATGGCCCGGTGTTCACCTTCGGCAATATCACGAGCGTTCCGGAACCTTCCAGCATCGCCTTCCTCGCGGGTGGTTTCGGACTGATGCTTTTGAACCGGATCTATCGCCGGAAATAAGACGTCTCCGTGCTCGATTTCAAAGCTGCGGTTTCCACCGCAGCTTTTTTGTTTTCCAAATCGGTGCGCGCGGGATCATCCGCCTGCAAAAGAAAGAGATTCCTCCTGCCAGAGATCAGCCCGAAGAATGGATTTCCTGGTTCGTTCTGCAGCCTTCTCCGCCCGTCGTTGCGCCGCGTAAATCGCCCGACGCCCCACAGGCCGGTCGAAATGTTTCGACTTCGACAGGGAAACCGCGGACTTCCTGAATGACTGCGGCAGATAGCGGCGAAAAAGTTCGTCCTCGAGACTGATGAACGCCTGAGCACTGCCGGGATCCCCCTGACGCCCCGACCGACCGAAAAGCTGCCGATCCACACGCCCCGACTCGTGCCGCTCTGTTGCGATCACATGCAATCCACCCAACGCAGCCACTCCGTTTCCGAGCCGGATGTCGGTTCCGCGACCCGCCATGTTCGTGGCAATTGTGACCCGTCCTCGTTCTCCCGCCAGAGCGATGATTTCAGCTTCTTCTTTCAGACGAGTGGCGTTCAGCAGGCGAGGCTCCAATCCTCGTTCTGTGAGCGCCTGAAACAGCCTTTCACTGGCCGACACACTGCGCGTTCCCACAAGAACCGGACGGCCCGTCGCATGAATCCGTTCCACCTCACACACAATGGCTGCCCACTTGTCCTCTTCCGAAACGAAAAACCTGTCCGGCCATTGTTCGCGAATGCACGGTCTGTTTGTTGGAATCTTCATCACGGGCAGGCCATAGACCTGCCAGAATTCGCCCGCCGCCTCACTTGCAGTTCCAGTCATGCCCGAAATCCGGGTGAACAGGCGGAAAAATCTCTGGAAGCTGAGCTTCGCCACGGTTTCAGCAGGATCCGAAATTTCCAAACCTTCCTTTGCTTCAATCGCCTGATGCATCCCTTCTCTCCAGAACCGCTGCGGCATCGGGCGTCCCGTAAATTCATCCACAATCACCAGCTTCCCGTTCTCAACGACATATTGGCGGCCACGCTGATAAAACTCCCGGGCCACCAACGCCTGAATCGCCAGTTCAAGCCGCCGATCCGGCCCCTGCCA
Source organism: uncultured Verrucomicrobia subdivision 3 bacterium (assembly GCA_937890005.1). GTDB lineage: Bacteria > Verrucomicrobiota > Verrucomicrobiia > Limisphaerales > DASXHY01 > DASXHY01. Next base: position 13,680 of record CALBZA010000084.1, on the reverse strand, counting down.
GAATCCCGGAAGCTCACGCGATTTCTGGATCAACTTCTCAGCCCCGGCCGCTGTCAGTTCAATTTCCCGGTGCCGCGCATCGATCACATAATCTTCACCAGGCTGAAAACTTTGAATCAAATCGCGCGCCATGACCGTCGCCTCCTTCAATGGAGCATTCGGACGCGGAGCCGAAATGATCAGCGGCGTCACCGCTTCATCGATCAGCACGCTGTCGGCTTCATCAACAATCGCCGAATGCAAACCGCGCAAAACCGTTCCCTGTTGGTTCCCCGAACCGGAAAGCATCTGCCGGATGAGCCGCCGCCCTGGATGCGTCACCTTCCCCAATCGCAATCGATCTCTCAGAAAATCCGAGAGCAACTCCTTCCCAGTGACATACGTCACATCGCATTCGTAATTCTTCCGCCGCTGCGCCTCATCCATTTCGGCAATGACGCATCCCACCCGCACGCCGCAAAAGTGATAAAGCGATGTGAGTCGTTCTGTATCGCGAACCACGAGGTAATCATTCACTGTCACCACGTGACACGGCCGCTTGGTCCATCCCCATAGAATGGCAGCCAGGGCCGCGGTGAGAGTCTTTCCCTCGCCCGTCGCCATCTCCGCCAGAAAACCGCGATGAAGCGCCAGTGCTCCCATCAGTTGCACCTGAAACGGACGCATCCCCAGCTGCCGATCGGCCGCTTCACGGATCGCTGCCAGTGCGGTTTGAACAACCGCTTCCCCTTTTCGAGCACCGCGATGAAAAACCTTCCTCAAGTCGAGCAACCGTTCCTGGAGCTGATAGTCGGACAGTTCCAGAAACTCCGGCGCCATCGCATCGATCGCAGCGGCCTCGCCTTTGAACGACTCAACAATGCTGCTTCGTCGCCGACATATCCCGATCAGCGAATTGACCCCAGCATCCAGACCAACGAGTGGAGGCGAAACCAGGCGTTGTGACACCCGACGATATTCCTGTGAAGGCGTCGTCATGCGTCAGATCTGATACCGCTTCTGGAACAACTGGAACAATCGTCTCAACCAACGCGGAAGGAGCGGCTCTGGTTCCAATTCGAACCGGATTTTTCCCGATCGACCATCGAGCAGACTGATTTCTCCGCGCGGCTCCAGCTTTCCAAGCACTTCGAAGAAAGGCTCGACCGATTTGTTCGCCTCGGCCTCTGCGGTTCCAACCGGTACATCTCCGCCACCGCGCCAGCCGAGCGCCGGCGATGGCAACGTGCGCTGACCACCGGGAACAACCTTCCATTCGCTGATCTGGATCGGCACATGCGCGTCACCGTGAAGCCGCACCTGCGCGCGCCGTGTCCGTTGATCGAACAACGCGTCTGCATCCTCCTGCAACACCGTCGCGGCGAATTCGAATGACGCCGGATTCACCAGCAGACCGACGCTGTAGCCGCGCGGAATCCATCGGCCGACGAATGTTTCCAGCTCCGGGGCAACCCAGATTCCGGCATGGCGCGCACGCACTGTCAGCCGGTCCATGTCATCCTGCAGTTTGGCGATTCGAACGCTCACCGATTGCTTCAGCTCCGACAATGGTTTCACGTCTGCCGAACCTTCATTCATCGCCTTCAACAGGCGCGCATCGATTTCTGCCAGCCTGGCCTTCGCATGCGCCAGCTCGAGTTCCAGTTCGTGATTTACAAGCTTCAGCAACGGTTGCCCCGCCTGCACTTCGGTTCCGGATTTCGTGAGAACAGATTTTACTTCGCCGGCGGTTTCAGTCGCCACATGCGTTCGTTCGGCCGCCTCCACGATGCCCGGCGCGCGCACTCCACGAGGAAATGGAACGACCGCGAGCAGCAGGATGATTGTTGCAATTCCTCCCAGGGCGACGGCCACCGCTCGCGGTCGCACCCTTTCCAGCCTCGGACTGGAGGCGAGATATTTCGCAAACCGAAACAATGGAACCGTCACCCACGAGATCACGCAGATCAGCGCCATCACGATGCCCAAAATCAGAAAGCGATCGGCAACGGCGAGCAGGATCCCGCTGAAAACGATCACCCGATAGATGCCACTCGCGACGCCATAGGACGCATACCATGCCGCTTCACGCGAATTGCGTGCGGGCGACTCGGAAACTTTGACACCAAAGAGCCTGCTCTCGGCAACGTGCCGGAGCTGCCCCATCGCACGCTGGTTCAGGTTTGGAATCTCGAGAATGTCGGAGAGGATGTAGTAACCGTCGAAGCGCAACAGAGGATTCAGATTGAAAATCAGCGTGGAAACCGACGCCACGAACATGATGTTGTAGGAAAGATTGTGCAGAACTCCGGGACCGGTGTTCGCCCAGACAAATGCCGCAATCGCCGCAACGAACACTTCGACAATCATTCCAGCCCCGCCGACGAGAATGCGCTTCCATCGTTCCCGAAAACCCCAGCTCGAGGTTGCGTCCACGTAAGGCATAGGCGTGAAAATCATCAGCATCACGCCCATCACATGCACTTCGCCACCGAACCTTCGGCACACCGCCGCATGCCCGAACTCATGCAACGTCTTCACGAACACCATTCCCGCGTAGAGAAGCAGCAGGTTGCCGGGCGAAAGAACATCCTGCCCCTCCACGCGAATCGCGTCGAAGTTGTCCGCAACCACCTTCAATCCAAACCCAACCACGATCAGCCACAGCAACGCTCCGGCCGGACTGACGACCCATTTGATGAACGGCATCGCGGAGACAAGAAGCCGGTCGGGATCGAACAGCGGAAACCGCATGAACATGATGTTCAGAAGCCGGAAGCCGCGCTCCCGCTGACGACGCTTTTTGAAACGCTGAAACAGTTGCGCGCTGTCCGCAGCAAGCTCGTATTGTAACAGGTTCGCGTAATACAGCTGCGCCAGAAGCTGAATCACCGCCTCCTGGCTCGGCGCTTCATCCGGAAATTTTTCCACACACGCCCGCCATGCGGCTTCCACCGTGCGATCCGAACGGAGCCGCGACACGAATTCATACGCAGCGGGACGCAGGCGGAAGAATTCGTTGCTGAACGGATTCTCCAGAACGATCCATCGTTCCCCACGGAAATTCTGCCTGCGCACGCGCACGCCGGGACGGAGACTGATCCGCTCGTTGGCGACGCGATACCAGGATTCGGAAAACGTTTTGGACATGGCTCGTGGATGCTCGTTTCCCGGTTACCACCAAAGCTTCATGCGCAGGAAGTCCGCGGTGCGATGCGTCAGAATCCAGAACAACGTTCGCTTCTCAACCGACAGCTTGCACAAGCCGGTCATCCCCGGACGCCACCACGGCTCAACTCCGTCCAGCTTCAATCGCACGAGAAAAACGTTTCCCTCCTTTTTCGTCACTGCCGCCGGATGCAGCACTTCGATGGCGACGGGAAACTTCTTTTTGGGCTGCGTTACGAAGGCAATCTCCCCTTTCGTCTTCCCCAGCAATTCCTGAATGTCGCGCTCGGGCACTTCCGCTTCCGCGAACAGTGTGTCGATCCGCGCCACCTTGTAGAGTGCATCGCCTTGTTTGACCGGAGCGGCGATTCGTTCCCGCAAATCGCCTTCGACCACCACACCGTCAAAAGCGGCCCGGATGACCGCGTTCGACAATCGGTAGCGCACGAGGTCCAGTCGCGCCTGTGCCTGTTGCGCCAATGAATCGGCAATGCGCATCTCCGCCAGATTTCGCGCGGCGCGGGCTTTCTCAGACTCGCGCTGATACCGCGTCAGATCCGCGAGTGCCGCCGATTCCTCCAGCAACAATTCGCTCCGATCCAACGCCAGCAGCTCTCCACCCTTCACGACATGATCACCCGGACGCACCGACACGCGTTCGATGTAACCGTCGAACGGCGCGGTCAGATATTCCGCCTCGTCGCTTCGGAGAATGAAATTTCCCTCCACCCGATAATTCACCCGCACGAGGAACAGCGCGGCAACCAGCACGACACAACCGATCGCAGCGACCTTGCTCCACGTGTGCTCCGGGCCCAGCCAGCCGGCGAAGTATTCCTTCGTCGATGCCATCCAGCGAGCACCAAACCAGCGATCCAGTCGCTTCAATTCACTCAACCGGCGCGGCGATTGATCCGCGATGAGCCGCAGTTGCTGCAGCTCAACCGTGGTGAACGCCGACTCCTGCCGTTCACATGTGAGAACCGCCACCACATTTCCATCCACACGCAATGGAACGGAGCAAAGGTTCGCAACCTTCTGATCACCGGCAAAGCGCTCGTGATCCTGCGCCACAACGTTCAGCCCGGTCGGAACCGGCCAGAGAATCTCCTCGTCCTGATCGACGCATTCCTCCATTGCCGCTTCGAGCTTTTGTGCTGCGGACATCTGGCGGTCGAAGCGTTCGGTGCGGCTCATCGCACGGAGCCGAACATAACCGCCCTCAACCCAGCCGAGACTCACTCGCTCACATCGAAACCGCGTCGCGATGCCATTGCACAACGCAAGCGACGCGGGATGAAAACGGGTTGCTTCGTTCACGGGAACGAGCAGATCCAGAACCGTCGCAAACTTTTCGACATCATTCCTCGCTTGACGTCCGGCAAGGTTCAGCTGATAAAGCGCCGGCGTGTCGGCAGCGAGGCCAAGCCGCAGCAACGACTCGCGGGCGGCCGATTCGGTGAAATCCAGAAGCTGTCCTACCAGGATCACTTCGTCTTCCGCACGCGCCAGCTTCAGCCGGATGCCCACCACAAACCTTCCGGCATCCTCGTCAAATTCCTCAACCAGCTGTCCGTTCGCGAGGCATCGATCCGCCAATGTTTCCAATTGCGAGTTGAAAACGGTTCGCCTTTTGGACGGCGACGCATTGGCTGTCCACTCACCCAGCTTCGACCAACGCGGCGTCTTTCCCGGGTTACCGAGCAGGAGCACCATCGAATCAGCACACGCAAGCTGTGAAACCGCGGTCAGAAAGCGCGGCCAAAATTCCTTGGGCGTGCCGGGAAACTGGCGAAGCTCTGTAAGATCGGCCAGGGCGCGTCCGAATCTCTCGCCCATTCCACTGAGGTTCTTGTCCATACTACTGCGCGATCAATCGGGCGGTGAGGCCGGGCCGGATCTGAGGTTCGGTGTTGTCGAAAATCGCCTTCACTTTCGCCAGCCCGCTGGCCGGATCAACAACGGGTGAAAGATACGAAATCTTCGCGGCAATCGGTTTCTCCGTGCCGTCCACGAAAATGTTCACGTTCTGGTTCAGCTTCAGATTCGATGCCGCTTTTCCCTCCACCTGGCCGATGAAATAACAGCGGCTGGTATCGACAAGGCGCACGACGGGCTGATGCGGCGCGCAGGCCGCTCCGGGGCGAAGGAGAATGTCGGTGATCGTTCCGGAAAACGGCGCCACGATCCGGCGTTGCGAAAGCTGTTCGACCGCGATCCCGTGTTCCGTGGCCGAGACGTTATACTCCGCTTCCTTCTTCGCGAGTTCCTCCTTGCTCACCGCTTTCGTGGTTTGCACGAGCGCACGCGTCGCATCGAGTTCGCGACGGTTCTGTTCCATCACCGCCTTGCGCCGTTCGACCTCGAGCTCTTCCAATCGTTTGTCGAACTCAAGGATCACCTCGCCTTTCTTGACAGCCTCCCCTTCCTTGAACAGCTCACTGCGAATGATTCCAGCCACGGAAGCCCCGAGCGTCACATCCATGTACGGTTCGGTAATCCCATAAATCATCACCGGCTCGGCGGCCGATGCCGTTAGCGACGCCACGACGAAGGCAACAGCGAACCATGCCCGAGCCGCCAGTCTGGGAACGGTGCTGAAGGTTCTAGGAAAACAAATCGGTTTCATGTTCAGAAAGTTCTGTCCGCCGGCTGAAACAGCGGGCGCGGTTTGTAAATCGCCGAGGGGAGCGCGTCGCGTTTCAACAACGCCAGTGTCCGCTGCTGAAGTTGCTCGCGGGTAAGATCGAGATTGCGATTCCGTAGAAGCGTTCCGTCCGCAAGCTGCAGCTCCAGCAGCGTCCGGTGATATTCCACAAGCGCCGCCGCGAGATTCTGTCGGGCATCGAAAAGATCGGCTTCCACTTCGAGCACCTTTCGCGGTTCAATCCGCCCCACCTCCAGCCTCGCGAGCTGCGTTTTGAGCAGATCTTGATTGAAGCGAACCACGGTCTCGTAACTCCGGATGCTGTCCTGCCAGCTGCGCGCCTTGCGCATGGAGGTGTTCAGCATGTTTGCGAGCTGCGTTTCGATGCTGTTGAGATTCGCGATCGCCTCCTGAAGGGTCAGCTTGCTTGCGGCGAGCTGGTTCCGGCCGCGAATATTTCCGGCGAGTGGAATGCGAAGTTCGACGCCGATCGACCATGACGGAAATTCCTGCGAAGTCGCGATGTCGAGCGAATCGCCGGGCGTCGCCCCAAGACCGTTGTAGCCGAAAGCGCCGCGCACGTTCAGCTCGGGCAACACCTGGTTGCGCGCAACATCCACGCGCAGCTTCTGCGCCTCCACCTTCTTGAGCTGGATCAGGTAATCGGGATTCAGCCCGAATGCCGATTGAAAACTGTTGGTATAAATCAGCGGCAGGCGCGAAGGCATGGGAACATCCACGGCCCAAATCGTTCGATTGATGTCGGTCGGCTGCGCGCCGGCGAAAGTGAAGACCGTTCCGACTGCGGCGTAATAATTCTGCAACGCTTCGTTCTGCTTCGTCTTGCGGAGCGCCAGGCCCGACTGCGCTTCGAGAACCTCCAGCTCAGCCGCGCTGCCGGCTTTCACCTTGGCTTCGGCATCGTCGAGAATGCTTTGCGCAACCGTGACCGATTCCTCAAAAAACCGCAGCTGTTCCTGGGCGAAGTAAAGATTCCAATAAGCTGATTCAGCGCGGGAGATCGTCAGCATCAGTTCGCGGCGATATTCCTGGAACGCAATTTCCGAATCCATGGCCGCAATCCGGATGGCAGCGAGCGTCACACGCCTTCCGCCGTTCTTGAGCAAAGGTTGCGACACGGTGGCGCCGACGAAAGTTTGATACTGACGAATCCAGAGTTCGTTGGTCGTGCTCAGAATGCTGCCGAACGGATTTACGTTGTTCTGCAGATCGCTCAGCGTGTAGCCGAGCCGAATCTTGCCGCCGGTCGGCAGCAATGATTCCAATGCCGAATCGTAAATGTTGTTCCGCTCGCTGAAGTAGCCCGCGCCACCCTGCGCGGCGCGTTCTTCCACATTGTTCGTACGTTGATTGATCTCGCGCGTGAACGTGTTCACCAGTTCCGGCTCGAACATTCCATACTCGCTCCGAGCCTTTCTCCGGCTCGCTTCCGCACCGAGCATCTGTGCCTGGAGCGCTTCGTTGTTCTCGAGAACCCGCTGGAGATAATCGCTCAGTTTCAGTTCAAAAACGTCGGACTTCGATGCGCCGCTTGCAGAATCAGCAGCCTCCGCGTCCTGTGCAGAACAGATGGCGGATGAAGAAACGGAAAGACAGAGGATCAAGGAGAGAAGCCAGCAGCGGCCGCGGGTATGTTGCCAAACAGACTCGGGAAAAATCATCAGCTTGCGAGAATAATCCGGTTTCAAACCGGATCAATGCTTTTCGTTCGGTCGGTCAACAAAGCGCTTCATCCGGGTTTCTTGGGAACCGCATCCGTCAAATTTGGCCTTGCCGCCACCCCATTCATTCATGCACAAGAGGAGCCCATGAACCCACTCTCGTTCTCACGAACACTCGTCTCATCTCTTCTCGCGCTCGTTCTGGTTTCCGGTTTTCAGGCTTCTGCCGCCGACGAATCCGCACCGCTCGAAGTCAAAATTTCCAAGAACCGCCCGAAAAGCTTCGGTGAATCCCCAACCATTCTGGTCCCGACGGTTTATGTGAAACTGCCGATCGCCGGAAAGGTGTTCGTCGCGAAACAAGGGGGCGCCCTGTCCGTCCTCGGCGGCGGAAGCGCCAATTCAGTCAAAGCCAAGGCGCAGTACGCTGTCGATGGACTCGACAAGAAATTCGCCCAGCAGATTGCCGCGAAGGTTCAGGAAGATTTCGTCGCCCAGCTGAGAGCAGCCGGGTTCAACGTGAAAACCTACGAGGATCTGAAGGACACCGACGCGATGAAAAACGCCAAGACCGAAAAGCAGCACGAAGACTGGGGTATGCCGGTGGAAAAGGATCCGAGCGGAAACGTCGTTTTCGTTGTCGCCACACCCAGCGATGAACAGAACTTCAAGAGCGGCCTGGCAGGAGGCATTTTCAACCAGTTCATCAGCCGCGGCAAAAGCACGCTCGGCGAGGGAACAATCATTATTCCGACCTACACGATCGCCGCACCCCAGGCCTGGGGCGAAACAGGCAGCGGTTTCAATCGCATCTCCGCCAAAGTGAATGTCGCGCCGGGAATGAACCTGTCCTTTGCGATGGCTTCTGTCCTCACAGAAAAAGGTGGCTGGGGCGATGTCCGCACCAAGGACCAGGTCATCAACATTGCGGAAAACGTCGGTGAGCTCACGGACAAGGACACCACCGATCATGCAGGCAACGCCGTCAGCGCGGCGCTCTCCGCTCTCAGCGGCGTGGGCAAGATCAGCAGCAAATCCGGCTTCTACAACCTGAAGATCAATCCTGAAGTTTACGAAGCAGGTGTGCTGCGCGGAGCCAAACTGTTCAACGCCGAGGTGGCCAAGGTCGCCGCCGAAGTGAAAAAGTAACAACTGCAAAACAATTCACGGAGCCTGGCGAACCCAGGCTCCGTTTTTATTTGTACGCAATCGCCGCACTCGAAGGTCCGGCCAGGGGCATCACCTCGAAACGGGTGAATCCCACTTCACTACACCATTTCCGGAAATCCGCTCCCGTGAAATCGAACGCATCGCCAAATTCAATCAACATGTTCAGCGACATGAGCAGGCCCTGAACATTTTCGCGGCGTGCGTCGTCGATCAAAGCCTCAATCGCCACCAGCGCTCCACCCTTCGGCAATGCGTCGTAAGCGGCACGGATCAGGTGCATCTTCTTTTCCAGATTCCAGTCGTGAAGGATCATGCCCATCGTGATCACATCCGCCCGGGGCAGCGGATCACGGAAAAAATCCCCCGATGTAGTCGAAACACGATCGCTCAAACGTGCAGCAGCAATCGCTTTTCTGGCGATGGGTTCCACTGGTGGAAGGTCGAATGAAGTGCAGCGCATTTGTGGATGACGTTTCGCCACCTCCACCGACAGCAATCCCGTTGCGCCGCCGACATCGCACAGCGTCTTGAATCGTGAAAAATCGAACTTCTCGGCGAAAATCTCGAAGTTCATTCGCGACAGGCCGGTCATCGCACCGAGGAACTGTTCGAGTTTGGGAAGCTCCGCGTAAAGCTCCTCGAAGATTCCCTTCTGTCCGTGCTTGGTTTCGTTTTGCGGTTTTCCGGTTCGCAACGCTTCAGGCAGGTCATGCCAGAACTTGAACAGTCGCGCGTTCAGCATTTCGAGAATGCCGCCAATGTAGCGAGGACTTTTCCTGTCGAGATAAAGCAGACCGCTCGGCGTATTGAAGTAACAGGCATTCGGACCGTCACCGTCGCGATCGAGAAACTGCATCGCGACGAGCGCATCCAGAAAATCATAGATGCCTCTTGGATGCAGCTGCAGTTCTGCGCCGAGTTCTGATCCCGTCAGCCGCCGCTCGCCCAGTGTTGTAAACAATCCGAATTCAACAGCCGTCAGCAGGACTTTCGATGACCAGAAGGAAAACGCCGTTTGCAGAATTGGGCCTGGATCAGGATGCGCATTCATGGTGATACGCCATGCTTGCGTCCCAAGGCTCAGCGAACAATGCGACTTTGGACCCAGCCCGAATCAGGATCAGCCTTTGATGGGCTTCAACGGCGTTTCCGCCGGCCCCGAGAAAACTTCACCCTCTGGTTTGAATCGCGATCCGTGACACGGACAATCCCAGGTCTGATCGGCAGGGTTCCATCGGACAATGCAACCGAGATGCGTGCAGACCGGCGAGAGAAGCGTCAGCTTTCCATCGGTACCGCGATAGGCCGCGACCTTTTTGCCGTTGAGCCGAAGAATCTTTCCTTCGCCGAGCTTCAACTCATCCGTAGAATCACCTTCTGCCGCAGCCAGCCGATCGCGGAGCATGTAATAGGGAAAGTCGAGATTCTCCGTTATGTAGCGCCAGGTGCCGCCGTGATATTGCTTGCGATTGACGCGGAACAGGTCGAACCACGGGTTTTTCTTCTGCAGATACCGATCGCGCGCCATTCCGGCCGCCAGTGTGCCGAGCGTGAAACCGTTTCCACAAAACCCGGTTGCGATGAACTGCTGTTTCTCGTTCTCACCAATGAATGGCAAACCGTCGTCCGTTTCGACCACCTGTCCCAGCCAACGTTGCTGTGGTTCCGCTGCGGGAAGAATCTCCTTCAGCTTCCGCTGCAATCGCGCGAAGACCTCCTCGTGATTTTTCTCCTGCCCGGTCTTGCAATCTTCACCGCCGAAAATCGCGAAGTCGTGATCCTCATGTCGATCGACTCGAAGATAGTAATACGGTTCCGTCGTGTCCCAGAAGAGCGCTTCCGGAATGGCTCCTTTTGGAAGTCGCGCGCCCAGCACGTAACTGGTGTAGAGCGCGAGCTTGCTTTGAAACAATGTCCCCTTGAGCAGACCGGCCTTGCCCAGCAGAGGCGCATGCGTCGCAATGATCAGATACTCACAACGAATTTTATATCGCCCGGCATGAACAATCATCGGATCGGATTCCACTTCGGAAAATTCCGTGTTCTCGAACACATGGCTGCCATCGCCGGGAATGCAGTGCAGAAGTGCTGAAAGATATTTGAACGGATGAAACTTCGCCTGATTGCGAAAACGGATTCCGGCGCGTCCAAAGCTCGGGATCGATTGAACGAACTCAGCATCGAATCCAAGTTCCCTGGCAATTTGCGCCTCTTCTTCCAGCGACTGGCGATCTTCCGAATTCGTTTCACCGAACCGTTCGTGCAGGTAACCGTCCACCCACTTGAATTCCGCATCGCCGCCGGTTCGCTGCACGTTCTCATGAATCTGATCGATCGCAGCCGCACCCGCTTCCCAGAACGCCCGCGCCGCGTCGCGACCAAACGATTTCACCAGCTTGTGCAGCCGTTCGTCGGTCACATAGGTCAAATGCGCGGTGGTGTGTCCGGTATCCGCCTGCGCGCACCGTTGCCGGTCGATCAATGCCACTGTCGCTCCTTCGCGCTTCAGAAGATACGCCGCAGTGATGCCTGTGAGCCCTGCCCCCACCACGACAACATCGACGCTAAGATCATTGGCAAGCGACGGAAACTCTGGAAGCCGGGCAGAACTCTGCCAGTAAGACTCAGTCTTCATAACCCGAAGGAACTTACCTTTGGGCGATGATCAAACAACGGGGTGATTACCGAAACTGAAAATCATTTGCAGCCACAGGTAGAACACAGATGAAACACAGATTCTTGGATCTCACCAATCCGAAGTCCCATAGTCCCATAGTCCTTAAAATGGCTTTCAGTTCGCAGCACAATTGAACATCGTGGGACGAAACCAAACGCACTCCACTCAGCAATTCAGTTCAAAGGATTCGAGGTATGGATGAGAAATTTGAGTTCGATGGCGAATATGCCGCCCTCAAGGAGTTTCAGTCGTTCCTGACTTCTCACGGACTTCGCGCCGAAACGCACGTGGGAACGCTGGAGGATGAACGGCTTTTCCGCCCTGACTTTGATCCGATCACGGGTCTGCCTCGGAATTATCAGCAGAACACAAGGTCGGTCTGGATGACCGTGATCGGCAGCATCACCGACCTCGCAAAACAGATCGTGGAATTTCTTACCCAAAAGAAGTCGGGACAGATCGCGGTCATGTTTGGCGGAAAAACAAAGGAGATCACCAGAACGGATTCGGTGGGGAATGTGGAAAAGATCCTGAAAGAGGCCAAGGGCACCCGGATTTCGATCAAGATCGAAGTGTGATTGAAGCTGCCGAAGCGTTCAGCTCAAGCGGTTTCGCAGCCGCCGAGGAAACGAGCCGGAATCAAGAAAAGGGTCCGCCTCCTTACCTCGGCCACTACAGTTTTCTAATCTGCTCTAGGCAAAACACCCATCGTTCGCGTCTGCGGTTGAGCGGTTAGTTTTCGACGTGATCGAGCAGTTGATGAAATTCAAGGGAGCCGATTGGGTCGGCATGATCTTCGGGCTGATTTCAACCTATTACCTGGCCAAAGGGAAACGAACGGGGTTTGCCTTTGGAGTCGTCGGCGGATTGGGCTGGGTCACGTTCGGCGTTCTGACGGGCAGCATCGCGGGTGTCCTCGCGAATCTTTGCTTTATTGGATTCAACTGCCACGGCTATTTGCGCTGGAAACGCAAGCAGGAGGAAAAACAGGAGGAGAAACAGGAGGAGAAGATCACCTCACAGAACGGACACGATCCAGAGATCCGGCGGCAGCCTCAACACGACGCAAAGCCTACTTGAGCGCAGCGTAAACGCGATGAACGTCGTCGTGATCGTCCAGTGCGTTCAGGAAATCGGCGACTTCCTTTCGGGCCGACTCGCTCACTTCGCTGAAGTTTTTGGCGACGTAGCGGATTTCGGCGGCAATAACATTCCAGCCTGCAGACTTCAGCGCCTTCGAAACCGCGTCGAGATCCTTGATCTCCGTCAGAAATCGGGCGCCCTTCTGTCCGGCTGGCGTTTCTTCCGCTTCGAGAGCTTCCACTTCCTGGGCGCCAGCTTCGATGGCGTCCGCCTCAGCGTCGCGATTCGGATCGGTGTGCGTGGCTTCAACGACGCCGAGGTGATTGAAGAAAAAACCGACGCTGCCGGGCTGCCCCAGGGAGCCGGCCTTGAAGAGATTGCGAATTTCGGGCGCGGTGCGGTTGCGATTGTCAGTGAGGCATTCGACGATCACCGGCACCTTGTGCGGCGCAAAACCTTCGTAGGTGACCAGTTCGTACTCGATCTTTTCATCGCCGATGCCCGCGCCTTTCTTGATGGCTCGCTCGATCGTGTCTTTATAGACGGACGCCTTTTTGGCTTTCTCAACGGCGGCGGCGAGGCGCGGATTCAGGTCAGGGTCAGGCCCTCCGAGCTTGGCCGCGACCATGATTTCGCGGACGAGTTTGACCGTGATCTGGCCTTTCTTCTGCGCGTTGGCTTCGCGCCCGGCTTGTTTCCATTGTGCGCCCAATTTACCTAAACCTTTCCTTTGCTGGTTATTTTTAAGTGACGAAGAATGTGGCGACGGCAAAACTACGCGTCAAATGAATTTGAAATGCTCTCCATCAGAGGAGCATCTCGACACCGTCACACAGAACCCGACCCAAAAATTCTGCTACAGAGCCTTTTTTACCATTCGTCTCAAAATCTGAATCGGATCTTGCAAGCTTGCTCCCGCCGGCTGAACAGTATCCGGCTGACGCACTGGAGAAGGCGGCCAGGACGGCCACGCACCACGGCACGTTCCGTTTGGCTGATTTGAAACGGCTCCTGCAATTGCCCTCCAACGTGACGCAACTGGACTTCCTTGAAACCCATCCATTGATCGTTCGCTCGAAGCGTATCGGATCGACTTCAACACCACACAAACCGCTGTCCACGCCTGCTGGATGACGTCTGCAAACGGCTCGCATTGACTCTTGCGGTCGGGTTGGGACTCGATGGGCAGCATGGCCGGTTTTGAAATGGAATCAGCGGCGGAGCCGAGGGGCGGAATGGCCGGTTTTGAATCGAGAACCGCGGTTGAGCCGATG
>CALBZA010000083.1 GCA_937890005.1 uncultured Verrucomicrobia subdivision 3 bacterium | reverse complement strand
TACCGGTTTTTGGTAGGGCGGACCTGCCGGTCCGGCTGAAAATCGTTCGGGTAAAAATTCTCCCCGTGAACCCGTTTCAGGGGTGTCCAGATGCACCCCTACTGTGTCTCATTGAGAATTCCCAATTTGCAGCGGGCCTCGTTTTCCGCTTACTGTCGTCGCATTGGTGCGCCGTGAATGCTTTTGACGCCGAACTGAATCTTCAGCTGACCGCCCTTCGCGAGGAAAATCTCCATCGCGAACTGTGCGAGGTCGATTCCGCCCAGGGCACGCGCCTCAGCATCGGAGGGCGTTCCCTGCTGAATTTTTCTTCGAACGATTACCTCGGACTTGCGAACGATCCCTTGCTTCGGGAGGCCGCAATCAAGGCCGTCGAACGATTCGGCTCAGGCGCCGGCGCATCGCGGCTTGTTTCCGGTTCACTGACGCCGTTTCACGACCTGGAGGAAGCGCTTGCAGATTTCAAGCGCACTGAAGCCGCGCTGACCTTCTCCAGCGGATACGCCGCCGCGGTTGGAACCATCACGGCTCTGATGAGCCGGAACGACATCATCATCGTGGACAAACTCGTTCACGCCTGCATTGTCGATGCCGCGAAACTCTCCGGTGCAAAGCTGCGCGTGTTTGCGCACAACGATCTCGATTCGCTTGAAGACAAGTTGAAGTGGGCGCGCAAGGCGGTCGATACAGGCGCTGCTTCACCCGATTCCAAACCGCGCATTCTTGTCGTGACGGAAAGCATCTTCAGCATGGACGGTGATCGCGCGCCATTGAAGGAAATCGTGGCGCTGAAGGAACATCATGGCGCCTGGCTGATGGTCGATGAAGCGCACGCAACCGGAGTCTGCGGCAGGAAAGGCCGAGGCGTCGCGGATGAACTCGGCATAAGCGAACGGATTGAAGTGCAGATGGGAACACTTGGAAAAGCACTCGGCGCGAGCGGAGGTTATATCTGTGGCAGCCGCGCGCTGATCGATTATCTCGTGAACCGCGCACGCAGTTTTGTCTTCAGCACGGCGCCCGTTCCAGCAGCTGCCGCGGCGGCGAAGGCGGGATTGCTCTTCCTGCATTCAGCGGCTGGCGAGGCGCGGCGGCGTGTTTTGTGGGAACGAATTCGTAAACTGTCACAGGCGATTCCGATTTTCGCTTCGACACCTGCGAGTGCGATCCTTCCGATTCTGATTGGCGACGAGTCGGAAGCCTTGTCTCTCGCGGCGCGTCTTCGGAAGCGCGGCATCTTCGTGCCGGCAATTCGTTATCCCACTGTCGCCCGCGGTGCCGCCCGGCTTCGAGTCACACTAACCGCAACCCACACAACCGAAGACGTCCAATCCCTGACCGATTCGCTCACACCTCACGTATCACGCATCACAAATCACGCATCACGGATTCCCCCCCATGCATCCCCTGGCAAAGCTTGATCATCGCTTTATCTGGCATCCTTTCACGCAGATGCGCGACTGGCTGAAGTGCGAGCCTATTGTCATCGCCTCGGGCAAAGGCAGCGTGCTGCGTGACGTTCATGGCAACGAATATCTCGATGCCAACGCGTCCATCTGGACCAACCTTCACGGACATCGACATCCGAAGATCAATGCAGCAATCCAACGTCAGCTGCGAAAGATCGCGCACAGCTCCGCTCTGGGATTCGCCAATGAACCGGCAAGTTTGTTGGCGGAGAAACTGGTGCAGGCGGCGAATCCGAGAGGGATTAATGATTTACGATTTACGATTTACGATTTGGGAACCGGGTCTTCGCGCAAATCGAGTGTTGCCAATCCGAAACTGGCGAAGGTGTTCTTCAGTGATGATGGATCGACGGCGCTCGAAGTGGCGCTGAAGCTCAGTTACGAATTCACGCGCCGAACGCGCGGACCGAAAACGCAGCCGCGATTCCTTTCGCTCGACGGAGCTTATCACGGGGACACCGTCGGTGCGGTGTCGATCGGACACATCGATCTGTTCCACAAGGCTTACTCCGGGCTCCTGTTCAAAACGGATAAACTGCGGTCGCCGTATTGCTATCGATGTCCGTTCAATCGCGCGAAGCCGCAGCGCGCCGACGCGCGAACGTACGTGAAGTGCAACAACGAATGCATCGCCGCCGCAGAAAAAGCGTTCTCCGTTCAGAAAAAACGCGGCAAACCTTACACCGCATTTGTCTTTGAACCTTTGATCCAGGGCTCAGCGGGAATGATTGCGCAACCGAACGGCTGGCTTCGAAATATCGCGACGCTCGCGCGGGAGCACGGAGCGCAGTTGATTGCGGATGAAGTGATGACCGGTTTCGGACGAACGGGGTTTGTGGAAGGGAAAAGGGGAAAAGGAGAAAAGGGGAAAAGGAGCGGAACAACCGCAGGTTTCTCCCCTGCCCCTTTTCCCCTTTTCCCCGTTTCCCATTCGCTTTTCGGTTCGCACAAGGAAGGCATTCAGCCCGACTTCCTCTGCGTGGCGAAAGGCATGACCGGCGGTTATCTGCCGATGGCCGCGACGCTCACCACACAGGCGGTGTTCGATGCGTTCCTCGGCGAATACGATGAGTTCAAGACATTCTTTCATGGCCACAGTTTCACAGCGAATCAGCTCGGTTCCGCAGCTTCGTTGGCGAGCCTGGAACTTCTTCACAGCAAGAGGAACATTGCGGACCGATCCCGGCTTCAGGCCGATCTGCAGGCTGGATTGGAATCGCTTTGGACGATTCCACAGATTGGCGACATCCGGCAGGTCGGACTTGTCGCTGGCATTGAACTCGTCCGCGACTGGACCACGCGCGAACCGTTCGAAATGCGCGAACGCGCCGGAATTCGTGTGTGCGAAGCGATGGCAAAACGCGGCGTTCTGACTCGTCCAATCGGAAATGTCATCGTGCTGATGCCGCCCTATTGCACCACTCGCGCTCAACTCAACCGAATCATCTCCGCTCTTCATGATGCGTGCATCGAAGTGTTTCGTTGATTGGATTGCGCCAGCGCTGATGCTTCTGTCGCTGCTGGCCTGGCCGTCGTTTGCCCATGCCGGATCAGACCGATCCGAGCCATCACTCGCCCGGCACTTGGAACGTTTGCTTCGGCACGATCCGGAGAAGGAGCGCGATACATTTCTGGCCGAGGCCATGAAACTGGCGGCGAAAGGAAAGGAAGCTTTGGAAGCCCGGAAGTCGGAACGCCGAAAACGCAATTCCGATCTTGAGAACCTTTCCGCTGCCGAACTGCGACTTCATTTTCAGGACGATCCAAACCTGCTCGCGTCGCGCGAGGTTCGGGCGTTGGAGGAAATCGCCCGCCTGCTCCAGAGCGATGCCAGCACAAACGCAAGTGCATCGATTCGTGAGTTGATCGAAGGTTTGAGAAACAGTCGCCGGTCGCCGGTGCCTGAACGCATCGGAGCGCTCTCCCCCTGGCGCATGTGGCTTCAGAACTTCGATCGCAGCATCGGGCATGGCACCGAGCCCGCAGTCAACCTGCCCATAACTGGCGGCAATGTTGCGTTGGATGCGAATCCAATTCCGTCCCCTTTCTGGAATCGCCCTGAGTCGATTGGCAGTCAGAATCTCGCAATCGGATTTGGCCGCAGCGAATTGCCTGACTACTCGTCTAAAATCTGGAATTACGCCGGGCCGAAAACCGGGGCGGGAACTCATCCGGGATTCGATGTCCGGTCGGGAAAAGTCCGGTTGAAGGTCAAGTTCGGCGAGGCCAAGTCCGAACCCTTCACCGCCCGGATTTTCCATGCGCTCGGATACAACGTTGATCCAACCGATTTCGCCGGTGAAATCAAGGTGAGCTATTCGCGCCGGATTCTTCGGGAATTCAATCTTCGGCGTCCGCTGGAAATGCAACTGTGTCCCTTCTGGATTCCAGTCACCACGTTGAACCTGCAGCCGTATCAGGATCCGTTTGCCTTTGTGTTGAAAGCCGTGATGAAGGACGGCCGCGAACTTACCGGCGCCGAACTCAAGTCGGATTTGTTGATCGATCCCCGCCGTGCCCGGCCGGAAGATGATCCGGAGAATTTTCGAATCGAAGTGGAATCACAGATCGCTCATCTGCTGTTCGGACCGGTGAACATTCAACCGGAAGAAACCGTGGGAGAGAACGTCGGCTTCTGGGACTTTCGCGGTCTCGGTCATGAGAATCTTCGGGAACTGCGTGGTGCGGGATTGCTGGCCGCGTGGCTCGGCTGGTTCGACTCGCGTTACGACAACACCCGTCTCCGCATCGTGCGGGAAGAAGATGGAAACTCACGGCTTCTGTTCTTTTTCAGCGACCTGGGCGCAGGCATGGGAAGCGGACGCGGTTACCTCATTCGTCATGGGGAAGATCCGGAAGCCATGGAAGACAGCTTCACCGAACCGGAAATTCGGCGCGGACGCGGGCGCATGACAACGCCGTTTCGAATCACGAATTACGAAACGATTGTTCCCACCGAAGCGTTCCGAAGAATGACACCGGACGATGCACGCTGGATGGCGCGAATGATCGCGGCGTTGAAGCAAGAGCAAATCCACTCCGCACTGATCGCTTCCGGATATGACACGTCAGAGGCGGCCCTTTATCTCGAGAAGCTTCTCATCCGACGCAACAAAATGTTCGAAGACCTCGGAATGGAAATGGTTCCCGCGGATATCGCGCGTCCGAGCGATTCTTTCCCTGCCAAAGCAGCCTTCTGAAGCGCGGGCAGTCCTTCAAAACGCCACAGTTTGCAGAAACCAATTCGGACCATTGTCCATGCTGGTGGGCTCGACCTTTTTCCTGCGGGTTCTAGTGTCAGCCTCATGAGGACAACATCGACTGGAACCTTCAGCTCGGCGAAACCCATCCTGCTAGCTTTCATCGCGGTTCTGTCGTTGGGATGTGCAACGTTCTCTTCGTTCTCTCAAACGACCAACATCTGGACCGGCGGCGATGGAACGGGAAGGGAAATCGGGGCGGGCACGAACTGGCACAATGGCATCCCGCCCATGTTAAGCGATACCGCCATGTGGGACGGAACCGTAGCCGGCCCGCTGGATCTCGTTTACAACACCTCGGTCTTGACCAGTGGATTCGGCACATCGGGAATCAACCTCTATCTCAGCGGAGATCAAACCGGCCCGGTGAGCATTGATACTGAATCGTCCCCCACCTCTGCCAATCTGCCCATCTGGCATATTACAATCGAAGAAGGTGCGGGACAGTTGACCATCGGAGGCACCAACGCAAGCCACAGGCTGTCGATCACCGCGCGACCGGCTGGAGTGGTTCATGAATGGGTCAACAATTCGACGAACGCCGCGATCATCAATCCACAAGTAATTTGGCAAGCAGGCGGTGGTGCAACCTGGACAATGCACTTTGCCGGCACCGGAAACTGGATCTGCGAAAATTATCTCGTCAATTCCGCTGGCCCTTCCATGAGAGTCAACGTCAGTGGCCCGGGAACGATGACATGGGTTCCGACCGGTCAACTCGGACTGGGCGGCATCAGTTCACCGATCATCATCGATGGAGGCACCATGATTCTCAAGGGAAGTCATCCGCGGATCCACTCGGTCAGCTCTTTATCCTGGATCATCGATGGATCATTCATCTTCGATGCAACCAATGCTCCGACTTCGGAACAGACACTGGCGGGCAATATTTCCGGCAGCGGCACTGTGCAGGTAAACAACGGGACACTCACGCTTTCGGGCGCGAACACCTACTCGGGAGGAACCTATGTTTCAGGCGGAGTTCTATTCGCAGGAGATGGCGGCGCAAATGCCAGTCTTGGCACCGGTTCCGTTACGAATGATGGCGTGCTCGCGTTCAACCATTCGAGCAATCAGCTCTTCACGAACGCAATTTCCGGTTCCGGCTCCATTGTAAAAATTGGCTCCGGCTCCCTGACACTCTTCGCAGCAAACACATATTCCGGGATGAACACCGTGAGCAACGGCGCATTGATCATCAACAGTGACAATTCCGCTGGCGCAACCGTGGTCTATGGCGGCGTCCTCGGAGGTACCGGAACCCTTTCCGGCCCAGTCATCCTGCATCCGGAGTCGATGTTCGCACCGGGCGCTTCCATCGGGATCTTCACCATCAACAATGACTTGAGCATCGCGGGAAACATCACCATCGAAGTGGACAAATCTCTCCCTGTTCCAAACGATCAGGTCGTTGTCAGCGGAACACTCACCAACGCGGGCGTCGGCCCGGTTACAATGAAGAATTTCGGTCCGCCTTTGACGATCGGTGACACATTCACGCTCTTCAACAAACCGCTTCAGAACGGAGCATCGATGGCCGTTGAAGGTGCCGGCGTCATCTGGACAAACAACCTCGAAGTGGACGGAAGTGTGAGTGTGATCGGATTCGTTCCCGCGCCAACACTGAATTACACGAACTCCAGCAGCGCCTTGGAACTCTCCTGGAGCGGCAGCTTCAAGCTCCAATCGCAAACCAACAGCCTCGGTTCCGGTCTGGGAACCAATTGGATCGATTACCCGGGTGGAAACATCAGTCCGGTAAACATTCCCGTTGGAACCGACGAATCTGTTTTCTTCCGGCTCATTTCCCATCCTTGAACTGGAAGGAAGCAGCGGCCAGACGACGATTTGAGGAAACAAGCCCAGTCAAATTGCATTGCCCAACGCCTGTTTGCGAATACCTTCCTCGGACAGTTGAACACGATGCAATCTCAGAACGAACTCCCGGCCATACCTTCGGACGTGCAGCTCACCACACTCGACAATGGTCTCACGATCATTGTTCGCGAAGATCACAGCGCGCCGGTGGTTTCGGTGCAGGCGTGGTGCATGGCCGGCAGCATTCATGAAGGCAAATGGCTCGGCGCCGGACTGTCGCACGTGCTCGAACACATGCTTTTCAAGGGAACAACCACCCGCCCGGGCAGCCGCATCGATCAGGAGGTTCAGGAAGCGGGCGGTTACATGAACGCCTACACCAGCTTCGATCGTACGGTGTATCACATCGATGTTCCCAACACCGGCGCGCGCACGGCGATCGACATCCTTTGCGACATCATGCAAAACGCCGCCCTGCCCCCGGAGGAACTCGCGAAGGAAATGGATGTCATTCGCCGTGAAATGGACATGGGCTATGACGACCCCGGCCGCCGCTCCAGCCGTCGGCTTTTCGAAACTGCCTACACGCGAAGCCCGTATCGCTTCACGATCATCGGCTACCCGGACATCTTCAATGAAGTAAAACCGCACGACATCCACAGCTATTACGAAGAAAAGTACGCGCCGAACAATGTCTTCTTCATTGTGGTCGGCGACATCAAGGCCGGCGAGGTCATCGATCAAATCCGCACCGCTTACGCCTCGAACAAGGCGCGTCCGCTGCCGCCCGTTGTTCTGCCCGAGGAGCCGCGTCAGACCGCGCCGCGTGAGATCATCGAGGAAGCGCCCATTGAACTCGGACACTTTCACTTCGCATGGCACATTCCCGAACTGCGTCATCCCGACGTGCCTGTTCTCGACGTTCTAGCTGTGCTGCTTGGAAGCGGCCGTTCCTCACGCCTCTACCAGCAGGTTCGTGAAAAGCTTGGCGTGGTGCATCACGCAGACGCCTGGACTTACAGCCCCGGGAATCCCGGTCTCTTTGGAATGAGCGCCGTGGTGGACGCGGAAAATTATGAAGCCGCGCGCGACGCCATGCTGGCTGAAGTGGAAAAGATGCAGTCGCAACCGGTCGCGCCGGAGGAACTCGCGAAAGCAGTGAAACAGTTTGTCGCCGGAACACTCTCGGCCCGAAAGACCATGCAAGGCCAGGCGCAGGATCTCGGTGGAAGCTGGCTCGCGGCGAACGATCTCAATTTTTCCCATCGCTACCTTGAAGCGGTGAAACGCATCACGCCTGCCGATCTCCAGCGCGTGGCGCGACAATATCTTTCCCCGGCCAATCGAACCGTATTCGCTTTGCTGCCGTCCGGCTCGACCCAAAAATCGTCGATCGGAACCGTGGAACACAGCGATCACGCGGTTCAGAAATTTGAGCTTCCAAATGGCCTTCGCCTGCTGGTGAAGGAGGATCACCGGCTTCCGTTTGTCGAATTTCGCGCTGTCTTCCTCGGCGGTGTTCTTGCCGAAACGGACCAGAACAACGGCATCACGCAGATGATGAGCAAGCTGTTGTTGAAGGGAACCGCCACACGTTCCGCGGAACAGATCGCGCGCGAGATCGAATCGATCGGCGGCAACATGGACAGCTACGGCGGCAACAACAGCTTTGGCGTAAATGCTGAAGTGATGAGTGACGATTTCGCGA
Organism: uncultured Verrucomicrobia subdivision 3 bacterium; assembly: GCA_937890005.1. GTDB lineage: Bacteria > Verrucomicrobiota > Verrucomicrobiia > Limisphaerales > DASXHY01 > DASXHY01. The sequence continues at coordinate 183,966 of CALBZA010000083.1, read as the reverse complement.
CCGGGCTGAATCTTTTTACCGACGTTCTACTGAATCCAACGTTTCCATCCGATGCCCTGGAACGCGAACGCGAGGTTCAGATTGCAAATATTCAGGCGCAGAAAGATCACCTGCTCAAGAGCGCCGGCATGGCGATGCGACGCACCATGTATGGCACTGCTGCCTACGGACTGGATCCACTCGGAACCGAGGAATCGCTTGAGCGCTTGAAGGCGGAGGATCTTCGGGAATTTCACAGGAAGTTTGCCGTTCCCAATAACTGCGTGATCTCCGTTTTCGGAGATGTCAAAACCGCCGAATTGAAAGCAGCCGTGGAAAAAGCGTTCGCCGGCTGGAAACCGTCTGCCGAACCGTTCCGCGGTACAGAAGCGGTTCCATTCAGGCCGGGACGTGTAAACGAAACCCGTGACAAAAAACAGGCCGTGGTGGTGATCGGTTTCCCTGGCACTACGCTGCACCGCGCCGACCGCTATGCATTGGAGCTGCTTCAGGAGACGTGCAGCGACCTTGGCTCACGATTGTTCCTTCGCATTCGCGACGAACTGGGCTTGGCCTACTACGTTGGAGCGCAGCACTTCCCCGGAATCATCCCCGGCTATTTTTCCTTTTACGTCGGCACGATGCCGGAAAAGGCTGCTCTCGTTGAAAAGGAGCTTTTGCGCGAAGCCGCTCTTCTCCGTGAGTCAGGACTGACCGAAGCTGAACTCAAACGCGCGAAAGCCAAGGTGATCGGACAGAAGAAAATTTCCCGGCAGGACATTGGCAATCTCGCGATGAGCAGCGCGCTCGATGAATTGTACGGACTTGGTTTCGCTCATGCAGACGCGGAGGATGCCCTCTACGAAGCTGTGACCCTCGATGACATCAAACGGGCCGCCAACGCCTGTCTTCAGGAAGACAAAATGGTGGTCACAATCATTGGCGGTGCCCCATGCGGTTCGTAATTCGCTCGGGCAAGTCGGAGTCGAGCCGCTTTATTTTTGAATCCCTGTTCATTGAAGACTCCGATCGGTTCTGACATTTACCAGAACACGGCGACTTGCTTCATTCCACGCAGCACGGCTTCCATCCGTGTTCTGGCGTGTTTTCAGAAATGTGACTGTCAGTTCGCATCTGAAGTTGTGGTGCTCAGATTCGTCGTCCTGAATTCCGAACCGCGACTGTGTGTTTCAGCACCAGTCGCAACAGCGATCGTCTTCGCCAGCGCAAACTGCGTGAGAGAAGAGTCAACGCACGGATGCTGAACCCGCTGCGGCTGGTCCGCGACACAGCCGCGCTCCAGGCGACAGTCAGCTGACTTCGAAACGGCTCTTTTCGGCGAGCGCCTTCTGCAGGGCTTCCTTGACGGCGTCCAGTCGGGCAGGAAGTTCGATTGGCTGATTGGCGTAGCGGGACGGGAATCCAAGTTCCTTCTGGTGATATTTCACCTTCATCTCGACGAACTTCAGTCCATGCGCTGTGGAGATGACGACCACTTTCTCCGCTTTGTCGATCTTGCCAGCCTTGAGGAGCTTGATCATGACGGCGAGGGCCACGCCGGTATGCGGACAGGTGAACATGCCCGTGCGATCGGCCAACGCCGCCGCATCGGCCAGCTCCTCTTCGCTCGCCTGCTCGACGATGCCGTTGAACTGTTTCAACGTGCGGATCGCTTTCTGAATGCTGACCGGGTTTCCGATCTGAATGGCGCTGGCGAGAGTTTTCTCCGCCTGGATCGGTTCGAATTTTTCGAAGTTCGTCAGATACGAACGGTAGAGTGGATTCGCGCGCTCAGCCTGCGCGACGACGATTCGCGGCAGCTTCGAAATCAGGCCCAGCTCCTTCATCATCAGCAAGCCTTTGCCAAGCGCTGAAACGTTCCCGAGATTGCCGCCCGGAATGATCATGACGTCCGGCACCTGCCAGTCAAATTGCTGGACGATCTCGATGCCGACGGTTTTCTGACCTTCCACGCGAAGCGAATTCATCGAGTTCGCCAGATAAAGCGTTTCGTCCTTTGTGATCTCCTGAACCAGCTGCATGCAACCGTCGAAATCCGTGTCCAGATAGAGCACGAGCGATCCGTTTGCGACGGGCTGAATCAACTGCGCGAGAGAAATCTTTCCACGCGGCAGCAGGACGATCGATTGAATTCCCGCCGCAGCGCAATACGTGGCGAGCGCCGCGGAGGTGTCCCCGGTGGAAGCGCAAGCGACGGCTTTGATGGGCGCGCCTTCCGAGATCATCTGCTTCACCTGCGAAACCAGCACCGTCATGCCGAGATCCTTGAACGATCCGCTGTGCGTGTTGCCGCAGAGTTTGATCCAGAGATCGTTCAGACCGAGAATCTTTCCGAAGCGTTCGGCCCAGAACAGGTTCGTTCCGCCTTCATAGAGCGAGACGATGTTGTCATTGGCGATCTGTGGCAGGACCCATTCCTTCTTGCCCCAGATTCCCGAGCCGTAGGGCCATTCGTTGCCCTTGTTGCGCTGGACGAACAGGTCCTTCCACTGGTCTGCGGTGCGGGTTTTCAACGCGTTGAGGTCGTGCTGCACTTCGAGGAGCGAGTTGCAGCGCTTGCATTGATAAACAACGGAATTGAGCGGGTAGGTCTGCCCGCACTCTGCGTTGATACACTGAAACCAGGCGTTGTATGACATTTGATCTTTCTCCCGCAACGGCTGCACCGGCCGCCGCGAAACGGTCCAAGAGAATGGACGTCCGCCGCCCACATTTCAAGACGCCAGCGCACTGAAGCGTAGTGTTAAAGAAAAACGGAACGTCTCCCCGTCGCTCCTGTCCAAAATTCCCGCAATTAAATACCTGAGATTATTTTTGTCCACGCAGTCGGGTTTCTTCGACTAAACAGATGGAACGAATGGATTTGGACGCCAATCAACTTACCGCGCTGATCCGAAAAGATCCTGAGGCGGCCACGATTCAGCTCATCGAGCTATTCTATGAACGCGTTTATGCATTTCTGCGACGGCTCGCCTATCACGATGCCGACGCCGCCGATCTCACCCAGCAGACCTTCAGCCGCATCCAACGCGCCCTGGCCAGCTTCGTCGGTCGGTCATCGGTCACTTCCTGGATTCATGGCATTGCCTACCATGTTTACATCGACTGGAGGCGCGCTCAGCGTCCGACCGAATCGCGTCCTTCCGAATGGTGGGCGGAATGCGTTTCCCCATGTTCCCCGCCCGATCAAAGCACAGCCGAGACAGACCTCGCCAATCACCTTTTCGCCTGTGTCGATCGATTGCCACCCGATTTGCGTGAATCCATTCACCTGCATTACTACCAGGAACTCACCTTGCAGGAAACGGCCGATGCCATGGATGTCGCCACGAGCACGGTTAAATACCGACTGCGCCAGGCATTGGCGGAGCTGCAAAAGCAAATGGCGGAACAAAGACATCCGCCGCCGTCCGCGCGATTGAAAACGGTATGAATGACCCCACCGAGAACGACATTGAAAAGCTCCTGCGAAATGCACCTCAGCCGGTGCCGCCGGGAGATTTGAAGGAAAGGTTGATCATGAAAGCGCGCGACGATGAAAGGCGGTTCCCTTCGAACACTCAGATCTCACAGGTGCAGTCAGGCTGGCTGCGACATCTCTGGCCGGTACTGATTCCCTCCGGAATCTGTTTGTTCTGCGTGATCGGACTTTCCGTGCAGCAATCGAAGATTCAATCCCTTGAGAATGAAATTGCCACCTTGAGACAAACTCTGACAAACGAGCTCAACCTTACGACGAGCCCTGTGAATGTCGAAACGCCAACGGGACTCGCGACAGATCGCGCGAAGGAAATTGCTGAATTGCGTGAAATAGCAGAGCGACTGAAGCAGGAGATCGCTGAAAGACAAAAACTCCAGCTGGAGAATCGCGAAATACAGCAAACGCTTAAAAAGCGTTCCGGATTATTTTCGGAGGAAATCGAAGCGGACGCCAACGCCCGGGAGCGCGCTCAGGAAATCGCCTGCGTCAACAATATGAAACAGATGGCATTGGCGGTACTCATATGGGCTCAAGATAATGAGAGTCAGCTTCCGCCGAATGTGATCTGCATGAGCAACGAATTGAGCACGACGAGAATCCTTGTTTGCCCCGGTGACCGCAGCCGGCAGCCTGCGCCCGACTTCGGCAGCTTCAGCATGGAAAACTGTTCCTACGAGTGGTTTCTCGACATTCCCGGTTCAATTAAAAAAGGACCCTTCAGCATGCTCACCCGTTGTCCGATCCACGGGAATGTTGGATTAGTGGATGGCAGCGTTCATATGCGGATCGCAAAGGAGCATCCGGAGTGGTTGAAACTGCGCGACGGCAAATGGTTTCTGGAACGCCCCGCTACACAGGAAAACAATCCATGAACATCCGCGTGCTTGCCTCAATCGCTGGCCTTGTCACTTGCGTTCTCCTCGCCACAACGGCAACGCGCCAGCGACAGGTAAACGAGCTCCAGGCCGAACAGAAGGAATTGTTGTCAAAGGTCGAATCGGCCAGAACGGAACGAGACGCCCAACCCGCGACGCTGCAACAAATTCCCGTGCCGCCAGAGCTATTGCGACTCCGATCGGAAGTCAGCCGGTTGATGGAACAACGAACTGCACTCGAGCCTGTTAAACGCGAAAATGAAGTTCTGCGTGCAAAGCTGAATCAGTTGGACACAAACGCTTCCGCCCTTCCTCCTGATTATATTCGAAAGAAAGATGCCCAATGGGTCGGCATGGCCACACCCGAAAACACGCTGCAATCATTCCTCTGGGCCATTCACAATCGTAAACCGGAGGCCGTCCTCCAGCTGCTGGCGCCCACTGAAGCTTCGATTGCATTTTCAAATCAGTTTTATCTGCATCACGAGGAGTTCTTTGATCAGGCGCCGATACCAGACGCGCGGGCGGCAGATAAAAAAATTTTGGACGACGGCACTGTTGTCTTGAAAGTTGAATTCCTTCCAACTTTGGAAGAAAGCTCTTCCACGGAGATCCGATTCCAAAACCGAAATGGAGAATGGAAAATGGACCTGCGATAGAGCGGTTTAGAAAACTACAGCCGCTGACGCGTAAGGAGTCGGACGTTTTCACGACTGTTCCGCCTCGTTACATCAGCGGTTACGAGATTTCTTGAATGCTCTGGAAGTATTTTCCCCCTCCCGCATCTCACTCATCCGCAACGCTCGATTTTCATCGACCAGTGGTCCGGGTTTTTCTCTACTGAACGCCGTCGCAAACACTCCGGCAGGCGCTTGTATGAATGAAGAATTCCAGGACCGGTTCCAGAAGCTTGAAGCCCACATCGCCCACCTGGAATATCAGCTCGACCAGCTGAATCAGGTGGTGATCGATCAGGGCAGGCTGATCACGCGCCTAAAAAAGGAAGTTCAGCGGCAGTCGGAAGCCTTGGAAACGCAGGAACTCGAACGCATCAAGGCCAACAACCAGAAACCGCCACATTACCAGTAGGCTCGGGGCCAATAGTCGGGCGATTGATCCCGGCCATTTATAGGTTGAAGGTTGGCAATAGACGGTTGGCCGGCTTCATGTGTTCGGGTGACTTTGTTTCCACAACAATTCACCCAACATGAAAATCACAGAAGCTCTTCAGGCGGAACATCACGTTTTCCACAATCTCTTCGATCACATCGAAAAAGCCGCCCCGAAACTCAAAACGGTTGCGGAGGTGAAAACTCTCGCGGCACTGACTGAAGCGATGCTGGCAGCACATTCTCGAACCGAGGACGAACTGTTCATCACACCCCTTGAACCGTCATTCGAGCAAATCGGCCATTGCGACACATTTCATCACGAGCACAATCTGATCGAACAGAACCTCGCATTGATCCACCGCACCCGGCAGCTCAAACAGGCGCGTCACCTCCTGCTGACCACGATCCTTCTCTGTCGAAGCCATTTCGACAAGGAGGAGCGCATCGTGTTTCCGATGGCAGAACGGCTTCTGAAGGGAAAGACGTTGCAGGAACTGGGGCAGACCTGGATGGATCAGCGCAACCGGGCTTGCTGCGGATCAGACGGCCTGCGTTGAATCCGGCGTCACGCTCAAGCGTTCCAGCGCGGCCTGGACGGCGGTGGTCAGCGCCTGAACCCGGACTTCCAACGCAAAGTCCGACGGAGCTTCCAGCGTGTAGCTGAGCCGCGTCTTGTTGCGAATCAGGTAAAAAGCCTCGGGCCAGTCAACCCGGCTGTTGACGTCAATGTTCGGCCGAATGATTCCATTCAACGCCGGACGGCCTTCGATTATTTCATTCGGATCAATCGGACAGACACATCCAACCGCTTCGATCATTGCTTCCGCAAGCGACTGACGCTGATCCGGATTCTGTTCGTAAAGGTAGAATCCGTGTGATTCCCAGTCCTCGTGAAGCAGCAGGCAAAGATCGAAGTTCGGCTGGCGTTCGAGCCATGCGATGTGCGCAGCGATTTCGGCCACCGAAGGATTCAAATAGCTTCGGTTGAGATCGATGCCATGCGCGTTCTCCCGGCAGTTCAGATCGAATCCCACCGGGTTGAGACATGGACAGACCCACAATTCGATGTCGTCCGGCCACCGGTTCTCCTCCAGCAACTTCGCAGCAGCCAGTGGCCCGGCAGGTTCATCGCCATGAATTCCGGCGCTGATGTAAACGCGCCGAACGGAACCCGTCGCAGCGGGCTTCCGGTAGAGGGCGGCAAGCTGAAGCTGGTCAGACTGGAAAAATGTCTCAGAGATCCAACCGTGACGCGCGGCGGCATCTTGAATCACCGACAGCGTCTTCCGAATGTCGATGGTGTCACCGCAGTATCGGTTCAGGTTTTTCCCAAGACGCTGCAGATTCATTCGATGTGACGCGGCGCCTATTTGGCGATGGCCATTTCCGTTTCGCACTGCCCTGAGCCGCAACCGCAGCCACTCTCCTCCTGGTCGCTGAATCCGTGCTTTTCCCAGCTCGGATCGAGTCCGAGGTCCTTGAGCATTTGCAGATCCTTTTCCACCGGCTGATTCAGCGTGGTCAGATAATTGCCAACCATCAGCGCACTCGCGCCGGCCATGAAAATCATGCTTTGGGAATCGCGAAGGTTCATCGTCCGGCCGCCGGCAATCATGATTTCCTGTCGCGGCAGCACAAAGCGGAAGCAGGCGATCGTCTTGAGAATTTCATGCACCGACAACGGCTCGTTGTTCTCGAAGGGCGTGCCCTTGATCGGATTCAGAATATTGATCGGAACGACACTCGCCCCGATTTCGCGCAGCGACAGCGCGAGATCGCAACGGTCTTCTCGGGTTTCGCCCATGCCGATGATGCCCCCAGAACAGATGTTGATGCCCGCGTTCTTCAGGAATTGAATCGTCTGCAACCGATCGTCGTAGGTGTGCGTCGTGCAGGTCTTGGGGAAAAAGCGGCGGGAACTTTCGAGATTGTGACCGTAACATTCCAGCCCCGCTTCCTTCAATCGGTTCGCAACCGTCTGGCTCTTGATGATTCCGAGCGAGGCGTCGGGACGCGTTTTGCCGCTCTGCTTGAGTTCGCGAATGCGATCGCAAACTTCATCGAGCATCGGCCCTTCATTCAATCCTTTCCAGGCCGCAACCAGTCCGACCGCCGTGACGTTGTTGCGATTCGCTTCGTCAGCCGCTTCCTGAACAGGTTCCGGATCGATGAACCCGTAACGCGGCGAACCGGTCTGATAAAACGACGATTGCGAGCAGAAACTGCAGTTTTCGGAGCAGGCACCGGCCTTGGCGTTGACGATTGAGCAGAGATGAATCTTGTTTCCCTTGAAACGTTCGCGAATCCGGTTGGCCCACGCGAGAAGGTCGTAAATGTCGGAAGCCGATTCCAGGTTCAGAATCCACAGGGCTTCATCACGGGTGATCTGTCCTCCACTCAACACTTTCTGTCCCAGTTCACTCAGCCGCGTGTGGTTTGTGGCGTCAAACGAAGTCGCATTCATGGTTGACAGGATAGACACGAAGAAGATTTCCGCAAGAAACGAACTGGAAAAATTAGATCAGACAGATCGACGCGGATCATCGCCGCGAGGACTCATCACCGGCAGGACGATGTCGTATTGCTGCTCCTCGAATTTCAACACGAGTTGAACATGCGAGATCTTGTTAAGGATGCAAAAATCAATGGCGCTGGTTGAGCTGAGAAAATCCATCGCCTCAGCAGGGTCACGTGTCCATTCCCCTATGTCCTTGAAGTAGAGGCCATCGTTCTTCTGCTGGATCAGAATCCGCATATGTTTTTCCTCATTCCCGAAGAACTTCGATACACCCGACACCGGCATTGAAACGTCCAGTGATGCCGCGACCTTATCACGAGCGTCTCTGCAATCAATCCAAATGTAGGACTTGCCGGCGGTCGAATCTGCATCTTTCCAGTGACACTGCCGCCTCTGTGACACCCCGCTTATATCCAAAGTCCGGGAGACGTCTTCAGCACGTGCAAAATCTGTTTGTCGGCATCAGGAAATTGAAACCGATCCAGATCATCCAGTTCGATCCACTGAAATGCCGGACAGCCAAGTGGCTGCGGCTCACCTGCGGTCCACCGGCATTGAAAGAAATCGAGGCGAACGGTTTTTTCCGGGTAACGATGAACCACCGAATCGATCCGCTGCCCCACTTCAACTTCGATTGCCAGTTCCTCGCGAAGTTCCCGGACCAGGCATTGCTCGAAGGTTTCATCGCATTCGCGTTTTCCGCCCGGAAACTCCCAGAGTCCGCCCAGATGCGCATCAGCGTGTCGTTGTGTGATGAGAAGTTTTCCGTTCCGAAAAACCAGGCCGGCGGAAACGTCGATGACCTTTTGCGGATCGTTATTCATTCAGAACCAGAGCGGACGAGGACCCTCAAACCCGGACCGCACGTTCGAAGCGCGGGATTCTACCGGCCGATGCTCTTGTAGAGGAATCCGAGCTTTTCCATTTCAGCCACGTCGAACAGATTGCGCCCATCGAACATGATCGGATGAGTCATCATCTTTCGCGCGCGTTCGAGATCAAGCTGCTTGAATTCCGGCCATTCCGTTGCCACCACCAGAGCGTCGCATCCATCGGCCACGCTGTTCATGTCATCAACATAGACGACGTCTTTGAGAACAGCCCGGGCCTTGTCCATCGCCTTCGGATCGAACACGCGAAGCTTCGCGCCTTCCTTCTGCAAACGCTGGCAAAGATCGATTGCCGGTGACATACGGACGTCATCGGTGTTCTGCTTGAACGCCAGCCCCAGCACGCCGATTGTCTTGTCCTTCAACACCCACATCGTGTCCGTGATCTTCTTCACGAACCGGTTCATCTGCTCTGCATTGATCCGCTGCACTTCCTTCAGAAGTCCGAAGTCGTAGCCGACCTGTTCGGAAATCTTGATGAACGCGCTGAGATCTTTCGGGAAACAGCTGCCGCCAAAACCGAGCGAGGCATCAAGAAAACGGCGCCCGATGCGTGCGTCCATGCCCATGCCGTTCGCCACTTCCATCACGTTCGCACCGGTGGCCTCGCAGATGACGGAGATGGCATTGATGTAGGAAATCTTCAGCGCGAGAAATGAATTGGAGGCGTGCTTGATCAGCTCCGCGGAATTGATGTCTGTGACGATGATCGGCGCGTTGAATGGCTTGTAAATTTCCTTCATCGCGGCAACCGGTCGTTCGCTCTTCACTCCGATCACGATGCGGTCCGGGTGCATCAGATCATCCACCGCAAACCCCTCGCGCAAAAACTCGGGATTGCTGACGACATCGACCTCCACCTGCGCCTTGCAGTAGCGCTTGATGGTTTCCGCCACCTTGTCGCCGGTCTTCACGGGAACCGTGCTCTTATCGACGACGATCTTGTAGCTGGTCATCGCGCTGGCGATCTCGCGCGCAACCTTTTCGATGAAACTCAGATCCACCGCACCGTCCGGCTGCGGCGGTGTGGGAACGGCGATAAAAACGACATCCGATTTCTCGACGCCTTCCGCAGTGCTCGTGGTAAAGCTCAGGCGGCCGGCCGCCACATTCTTTTTTACCATTTCCTCCAGCCCCGGCTCGTAGATCGGAATTCCGCCGGCCTGAAGCATCTGAACTTTGGAGGCGTCGTTGTCCACACAGATCACATGGTGGCCAACCTCGGCAAAACAGGTCCCTGTCACGAGACCGACATAGCCGGTGCCGATGATGGTGAGCTTCATAGAAGGAACGTCCCTCCGGATCAGTTCAGATTGATGACGGGAACGTTCGTGGAAGCAGCCGGTGTTTCGGCGAGCGAAGGATTTTTCTGAACCAGCTCGTGCAACAGCATTGCGGCTTCCTGCGCGACGGAACCTGCCTGAGGCGACTGCGACAGCTGCTGATAGACATCACGCGCCTGCTGGAGATTTCCCTGTTCCTGATAAATGCGGGCCATCGCCAGTTTGGCCGGAGCCATCACGGTTTCCGTCGAACGACGTTCGGCGATGTCGCGATAGGCTTTCAGTGCTTCCTCATTTTTTCCCTGAGCCTCCAGAGACGCTGCAGCACCGAGAGCGGCCTGGCCCGCGAAACCGGAACCGGGATATTCACTCAAGAATTTCCGGCATTCCCTCTCCGCGTCAGCATATTTTCCTTCCGCAAAAAAACGCGCGGCCGCAACCAGCAATGCCCGTTCACCGGCGCTGGTTCCTTGGTAATCGGACGCAACCTTGAGGAATGATTCCGGCGCTGCCGCCTGTCCGCTCGTCGTGCTTTGCGCGCCAATTCGAGACAACGCTTCACTGGCGGAAACTTCCTTCTGGTGCCGCTGTGCCACGACAAATCCGACGCCAGCGCCCACAACGACAACAGCCACGGCGCCAATGATCAATTGCTTCGCGTGCGCTTCAGCCCAGGCCCATGCTTTGAAAAATGCTGCGGATTGCGTGACATCAGATTCCATATAGGGGGTGCAATCTTCCGGTCGGACTCTCAAAACGCAAGCTTGAAATCAGTCGTTTCGCCTGCAAACACGCCGGTAAAGGCGTTCGTATTGCGGGACGATCACATCCGCGGAAAACATCTTCGCCGCGCGCTGTTGCGCCGCCTGCCCCATCGCGCGCCGCCTTTCCGGAGATTCGATCAACGTCTCAACCGCCCGCGCCATGGCATCGGGATTTTCGCCATCGACCAAAACGCCCGAAACACCGTCTTCCACGACTTCCGGGATTCCACCAATGCCCCGCGCCACACTCGGGCACCCAAAGCACATTGCCTCCAGAATGCTCAGGCAAAAACTCTCGCTCTCCGATGTGAACAGTCCGATGTCCGCAATCTGCAGATAATCCTCAATGTCGAGAATACGCTCCAGCACCAGCAACCGATCCTCGATTCCAAGCAACCGCACATCCGACGCAAACGGCGCGAAGCTGTCACCCGCCAGCAGGACCAGCTTGAACGGCACATCGCTCCGGATGCGAGCAACGGTTTCCAGCAACAGATCGATCCGCTTCGGTGTGCGCAGGTTTGACGCATGAAACAACACGGTTTCATTCGTCAAACCAAGATCACGACGCACTTCCCAGGGAGCACGACGCGGACGTTCCGGTTCAAAGAAGTTGTGGATGACATCGATCTCCTGATTGATCTGAAAAAGCTGTCGGGTTTCCTGTTTGAGAAATGCGGAAACCGTTGTGACCGCATCCGACTGCTGCAACGCATACTCAATCGCCGGTCGATAATCTTCGTCACGCCCCAGCAGCGTGGTGTCGGTGCCATGCAGTGTGGTCACCAGTTTCGGTTGCATCTCCCGCGGCAGCATCGAGCGCGCAAGCAGCGCCGCCGTCGCATGCGGCACCGCGTAATGAACATGCAGCACATCCAGTCCATGTTCCCGCGCAACCTCCGCCATCTTCACCGAAAGCGGCAGTGTGTAGTCGGGATATTTGAAAAGGCCGTAGTCATTCACGCCCACCGGATGAAAGTGCAGGCGCGGCAATTTCATCGGCAACCGGAACGGACGTTCATAACTGATGAAATGAACGTGATGACCGCGCTCGGCAAGTTCCACTCCGAGTTCCGTTGCAAGAATTCCACTTCCGCCGACAGACGGATAACAGGTAATTCCAATGCGCAACGCGTCAGTCATGGGAGGCTGGTTTTAACGCAGAGGCGCGGAGAGCGCAGAGACTCGCAAAGGATGTTTGTGGATCGGAAATCAATCCAGCAGCCGTGCTTGAGAAACGATCCGTGGCCCAGTGCCACATGCCTCTGTCCTCACCACTTTGCGACTCTCCAAGTCCTTTGCGTCTCTGCGTTAAAATCATATGCCTAAAACTTTCTCGCACCCCGGCTCACCTGCTGAAGCGAACCCACAATCAGCGGATCGTTCGGGAACAATGGAATGGCATGTCCGATTCCCGCCCTCGCGCCGAGCAGCCGCGCCCGCGTCAGCTGCAATTCGATGTAATTGCGCGCGCCCACTTGCGACGCGTGTGCTTCCATCGATGCTTTCCAGGCCGCAAGAACTTCCTCATGCGACACATCGTAAAGCAGCGGGTTTACATCGCGCGGTTCCGCCTCCGGCGTCACCGCATAATAAAACAACTGCTCGATCACATGACGTTCGCCGCGCAGACCTTTCAGTCCGCCGTAACGCGCGAGCCGACACGCGTCGCGCACCAGCTTTCCAAGCCGCCAATGGTCCGGATGCTGGTTCTCGGCAAGACTTGGCGCCAGCACGAGCGCGGGCTTTTCGCGTCGCAGCACTGCCGCAAGTTTGAGCGCGTGCGAAGACCGGACTTCCAGTTTCGCGTCGCCGTCCAGTTCCACGAACTCGAGCGTCGCACCAAGAATTTTTGCGGCACGAGCCGCTTCCTGACCCCGTTGTTTCGGAGTGCCGTGAGTGCCGGCTTCGCCCTTCGAACAGATGACAAAATGCACCGGACGGCCGGCGCGCGTTTCCGCCGCAATCACACCGCCGCATCCGAATTCGATGTCATCCGGATGCGCTCCAAATGCGACGAGTGGCAGTTCAGTTTGGGACTTCGACATAGGCTTCATCGGATCGATCGATGTTGTCGCGCGGAACGAACGTGATCTCGGGCGCGTCTTCGGTTCGAAGGTAGGCTTGTTCCCCTGCCCCGGCAATGTAATGCGTGCAGTGGATCACCGACTGCATCCAGCGCAGTCTTGAGTCGCGAGTCGGACTCACCTGCTCTTTCGTGAATTCGCATTTCGGCAGCGTAATCCAGGAATTTCCCCCTTCGTGCAGCTTGAGTTCGCCGCCGTCGAGTTTGGCCCGGACAACTTCTCCTTCGTGTTTCACATCGACAAAACATTCCGCGACGTCGCAAGCCGCGCGGCGAACCGCGGCATCGCCCGAACGCACAACGCGAATGCCTTCGAGCAATCCCATTGCGCGATACATTTCCAGGCAGAAGTCGGCAATGTTGGACGCCGAAACCGACTTGAACAGCGCGGTCAGCCTTCCATCCACGTAGTTCGGAAGCTGGAGCGTGGTCTTCGCCTGCCAGTCGGCAGGAATGCGCTTCAAATACAGCGGCGAGAACTTGCGCTGAATTTTGTTTTCGAAAGCGAAGTTCAGAATCGCCGGCTCGTTTGTTTTGCGATGACGCAGAATCGTCTGCGTTTCGCGCGGGTCATGATCGCTGTCGTGGTAAAAGAAAACGATCTCGCCGCCGATCTCCTGCTGAAGCCTTCGCGCGGTCCAGAACTTGGCCACGAGAAATCGCCGCGGAAAAAACCCGCAGGGCTGTTGTCCAAAACAAATAACTGGAGCGCTCATGGATTTATTGTTTCAACGCAAAGGCGCAACGGTGCAAAAGCGCGGCGAAAACCAAATGTCCAAACAACCCCGTTTTCGTTCTCCGCAGGGCGGAGCTGCCACTCCCTGTTTCTCGAATCCATCTGCATACGCACGTTCAAGCGGTCCTCCCTTTCCCTCCACCGAGATTGATCATCAATTGAATCAGCACCGCCAACACAACGCATCCGGCGCAGCCGATGACGTTGTACCAGAGATAGGAAAAATCGAGCACCGGGAATCGCAGCCGCAGGAAGTAGATGACGAAAATCGCCGTCTGCGAAACAACCGCCCCCCAGAACACCGCGGTGCCGCCCACGCGCTTGATGAAGAACGCCACCAGAAATATCCCGAGCACCACACCATAGAAGATCGAACCAATGATGTTGATCGCCTCGATGAGATTTTCCGCAAGGCCTGCATAGAGTGCAAAGGCGATCGCCACCAGTCCCCAAATCGCCGTCCACCATTTAGCCACGCGAACATTCCTTCGCTCGTCATGCGCGGCCAGCGGCCGGAACTGTCGCCAGAGATCGATCGTCGTCGTGGTGCCCAGCGCATTGAGTTCTCCGGCCTTTGAAGACAATGCCGCCGAGAACATCACCGCGACCAGCAAACCGATTGCCCCGTGCGGCATCTGTTCGAGAATGAATCCGATGAAGATGTAGTCCGAATCCTTCACCTTCGCGCGCGGGTCATGCTTGAGCAGAAGATCCTTCGCTTCCTTTCGAATCGCCTGCGTCTCGGCTTCTGCGGCTTGCATGGCTTCTCGCGCTGCCAGCTGAACGGCAGCGTCGGAATGATGCCGCACTTCGAGCCACGCCCGGATCGTCTCCTGTTTCGCTGCATGCAGCTGGGCGTGCCTTTCTTCAATCGCGCGAAACTCGGCTCCGTTTGGACCATTGGCATGACGCTGCCATTCGACACGATTGTAGAACACCGGTGCAGGTTGAAACTGGTAGAAGACAAACAGGAGCGCACCGATCAACAGGATGAAAAATTGCATCGGAACCTTCATCACAGCATTGAACATCAAACCAAGCCGCCCCTCGCGCAGTGCCGCGCCTCCGATGTAACGCTGCACCTGCGACTGGTCCGTCCCAAAGTACGAAAGCGAAAGAAAGAGTCCTCCGAAGAGGCCGCTCCAGAGCGTGTAACGCTTCTCCGGATCGAATGAATAATCCACTGCCTGAAGCTTGCCCATCGCACCCGCGACATGTGCGGCTTCGTTGAAGCCGAGTCCCTCCGGCAGTCGAAAGATCAGGAGAATGAACGCCGTCACCATTCCGACAAAGATGATTCCCATCTGGAACTTCTGCGTGAGACTCACCGCCTCGCTGCCGCCCGTGACCGTGTAAACGATGACCAGAACCCCGATGCCAACAACCGTCATGTCGAGACGCCAGCCCAGGACGGTCGCGAGAATGATTGCCGGCGCGTAGATCGTCACCCCCGCCGCCACACCGCGCTGAAGCAGGAACAGCCCGGCACCTAACAGCCGCGTCTTTGCATCAAACCGGCTGCCAAGATATTCATACGCCGTATAAACCCCGAGCTTGCGGTAGATCGGAAGAAAAACGGCACAAACAATGATCATTGCGAGCGGCAGGCCAAAGTAGTTTTGCACGAAACCGATCCCGCTTTCGAAGCCCTGCCCCGGAATTGAAAGAAACGTGATCGCGCTGGCCTGCGTGGCCATGACGGAAATGCCGATCGTTCCCCAGCGCGTTGTCTTGCTGCCCTTCAGGTAGGTGTCGAGATGATTCGTATGGCGCGTGTGCCACGCTCCATAGGCGGCGATGCCGATCATCGTTCCGAGCAGAACGATCCAGTCAAAGGTGTTCATGCGTAGTGCCGCGAAAACAACGTCAGCAGCACCACGACCGCCACGAAGAACGCCAGGACGAAAATGTAAACACCGCGCCAGGATCGAAAGCCGGGAACCTGCGGATCTTCATCGATTCGATCCTGTTCATTTTCGGGGACACGCCCGCTGGAAGATTGAGTGTTCGTGTCGCTCATTTGCCGAGAGAAATCAGGTTTGCAAACAGGCGGTAGCCACCGGGCACGCCGGCCGGCAACTGACGGAAAAAGGACAGGCTCGTGTAAACGACATGACCTTTCCCGCGCCGCGCCACAAGCAATCCGCCTTCAAGTGGTTTCTCGCCAGGATCGCCGCACGCCAGGATCGGCGTGAACTTTTCATTCCATTGATTGGGAAAATAAAGGCCGCGTTCCTGAACCCAGCCGTCGAAATCGGATTGCGCGATTCTGTTCGGTGAATTCAACACCGGATGCTCCCGCGCCAGCACCTTGATCTCAGCCGATTCATCCGTCACCCGGTCGCGCGTGATGCGAACATCGAGCAGATCGCCAAAACCATCTCGTTCCGGCTGATTGTACTGCACCACCAGCGTGCCGCCGCCTTCAACAAATTCAGTGAGCGCCGGCATCTGTTTGAGCAATTCCGAGCGTACATTCAACGCGCGAACACCGATCACCACCGCGTCCAATCCCGATAGTTCCGCAGCAGTCAATGTCGGCTGGTTCAGAACAGTCACGCTGCAACCCATCTGACGCAGCGCCGCAGGAATGTCGTCTCCTGCTCCAGGAATGTAACCGACCTTCCTCGCGCGGACGGAAAGCTCCATGTTCACCGCCTTGATCGCCGCTTCAGGATGCAGCAGTTGCAAAGGCAGGTGGCCGTATCGCACTTCAACGCGTTGGTTCCGATAGGTTTTTCCGCCTACATCCGCCCGCGCAACGATCCTCGCCGAACTGATCTCTGCCGGGGCAGTGACAGTGAACTTCACCGACTGACGTTGGTCGCGTGTCGCGAGTTTGAACGTCTGTTTCGCCGGTGAAACCTTCCAGCTTTTCGGCACTTCGAGTTCAACCGTTCCAGAAAGACCATCGCGGAATGCAACGAGTTCGACATCCAGCTCGCGTGTCGATCCCGGCACGAAAACCGCAACACTGGAACCGAACGACAATGAAACCGGCGGGATCACATCCAGCGAGCGACCGCCTCCGTCAACTCCGCCCTCCTGCATCGGTTCGTCACGCAGAACGATCGTCTGGCCTTTGACCTCAAAAGTGTGCTGTATCGGAATCGCCGGGGGATTCTCGGGTTCAACGATCAATGAAAGATCATCGACGCGGAACATTCCGGTGCCGCGCTCGGATCGCAGCCAATATGGGTGCGTGAACGGCATGCTCTCCGGAATTGCATATGTGGATTCACGTTCGACCGGCTTCTTTGAATTGAACGGAACGTTCAGCTGGAAAGTTTTCCCGCCAAACGATGAGGCAATCCAGCGCACGGGAACTTCAGATTTGACTTCGACCACGTGCTTCATTCTCAGCTTTTCGCCGGGCACTGCTTCAGCGGAAGCAATCATCGTCCGTGCATTCAAGCCCAGACAGGCGGCAACAATGCGATCGAGCTGTTCACGTTTTTCATCGACGACCGGATTCTTCGGAAGCGATTTGAGTGCGGCATGCACTTTCAGCAAAGCGGGAACATTTGCGGCGAGATTGTTGGAATCGAAGCCGGAGATCGCTTCCGCCGTAAGCCGCGCAACCTCAGCGCCGCCTTCAACGCGGTTCCACGTGGTATCGACGCCCTCCATGAAATCACTTGTCGCCGGCTCGCCGTCGAGCAACTGAAGATTCTCCGAGCGCGTGGGCCCGCCACCGCGACCGCCAAAATTGTCGAAGCCCTGCGTCTTGTGCATCGCCCGGCTGCGATTCGCCAGGTCCATCAGTGAAGTTCCGGAAACGGGATCTGTTCCGCCGATCTGCATCTGCAGTCCTTCATTTCCGCCTCCCCAGCGGTTCATGAAAACGCGCCTGGGCTGCCACGGCTTCAATGTCTTGAGCTGGTCGGGATAGGCATTCGGATCGCCGGCCAGTTTGAACGCTTCACGCGCCAGAACCGCCGAGGCGGTGTGGTGTCCATGCGTGCCGCCGGGTTGCGGTGAAAAGCGGGTGATGATCACGTCCGGCTGGAAATGACGAATAATGCGGACCATGTCCTCAAGAACTTCCTCCTTGTTCCAGATTCGAAGCGTTTCCTCGTAGTCCTTGGAAAATCCGAAATCGATCGCACGGGTGAAGAACTGGCGTCCACCATCCAGCCTGCGCGCCGCAAGCAGTTCCTGAGTGCGTGCGACACCCAGTCGTTCGTCAAAATCCGACCCCAGCACATTCTGGCCACCATCCCCGCGAGTGAGGGAAAGGTAAGCGGTGCGATAGTTCTTTCCGCGCGCCAGATACGCGATCAATTGCGTGTTCTCGTCGTCCGGATGCGCGGCAACGTAGAGAACCGTGCCCATGTTTTCGAAACTGCGCAGTTCCTGGAACACAGCGGCCGGAGTTGTTTGCGCCTTCGCATTCGTTTGTACGGCCACTGTGGCCGCGAAGAGCAAGAACGTTGGAAGTTTCAATGTCGCAAATAAGGTGCGAGCGGAGCAGCGGCTCGACCTTGCCCACAAAGGAAAAGCTGCGCCGCCGCACTGCTCAAATTTCAGATGTGCAACCGCTCGGATCAAACCCGCAGCAGCTGACATCCAATCACGAAAGAGTGGAATGTACATGGGAGATTCGGAACACCGGCTTGAACGCCGGCGAACCGGCAGGCTCGAAAGCCTGCCTCGTGAATGCCGACTCCTACTTCAGGCTGGCAATCAGATCTTCGTTCAGCTTCACATAACCACTGTCCTTCGCCTCCTTCGCGAGTTCAGTGGAACGTTTCGCCGCTGCGATCGCGCCTTCCTTGTCGCCCAGCTTTGCAAGAATCTTGGCCTTGAGATGCACGATGTAGAACGCTTCACGCTCGGCAACCGCGGCATCGACCCATTCCTTCGCCTTCTTCATGTCGATGTTGTGGTCGTGATAGAACGCCGCAGCCTGGAAGTAGGGCTTGCGTTCGTCATTGGAGGCCATCACCTGTTCGATCTGTGCCTTCAATTGCGTCAGATCGACCTGCAGTTTCACCGGCACGCGGATTTTTTCCCAGATAAGATTCAGCGTGGCAGAGTCGTCGCGAAGGTCATTGATGTCGATCGTGAACGTTTCAACCGCTTGTGAAAGCTTTTCGGGCTTGGCTTTCACCCGAACGAGATCGTCCTTCTCGTCATAACGATACGAACCCCACTGCTGCGATCCTTTGCTGATGATCACAGTCCATTCGTTCTCACCCGGAATGGTGAACAGACCATACTTTCCGGCGGGAACATCCGAGCCGTTGATTTTGACCGGCGTGCTGAATGAAATCGTGGTGGCGTTGTTTGCGCCGGTGCGCCAGACCTCGCCGTTGGACACGAGACCGCCGAAGATCTTGCGTCCTTTGACGCTGGGACGGGAATAGACGATTTCGATATCCGTCAGACCGACCCGCTGCTTGAGGGTTTGCGCCGGGCTTGCGGCGGGAAATTCAATGCGTTGCTGAGGTTGTGCGGACGCGTTGACGGCCAGCAGCCCTGCGCCGGCTGCCAGAAGACATGAAAGGATCAGTTTCTTGTTCATAGATTTTGTGCGCGTATTGTTATCCATTATTTCTGAACTGCAAATGCCGTGGAGAACTGGACGTTCTCCCACGCCACCTTCAACAGACCACCACCGGCCGGATTCCGCTCAATCGACAGGGTGAATTGTTCAACCGGCTTTTCCAGTGTCTCCTTCTTCAGATCAATGCGCGCCAGGTCCTGCTTCGGGTCGTGCTGCGTTCCCCATTGACCGATCTGTTTGTTGATGATGAGCTGCGACGAACCGTCTTCCTTCGGAAGCAGGAACAATGTGTAGGCACCCGCCGGCACCGTTGTTTCGCCAAACGTGATCTCTTTTTGCGTGGTCAGCAGCGTCGCTTCATTGGCACCGAGCCGCCAGACCCTGCCGTAGGGAACCAGTCCACCCCAGATTTTTCGATCCTCCTGGTTGCGCGGATTTTTTATCGAAGGGCGTGCATAATACACTGTGACCCGGTTGCCATCGATGACAGCTCCGGTGACATCGGGAGGGCTGACCCGTTTCTGCTGCGCGAAGCTGCCAGCCGCGCTTAGAAGTATTGCTGCCGAGACGACGAGGTTGAGCAAACGTTTCATGTAATTTCCTGGGTTGGATTTGATTTAGCTAAGGAGGGATGAGCTGGCGGATTGGTTACAAGGCCGTCACGTGACAGGTTCGAGTTTTGAATTTTGAATTTTGAATTTTGAGTTGTTGGGCTGAATCGACATTTGAAACTGAATCTCGTTTGCAAACGAAAAAACCGTTTGACACCTTCGACTCATCCAATCAATTTATCCGCATTCGTTGATACCAACGAACTCATAAAGAGTGGTTGAGGGACTGGCCCGATGAAACCACGGCAACCGGTTGCAGCGCGAAGTGCAATGTCCAGGTGCCAAATCCAGCTCCGATTCGTCGGAGGAAAATGAGAAGAGAACGCGCAAAATTTGAAACCTCTTCTCACGCGAGAAGGGGTTTTTTATTTCCCCAATCGCAAACCGTAGCGGTGGTCTGTGACCGCCGAATACCTGATGGCCAAAGCGGCGGCTATGGACCGCCGCAACAGGCGCTGTGAAAATGATTATGGAAAAGACCGAGAACTTCATGAGAGCGCTCAAGTGCCGCGAGTGCGGCCGTGAATACCCGCTCACCGCCACTCACGTCTGCGAATTCGACTTCGGCCCGCTCGAAGTCGTTTACGACTACGATCACATCAAGAAATCTCTGACGCGCGAAGCCATCCAGTCCCGCCCGAAAAGCATGTGGCGCTATCGCGAACTGCTCCCGGTCGCAGGTCAGCCCACGGTCGGACAACAGGTCGGCTTCACTCCGCTCGTGAAAGCGGACCGTCTGGCCAGGCGCCTCGGCATTCGCGAACTCTGGGTCAAGAACGACACCGTCAATTATCCCACCCTTTCGTTCAAGGATCGCGTTGTGAGTGTCGCTCTGAGCCGCGCGCGCGAACTCGGTTTCACCACGGTGGCCTGCGCGTCAACCGGCAACCTCGCAAATTCGGTCGCCGCCAACGCCGCTTCCGCCGGACTCCGCGCGTATGTCTTCATTCCGTCCGACCTTGAGCAGGGCAAGATTCTCAACTCGCTCATCTACGGCGCCCAGGTCATCGGGATCAAGGGGCACTACGACGAAGTAAACCGGCTTTGCGCTGAGATCGCCGGCAAGTTCGGCTGGGCATTCGTCAACGTAAACATGCGCCCATATTACGCTGAAGGCTCAAAGAGCATGGCGTATGAAATCGTCGAACAACTCGGCTGGCAGATCCCACAGCACACCATTGTGCCGATGGCTTCGGGCTCGTTGCTGACGAAGATTCACAAGGGTTATCAGGAAATGGTGAAGCTCGGTCTCGCGAAAGAAAGCGAAGTTCACGTGCATGGCGCGCAGGCGACCGGTTGCTCGCCGATCTCCGCCGCGCAGAAAGCCGGACTCGACTTCTTCAAACCGGTGAAGCCAAACACGATCGCCAAGTCACTCGCGATCGGCACCCCGGCGGACGGTTTCTATGCGCTGAAGGTGATGAAGGAAACCACCGCAGCTGCTGACGATGTGACCGACGACGAGATTCGCGACGCGATCCGGCTGCTGGCTGAAACTGAAGGCATCTTTGCCGAAACGGCCGGCGGCGTTACAGTCGGCGTGACGAAAAAGCTCATTGCGTCCGGCAAGATCGGGCCGAATGATTCCGCCGTGATCTGCGTCACCGGCAACGGCCTCAAAACGCTTGACGCGGTCGATGGTCACTGTGGCAAGCCGCGCGAAATCAAGCCGAGCCTGCGCGAATTTGAAGCGCTCGTGGCGAATGAAGTGAAACCCGTCAACGCATAATTTTATGGCAAAGAAAGTCCGAATCCCTACTCCGCTCCGCAAGTTGACCAACAACGAAGAGCTGGTCGAAATCCAGGCTGCGACCATCGGCGAAGCGATCACTGAACTCCAAAACCGGTTTCCCGGAATTCAGGAGCGTCTCGTCGATGAAAAAGGCGAAGTCCGCCGCTTCGTGAATGTCTATGTGAACGAGGAAGACATCCGCTTCCTGAAGAACAAAGACACCGAGCTGAAGGACGGCGACGAAATCAGCATCATTCCAGCAATTGCTGGAGGCTAGAATTTCACTCAACTGCATGCCGGCCCCTCTTCCATTCAAACCGGAAGAGGGCCGTCATAGGTTTCGAGTTTCAAATTTTAAGTTCTGAGTTCCGAGTTCGAAAATTTAAAATCCAAATCCGGAGGCAGATCATGGCAACCAAAGTGACCAGGTCCAAAACGAAGACCACGCCGACCACTCCCACACAGCGGCGGCTCTGGCTCATGTATCCGCCAAAGCTGATCAAAAAGCCGGTGATCTGGGAACTGGGTCAGAAGTTCAAAGTCGTCACCAACATCCGCCAGGTGAATGTCACCGATGAAATCGGGATCGTTTGCCTCGAGATCGATGGCCCGCGCGACCAGGTGAATGCCTCCATCAAATGGCTGGAAAAACTCGGCGTCAAAGTCGAGCCGGTGGAGATCAGCGTCGTCGAAAGCTAGAGCATTCACGATCGACGATATTCGAACGCAGTTTCCCCTGCCCTGCGTTCTCGAGACCTGTCATTCATCGTTCATGTTCGCGAACGCATCAGCGTTCCGGTTCGGCGACTTCAAAACCTTCCTGATTCAACCGCGCATGCAAATGCGCGACGTGTTCTGCATCTTCCGTTTCCACGATGCAGTGAACGCGGACGGTGCTGAGGTCTTCTCCACAGAACGCGCGGTCATGGGCAATATCGACAATGCTGGCGCCTTCTTCGGCCATGATCGTCGCCAGCTTTGCCAAGCCACCGGGTCGATCACTTACCGTGGCCGTGAACTGACAGAGCCGTCCATCGAATGCCAGTCCACGATCCAGCACGCGTCCGAGCATCGTCAGATCAATGTTCCCTCCGCACAATGGAACAACCACTTTCCTGCCCTTGAGTTCGGGCAGTTTTCCCGCAAGACACGCCGCCAACCCCGCAGCCCCGGCGCCTTCAACGACTTCTTTCTCCAGTTCCACGAGCCGCAGCACTGCAAGCGCGATGTCCTGTTCTGAAACCAGCACGGTTTGATCGACGAGCTTCCGTGCGCACGCGAACGCATTCGTGCCCACCTTCGCCACAGACAATCCGTCGGCAAGCGTTGGCTTCAGTTCGACGACCACAGGCTCACCGGCGCGAACCGCAGCAGTCCAGCTCGCGGCTCGTTCCGGTTCAACTCCGATGATCCGCACCTGCGGCTTCAAATGTTTCAGCGCAATCGCAATTCCCGCAATCAGACCACCGCCGCCAATCGGAACCACAATGGCATCGAAGTCCTGCACCTGCTCCGCCACTTCCAAACCGATCGTTCCCTGTCCGGCAATGATCGCGTCGTCATCGTAGCCATTGATGTAAGTCTGCCCATCTGTGGATCGAATTTCGTCCGCGCGTTGACGTGCCTCGGCGAGGGTTGAGCCGTGAAGAACAACGCGCGCGCCAAACTTTCGACAATTCGCCACTTTCGTCAGCGGCGCGAATCGCGGCATGACAACCGTGGCTGGAATTCCAAGCAACTGTGCGTGATAAGCCAGTCCCAGAGCGTGATTTCCAGCCGAAGCGGCAATGACGCCGGCCTTGCGGTGATCGTCTGAAAGGAGCAGAAGCGCATTGCGAGCGCCGCGTTCCTTGAAGCTTCCGGTGCGCTGCAAGTATTCGAGTTTGCAGAAGATTTCCATGCCGGTGACTTCTGAAAGCGGGATGGATGGCGGGCACGGTGATTCGTAAATCCGTCCCGCAATTCGAGCTGCCGCCGATTGAACATCCTCAAACTGAACCGCCATGACCTACTAACCGCTTCGCACGGCGATTCGTCAATGCGGTGAACCTCGCCAAGTGTTCGCCTCTTGGCTCTTGGCGCTGGCACCGCGGCAGGTTAGCGTTTGCACATCCATGGCGGCAAAGAAACGGATGACAATTGAAACGCTCGGATGGAACGCCGGGCTCCAGGAACAGCTCGAAAAGCTCAATCACAAAGGATTGCTGCCGGGCCGCGTGGCGGTTGAGGACAAGCATCATTTCGTGATCTTCGCGGACCGCGGAACTTTCATCGGAAAGGTGACCGGCAGGTTCCTTCACGAAAATCGGAGCCGCGCCACTCACCCGAAAGTCGGCGACTGGGTCGCGTTTACCGAAGTTCCAAATGAAGAGGAGAAGGCACAGATTCACTACGTGCTTCCGCGCCGGACGAAGCTTTCCAGGAAGGTGGTTGGACGGGAAACTGAGGAACAGGTGATTGTAACCAATGTCGATATTGCCTTCATCGTCCAGGCCCTCGACATCTCATTCAACCCCGCCCTGCTCCAACGGCATCTGGCCATGGTGCTTGATGGCGGCGTGAAACCGGTGATTGTCCTGAACAAGGCGGATCTGTGTGACGACATTCTTGGGAAACTGGCGACGGTGGAGAGAATTGCAGCGGACGCTCCAGTCATCGCTGTCAGCGCCAAGACCGGTCGCGCTATGGACAGCCTCACACAACTGGTCCGACCTGGCCAAACGATTGTGTTCATCGGCGCGTCAGGAGTCGGCAAATCGACTTTGATCAATCAGCTCTACGGCGATGAGATTCTTCCGACCACCGAGGTTCGCGAAAGCGACGCAAAAGGACGACACACCACCACATGGCGGGAACTGATTGTCCTGCCGAATGGTGGGTTGGTGATCGACACGCCGGGAATGCGGGAATTTCAGATGTGGCTGGCGGGCGAAACCGGCAATGAAGCATTTGCGGACATCGAGGAAATTGCATTGCGCTGCCATTTCACGAATTGCACGCACACGACGGAAAAACGGTGCGCAATCCTTGAAGCGCTGCAAACCGGGAAGCTTCCAAAGGAAAAATATGACAGCTACATCAAGATGAAGCGGGAACTCGCCTTCCTGAACGAAGCCGCTCGCAAACGACAATGGCTGGAAAGAAAGAAAGCGAAAGGCGCAGCGCGCAGCCGGGAGGCTCAACTGCCTCCTAAAACCTGAGTCGTGGTTTCATCCGACAGGCAGTTATCCGTAACTCAACCGATGAATTTGTCGGACCAGCTTACATTTGGAATCAGCGAATCCAATTGACGGAAAAACAGCGCCTCGCAAGTAACTCTAGTTGAACAAGATATAAATTTTTCAAGAATACCCATTTCTCCGGCACGAGTTGTGTTACAGGGATTGTGAACCTGATTACGAACTGACATTTTAAGCACCATGAAGATCTCGAAACTTTTACTGTCAGGGCTGACCGCAGCCTTGATGTTGACCGCAACGACCGGATCCGCCATCCAGATTTCCTACGCGGACTACGGTGTTGGATACTGGTCCCCGGCAAGCATTTTCAATGGCGACCCGGTGATTGACCAAGGCGTTCAACGAAGCATTGATGTTTGGAACGGAGATGCCGCGGCAGGCGCTTTTGGTGGCGCGACTTTCACCAAGGGAGCGGGTTCTTTGCTGCCAACCACTCTGCCTGATGTGATTGCCTACGTGAATCGTGACGAATCAAGCCCATACCAATTGGACAATTCGCTGGGTTTGTATTCCTACATGACCGCCAAATACGGAAATGACAAGCAGGTGGTGTTCTACATCGCCGACATCAAGGACATCATCACGGTCGAAAACAAATTTGGTGGAAGTGGCCCCGGTCTCTCGCACCTTTCCTGGCTGACCGCTGCACCAGCGAGCGTTCCGGACGGCGGCCTCACGGTCATGCTGCTCGGCGCTGCACTGACCGGCATCGGCCTCGTTCGCCGTTTCGTCCGATTCTAATCGGCGATCTGCTCAGTTGATTCTCGTAAGTGGCCGTCGCAAGACGGCCACTTTGCGTTTCCGAAAGCCCCTCCATCAAACTGGAAATTCGACCTTGTCCAAGTCCGGAACGAAAAACTTTTTGACCGATCGGCTTTTGCTTTGTTAGGGTCGCAGCGCGATGAACAAAAACCTGAACCTGCTGCTTGCAAACGCGCTGCTGCTGACCGGCGCGGCGGTCGGGTTCTAGGTTTTTCAAACGATCTACTGAAACCCACTGCCGCAGGGCAGTGGGTTTTTTGTTGGCCTCACCGCTCCCGGCACTAAAAATACGCGAAATAACATGCTCAAGAATCCGTCCACCAAATACCGCCCGTTCCCGCCGGTGCAGCTCCCCGAACGGCAATGGCCGAACCGTGTCCTCACCCAGGCGCCGCGCTGGTGCAGCGTTGACCTCCGCGACGGCAACCAGGCGCTGGCCGTGCCCATGAATGTCAGCCAGAAGCTTGAGCTGTTTCAAACGCTCGTGAAGTGCGGATTCAAGGAAATCGAAGTCGGATTTCCATCCGCTTCCAACACGGAGTTCACCTTCAACCGCCGACTCATCGAGGAGAATCGCGCCCCAGACGACGTCTGGTTGCAGGTCCTCGTTCAGGCCCGCGAAGATCTGATCGAAAAAACATTCCAATCCCTGGTCGGCGCGAAGAAGGCGATCATTCACATGTACAACTCCACTTCGCCCGCCCAGCGGCGCGTGGTGTTCGGCATGTCGAAGGAACAGATCATCCAGGTCGCCGTCCGCGGAGCGCAAATGGTGAAGGACCGTTTGTCGCGTCTCAAAGGCACCGAAGTGATGCTCCAGTATTCGCCGGAAAGTTTCAGCGCGACCGAGGTCGAGTTTGCGAAGGAGATTTCCGAAGCGGTCATGGATGTCTGGCAGCCGACACCGGAGCGGAAAATGATTCTCAATCTTCCGGACACGGTTGAAGTGGCGATGCCGAATGTTTACGCGGACCAGATCGAATGGATCTGCCGCAACATCCGCAATCGCGATTCACTCATCATCAGTCTCCACACACACAACGATCGCTCGACCGGCGTGGCCGCCACCGAACTTGGTTTGCTCGCGGGCGCGGATCGTGTCGAAGGAACGTTGTTCGGAAATGGCGAACGCACCGGCAACCTGGACATCGTCACGGTCGCATTGAACCTCTACATGCACGGCATCGATCCCAGGCTTGACTTCGGCGATCTCAATGCCGTTCGCGAGGTTTATGAACGTTGCACCGGCATGACTGTTCCGTCTCGGCAACCTTATGCCGGCGAACTTGTTTTCACCGCATTCAGCGGTTCCCATCAGGACGCGATCAAGAAAGGCCTTGCCGAATGGGAAGCCAAAGGCCGGGAACATTGGGATGTGCCGTATCTCACGATCGATCCGGCGGACATTGGCCGCGAATACCGCGAAGTGATCCGTGTGAACAGCCAGTCAGGCAAAGGCGGAGTCGCCTATCTTCTCGAATCCGAGTTCGGCATCGAATTGCCGAAGGAAATGCAGCGTGAGTTCGGGCCGATTGCAAACGACGAGGTCGATCGCCTGGGACGCGAAGTTCAGGCAGCTGAACTCAAGAACATGTTCTGGCGCGAATACATCGAACGCACCAGTCCGTGGCAATTGAAGACCTTCCGAACCGAAAGCAACAACGGGCAGGTCACATGCACCGCCTCACTGCTCCGCGAGGGCAATTCCGTTGAATTGTCCGGCCGGGGGAATGGCCCGCTCGCCGCGCTCGTCCATGGATTCACCACGATCGGCCTGCCGCGATTTGAAATTGCCCATTACAGCGAACATGCATTGAGCGCCGGCGAAGAGGCCGCCGCCATTGCCTACATTCAGATCAAGCATTCTGACGGACGAGCCCGATGGGGCGCCGCTGTGGACACAAACATCGAACTGGCGTCGGTGAAGGCGGTTCTCAGCGCCTTGAACCGTTCCTGATCCCGCGACCTTGCCCGCCTGCTTTTTGGGGTGAAGACCTGATACAGGCGGGCACTCGGCTTGGCTTAGTTTTCCACACAACTACTATGGCTGAAGGCACTCAAACCAAACGCAAACCGAGCGCGGCTTTCATGAAGCCGGTGCAACCGGACGAAAAGTTGGCGGCAATCATCGGCAGCGAGGCTGTCCCGCGCACGGAAGTCACCCGAAAACTCTGGGATTACATCCGCGCCAACAATCTTCAGGATCCTTCAAACAAAACGCGCATCAACGCCGATGCGAAGCTGAAGGAAGTCTTTGATGGCCGCGAGCAGGTGACGATGTTTGAAATGACCAAACTGGTCTTTAACCACGTCAAATAGTCTGCGTTTCACGCCTCGTTCGAGGCCCACCTCCCTCACTGTACCGATGCATCAAATCGGATCAGCGAGATTCTCTTGATTCATTCCCACCGTCGCGAACGGAAGTGAGCTTGCTTGGTCCGGCTTGCTGAAGCTTCAATCGCCTGCGTCTTCCCCGATTCTCTGATGAGGTGACGAAGCCGAGTTGCCGCTTGCCTCAACGGGATCGCAAACTAACCTTTCGGCGTGACCTGGTTCACTGATCGACGTTTTTTTCTGCTGGCCGTGATCGTTTACGGCATCAGCATGCTATACTCGGTTTTTCTCTGGAGGCGGGGATTCCGAAAGGATGATCGCATCAACTACGCCCTGCTCGTAGTCGCTTTCGCATTGCATACAACGGCGATGGTCCTGCGCGGATTTTCATTTCAACGCTGTCCGATCAACAACCTTTACGAAGCGATCACCTTCCTGAGCTGGACCATCATCGCCGCGTATCTCGTTCTCGGTTTGTTTCGCAAGTTCCGCTTCATCGGCGCGTTTGCGGCTCCGATTCTGTTCGCCATTGGAGTGTTTGCGCTCATGCCGCCTCTGGACAAGGCGCACGGGCCGACCCCGGATTTTCGCACTGATTGGGGCAGCATTCACGGCACGTTCATCCTGCTCTCCTGCGGCGCCTTTGGTCTGAGTGCGATTGCCGGGGCAATGTTTCTCACGCAGGAACACGACCTGAAATTCCGGAAACTGCGCGCCATGTTTTCGCTCCTGCCACCCATCCAGCGGCTGGAAACGGTCATGAACCGGCTCCTGATCAGTGGGATTATTTTCCTGACACTCGGGCTGGCCCTGGCTCCTGCGCTGATCCGTGAGGTCGAAGCGCAGGGAAAGGAATTCAAGGGCGATCCCATTCTGATCTATTCCATATTCATTTGGGCCGTGTATTGCCTGTTGTGGCTGGCACGTTGGAAGTTCGGGCAGGTGGGACGTCGATTCGCGTGGGGTGTCGTGGGAAGCTTCGCCTTCCTGCTGCTGACGTTCTGGGGCTTCATTCTCATTTCTCCGCTGCACCAATGATCGTCCCAAGCCAAAACCTCCGCCGTAAACACTGATGCCGATCGTTGTCACAGGGCTGAGCCATCGTTCGTCTCCGGTCACCGTCCGGGAACGCTTCGCATTTGCCGAGGCACGCATTCCCGCCACGCTGCAAATTCTCCGCGATCAGGGAATCGCCGACGAAGCGGTCATTCTCTCCACATGCAACCGCGTCGAAATCTACGCCTCTACTTCCCTCGATCCGACGGCGGCCGCCGCTGAGTTGCGCGAGTTCCTCGTGACGATTCACGACTACCGCGATCCGATCACCGACGAAATTTATTCGCTCACCGAGCCGCACAGCATCCATCACCTGTTCCGCGTCGCGTGCGGACTGGATTCCATGGTGCTAGGAGAAACGGAAATTCTCGGCCAGTTGAAAAAAGCCTACGATCTCGCGCTCCAACATCGCCACACCGGAAGCCGGTTGAACAAAGCGTTCCAGCGCGCATTCAATGTCGCCAAGCAGGTCCGCACAGAAACGAGCATTCAACGCGGAAGCATCTCGGTCGCATCGGTCGCCGTGGAACTCGCTGAAAAAATCTTCGAAACACTGGATGGCCGGCATGTAATGGTGATCGGCGCCGGCGACACGAGCGAAAAGACCGCGCGCGCCCTGCTCTCTCGCGGTGCAAAAAGCCTGGTGGTTGCCAATCGCTCACTGGAACGCGCCGAGGCGATCGTGAAGGAACTCGGCGGCCGTGCAGTTCTGTTTGAAAACTGGAGCGCGGAATTTGGATCGATCGACATCGCCATCAGCAGCACCTCCGCCACCACTCATATTCTGAACCGCGCCAAACTGGAACCGCTCATGAAGGCGCGGAAAAACCGTCCGCTGCTCCTCATCGACATCGCCGTGCCGCGCGACATCGATCCCGAGGTCAACCTGATTCCGAACGTGTACCTCTACAACGTGGACGACCTCCAAAGCATCGCGAACGATTACCTCGAACAACGGAAAGAGGAAATCGTCCGGTGCGAAAAGATTATTCAGGACAAGGCAAAGGCGTTGCTCGGACAGGATTCCTCCGGCAATTCCGGGAAGGTTCGCCCGGCGTTCGGCCAATAATTTCGTCGCTCCCTGCGGAAGCCAACGCTACTTTGAACGCGATTGAAAACGAACGACACCATCCTGATTGCGACGCGCGGCAGCGCTCTTGCCCTTGCCCAATCGAACATGATGCTGGCCCGGTGCCGCGAGGCGTTCCCGGAGCTAAAGTTCGACCTCAACATCATCAAAACCACCGGCGACAAGCTTCAGACCGCGTCCCTGGCCAAAACTCAGGAGGCGGAATCACTGCCGAAAGGACTTTTCACAAAAGAACTCGAAGTCGCTTTATTGAACGGTACGGCTGACTTCGCGGTTCACAGTTTGAAGGATCTTCCCACTGAACTTCCGACGGGACTTAAACTCGGCGCCGTGGGCGGCCGGCGTGAAGACGTTCGTGATGTTTTGATTTATCGCGCCAGCGATTCCGGGTTCGCCGGTCGCGGCTTCAGTCCGAATCTCGCCGTAAAAGACCTTCCGCAAGGCGCCGTCGTTGCGACAAGCAGCACACGTCGCAAGGCGCAGTTGCTTGCGCAAAATTCCGGACTGAAAACTCCCGATATCCGCGGCAATGTCCTCACCCGGCTTCAGAAGCTCGCAGGCAACGCCGAGCTCGACGCTACGATCCTTGCGCTGGCCGGCATCACACGGCTCAATTATCGCATTGCCGCCGACGGCACTCTTCAAGGGCCTGACGTTCCGAAAGGCCTCCTCGCCGTGATTCTCGAACCTGAAGTGATGCTGCCGTGTGTTGGACAGGGCGCCATTGGAATTGAGATTCGCGAAAACGATCCGCGCATCGACGCCGTGTGCGAGAAACTGAACCACCACGAAACGTTTCAATGTGCGACCGCTGAACGCGCCTTTCTCTCCGCTATGGGCGGCGGCTGCCAGAGCCCTGTGGGCGCTTACGCGGAAGTCATCGGCGACGAACTCCGAATGCGCGCGGTGTCGTTCCTCGGAGAAAAAGTTCGTCGCGCTGAAGTCCGTCGAAGCATTTCCGAACCGGTCGAACTCGGACGTCAGCTCGCTGCAGAATTGCGCTGACCACAGTGCCCGCAAACCTTCAGCCGACACACCAGTCGTCGGATCATTCCGAAACCTCCATCAGCAGACGGCATAACGCTTCGGGATTCTGCTCGCGTTCCAGACTGTCCCGAAACGGCTCGTGCATAAGTTGCCTGGCCAGCTGCGAAATCATTTTCATGTGTTCATTCATCGATCCGCCTTCCCGGATTGCCAGCAGGATAACAACTTTAACTGGCACGTTGTCCGCGGCATCCCAAGGCACCGGGCTGCGCAACTTCAGCACGACAATCGAACTCGCCGTCACGTGATTCGTCCGGCAGTGCGGCAGCGCGAAGCCGTTTCCGAAACCGGTCGTGTAATGTGATTCCCGCTTCCACACATCGTCCTCAAGAAGCCGCGGCTGATTGCAACGGCCATGCACGTAGAGTTGATCCACGGCGCGCTTGATCGCCTCCTCCTTGTTTGATGCATCGAAGTCGGTCGCCACCAGCTCGGGCGCAATCACGGGAAGCCCGCGTCGTTCAAGATGCCGGCCAAGGACACTCTTCAACGCATCCGAGTCCGCACAGCGAACGGCCTTGTCACACAAGCGGCTGCAGTCCGAATAATTCAGTTGCGCCACCGCGGCTTTCATTCGAGCGATTGCCGGGGCAGTGGCGCTGATTTCATAGAAACCCATCCCAACCCACAACGGCAGCAGGCGTTCGTCCGCGCCCATTTCACCGCAAAGTCCAATCCATTTCCCGGCCCGGCGGACAGTCGCGACGATCTGCCTGATCAATCTGAGGAATGCCGGGTGGCAGGGATCATACAGCGTGGCGACGCGCGAATTTGTCCGGTCGGCGGCCATTGTGTATTGAAGCAGGTCGTTGGAACCGATGCTGAAGAAATCAAACTCCGCGCACAGTTCCTTGAGAACGAATGCCGCTGAAGGCACTTCGATCATGGCGCCGAGAGAAAGTTTTGCATCGAAACATTTCCCCTCATCTGAACAACGTTTCCGTTCCTCCGTCACCAGCCGATTTATCCAGCGCGCCTCATCAACCGTGGCGATCATCGGAAACATGATTTTCATCGGCCCGTGCGCCGACGCCCGCAACAGGGCACGAAGCTGGTTTCGAATGAGCACTTCAAATTCGGGATAGATTCGAATTCCCCGGCAACCCAGGAACGGATTTGATTCCGGCAAAAGATTCAAGTAGCCGAGCGGTTTGTCGCCACCGATGTCGATCGTTCGGAAAATAACGGTGCGCCCGCGCGCCGCCTCCAGAACCTTCCGGTAGATTTCATATTGCTCGACCTCGGACGGCGCCGTGCTGCGATCCAAAAACAGCATTTCGGTTCGAAAAAGTCCGATGACTTCCGCTCCCGCTGTGAATGCTTTCGCAACCTCCTCCACAGTGCCGGCATTGGCCGCGATCTCGATCCTGTGTCCGTCGCGTGTGGCGGCAGGGCTGTTCGCATATTTACTCAACACCGCCGCCCTGCCTTGCTGTCGTTGCTGCTCAAGTGCGTAGTAACGCCTTGCCTGCTCCGTCAGATTCGTCACAAGAACACCGCTGTCTCCGTCCAGAACAGCCTCGTCGCCTTCCGGAATCGCCAGCGTTTCCTCAACACCCGCCAGCGTGGGAATTCCAAACGAGCGTGCCAGAATAATCGTGTGCGAAGTGCTTCCCGCCTCGGAGAGAACCAGGCCTTTTAAGAAACGTTCATCCAGCGACAATATCTGACACGGCGTCAGCCAGTCGGCCATCACGATGGAATCTTCACGTAACGCAAGAATGCGATCTGGCAGGTTTCCATAAACACGCTGCAGCAACTGGCCGCAAACATCGCGGATGTCGATAACGCGTTCGCGAAGCAACGGATTGGCGCTCAATGCAAGCAGCCCTGTGAATTGTTCCTCGGCCATCACGATCGCACCCGCCGCGGTGCGTCCGGCCTGAACGGCGTTGAACAAACAGCTCTGAAATTCCTCGTCACGCGCGAGAGAGCGGTGTGCGATCAATACATCTCGTTCAACTCCGCGCTCTGCGATTGCGGCGCGCGAGCCATACCACTCGATCAATTCCGCGAGTGCGCGTCGGATGCGCTCCTGCTCCCCGGCCACATCAGCCACTCCGGTCTTCGCAAGCTCTTGCGGCATTCGTAGTCCACTCACCCTTACGAGCCGGCCGCGGCCGATCCCCTCCACCAACGGCACGCCACGTCGCAATGTTGCTCCCGTGTCGCGAAGGCATCGCGGAAGAAATCGTTCGGCAACGTTCGTCTTCTGTTCCGAAATCTGCGTTTCCCGGCGTGGCAGTGTGTGCCGGACAAAATCGCCCAACGCAGCCATCGCCAGTTCCTCGTCGGTGCCGCTCACTGTCAGAACACAGGAATCGCCGCAACGAATGTCGGCTCCAACAATGGAGAGAATGCTGCGCGCATTCGCGTTCCGGCCGGTGCGCCTGTTCAGCAAGGTGATGTCGGAAATGAAGCCGCGAGCGATCTCTTCCAATGCGCTGGCCGGCCGCGCATGCATGCCGTTTTGCAACGGACAGGTAAAAGTCAGCTCCAGCGCCATGATCAGATCTGCGCGAAAACCGCCTCGGGATTTTTCATCACCGACTGCACCGGAACCTTGATCTTCCTTACGCGATCGAATCGCTCGCTTTCCTCAATCGCGATATCGACGGCCAGAATCGCCACCGCCGCAGAATCGATTTCCTCCTGGGTGAGCTTGTTCTCAATTCCCATGGCACCCTGCGTTTCGACCTTGATGGAATGGCCGAGCTTGCGGGCGGTTTTCTCCAGCTGCTCGGCAGCCATGTAAGTGTGAGCAATGCCCGTCGGACAGGCAGTGACAGCAACGATCTTCATTTGTTCTCTCCTGGCGACGAAACCTTTTCCGTCACCTGTTTGACCAGATTGATTGCAAGAGCGGTCGCCAGCGCACCCGCCACGATCGAAATGACGTACAGCCAGCGCCCCGTGACCACCGGCAACACGATCGGACCGCCGTGCGGAGCGTGATTTCCCACGCCGCCCAGCATCGCAATCGTCGCCGCGATCATGGATCCAAACATGAGACAGGGAATCACGCGGAACGGATCGGCCGCTGCAAATGGAATGGCGCCTTCCGTGATGCCGATCATTCCCATGCCGATCGCCGCAAGTCCCGATTCGCGCTGTTCGGCACTCCAGCGTTTGCGCGACAGCAACGTCGCGAGTCCCATCCCGAGCGGCGGCGTGCAAATCGCCGCAGCGCAGGCACCCATGATCATGTAGTTCCCCTGCTGAATCATCGCAGCGCCAAAAAAGAACGCGGCCTTGTTTACCGGACCACCCATGTCGAAAGCGATCATTGCGCCAAGAACCATCGCAAGAACGATCTGCGATCCGCTCTGAAGGCTCTCGAGGAAATGCCCCATCGTGACCATCACTTTCGCCAGCGGAATGTTCAGCGCGAGCATGATCAGTCCGACCGGCAACGCCGAAAAAATCGGGATGATGATGATCGGCATGATGGGGCGAAGCAGTTTCGGAACTGGAAGCTTCTTCAATCCGTTCACCACATGACCGGCCACGAGGCCGATGATGAGCGCGCCAATGAAACCCGCGCTCGTGTTTTTGTCCCCGACCACCTGCGGCATCGACGCGATGAATCCACCGACAAAACCGGGAAGCAACCCTGGCTTCCCTGCCATCGCATAGGCGATGAACCCCGCCAGAACCGCGGGGAAAAGTTCAAACGCCTTCGTGCCGATCAAATTGACATCCCGAATCCACGCGGGAGCATTGGAAAGGTCAGGAGCTCCGGCGGCATCGACGTGACCGAATTGAAAAGCGTAGGCGAGGCTCAGGGCGATCAGAATACCGCCGCAGGCGATGAACGGAATCACATGCGAAACGCCCGTCAGGAGATACCCCTTGTGCTGTTGAAGTATCTCTTTCATTGAAACCCGGGCTGCACGTTTCGGCATTTCGGCATACAGCTGCGGGTGAAAGCTAACGCGATGATGTCATCGGCACGGAAGCAAAAAATTGTTTCCTTTGTTGTGGTTTTGTATCCGTGAAAACTCCAATGCACCGCGCCCCGCGCCTAAAACCTGAAGCCAAATACTCCACGCCTTCACGCCTCGCGCGTCGGTTACAAATCTCACAAAAAGGGTATAACTTTCCTGTTTCCGCGGCGCGCACCTCGCGTTCAGCATTGGCCGTCGCGACCGTGTTCAGACGCAAATTGTTGGGTTAACTTCCCCGCAGTTCCATTCCGAACCCGCGACACGCATACTATGGCAAGCATCAGCACCAGCACCCCCAGCGCCGCCAGTTCTTCCAGCAGCCAACAAAGTTTTCGCGGTCCGTTCGCCATCATGACCTCGCTGTTCTTCCTGTGGGGATTCATGACGGTGTTCAACGACATCCTGATTCCACGATTCAAGGAAGCGTTCGAGCTGACTTATTTTCAGGCGATGCTGGTGCAGTTCGCGTTCTTCGGGGCTTACTTCATCGGGTCCCTGCTCTACTTCGTCATTTCTGCCACCACGGGCGATCCGATTGCCAAAATCGGTTACAAGAATGGCGTCGTCATCGGACTGCTGATCTCCGCCACCGGCAGCGCCCTGTTCTGGCCGGCAGCAAGCGCCGCGTCCTATCCGATGTTCCTTTTGGCGCTGTTCGTCGTGGGCCTCGGATTCGCCATGCTTCAAATTGCAGCCAATCCTTATGTCACCATTCTCGGACCGGAAAAAACCGCATCGAGCCGCCTCAATCTTGCCCAGGGATTCAATTCGGTCGGAACGACCATCGGACCGCTGATCGGCGGCTGGCTCATTTTCCAATACTTTGCCCGCAGCGGCGCGCATGGAGCGGATTCGGTGAAGGTTCCCTACATGATGTTCTGTGTCGTGTTCGTCGTCCTCGCCGCGGTGTTCTTTTTCATCCGACTTCCTCACATTGGTGAGGGACACATCGAACGTGGCGCAGGCGCTCTGAAGTTTCCGCATGTCGTTTTGGGAATTATCGCAATCTTCATGTATGTCGGCGGTGAAGTCGCGGTGGGCAGCGCCATCATCAATTTCCTCGGTCAGGAACACATCGCAGGCCTGAGTGAAATCGAGGCGAGCAAATTCGTGTCGCTTTACTGGGGCGGCCTTCTGATCGGACGATTCATGGGCGCTGTGGAACTGAGCGAAATGAAGAAGGCTTCCAAGCAGTTGCTCCTCGTGATCATCCCGCTGCTCGCTTTCCTGCTTCTGTGGATTGCACAAAGTGCCCCGCTGAATGCGCTTCACGGTGAATCCACCCGACCCCTGTTCTCGCTCTGGAAGGAACGTTTCGTGGAGAACTGGGCCGTGTTCCGAAATTATCTTCCGTTCCTTGTCCTGTGCTGGGTTCTCTTCCAGTTCGGCAAATCTCTCGCGGGCCGAACTCTGATGATCTTTTCCTCCACAGTTGTCGCACTGCTGCTCGCCGCAATTCTGATCGGCGGCAAGACAGCGATGTGGTGCGTGGTCGCTGTCGGATTGTTCACCTCCATCGGCTGGTCGAACACGTTCTCACTCGCGATCGAAGGCGTCGGCATCTACAAGAGCCAGGCGTCATCGCTGCTCGTCATGGCGATCCTCGGCGGCGCATTGCTTCCGCCACTTCAGGGACTCGTCGCCGACAGCACCAGGAATCTTCAGTTGTCGTTCATCGTGCCTCTGATCGCCTACGCCTACGTCGCGTTCTACGGCGCCAAGGGGCATCGAATCGGACGCAAGGATTGAGTTTTCAGCCGAAGTCACATGCAAGTCTTCTCAGATGCCCGGGTCGTCATGACGCTGGATGCCGGCGGCACCAGCTTTCGGTTTTCCGCGATGCGTGCAGGCAAGTTCGTCACGCCGCCAATCACCGTTCCATCCAACGCTGACAATCTCGAACGCTGCCTGGCCAACCTTGTTGAAGGATTCACACGCATCAAAGCCAGGTGCCCCGCCCCGCCCTGCGCGATCAGTTTCGCCTTCCCCGGACCGGCGGATTATCCGGCCGGCATCATCGGCGACCTGCCGAATCTTCCCGCCTTTCGCGGCGGCATCGCGCTTGGTCCGATGCTGGAGGAACATTTCGGCATCCCGGTCTTCATCAACAACGACGGCGATCTTTTCACCTACGGCGAAGCCATCGCCGGTCTGCTGCCGCATGTGAACGGTCTGCTGGAAAAAGCGGGCAGCCCGAAACGTTTCAAAAATCTTTTCGGCATCACGCTCGGCACCGGCTTCGGCGGCGGCATCGTGCGGGACGGAAAACTTTTCACCGGCGACAATTCAATGGCCGGCGAAGTCTGGCTCCTGCGCAACAAGCTTCATCCAACCATGAACGCCGAGGAAAGCTGCTGCATCCGCGCCGTGCGACGCGTCTATGCCGAGGCCGCGGGAATCCCGTTCGAATCGGCGCCGGAACCGAAAGCGATTTGTGACATCGCGCAAAACGAGAACAATCCAAATCGCTCGGCAGCGCTCGAATCGTTCCTCCGTCTCGGCGAAGCCGCCGGTGACGCCATCGGAAATGCGCTCACATTGGTGGATGGATTGACAGTGATTGGCGGCGGGATTTCAGGCGCCTGGCCGCTGTTCCTTCCCGCTTTGGTTTCCGAATTGAACAGCCATTACACCGCGCCGAATGGAAGACAGTTTCGCCGTCTGGCATCACAGGTGTTCAATCTCGAAGATGCCGGGGAACTCAACATCTTCCTCAAAGGCGAAGCGCGGCAGGTTCCTGTTCCGGGAACGAATCGCACCGTCTCCTACGATCCGCTGCATCGAGTCGGCGTGGGAATCACCCGGCTGGGAACGACGGAAGCAATCTCCATCGGCGCGTATGCCTTCGCTCTCGAACGGCTCGACAGTGCCACGAACGGCGTGACTTCGGAACTTCAGGAACGCCTGTAAATCTTGTGCATCGCAGCCTGGTCGGTCGGTTTCACCAGCAGCTCGTCGATGTTCACGTGCGGTGGACGGCTCGCGATCCAGACGAGAATTTCAGCAACATCTTCCGCGCTTAACGGCGTCATGCCTTCATAGACTTTCCGCGCCCGTTCGGCATCGCCCTTGAAACGCACCATTGAGAACTCTGTTTCAGCCGCGCCAGGATCGACCGTGCTGACGCGAATGCCGGTTCCATTCAATTCCAACCTCAACACGCGCGTGATCTGCAACTCGCCGGCCTTCGCCGCGCAATAAGCCGAGCCACCTTCGTAGGCAACATGACCGGCGATGGAACCGATGTTGATGATCGTGCTACCGGCATGATGCGGCATCAGCGGAAGAACAGCGCGCGTCATGCGAAGCACACCGAGCACATTGGTCTGAAGCATCGCCTCCCAGTCCTCGTCCTTTCCCTGCGCAACTGTATCGAGTCCGTGCGCGCCGCCGGCGTTGTTGATCAGAACATCCACCTGCCCGGCAGTCTGCCGCGCCCAATCGGCGAAATCATTCACGCTTTGAGTTTGGGAGACATCGAGTGCGCGGGACTCCGCTGCTGCCGCGCCGAGTGTGAGTGCCTGTTTTGCGACATCGGCCAGCTTCTCCGTTCGACGTGCGCCCAGCAACAGCTTCGCGCCTTCAGCCGCAAACGCCTTTGCAGCCGCAGCGCCGAAACCACTCGAAGCTCCGGTGATCAATACCCATTTGTCTTTCAATCTCGATTGCATGGCAGTTGGTAAGGACAGCCTCATTCCGTCGTGGAACTTTGCAGGGCCGGCGCATTGGTTCCAGGTTCGAGCACGATGCGGCTTCCGGGCTTCCACGGCGTTTCCACATTGTCGATGGTGAGAACCCGCGGCAGCACCTGCACCTCATTTCCGCCAGCCCGGATAACAACCGTTCCCGGCTGAAAGGTCGTGTCCATGAAAATGCATTCTCCAAATGGAAGCGCAAACGGAACGCGACGCGGACGTTCGAATGCCACTTTCGTTTCAGGAAGATTGGTTTCCAGCAAAAGACCACGGAACCGGATCTGCACGTTCGTGATTCCCAGTACAGGCTGATCGATCCGCAACGTTGCCTGACCGCCGGCTTCACCGAAAAACGCGATGGTCCACGGACCATTTCGGGTTCGCCGATGCTCGATGACGAAATAGGCCACGGCATAAAACACGAGCACAGCCAGAAACAACAAGGCAATGGACTTGAACGGACGCTTCGCCGACATGCCCGGAAAATTGGCGCAACCTGGAGGCAATCGCCAGAAAACATTGTGGAGGACCGGGCATTAGGCATTAGGCGTTGGGCGTGGCGCGTTGGGGCTATCTGGGTTCCCCTGTGCATCCGCGGTTGATTCCGCACCACGAAATATTCCCTCCCCCCGCAGTCGAAGCGCGGGGGGAGGGCTAGGGAGAGGGGCTCCCGGGCTAAATCTGAGGTTTGTGCTAGAAACCTCCTCTCCCCCCGCCCTCTCCTCCGGCGTTTCGCTCGGAGGAGAGGAAGCTGCGAGCACGCTTCGGTGAATGCTTCATCAATTCTGGTGCGCATGTTCAATCCCGCCGGGTTGCAGCTGACGCAACTGAACACCCGCACTTGAGATTCCCTCGCCCAGCAGCAAAGCGCAGAGACCGATTTCTCCCAAATGGAATTTTGCGCTTTGAACCGCAGCTCCGCCCCACCACACCAACAATAGGTAGGGCAAAAGCTGCCGCTTTGCCCCATTTTCCGCAGACCGGTGCGTTCCGTTCGTCAACGACATCACACATAAATTATTCCCTCCCCCCGCAGTCGAAGCGCGGGGGGAGGGCCAGGGAGAGGGGCTTCCGGGCTAAAAACCTCCTCTCCCCCCGCCCTCTCCTCCGGCGTTCGCTCGGAAGAGAGGGAGCTGCGAGCACGCTTCGGTGAATGCTTCATCAATTCTGGTGCGCATGTTCAATCGCGCCGGGTTGCAGCTGACGCAACAGAACACCCGCACTTGAGATTCCCTCGCCCCGCAGCAAAGCGCAGGAAGAGGGTTGGGAGAGGGGATTCTTCCGGCTTCGCTCGGAAGAGAGGGAGATGCGAGCATCACGCTTCGCTGAATGCTTCGCTGAATGCTCGATCAATTCTGGTGCGTGTGTTCAGCTGCTCCCGAATTCAACTCGGAATTGAAAACAGAGTTGCGCGTGAAACAAAATCCTTCCAATGTATCTGCGTTCGTTCTGGTGGACGGGGTCGTAGCTCAGTTGGTAGAGCGTCTCGTTCGCAATGAGAAGGTCAGGGGTTCGAATCCCCTCGGCTCCACCATTCAAACCGGCAAACACCGCGTGATTTTCGAAAGTCACGCGGTGTTTGCCTTTTGCACGACAACAGCACAGGCACAGCAGTTCCAACTCGCTCAATTTCCCTTCAATTCCGCCGTGTAACTCGGAATCAACGTCACGCTGCGCAATGTCGCGATTGATTCCGCATTTCCGAACTGCGGCCTCGCCTGTTCCGCCATGTAAATCGGCGCATCTCGGCGCAACGGCAGAATGGCAATTTCCAGTGCGCCCTCAAGAATCTCAGGTGCATGACGTGCCAGTCCGATCTCAAACGCGCGCCCATTGTAGAAGTCGTCCGTCTGCAATTTTCCGTTGAGCAGAACCCGCGCGACGTCGCCGACGTAACCGATGCTGAGAATCGGATTGAGTTTGAGATCGATATCCCTGGGCAACTGCACGCGCCAGACTGCGGCCTTTTCAAAGTCCTGATCTTCAGGTGCGAGCGCAACTGGTTTCGAACCGTTACCCAGTCGAACTTCCCGCGCTGGACCGGCTGAACGCACGGATTCGAATGATACGCGAGTTGAAAATGCTGGAGTGCGTTCCGGCGAATACGATTGAAAGACTCCGTCGCGACGTCCTGCAACTGCACGTTGTCCGGACGAAATGCGTTCCGGCGCAGGATAGATTCCCACAGTGAGATCATCCCGCTCGCGCGAACTTAGACGCAAGATCTCGCCGTCAAAAACCAATCCGGCGCGGCTGAGAAACACACGCTCCGCTCCCCGCCAGTTTGCTTTCCACAGCGCCAGAGAATCTGCATCACTCAGCAACACAACCCGCACTTCGCGGTTTCCGGCGGACACCGTGAAGGCTGCTCCCCTGCCCGGCTTTACGTTGCAAACAATGGTTCGTCCGTCGCGCTGCTCCACCTGCCCGGATTCAACCTCCACACGAACTTTCCCGTCGAATGCGAACTCCGCGGCGACGTCCGGTGTTTGGGCGAAGAAAACCGTTCGCGTTGATTTCACATCGACGGCCGTCACCGGTTGTGCTGTGGCCCACGCAAGAATGATCTCTTCGTTCAACGCCATGCCGAACGGCCAGAAGAATCGTGCGTTTGCCGCGACTGTCACTGGACGATCCGGGAAAATCAGGTCGCCTCCATTCTGTCGCGCAATTTTGAACTGCACGTTCTTCTTCTCGGGCAGCGATCGCAGCCGTTCGTAATTGTTCACGAACACGTAACCGCGCGTCCCATCCGATCGCACCGCCCAGCGCATTGTGCTGGTGTCATTCTGCCCGCCGGGACGCTGATCCGGCAGCGACACTCCCATGCGTGCAAAGCTGGAGCCCCATCGATCGAGAAAAAGATGCAACCGCCGCAACGAATGATAGTGGGGACGCAGTTGATTGTATTCACCGAGCGGCGCCTGGAAGTCGTAGGATTTCA
Source organism: uncultured Verrucomicrobia subdivision 3 bacterium (assembly GCA_937890005.1). Classification (GTDB taxonomy): domain Bacteria; phylum Verrucomicrobiota; class Verrucomicrobiia; order Limisphaerales; family DASXHY01; genus DASXHY01. The sequence goes on along the minus strand of CALBZA010000083.1, from coordinate 142,255 downwards.
CCGGCAGATCGTTCGGATATCCCGTGGCCTGCGATTCCTGCAACGTTGTCAGTTTCCCCTCGGGATTCACGCCGCCGTGATACATGTAATAACCCGGCGACGTGCTTCCGCTGCCGAGTTTCACCAGCGTCGTCGATTCGATGTCGGCCGGATCGGTCAGAATTCTCCGGTGATAGCTGTTCATCATTCCACCGCCGACTTCGCAGGTCAGATACGGATATCGCGCCACGTCGGCAGCGTCCGCGGCGTCGGTGCGCCCGAGAATTTCGTTCGCGATGTTTGCGTCGCGACGCAGCGTGGAGAAATGAAAACCGGACCAGTAACGTCCGGGCATCGGTGTGAGTTCGCGATCCCAGAATCCTTCGGCATAAACACCGTAAAGCGGCACCACCTCGCCAAACGGCATCGGTGTCCGAAGTTCCGGCCAGCCGGTGCGCGTGTAAATCGGAACGTCCAGGCCGGCTTCAAGCCCGATCTTTTTCAGCGTCATCAGGTGCGATGCCGGTCCGCGGTATTCGTTTTCGAACTGAACACCAATCACCGGACCGCCATCCTTCCAAAGCAATCCCGACAGTTGGTTTGCAATCTCGCCGTAAAGAATTCGCGTCTTCTCCAGATAAGCCGGATCGTCTGAACGCAACCGCCAGCCCTTTTTCAACAGCCAGTCCGGCTGACCGCCGTTGCGGACTTCACCATGACACCACGGGCCGCATCGAACGATTGCCTTCAATCCCACTTCACCGCACAGCTCAATGAACCGGCGCAGATTGCGGCGTTCGCTCCAGTCGAACTCCCCCTCAATCTCCTCGTGATGAATCCAGAAAATGTAGGTGGCGACGATATCAATGCCGCCCGCCTTGATCTTCAGCAACTCCTCGCGCCATTCGTTCGCCGGCGTTCTTGAGAAATGAAATTCGCCCATGACCGGCGTCCACGGCTTTCCGTTCAACAACAGGCTCTGACTGTCGATCGTGATCGTTTCTCCGGCGGGATTGGTCGCGGTTCCCATCTTGAATCCGTCCGCCTGCGGCATTGGCGGCGGAGTCAGTCGAACACTCAGCGGCGCCTCCGACGCATTCGATGCGAGCGTGGCAACAAGAGCGATTCCGGCGAAGGCGACTTTTCCGAGTTTCATAACGGTTCAACGGTCACGCAATGATTCCGCGCGGAATCGTCCTTGGCAATCCACTCATCTGGGGATGCGATCAATAGGAACGCATGGAACGCGGCTGTGTCGCAGACCAGCCGCAGCAACACAGTCGCGCTCCAAATTTCGGAATGTTTCCCCCACGGTTCACATCCTCACGTCGGCGGCTACAATTTTTCTAAAACGCGCTAACGCTCTCCCTTGGCCCGAAGAATCAGTTCCGTCTTGAACTCATGCAACGACAGTTCGAGGCCGGCCGGATACTGATGCGGATTGTCGAGACGCCGAATTCCCGGATGCAACATCGCCAGCTGCCGACGCGCGCGATCCCGCGTTTTCTCCAACGACGGCACTTCATAAACAACCCGTCCGCGACGCATGATCGGAACCAGCAGATCTTCGAACTTCGTTCCCTTTGCAAAATGCTTGCGCCGCGTCGCATCCGCGGGATCGACGATGGTGACGTTTTCAGAAAGCGGACGCGTCTCGTCATAGATTGCATCGCCGACAAATAGATTCCCTTTGCGAAAACGCCGGACCTGCAACACTCCCGGGTTCGTCACTTTCACCGCCTGTTCAGACAGCTTGATCTTGTGCTGCCACGTGCCGTCGGAATTCCGGAGCGCCGACAATTTGTAAACGCCGCCCAGCGCCGGTTGATCATACGCCGTCACCAGCTTCGTTCCGACGCCCCACGCATCGATCCTTGCGCCTTGTTGCTTGAGACTCGCGATCAGGTGTTCACTGAGATCGTTGCTGGCCAGGATCGACGCCTTCCTGAAGCCCGCCGCGTCCAGCAGCTTCCGCGCTTCAATGCTAAGGTAGGCGAGATCTCCCGAATCGAGGCGGATCCCAACGAGATCATGCCCCAGCTTCTTCAACCGTTTGCCGGCTTCAATGGCATGACGAACTCCCTGCAGCGTGTCGAATGTGTCCACGAGAAAAATGCAGTTGTTCGGCAACGCCTTCGCATACGCCTCGAACGACTCCGGTTCGTCATCGAACGACATCACCCAGCTGTGCGCATGCGTGCCCTTGACCGGAATCCCGTAAGCCTTTCCCGCGAGAACATTCGAAGTGGCGGCACAACCACCGATGTAAGCCGCCCGGCTCGCGGACATCGCACCGTTGATGCCCTGGGCGCGCCGCAAACCGAATTCAATGACCGGATCGCCCTGCGCCGCATGACAAACCCGCGCCGATTTGGTCGCAACGAGCGACTGGAAATTGATGAGATTGAGCAACGCGGTTTCGACCAGTTGCGCCTGGAGAATCGAACCGCGAATACGCATCAACGGCTCGTGCGGAAACGCCAGCGTGCCTTCCGGGATCGCATCCACGTCGAGACGCAGCTTGAGCTTGCCGAGGTAATCGAGAAATCCGCGATCGAACAGCCGTTTTCCGTCGCCTCCCTTCAACGTGTGCAAATAGTCGAGATCCGATCGGGAGAAACGGAATCGCCGCAGAAACTCGATCGCGTCTGCCAGCCCGCACGCGAGAGTGAAACCTGCATCGAACGGCTGCCGGCGAAAGAACAGATGAAACACCGCTTCGTGATCCGCGCGGCCGGACTTCCAATAACCGTACGCCATCGTCAGCTGATAGAGATCAGTCAGCAGCGCCGTCGCGCCCGAAGGAATTGGATCCGCTCTCATTGTCCGTGTTCTATCGACGTTCGAAGCGTGACCTGTCAAGGAGACTGTCACCGGCTCAATCGCTATCGCCCTAAATCCCCGTAGCAGCCCGACGCAAGTTGGCTCCAACTTCTCTTCTCTGCCGAAGAAGTGTCAGGAAGCAGAAAAGAGTGAGCGGACTCACGTCCGCTGCTACAGACGAATCCGGGCACTGAACACCGCCCAGTAAATTATTCCTCTCCCCGCAGTCGAAGCGCGGGGAGAGGGCTAGGGAGAGGGGCTTCCGGGCTAACCCCCTCTCCTCCGGCGTTCGCTCGGAAGAGAGGGAGCGAGCATCACGCTTCGGTGAATGCTTCATCAATTCTGATGCACATGTTCAATCGCGCCGGGTTGCAGCTGACGCAACAGAACACCCGCACTTGAGATTCCCTCGCCCCGCAGCAAAACGCAGAGACCGATTTCTCCCCAATGGAATTTTGCGCTTTGAACCTCTGAACCGGGTTCATGAGGAGGACTTGCTTTACCGGAACGACTTTCAGGCGGAGCACAGCTCCGCCCCACCACACCAACAATAGGTAGGGCAAAAGCTGCCGCTTTGCCCCATTTTCAGCACCGACCAGTGCGTTCCATTCGTCAACGACATCACACCATGAATTTCCCTCCCCCGCAGTCGAAGCGCGGGAGGAGGGCTAGGGAGAGGGGCTTCCGGGCTAAAATCTGAGGTTTGCGCTAGAAAAAACTCCTCTCCCCCCGCCCTCTCCTCCGGCGTTCGCTCGGAAGAGAGGGAGCTGCGAGCACGCTTCGGTGAATGCTTCATCAATTCTGGTGCGCATGTTCAATCCCGCCGGGTCGCAGCTGACGCAACTGAACACCCGCACCATGAATTGTCCCCTCGCCCTGCACCAAAGCGCAGGGAGACAGCAGGAGAGAGATCATCCGTAGCAACAGACGTGAGTCTGCTCTGCCCCACTTCAAAATTCGACCTGAACCGAACTCACGTCGGCTGCTGCGGGGGATGGGGTTCGGTTCTCTCTCCCGCGCTCAGCTGAATCCAGAAGGTGCTGCCGTTCACGCCGTCGGATTCAACACCAACCTGACCGCCCATGCGCTCGATCGATTTCCGCACGATCGCAAGGCCGATCCCGGTGCCTTCATATTTCCCTTCAGGATGCACCCGCTCGAACATGCCGAAGAGCCGGCGTTGATGCTCAGGTTTGATGCCGATGCCATTGTCGCGAATTTTCACAAGGACATGCCTGTCCGTTCGCTCCGCACTGACTTCAACCCTCGGACGAGTCCCACGCGCAACAAACTTCACCGCGTTGCTGAGCAGATTGGCCAATGCCTGACCCAACGCCGGTTCATGCGCAAGAACGGTCGGGAGGTTGGGCGCGATGACGATGTCCACCTTCCCGGAATTCAGCTCCGGGTATTGATCCATCACGCTGCGCATCAGGTCATCGAGCGGCACGGTCTGGAGTTTGATTTCCATCCGGCCAATCCGGCTGTACGTCAGCACGTCATGAATCAGCCGTTCCATGCGCACGGTGCCGTGGATGATTCGATCGACATAAAATCGGGCATCGGCATTCAGTCCGTCTCCGAAATCCTCGGCCAGCGCCCGGGCGTAGCCGTGCATGGCGCGAACCGGCGAACGCAGGTCGTGCGAGACGCTGTATGAAAATTCCTCCATCTGCGCGATCGCTTCGCGCAGGGACGCCGTCCGTTCGGCAACGGTTTTTTCCAGCCTCTCCTTCGCGCGAACCTTGTCGCTGATGTCGCGGGCGACTTTGGAAACACCGACAATCTTGCCGTCGCGATCCTTGACCGGCGAAACCGTCAATGAAACATCGAACAGGCTGCCGTCCTTCCGGCGTCGTTGCGTTTCACAATTCTCGACCGATTCGCCTGCAAGAATGCTCGCCATGATCTGATCCTGCTGGGCGCTGCATTCCTTCGGGATCAGCATCATCACATGCCTGCCGATCGCTTCGTCGTTGCTGTAGCCGTAAAGCCGTTCGGCTCCGCGATTCCAACTCTGGATCGTGCCTTCAAGGTTGATGCTGAGGATCGCGTCCTCCGAATGTTCAACGATCGCGGCCAGCCGGTGAATCGCCAGCTCGGCCTGTTTCATTTCCTCGATGTCGGTGCAGGTCCCGAACCAGTGAACGATTCTTCCTTCCGGTCCGCGAATGGGAACTCCGCGAGTCTTGAACCAACGATAAACGCCATCGTGCCGGCGAATCCGCTGTTCCAGGTCATAGACGCCCGTGTCTTCGCACGCGGCCTTCCAACAGCGGCGCGTTGTCTCGCGGTCCTCCGGATGGATCACCTGCTCCAGCCAGTTGGATCCGAGCAAATCGGATTCAGGAATTCCGGTGTATTGCCGCCACTGGCTGCTCAACCAGTCGCAGGAACCATCGGCAAGACATGTCCAGACGAGGTTCGGAAGCGATTCCGCGAGCGTGCGCATGCGAAGTTCGCTGTGGCGCAACGCGTCTTCCACCTGACGTCGCTCCAGGAAATCAGCCGCCTGCCGCGCATACATGTCCGAGAGCTGGATCTGGACTTCGGAAGGTTTTCGCGGCCAGGAGAAATGAACCGAGATAACGCCGAGGGCGCGGCCATCGCGCGTGAGAATCGGCGTGCTGTGCACCGCACGGAAGTTTCCAAGACGGGCAAGCGCGCGGTGGTTCTCAAACAAGGGATCGCTTTCGATCCCTTCAACAATCACGCGCCGCCGTTCACCAAACGCCACGCCGGACGCTGCAAAACCGGCGGGAACGCGCTTCAGTTTTGTCAGGACAACATCCGAAAAGCCGAGACTCGCGCCGACGCGAAGGAATTCCTCCGATTCATCCGCGAGCAAGAGCAATCCTTTGTCCGAGTGATGAAGCGCGGCCATGCTTTCCAGGATGGAATGCAGCATGTGAGCGGTTTCGCGCGGATTCATGAGGCGCGTGCTCAACTGATGAAGCCGCGTGAGCCCATCCACCTGCTCGGCAAGGCGACGATGCGCCGCCGTCAGTTCGTCCTCGGCTTTTTTGCGACCGGTGATGTCGCGGAAATAAACGGCGAGACCTTTCGCCCACGGATACGCTTTGACATCGAACCATCGGCGCCATGGCGCGTAGAAACTTTGAAACTCCACGCTCGACTGGCTCGACGCCGCCCGCCGGAACTCGCGTTCGACGATCGTTCCGATTGAAGCGGGAAATTCCTCCCAATGACTTCGGCCAACGAGTTCGGCGACAGGTTTGCCAAGAAGCTTTTCGGCGCTTCGGTTGACATACGTGAACCGCCATTCGGCATCCAACGCAAAAAAGCCGTCGGAGATGCTTTCAAGAATATCCGTCGCGCGCTGGCGTTCCATCGCCGCTTCTTCCCGAAGTCTTTGCTCGGTCGCAAACGATTCCCGCCGGAACTGCGCCAGATGCAAATGCGATTCCACCCGCGCAATCAGTTCGCGCGCACTGAACGGCTTGATCAGATAATCATCAGCGCCGGCGTCCAATCCTTCGATGCGGGACTCCTCTCCAGCGCGCGCCGAGAGCAGAATGACGGGAACGGTTCGGAGCTGCGTATCGGCGCGAATCGCCCGGAGCAGTCCGAATCCATCCAGTCCGGGCATCATGACGTCCGTCAGGATCAGGTCCGGCTTCGATTCCCGCGCACTCGCCAGCGCAGCCTCTCCGTCGTGCGCCACCACCACCTGGAATCGAGGAGTCAGCAGGCGCACCACATAATCGCGCATGTCAGCGTTGTCGTCCGCGACGAGAATCCGTTGTGTTCGCGAGCTACGATCGGTCCGGTCCGAAACGGTTGGGCCAGCCTTGAGCGCCGGTTCCATTGTGGAATGACCGTTCAAGGCGCGATCCGTTTGCGGCAGCCAGCGCAACGCCTCTTCGACGAATGCCCGTGCCTTGGCGGGAACTGGATTCGGGTCGGGAACAACTTGCGTCCGTTCTTCAATCCTTTCCTTCGGGCGGACCGGAAGGGAAATCGTGAACTCCGTTCCCACTCCGACTGTGCTTTTGACCGCGATGCTGCCGCCGTGAAGTTTGACGAGTTCCTGCACCAGTGCGAGGCCGATGCCGCTGCCTTCGAACGTTCGTCCGCGTACGCCTTCGACGCGGTGAAAGCGTTTGAAAATGTTGCCCAGTTCCGATTCGGGAATGCCAATGCCGGAATCCGCGACGCGCAGCTGCACCGTCCCGTTCGACAATCTCATCTCGACGCGAATCTCGCCTTCGAGCGTGAACTTGAAGGCGTTCGAGAGCAGGTTCAGCACGATCTTCTCCCACATCTCGCGGTCCACATAAACCGGTTCCGCCAGCGCGGGACAATCGACCACGAGCCGCATTCCGGCCTTCTCGACCGCTGACCGAAACATGCCGCAAAGGTCCACAGTGAACCGGGCGAGATCGGTCGGTTCGAGATCCGCCTGAACGCGCCCCGCTTCGAGCCGTGAGAAATCGAGGAGCGCGTTGACCAGTTTCAGCAGACGCAGGCTGTTCCGATGCGCGAGTTCCAGTTTCGGACGAACTTCCGCTGACAAATGATTTTCACCTTCGGTCAGCAATTCCTCCAGTGGCCCGAGCATCAAGGTGAGCGGCGTGCGGAATTCGTGGCTGACGTTGCTGAAGAAAATCGTCTTCGCTCGGTCCAGCTCAGCAAGAACCTCGGCCCGCCTCCGTTCCTCTTCATAAGCACGCGCATTGGAAATCGCCGTCGCGACCTGAGCCGCCACCAGCGAAAGAAAACTTTCGTAATCGGCATCCAAAGCGCGACGTGGACTCACGCCGGCAACGAAGAATCCATACGGAATCGTCTGACCCGGCCGGGCGATCGGAACCACCACCGCGGTTTGTGTCTCCTCCTCCCACGGTCCGCCGGGCAATGGACCGAGGGTGTTGTTGATTTCACGGAGTATGATGGGCGCGCCTTTGCGGATGACTTCCGCGAATGGCCACGGACTTCCTTTTTCATTCGTCGTCGTCAGGGAAACCTGTCTCGGCGACACCGTTTCATTGCGATCGATTCCCTGCGCATCCACGAGGCGCGCGACAGAACTGTCCGCGTCGATCAGATAAAACAACGAAAACGGAACATCGTGCGAATTGCCGGAGAGCACTTCATTTGCAACGCGACAGGCTTCGTCCGCGGATTTCGCATCCGGCGCGCGCGTTGCCAGATCCTTCAACGTTCGCAAACGGCGTTCACCCACCAGCTGGCGGGTGGTTTCTGTGATCGCGGTGAAGACGCCACCGACCGAACCATTCTCCAGCCGGATCGGTGCAAAGGAGAAAAGGAAGTAGCATTCTTCGTTGAAGCCATAGCGCCTCAACACGAGAAGGATGTTGTCTCCCCACGATGCTTCACCGGTTCGCTCCACCTCCTCAAGGATCGGTTTGATAACTGGCTCCCAGATTTCGGGCCAGACATTCGGATACAGGTCACCCAACGCCTTGGGATGTTTTTCGCCAACGATCGGAGCGTAGGCGTCGTTGTAGAAATAAGTTCGCTCAGGGCCCCACAGAATGCAGATCGGGTAGCGGGACGACAGGCAGATGTTGAGCGAAGTTTGCAGGCTTTGCGGCCATCCGGAGACCGGCCCGACCGGTCTCGTGGACCAGTCGATTTCGCCGAGAATCCGTGCCGCTTCGCCACCGCCCGCAAAACAACTGTTGGCTGAAGGTGCTTTGATGGAGCCCGCTGATTTCGCGCTGGAATCAGAATTTTCCGGTTCGCCACCGCCGCCAGCACCGGCTTCGTTACCTTCCGCTCGATACAATGCGGGTTTTCGCGGGGCGTTCGGCGGGTGATCCATGGGTTCCAAAGCGCCAGAACTATTCCATTTCGTCAAGCCGGGTTGTCACCACCGGTCGGGAAATCCATCGATTTGGCGATGGAGATCGGCAGTCAGTCCCCATTCAAGCTCTCGATATGGATCAGTAGAACAGCGGACCGACCGCATATTTGGCAAAGTTCCAAGGTTGAAGCGCCCGGATAGATGCTCTGGAGAAACGCAGAGCCAAAGTGTTCGTGAAGCTCGCTGTCCGGATTTCTTGTTGGCCTTGCCGGGGCATCCTGACATTCTGACACGGGATTTTTTCCGATGAGTACTGCTGCGTTTGTATCGTTTGCCAGTGCCGTGGTCAGCACACTGCTGGCGACGGCGGTGATACTTCGTGGCAAACGTTCCATCGCAAACTGGCTGTTCTTCGGCGGAATGCTTCTTCTCGCGTTGGACAACGTCTTCGATGGGTTGAGCCAGTCGGCCGACCTTCCCGAACGCATCCTGTTCTGGCAGGGCTGGAGTTTCACGGCCAAGGCATTCCTCCCCGGCATCTGGCTGGCATTCAGCCTTTGTTATTCCCGCGGCAACTACCGGGATTTTCTTTCACGCTGGCGGTTGCCGCTGATGGCCGCCTGTCTCCTGCCGCTTCTGCTCGTGGGAGCGTTTTACGATGATCTCGTTCAAAAGGTGATCCTCACCGACGCGGGCGTGCCGATTTCACTCGTCTGCGGATTTGCGGGCAGCACTCTGCACCTGATTCTTCTCGTCAGTCTGGTGGTCATTCTCACGAACCTGGAGAAAACTTTCCGAACCGCGGTGGGAACGATGCGCTGGCGGATCAAGTTCGTCGTGCTCGGCCTTTGCGTGGTGTTCGGCGCGAAGATCTACACGTCCAGTCAGACGATGCTGTATTCCGCGGTGCTGCTCTCCTATTCAAGCATCGAAGCTGCCAGCCTGATCATCGGATGCATCCTGATCGGCATTTCCTACTGGCGCGCGGGCCGCACCGAGATCGATGTCTATCCGTCCCAGGCCATTCTCTACAACTCGATCACGATCATCATCGCCGGCATTTATCTGCTGACCGTCGGCATGCTGGCGAAACTCGTGTCCTTTCTCGGCGGCGACACAGCATTTCCGATCAAAGCATTGCTTGTGCTGCTGGGAATCGTCGGGCTCGCCATCGTGTTGATGTCCGACCGGGTGCGTCAGAAAACACGCCGCTTCGTCAGCCGGCATTTGCAACGGCCGCTTTACGACTACCGCGGCATCTGGCGTCGATTCACCGAGAGCACGATCTCGCGCGTCGAACAAAACGATCTCTGCAGCGTGGTGGTGAAGTTTGCGTCGGATCTCTTTCAGGTGCTTTCCGTCACGATCTGGCTGGTGGATCGTGAAAAGAACCGTTTGATCTTCGGCGCTTCGACTTCGTTGCAGGCCGCTGAAGCAGCCAACATCGCTCCGCAACAGGCGGAAGCTTCCGCCGTGATCCACGCGTTTGAAAAGCATCCTGAACCGGTCGATGTCGATCTTGCGAAAGAAGAATGGGCGGCGGCATTGCGGCGTTTCACACCCGGTGAATTTCAGAAAGGCGGTCATCGCGTTTGCGTGCCGATCATTGCCGGCGGCGAACTGCTCGGAATCATGACTCTCGGTGATCGAGTCAGCGGCGTTTCATGGACGGTGCAGGACACCGATCTGCTCAAGTGCATCACCGACCAGGCGGCCGCGTGTCTTCGGAACATTCAACTTTCGCAACGGCTCGTCCAGGCGAAGGAAATGGAGGCGTTCCAGACGATGTCGGCATTCTTCGTGCATGATCTGAAGAACACCGCGTCAACGCTGTCGCTGATGCTGAAGAATCTTCCCGTTCATTTCAACGATCCCGCCTTTCGCGAAGACGCATTGCGCGGCATTTCGAACACCGTGACGCACATCAACAGCCTCATCGGCAGGTTGAGCATGCTCCGGCAGGAACTGGCGATCCGCCCTGCGCCCTGCGACATCAACGAGCTGGTGTCGCGCACGATAAAAGATCTCGAAGCAGGTTCAGACGTGAAATTCGTCACGCAGTTTGATTCACTCCCGCGCCTGAACATCGATGCAGAACAGATGCAGAAGGTCGTGCTCAACCTTGCCTTGAATGCCAGGGAAGCCAGTTCGCCCGGCGGAGAAATTCGCATCCAGACCGGACAGGCGAACGGCTGGACCATGGTGTCCGTGAGCGACGACGGCTGCGGCATGACTCCTGAGTTCATGGAACGTTCCCTGTTCCGACCTTTTCAAACGACAAAAAAACGCGGCATCGGCATTGGAATGTTCCAGAGCAAGATGATCGTGGAAGCACACCGCGGGCGAATCGAAGTGCAAAGCAAACCCGGCCAGGGCACCACCTTCAGGGTCCTGCTGCCCAGTCCATCCTGATGCAACCAATGAAGCCGAAACTCCTGATTGTTGACGACGACGAAAACATACGCACCCAGATGAAATGGGCGCTGGCGAATGATTACGAAGTGACGCTGGCCGAAGACCGCGGCACCGCGCTCGACTCCTTCCGCGCCGTTCAGCCGATGGTGGTGCTGCTCGACCTCGGACTGCCGCCCCGCCCTGCCGATCCAACGGAAGGACTGGAAACGCTTGCAGAAATTCTCGGAATCGACCGCCTCGCCAAGGTCGTGATCATCACCGGCCAGAGCGAAAAGGAAAATGCGCTCAAAGCCATCGGCACCGGCGCCTACGACCTGCTTTGCAAGCCCGTGGACATGGACGATCTCAAGCTTCTTCTGAAGCGATGCTTCCACGTCGCGGAATTGGAACGTGAGTTTCATCAGATGCAGAACGCCGTTTCGACGGACGGCTTCGAAGGAATGCTCGGCACCAGCTCTGTCATGCAGGACGTGTTCGCGTCGATCCGCAAAGTTGCGACAACGGACGTTCCCGTTCTGATCCTCGGGGAAAGCGGCACGGGCAAGGAAATGATCGCTCGGGCCATTCATCAACGCAGCGGCCGGAAGAACGGCCCCTTCATCGCGATCAACTGCGGCGCGATTCCTGAAAATCTTCTGGAGAGCGAACTGTTCGGACACGAACGCGGCGCGTTCACTGGCGCGCACGTTCAGCGCAAGGGCCGCATCGAACATGCCGATGGCGGAACGCTGTTCCTTGACGAGGTTGGCGAACTGCCACTGCCGCTTCAGGTAAAGCTGCTCCGCTTTGTTCAGGAGCAATCGATCGAACGCATTGGCGGACGGTCCACCATCCAGGTGAACACCCGCGTCGTGGCGGCGACGAATGTCGATTTGAAGAAAGCGACCAAGGAGGGCCGGTTCCGCGAAGATTTGTATTACCGGCTTGCGGTCGTTTCCGTGAAGCTGCCGCCGTTGCGCGATCGCATCACCGACATTCCGCTTCTCGCGAAAGCGTTTCTGCAACGATTTGCGAAACAACAGAATCGCAACTCGCTCGATTTCAGCGCGAAAGCATTGCGCGCCATCCAGTGCCACACATGGCCCGGAAACGTTCGCGAACTGGAAAATCGTGTGAAGCGTGGCGTGATCATGGCCGAAGGCCGGTACGTGAGCCCTGCCGATCTCGAATTGCTTGAAGAAGCGTCTGCCACCGAAGTTCAGACTTTGAAGCAGGCCCGCGAAAATGCCGAACGCGAAGTCGTCCTCGCCGCCATGCATCGAAACGGCGGCAAGATCAGCCGCGCTGCCGAAGAACTCGGCATCAGCCGGCCGACGCTTTACGAACTGCTCGACAAACTCGGCATCGACCGCGGCGCCGATGAGAAGGACGCCTGACGGCTTCCTCCCAGAAAACATTTCGAATCGAAGGAATTCCGGTTGCAGCCTCCCTGCAATCGGATTTCCAAAAAAGGCGGTTTGAACCTTCCGTTTACGATCAATTCGGAGCGGTTGATCACAGAGCTTCCTGTAAGCCTTTCCGACAACCCGCAGCCACGATTCGACTCAAGAACCTTATTTCCAATTGTTTACAGCAAATCCAATCAAACGTTGGATTCTTTTACACATTTCTTGAAGAAACAGGTGCCTCATCGGGATGGTTACGGGTGTGAGGCCCAAACAAATCCCGAACCACGACTATGGGCTGTCACGGAGAATGAATTTCCCAAGCTGTTCTATTTCAACGTTTTGCAACATACACACGTTTTCTAAACCCGCCGTTTTGGCATGGCCGCTGCGTTGAAACGCATTGTGACAACTAAACTCAGTGACAGAAACATGCGTGTGAAACAGTTGGCTTTTGCGGTAGCCGGTGCCGCAGCGCTGGCGATGAATGCCAGTGCAGTAACCATCGGCCCCGGCAATGCGAGCTGGTCCGGTCCGGACACCAGCTATCTGGATGCAAATCAGATCAGCTCGATTCTCAATGGCGCCGGCTTCAATGTCGGGACGCTGACCGAACTCTATCAGCAGGCGGTCGGTGCGGACCACGACAGCGGACTTTACGCTTCGTCCTACACCTCCATTTTCTCAAACGAACCGTTCGACCCGCATGATGTGGACATCAAATATCTGGCTGGATCGGCGCTCACCGGTTTTGACCAGCTCTGGCTGTATGTGAAGGACGGCAATCACGATCCGGCTTACTACCTGATCAACCTCAACCTGGTTGGCTGGAACGGAACGGACGATCTGTCGCTGCGTGCGTTCTGGCCGCAACAGCAGGGCGCGATCTCCTACATCTCGATCCTTGGCAGCACCGGAAGCTCGAGCGTTCCGGATGGCGGAACTGCGGTCATGATGTTGGGTGCGGCACTGGGCGGCATCGCCGCATGCCGGCGCATGTTCAAAGCATAATTTCCAAGCAACACCACTCAGAGCGGGCAGCTGTGAAAGCAGCTGCCCGTTTTCTTTTCTGCGGAATTTCCAGCCGGGAATCTCTCTGGAGCGGCCCGGGATTTCCACCGGGAAAAATTCCGTGTCATTTCGTTTTTCCCTCTTGATGCGCACGAGCTATTAAAATCGGCGATCAATCACATGAATCTCGATATGCCGCATTCTGAACGTCTGATGAACCGGGTTGCTCCGTGGTCCCTGCTGCTTGTCACGCTTACACTGCAGACTGCCGCCGCACAAAACTTCGAACCTGTCGCTGTGCCCGATCTTCCGCAAGTGGACGGGAGCAGCGTTGCGTGGGCTGATTTCGACAACGACAACCGGCTCGATTTCCTGATGCTCGGAACGACGAACGGCAATGCGTCCGGCGCCATCGCGCAGCTGTGGCGAAACACCGGAACCACGTTCACGAATGTCGCGATCGATGAGTTGCCCGGACTTTATTTGGGCTGCGTCGCGTGGGGCGATTACGACTCGGACGGCAGGATCGATTTTCTGATTTCCGGCTCGCGCTCTGCCAACGGTGGCATCAGCCCGACAACCCAGGTCTGGCGCAACACGGCAACCGGTTTCTCGAACGTCACCAGCTCGGTGTTCAGCGACCTGCCCAACGCCAGCCAGAGCTGCGCGGCCTGGGCGGACTTCAACCTCGACGGAAAGCTCGATCTCTTTTTCGCGGGCTTCTCCAGCACCGGCAAAGTCGCCGGCATCTGGCTCAACACCGGCAGCCATTTCACCAACGCCACGAGCAGCATTGCGCCGGGCCTTCTCGGCGTGGATCTCGGATCGGTCTCCGTCGCCGACTTCAACAATGACGGACGTCCCGATCTTCTGCTCACAGGTCAGCTGCCGAACGGTCAGGCCACAATCCAGTTGTGGCAAAACAATGAATCGGGTTTTGAAAATGTGACCGAAGCTCTCGCGCCGGGACTTCCTCCGATCGTCAACGGTTCCACTGCGTGGGCTGACTTCGACAACGACGGACGGCTCGACTTGATCCTGAACGGAGAATCCACAACGCCCCGCGTCACACAGCTCTGGCGCAACACCGGCACAGGCTTCGTTGAATTTGAGGTGGAAGGACTCGCGCCGAGCCGTTTGGGACACGTTCAGTTCGGTGATGTCAACAACGACGGTCTGTTGGACTTCGTCGTCACCGGAGATATCGTCGGCATGGATACGACCGCAATCTGGCTCAATTCCGGCAACGGATTCACGAACTCGGGATTGTCACTCCCCGGCGCCTTCTCGTTCGCAAACGGATCGGCGGCACTGGCCGATTTCGACAACGACGGCCGACTCGATCTTCTCCTCTCCGGAATGGGACCTGGCAGCCGCACAACGACGCTGTTGCGGAACAATCTTTCGATCGAAAGCAATGCGGCTCCGTCAGCACCGGCCAGTCCTGTCGCCACGGTGGAAGAAGGCGTGACAACACTGTCGTGGTCGCCCGCGACCGATTCGGAATCGGAAACGAACCTGACTTACAACATCGCGATCGGGACGACCTCTGGCGCGGATGACATCGTCTCCGCAAATGCTGACGCTTCGGGCTTCCGCAAAATTGTCGCGCACGGAAACGCGGGTTTGAACACGAGTTTGAAACTGCGTCTTCCGCCCGGAAGCTACTTCTGGAAAGTGCAGGCGATTGATGGCGCCTATGCCGGCGGAGCGTTTTCATCAGAACAAACCTTCGAGGTTCTTCCCGAGACGGCTCCGACGCTCACAATCGTCCGCACGGGCGCAACGGTCACCATCTCGTGGGAACCCGCCACGCCCGGATGGATTCTCCAGGAATCGGAAAACATCAATCCGGCATCCTGGGATGACGCTCCTTCCGGCAGCCAGAATCCGGTTCAGCTTCCAGTTGAAGACGGTAACCGGTTCTTCCGACTGCACCGTCCGTGATGCGCTGATTATTTGAATTCGACCGATTCGCCCGGTTTCAACAGATGCAGCTGCCTGCCTGCGGCCTTGAATTTTGCGATGGCCCCGGCGTGATCGATCCGGATTGGCGGGAAGGTGTCGTAGTGCGCTCCGACGATTTCATTGCACTTGATGAACTCGGCAGCTTTGACGGCATCGTCCGGGCCCATCGTAAAATTGTCGCCAATGCAGAGAACGGCAAATTTCAGGGACGTGGACTCTCCGATCAACTTCATGTCCATCGTGAGGGCTGTATCGCCTGAGTAGTAGAAATTGCCTTCGCTGGTTTCGATGACAAACCCGCCGGGATTTCCGCCATAACTGCCATCCGGCATGCTGCTGGAGTGGATGGCATTCACGTATTTGACCCGGCCGAAATCGAAGCGAAACGCGCCGCCATGGTTCATTCCATGTGTTTTCTGAACCCCCTGACCCGTGAACCAGTTGCACACCTCGAAATTACTCACGACCATCGCGCCCGTTCGCCGCGCAATGGACACGACATCGGCGACGTGATCCGCATGGCCGTGCGAAACCAGGATGTAGTCAGCCTTGATGCCACTGACATCGATGCCCTTGGCGAGTTCATTCGGAGTGATGAACGGATCGAAGAGGAGTGATTTTCCCGCCACTTCAACCGTGAATGCAGAATGTCCGTAGTAGGTCAGTTTCATAAATCTTGTCCGGCGATTCAGTTGCTCGCAGGAGTATTCCGCGTGGGCGCAGCACGGTCAACGGCGCAAGACACGGAGAAAATGGCGCCTCCGTAAAATTCCACCCTGTCGATAGGGTCGTCACCCCATGTCTTATTTGAGTGTCTTTCTTTTCATTGTGCGGGAACAACTCGTGAAGCCAAAAAACGTCCGGAAAACTGAAACAAAGCCGTGCAAGCCCGCCCAAAAAATCGTTGGAATCGGTGCCTCCGCCGGGGGGCTTGAAGCCTTTACTGAACTGCTGCGAAGCCTGCCACTGAACCTGGATGCCTCCTACATCCTCGTCCAACACCTGGATCCCAGTCATCGAAGCCTGTTGTCGGAGCTGCTTGCCCGCACCACGAAACTTCAGGTCCGGGAAATCAAGGACAACACATCGGTCGAAGCAAACCAGATTTACGTTATTCCTCCCAACAGCGACCTCGCGATCGCGCAAGGCGTGCTGAAATTGTCGCCGCGCGAAAAGGCAATCGGCCCGGCCCGCTCCATCGATCGTTTCCTGACATCACTCGCCATCGATCAGAAAACCAATGCAATTGCCGTCATACTTTCCGGCGCGGGATCGGACGGCGCCCAGGGATTGCGTGCTGTGAAGGCAGCGGGAGGCATCACATTCGCGCAGGACGAGGAGTCGGCCAAATACGACAGCATGCCGCGCGCAGCCGTGGCGACCGGCTGTGTCGATTTCGTTTTGCCGCCGGAGAAAATCGCAGGAGAACTCGCACAACTGGTCCGGAGGCCGGAAAAAATGAGGAGCCGCGCCGCAGCCAACGCGAAAAAGCGGCACGAACGACCGGCATCGAAAAGACGACTGGAGAGACGATCTGCCGTCCGCACAGACTGGCCTGTTGAAACCGGCGATCCGAATCTCCGGAAAATATTTCAGATGCTCAGGGCCCGGACCGGCCTCGATTTCACCTTCTACAAGACCAACACCATCCGGCGTCGTCTGACGCGCCGGATGACGATCAACAAGGTCAAAGGTTTCGAGAACTACGTTAAATTTCTCCGCCATCATCAGGGCGAACTGGATCAGCTGCACCAGGATCTTCTCATCAATGTCACAACCTTTTTCCGAAACCCACCGGTGTTCGAACAGTTGAAGCGGAAGGTGTTTCCGAAACTGGTCAAAACGCTCTCCCATTCCGACACGCTTCGCATCTGGGTTGCCGGTTGTTCGACCGGCCAGGAGGCCTATTCGATTGCGATGGCTTACATGGAATTCGCGGAGCAATCGGACACGGCCGCATCGGTGCAGATTTTTGCCAGCGACGTGAACGGAGCGATTCTGGATCACGCCCGTGCGGGGCGTTACACGAAGGCCGAGATTGAGAACGTCAGCACCGCGCGTCTCGACCGGTTCTTCACTCGTGAAAACGGACATTTCCGGGTTTCGAAAACGATTCGCGACCTCGTCATCTTCGCACAGCACAACCTGCTGCTCGATCCCCCCTTCACGCGCGTGGATCTCATCAGCTGCCGGAACATGCTGATCTATTTCGATGCCGCGCTGCAGCAGAAGATCATTCCGACGTTCCATTATTCGCTGAAGCCAAACGGCTTTCTCGTCCTTGGAAGCTCCGAATCCGTCGGGCAATCCCAGAACCTGTTCACGACGATCGAGCAGAAGCACCGCATTTATCAGAAGAAAGGCGCAACGGCGTGGCCCCGATTCGAACGTCCTCCTATTGTTCCTTCGGTCGGGAAACGTCTGCCCCAGGCACAGCCCGAACCGGTCGAGGCCAATCCCACCGATGCACAGAAGGAGGCGGATCGGATCGTTCTTCAAAAATATTCACCCGCTGGAGTGCTGGTAAATTCTCACGGTGAGATTCTTCAGTTCCGCGGCGACGTCGGCCGTTACCTCAAACTTCCCGCCGGCAAGGCGAGTTTTCACATCTCGAAGATTGCCCGCGATGGCATCGCCCTCGCGCTGGAACGCGCCCTTAACAAGGCGCAGCGCGACAAGAAAACCATTCGAGACCGTGGCGTTTGCTTCGACAACCAGAAAGGCTTCGTGAATATCGAAGTGGTGCCCTTGAAACTCAAGAGCCCGTGCTATCTCATCCTGTTCGAAGAAGTCGCCATTCCTCCAAAATCCGCCGCTTCACGTCCGTCCGCAAAGAAGGCGCAGGCCACGTCGGAATCGAAGGAACTCGCGGATTTGAAACAGGAACTTTCCGCTGCACGCGAACACATCAATTCGCTTCAGGAGGAACACGACACATCCGTCGAGGAACTGCAGGCGTCCAATGAAGAGGTTCAATCTGCGAACGAGGAACTTCAGAGTCTGAACGAAGAACTCGAAACCTCAAACGAGGAGCTTGAATCGGCAAATGAAGAACTCACCACGTTGAACGAAGAACTGGCCACGCGAAACACCGAGCTTCGCGAAAGCGAATTGCGTTTGCGGGAACAGGCCACGCTGCTTGAAATGGCGCCATTGGTCGCGCGGTCTCCCAAGGACCGGATCATTTTCTGGAGCCGCGGTGCCGAGGAGATGTACGGATTCACGTCCGAGGAGGCTGTCGGACAAACGGCGCACATCCTCCTCGACATGAAAACCCAGGAATCGCTTCCAAAAATTCATGCCCAACTTATGGCATCCGGCTCGTGGCGCGGCGAAGTCCAGCATCGGCGCAAGGACGGAACGATTCTTCACGTCGCAACACAATGGGTTGTTCATCGTGACAACCAGAAGAAAGTCCGGGCGATTCTTGAGGTGAACACCGACATCACCGACCGCAAGCTGGCTCAGCAAGCCCTCATCCACAGCGAATTATTCAACCGAACCATTCTCGACAGCAGCCCCGATTGCATCAAGGTGCTCGATACCGATGGACGGGTCATTTTCGTGAATCCGGCCGGGCATGCGCTCCTCGAAACCGCCGACAGCGAGGTGGAAACGAAAGCGTACTGGCCCGGACTGTGGGGGGGCGAAGCGCGTGAATTGGCGGAACGAGCTTATCGCGATGCGCTCACCGGAAAGTCGGGCCGCTTTGCCGCCTTCCGCCCCACCCCGAAAGGAATCTCGCGCTGGTGGGATGTCGTGGTCCGGCCGATTCAACAGGACGGATCGAAGGTGGAAAAACTTCTCGTCGTGCTGCGCGACATCACGGAGCACAAAAGCCAGGAACTCGCGATAGCCGAACGGGCGCAACTTTCGGCGCTTCGTGCGGAGATTGCCTCGCAGGTTGCGACCGAGCTCCCCCTGCAACCACTCCTGCAATGCATTTCGGACGTGATCGTTTCCCATCTGTCCGGCGGCGTCACCGCCAAGGTCTGGATGGTCGATGACGAATCGAAAACGCTTGTCCTGACGGCTGGATCGAATCTCGACAACATTCCGTCCGCGCCGGACGCGCGGCTTGAACTCGGAGGTTCGTTCATCGGTGAGCTCGCACAACAGCGGAAAACCTATGTGGCGAACGATCTGCAATCGAATCCGGATCGGAAGCATTTCACTTCGGTTGGAAGCGCACAGATCAACAGCGCGGCGGTGTTTCCGTTGGTGCTGGGTGATCGATTGCTCGGCGTGCTCGCGGTCTATGCGAAGTCGCCGTTTGGCGAAAACCTGGCCAACGAACTTTCGCTCTCGGCAAAGAACATCGCCCAACTGATTCAACGGAAGCAGACCGAGCATCAGCTGCTGGCGACGAAGAACGAGTTGAGCCGCTACACCACCGGACTGGAGAAGCTGGTTTCCGAACGCACGGAATCGCTGCAGCAGGCGGTCGAACAGATGGAAGAATTTTCCTACAGCATCTCGCACGATCTCCGCGCTCCGGCGCGTGCGATGGAAGCCTACGCATCCGCGTTGATGGAAGATTACGGCAAGCAACTCGATTCGACCGGGCGCGACTACCTCGAACGCATCATCCGAAGCAGTGCGCGGATGGATCGCATGATTCGCGAAATCCTCACTTACAGCCGGCTCAGCCGCGCGCAGATCACGTTGCGGCCAGTTCCGCTCGATGCGTTGGTGAGAGAAATCGTTGAGCAATATCCCGGCATCCATTCATTCAGCAGCTGCATCGAGATTGCCCCGAATCTGGCAAATGTCGTCGGCCACGAGCCCTCATTGACGCAAGCGATCTCGAATCTCCTGAGCAACGCCTGCAAATTCGTTCCACCGAACTCGAAGCCACAGTGCCGTGTCTGGACCGAGCGGAACAACGGCCATGTGACGCTCTACGTCAAAGACAACGGCATCGGCATCCGACCGGAACACCAGCACAGGCTCTTCGGCGTTTTCGAACGCATTCATCCCGACGGCCATTACGAAGGCAATGGCATCGGTCTCGCCATCGTCCGCAAGGCAGTGGAAAGAATGGGCGGCCAGGTCGGAGTGATTTCGGATGGGACGAATGGGAGCCAGTTCTGGATCCGACTCCCGGCTGCGGAACATTCCGATTCGAACGGTTCGGAAAACAATTGAACGCGGCCATCGCAGCCTTGCAGGTCGGACTTTACAATCTGCCGGTTTATGGAACTTCCGAGTTCCGAGTTCCGTGTCCCGCAATTGAACAGCCGTCGCAAGTCACTTCAACCGCCCGGGCAACGACTTTCTCCCCTTTCCTACCGTTCCATAAAAAAGCCGGAGCATTGCTGCTCCGGCTTGAAATATTCCAATCCGCTCGATTGATCAGGCGGCGGCTTCTTCCTCGGCTTCGAGGAAGCCCTGGAGATGGCGGACACGCGTCGGGTGCCGCAGCTTGCGCAGCGCCTTGGCTTCGATCTGGCGAATGCGTTCGCGCGTGACGTTGTACATCTTGCCGATTTCCTCAAGCGTGCGCTCGTAGCCGTCGATCAGCCCGAAGCGCATTTCGAGAATCTTTCG
Organism: uncultured Verrucomicrobia subdivision 3 bacterium; assembly: GCA_937890005.1. Classification (GTDB taxonomy): domain Bacteria; phylum Verrucomicrobiota; class Verrucomicrobiia; order Limisphaerales; family DASXHY01; genus DASXHY01. The sequence goes on along the minus strand of CALBZA010000083.1, from coordinate 121,333 downwards.
TTCGCGCTCGGTCAGCGTGGTCAGCACATCGCCCAATTTTTCCTTGAGCAGGCTGTAGCTGGTCACGTCGGAGGGATTCTCAGCCGACTTGTCTTCGATGAAATCGCCAACGCTGACATCGCCTTCGTCACCCACCGGCGCGTGGAGCGAAATCGGCTGTTGCGCCATCTTCAGCAGCGAGTTGATGCGGCTGACCGGCATGTGCATTTCATCCGCCAGTTCTTCCGGGGTTGGCTCGCGTCCGAGTTCCTGTGTGAGCTGCTTCTGGGCGCGCCAGAGCTTGTTCATGATTTCGATCATGTGCACCGGGATACGGATGGTGCGGGCCTGATCGGCAATCGAACGGGTGATCGCCTGGCGAATCCACCAGATGGCGTAGGTCGAGAACTTGTAGCCGCGGCGGTATTCAAACTTCTCAACACCTTTCATCAGGCCAATGTTGCCTTCCTGGATCAGATCGAGGAACGACTGGCCGCGGTTGGTGTATTTCTTGGCAACCGAAACGACGAGGCGCAGGTTGGCTTCCGCCATGTGTGTCTTGGCCTGTTGAGCGCGGTCAGCCGCAAGCTTCAGATCGTCGAACGCCTTGTAGAATTCCTCGCGCGACATGCGAACGAAGAGTTCCAGGGTTCCGATCTTGGCTTTCTCGGCTTCAATCTCCGCCGTGCGCGCATTGGCCTTCGGAAGGCTCTCAAGTTCCTGAATCCGGCGAACGCTCGCCTGGAACTTCTCGTGCACGTTGCCGGCGACGACGATCATTTCCTCGATCACCTTCTGCTTGTAATAAAACTTCGGGAACATGGCCTGAAGCTTCTTGTCGAGCTTCTGGAGTTCCTTGAGCATCGCTTCGCGGCGGCCCTTCTGGGAAATCTTCCGCCAGTTCAGGAACTTGGCGTCCACTTCCATGTCGGCGGCGCGAACCTTCTTGATCAACAGGCGCAGATTCTTCAGGTGCCGGTCGCGATTGGCGACCTGCTTGTCCACGATGACGCGGTCGAAACGTTCCTTCGGCGGTTCGGACAAAAGCTTTTCAGCGATCGCAATATGTTCCTTGGCGGCGAAGCCGAGGCTGTAAACGATTCGCTTCATTTCCAGTTCGGCGTCCTCGATCTTCTTGCAAATTTCCACCTCCTGCTCGCGAGTGAGCAGCGGAACCTTGCCCATCTGGTTCATGTACATCCGAACCGGATCGTCCAGAATCTCAAGGCGGGAATCTTCATCCGCTTCCTCGGGCTGGGCGGGCTTGGCGCGCTCAACTTCGGCCTGGTCAACAATCTCGACTTCGAGTGTGCGGAGCTTCGTGTAAAGCTCGTCCAGATCGTCCGGATTCAGGTTGTCCGGGAGAACATCATTGATGTCATCGTAGGTGACGTAACCGTTCTCCTGCGCGAGGTGCAGGAGAGTTTTGATGGTTTCTGTGAGATCAACAGTAGCCCCGGGCACAGCCGTGGCGGAAGGTGTCGATGGAGTGGTTTGAGGCTGAATCGGCATTTTTGACTGCAGGGAACCTTTCGGCTGGCCGTTCTGGGCTTTGGATGCGACCTGAGCCTTCGGGCCAGTGGAAACTTTCGCCTCCGTCTCACGACGAGGCTGCTTGGACTTGCTGGAAATGATAAAACGTCGGCGTACAGGCTTGACGGGTGCTTTGGCCGGAGGTGCCGGCTGCCTGCCACGCGCAGCTTTCTTGTGACTGCCCGACGATTTCGTCGATTTCTTTTTCAGCATAAATAATCTGACGCACCCGGCCGCTTTTGGTTCATAATTCTGGTCGTTCGACACAAAACCCAACCGGGGCTCAATTTCGCTAAGCTTGCCCGCTACAGGCGTTTGAAGACCGCAAACACCGGAAGACCGAATGCCCACGCAGAATACACCAGCACCGCGTTTGCGCAATGGCTGCCGCAGAATCGGTGCATTTCCGGCGTGAGGTTAGTCCTCCACGAGTTGTTGCCGGCAATCTCGCGAGCGACGACTCCAACACACAGCCACCGACGTTGCAAGCAGGAAAAGTACGTTTTTTAGTCACACAATAGGGTGCCAGCCCCATTGAGAGCCCTACGCACCGGAACGACGTTCGCCTCAACAGTTAACATTAATGCCGAATGCTTTGTGCATGAAAACGAGCAGAATCGACGATTTGAAATCTGTCGCAAAGGATCTTCGTCAGGAGGAGCCACGCCCACCTGAACAGGAACTCGGCGGCTTCCAAGGCGGCGCAAGAGTTTTGGACAAGTGCCGCGCCTCGCTGGTCGGCTGGGAAGGCGACTACCAGTTTGGCTGTCCATTCGACCAGTCGTTCGCACGAGATGCCGGAATTGACCTCAATACCTTCAAAGACATTGTCGCCACCGGCGCTTCCGACGAGGAGGTCGCGGACTGGCTTCGTCTCAACGCCAAATCTCCCCAGCCTCATTAATGAAACGCCCGCTCCAGGAAGCCGCAGAACTGCTCCGCCAGCTGGAAATGGGCAGGAACCACCATCCACCCGAGTTCTACCGCGCCATGGCGCAGCTCGCCGAGGGATTGCATCGAATTGAGAAGCGTCTGGATGAATTTCAGGAAACCGCCAGCCAGCCTCGTCCGGGCCCATCTCCTTCCAGACAACGTCGATTCGTCGCCCGACGCGTCGGCGTAAAAGCTTTTTCCGCATGAACACAAATGAATCCGAATCAGATCGCCCGTACGAATGTCCGCCGGAAACGGGAAACCACATTCAATGGATGGCTGTGCTTGGCGCGAGTTTGATCGCCGGCTTCGTGCTCCTTGTGGTGCCTCGCGCCAGTCCGTGGTCCGGACTGACGTTCTTCGCGCCGGTTGTGATGGGACGCGTGGTTCCAGAAGAACTGGGAATGCCCGTCGTTCTCTCGAAACTGTTCCATCTCGGACTGTCCCTTCTCTACGGTTTTGTGATCGCTTTGGTGGTTTCGCGCATCACCAAGCTTTGGGCTGTGCTCGCCGGCGCGGTTCTTGGAGGACTCCTGTACCTCGTCAACTTCGCCTTCTTCCGCACGGCATTTCCACAAATGCTGGGCGACGAATGGGTGGTCGCCTTCGCGCATTTTTTCTTCGGCGGAATCATGGGCGGAGCCTATCGCGGATTGCTTCGCCGCCGAGTTCCGGCGCAGGTCCAGGAAACACCTGCCTGACTGACTTGCGTCCCGCTTTGACCGACTCTACTTTGCGCGAGCATGTCGAAATCAGCCGCGCGGGGAGCCATTCGCCTCAAGGGCGTCCGCCACAACAATCTGAAGAACTTCAATCTCGACCTGCCGTTCAATCAGTTGATCGTCATCACTGGATTGAGCGGATCAGGCAAGAGTTCCCTCGCGTTCGACACGCTCTTTGCCGAAGGACAGCGCCGTTACATCGAAACCTTTTCTCCCTACGCGCGGCAATTTTTCGATCGAATGGACAAGCCGCAGGTGGACAGCATCGAAGGCATCCCGCCGGCCATCGCGATCGAACAGCGCAACGCCGTCAAAACGACACGGTCCACGGTCGGAACGATGACCGAAATCTGCGATCACATGAAAATGCTGTGGCCGCACGTGGCGCGGTTGCATTGCAAACAATGTGGACAGCCGGTCACGAAGGAATCGCCACAGCAGGTTTGGGAGATCGTCAATGCGGATTGCGGATTGCGGATTGCGGAATCTGGAAAAGACGATGCGGGTGAAGTTTTAATCACGTTTGATGTTCCCATCTCCGAAAAGCTTTCTCTCGAGGAATCGCTCGGGTTGATTTCCAAACAAGGCTATCAGCGCGTTCTGGCGAATGGAAATGTCCTGAGACTCGAAGAGTTTCAACAGTCCGCAATCCGCAATCCCCAATCCGCAATCACCGTGGTTCAGGATCGCGTGAAGCTTGTTCCGACAAACCGCGCGCGCTTCGTCGAAGCCTGTGAACAGGCGTATCATTTCGGCAAAGGCAAGCTCGCGATTCATGAGTGGGGCACCAATAACTCCGAACTCAAAACTCAAAACCCAAAACTTTTCTCCAATCGATTCCATTGCGCCACGTGCGACATCGAATATCGCGAGCCGTCCCCTGCCCTGTTCAGCTTCAATCATCCGGTCGGCGCCTGTCCCACCTGCAAAGGTTTCGGGCGCGTGATTTCGATCGACTACGATCTCGCGGTTCCCGACCGGTCCCGAACGATTGCGGAAGGCGTCGTCCGTCCGTGGTTGACCGGAACGGGCGCTGAATCTCAACGGGATTTGCTCCGCGCCTGTCGTGCGCTTGAAATTCCGACAGACGTTCCTTTCGAAAAGCTTCCGGAGAAATGGCAGGACTTCGTCATCAATGGCGATCCCGACTACGGCAAGGACGAGGAACATGAATGGCCGCGCGCCTGGTATGGCGTGAAAGGCTACTTCCGCTGGCTGGAATCGAAGGCTTACAAAATGCACGTTCGAGTGCTGCTCTCGCGCTATCGCGCCTACACGCTTTGCCCCGACTGCAAGGGAGCGCGGCTTCAGCCGGAAGCGCTGCTCTATAAATTGCGGATTGCGGATTGTGGATTGCGGAATCAGGACGGCACGCGGCTCGAACAGATTACGCTTTCGGATTTTTATGCGCTGCCGATCCGCGATGCGCTCGTGCTTGTGGAAAATCTGGCGGAAACGTTTCGAACTGCCGGGAGGAAATCCGCAACCCGCACTCCACCATCCCCAATCGAAATCGTTCTTTCCGAAGTCCGCTCACGCCTTCGGTTTCTGAACGATGTCGGGCTCGGCTATCTGACGCTCGATCGTCCAACCCGCTCTCTTTCGGGCGGCGAAACCGAGCGCGTCAATCTCACCACCTGCCTCGGCACGCGCCTGGTGAACACGCTCTTCGTTCTGGATGAACCGAGCGTTGGACTGCATCCGCGCGACACCGACCGGCTGATCCGGATTCTTCAGGGACTTCGCGATGCCGGCAACACGGTCGTTGTGGTCGAGCATGAGGCGAGCGTGATGCGCGCGGCGGATCAGATCATCGACATCGGTCCCGGCCACGGCGCGGCGGGCGGAGAAGTTGTTTTTCAGGGCAGCTATCAGGAAATTCTGCGTTCCGAAAAATCGCTTACCGGAAAATACCTGGGCGGCCGCGAAATGATTCCAGTTCCGCCCCGACGTCCCGTGCCGATTCAACGTGTCGGTATTCGGAGTTCGAACGAAACAAACCTCGCTCTGAACGAAGCGGCGGTTCCATTTGGAAAACCCGTTCCCTTCCCCGTTCTCCGGCTGGAAAACGCCCGACGTCACAACCTGAATAGTGTCTCGGTAGAAATTCCATTGAATCGATTCGTCGCCGTGACAGGTGTCAGCGGCTCGGGCAAGACCACGTTGATTCGCGAAGTGTTGTTGCCCACGCTCGAAGCAAAATTGCGAACCAATGCAGCGAATCTGAAATTCACCAAAGCTTCCGAGCGTTTCGGCCAATCGGAATCCGAGTCCAGCGAACGAACCGAAACCGAAGACTCTGATTCGACCGAATCCGCAATCCGCAATCCGCAATCCGCAATTCTTGAAGGCGCCGAACATCTCACCCGCGTGGTCCTGGTGGATCAGACAATTCTCGGCAAAACCCCGCGATCCAATCCGGCGGTTTACATTGGCGCGTTCGACGACATCCGCGAAGTCTTTGCGCAATCGGAAATCGCGCGTCAGCGTGGACTGAACGCCAGCGCGTTCAGCTTCAATTCCGCCCAGGGCCAGTGCGAACGCTGCCGCGGCGCAGGCTTTGAAAAAATCGAAATGCAGTTCCTCAGCGACGTGTTTATTCGCTGCCCCGATTGCAACGGCCGCCGCTATCGCCAGCATATTCTTGAGGTCAAAATTCAACCCACCGCAGAAAACGCACACTCCAATCCGCAATCCCCCACCTGGTCCATCGGCGACATCCTCGAAGCCACCGCGGACGAAGTCGTGGATTTTCTACGCGGCTTCACCGATTCAAAGCCAGCGCGCCGTGCGATCAACGGTCTCCGCCTTCTTCAGGAAGTTGGGCTTGGTTACTTGAAGCTCGGTCAACCGATCAACACGTTGTCCGGCGGCGAAAGCCAGCGGCTCAAACTCGTTCGTCATCTCGCGGAATCCGCGTCCGAATCCGCAACAGCAGTTCAAGAAACCGAATCACGCGTTTCGGATACCAAAGCATCGCAGCAGGAAAAAACGCTGTTCCTTTTTGACGAACCCACAACCGGATTGCACTTCGACGACGTGCGAATCCTGCTCAAAGTGTTTCAACGCCTCGTCGATGCAGGACATTCCGTGCTCGTCATCGAACATAACCTGGACGTGATCAAGTGCGCGGATTGGATCGTTGATATCGGACCTGACGCAGGCGACGAAGGCGGCGAAATCATTGCCGCTGGAACGCCTGAAGAAATCATCACTTGTCCGCGCAGCCATACCAGCACGGCGCTCAAATCTGTTCTCGAACAAAAACCAACCACCCTCTCACATGAAAAAAATCATCGGTATCGCTCTGCTGGCCGGCGGAGTCGTGTTGCTCGTTAACGGCTGGCAGGCACGAAATTCCCTTGAGTCGAAGCTCGGACGCGCCCTGCGCGGTTCATCGAGCAGGCCAGCCATCGTGATGCTGGCCGGCGGAGCAGCGTGCTGCGCGGCAGGCGTGGCCATGATTTTGATTTCGAAGAAGTGAAGACTTTTTTCAACGCAGAGACGCAGCGATCGCAGAGTTCACGGAGAATTTGAATGACTCAGTCAATTCAGCGCCTCGATACATTGAACCGTTGACGATTTACCGTGTTTAAAGAAACCGAAATTCCTCCGTCCGAAAGCATCGCCATCCACGGCGCGCGCGAGCACAACCTCAAGAATCTTTCGCTCACGTTGCCGCGGGACAAGTTCGTTGTCATCACCGGTGTAAGCGGCTCCGGCAAAAGCACGCTCGCGTTCGACCTCATCTTTGCCGAAGGCCAGCGGCGTTTCCTGGATTCAATGAACGTCTATGCGCGGCAGTTCGTCGAGCAGATGTCGCGGCCTGACGTGGACCTGATCACCGGCATTCCGCCAACCGTCAGCATTGAGCAGCGGAACTCGCGCGGCGGCGGAAAAAGCACCGTGGCGACCGTCACGGAAATTTTTCATTTCGTCCGACTGCTGTTCGCCCGGCTTGGCGTCCAGCACTGTCCCGACTGCCAGTTGCCGGTGGAAGCGCAGACGCGCGACGAGCTCGGACGCCGCCTTCAGCAGGAATTGAAACAACGCGGCGACCTGCTCCTGCTCGCGCCGATCGTAAAAAACCGCAAAGGCTTTCACAGCGACGTCGCTGAATGGGCCGCCAAACACGGTTACAAGGAAATCCGCGCAGACGGAAAAATTTTCAAGACGAGCGAACCTTTCCGACTTGACCGCTTTCGCGAGCACGACGTGGAAATCGTTGTCGGCGTTCTGAACCGCAAAGACGCACAGACACAGCGAAAAAAGAACGAATCAACAAAAACGTCGCAGGAGCTGATCGACGAAGCTTTGAAACTCGGCCACGGCACGTTGTTCGCGCTCGATAATCACAAGCGGCTGACGATTCATTCCACGGAACGATCCTGCCCCGGTTGCGGGCGTTCGTTTGAGCCGCTCGATCCCAAAAATTTCAGTTACAACTCTGCGCAAGGCTGGTGTCCGAAATGCCGCGGCTTCGGCGAATTGTTCTACATGCCGGAAGATGTCGATCGCGGCGCGCGCGAAGATGCAATTGCGGAAAGCTGGTTCGAATGGCAGGAAGGTAATCGCGAACTCTGTCCCGAATGCAATGGCGCCCGGCTGAATCCCATTGCCCGAGCCGTCCGATTGCCGCTGTTGGCCGCGAAGTTGAAAATAGCGCGGCCACAATCCCGGAAATTCACGACGGCTTCCCAATCATTTCTCACGATTGAAGATTTCGGACGGATGAGCGTTGAAGACGCGGAAGCGTTGTTCCGACAAGTCGGTTTCAAAGGTCGCGAAGCGGAAATTGCGCGCGATATTCTGCCGGAAATCCGCGAACGCCTGAAATTTCTGAACGAGGTCGGCCTCGGCTACCTGCATCTCGGCCGCAGCGTTCCTACCCTTTCAGGAGGCGAAGCGCAACGCATTCGCCTCGCGGCTCAGCTCGGATCCAATCTCAGCGGCGTGCTCTACGTGCTGGATGAGCCGACGATCGGACTGCACGCCCGCGACAACGAGCAACTGCTGTCCACGCTCCAGCGACTTCAGGCTCGCGGCAATTCGGTGATCGTCGTCGAGCACGATGAAGAGACGATGCGCCGCGCGGATTACATCATCGACCTCGGTCCCGGCGCCGGAGTTCATGGCGGACAAATCGTCGCGGCCGGAACGCTTTCAGAACTGCTTCGCCACAACGATTCACTCACCGGCAAATGCCTTCGCGCGAATAAAAAATATCCGACGCGCGGCGAACGCCGTCCGGTCCCAAATCCGCAATCCGCAATCCGCAATGCGCAATTCCCCTGGCTCACGCTGAAAAACGCGTCCGTGAACAATCTAAAAAATCTCACGGTGCGTTTTCCGTTGGGCCGCTTCGTGGTGGTCACTGGCGTCAGCGGTTCCGGCAAAAGCACGTTGATTCGCGAATGTCTGCTGCCTTCGGTGACTGAAGCCTTGAACCGCAAAACGCGAAACACGAAATCCGAAACGCTCGCCGGTTTCGAATCGCTCAAAGCGGTTTACGAAGTGGACCAGTCACCGATCGGACGCACGCCGCGATCGATCCCAGCCACTTACGTCGGGTTCTTCGATGTCATCCGCCAGCTCTTTGCGCAGGTTCCCGAAGCGCGATTGCGCGGTTATTCGCCAAGCCGGTTTTCCTTCAACAGCGCGCAGGGGCGCTGTCCCGAATGTGAAGGCGCGGGACAGATCAAAATGGAAATGAACTTCCTTCCGCCCGCCTACGTGCGCTGCGAAACGTGCGAAGGCTGCCGCTTCAACCGCGAAACGCTCGACATCGAATACAACGGCAAAAACATCGCGCAGGTGCTCGAACTGTCTGTGGAGGAAGCGATGGAGTTTTTCAGCAGCGTGCCGAAAATCCGGCGCGCGCTTCAGGCGCTCTGCGACACCGGGCTCGGCTATCTGAAACTCGGCCAGCAAAGCCCCACACTCAGCGGCGGCGAAGCCCAGCGCGTGAAGCTTGTCACACATCTGCTCACCGGATTGAAGGAACAGCTCGATCTTCCTGATCCGAAACAGAAGCGAAACCTTTTCATTCTCGAAGAACCGACGATCGGTTTGCACATGGCCGATGTGCAGCGGCTGGTCGATGTGGTGCAGCGACTGGTGGATGCCGGGCATTCGGTCATCGTGATTGAGCATAACCTCGATCTGATCGCCGAAGCGGACTGGGTGATCGATCTAGGACCCGAAGGCGGGACTGGCGGCGGCGAACTCGTTGCTGAGGGAACGCCGGAACAGATTGCGAAGGTGAACCGATCCCACACCGGCCGTTTCCTGAAACCGCTGCTGCAAAAATAAAGCTGCCGCCGATGCATTTTAGCGTGCCGTTAGCAGCACTTTCGAGTGCCGTGTCGAACTCCTCGAACTCCATTCTGCAACTCGGGACTGGAAAATCGCGTCCACCGGGAGCTGGAAAGGCCTGCCGTGCAAAGTGGTGTGAAGTTCAGATCGAATTGCGGAATTCACTTGGCATCGAATTCTAAAGCTTGTTTTTTGAACCGCCGCAATCAATCTTAGCGGCTCAGCGGAGAGATGGCTGAGTGGTTTAAAGCGCACGCCTGGAAAGCGTGAATAGGTCAAAAGCCTATCGGGGGTTCGAATCCCCCTCTCTCCGCCACTTCTTTAGTTTCACCAATAACGTCGAGCGTTTTCGAGGGTCCGGCACTTCAAGCTCAAGCCGAACTCTATGTATTTTCTACGCAGTTCGGAGTATTTCCGCACTGTTCAGCAAGACGGTTCAGGGAGCATCACTATCCTCGTTCTCACGGTGAATTTCCAAAACAGCAGAACAACAGAACTGCCTGCCCCATGTTTGAGCCGCGGGAAACTTTCCTTCTCCTTATGCCGGTCTGCCCCGTGAATTTGAATCCACTTATAATAAAAAAGACCCGCAGGATGGATACTGCGGGTCTTTGATTTTCAAACAGTAGCTCAGCGGGAATTGATCGTCTTACTTTTGCTTCTGCTTTTGCTTCGCCCAGCGAGCCCTTTGTGCGGCCGCGATCTTCGCGCGTGCAGCAGCACTGAGTTTCCGTTTTGGCTTCGCTGCGTCTTTGTTTACAGACGAGGACGCTGGCGCACCGCCGAGGATTTCGTTCAGTTGAGCCTGAAGCTTCTCAATTCTTTGAGCAATAACTGCTGCTTTGCGCAGCTGTGAGGCAGATACAGAATACGACATAAGTTCCCGAATCATCCAGTTTGCTTCACCAATGTCAATTATTCCTCGTACTCTTTCTTTGTTTAGAAACGACTTCAATGGTCGTAGTCGCTGAAGTAAGGAAGCCAACGAGCGAAAGAAAACAGGAGTTACCGACTCCTCACCTCGGCGGCCACGACCCGGTGGAATTTGAAGTTCGTTTCAAAAAGAACGGCTCGACTGCGCATTCTCAACGCAGCCGAGCCGGATGGGACTGACGCGTTCAAACACGGCGACGAATCAGAAAACCAAAGCCCGCTAACGCGACCAGTGCAAATGCGGATGGTTCAGGAACGATCTGGATGTTGTCGATGGCGGTCCAGGGTTCGCCTGTGCCGGTTGAGAAGTTCACAAACCGCAAAAATAGCGGATCGGTTCCATTTGCTGTGCCGAGATTCAATGTCGCTTGTTTCGTCACAATGCCTCCCGGCGCCAACGGACCGGTCGTGAGAGAAACGGAATCGATCAGCGTCACTCCGTCCGCACCAACAATATCGATGTCATCCGCACCGATGAAGGAACCCGGTGCCTGATAGATCGCGAGCGTCACGCCAAGATCACGCGGACCGCCGGCATCGGTGAATGATCCGATGTCGAACTGGAGCGTCAGCGATGTCAGACCGCCGTCATTGACTCCGATGTTCTGATACGCCCAATGCGTCGTCGTGAACATGTAGCCGAGGCCCATCACCGATGTACCATTTGGCGAAAAGGTGGGACCGTACCAGGTGCCTTCCCACCACCAATTGTTTTCCTGGCCACTCGCTGTTGGGAGCGAGTTGAACCAGCTGTCCACATCCCAGGTGTTGGCGGCCGGTGCGTTGTTCTGGAAGTTTCCGTTGGTGATCTGCAGATCTGCGTGGGCGACTGACGCCGTCAGCGCCATCACGCCACACGCAGCCAGTCGTGGTGTACGTCTCATTTGGTTCCTTTGTTTGGGTTTGGTTTCTCCGATTGAATTTTGCCGAAGGCTCATTGCGAGAGGCGATAGAACTTCGCCGTTCCGGTGATGTTATCCGTGACGACGCGATCTTCACCCTGCGTGCTTTCGGTCAATCCCGCCGCGCCCCAGCCAGTCACGATGTTCGTGCTGCTCTGGAGCGTGTAGCCGGTCAACGCCGCAGGCCACGAAATGCGCACCTGTGTTGGCGAAACCGGCTCAATCTTCAATGTGGCGGTCGCACCCGCCGGAATGACTGAGGCCCACGTCGCACCCACGCGGATTTCGTCAAAGGTCATTCCAAAATCGGAACCGATGCGAATTCCCGTGAAGTTGAAATTGCGCACCGCACCCGAACCGCTCGGGCTTGAAGGCGGATTGGGTCCTACGGTTGGATTGGCATAAAACGTCACCTGGGCGAGATCGCCGGATTGCGGGAAATCGATTCTGTAAACGAGCAGGCTCGTGTTCGTGCCTGGAGTAACGCTGTCCGGGAAGCTGGCGTCCTGTCCCTGTGCGGAGCCGGTGAATCCCCATTTTCCGTTGTTCGGCGCCGTTGTGTTCAATCCCATGAACAATGGCACCGCCGATCCGTTCAGGAACGATACACCCGCGTAACCGGGCGTTTCGGGGAACTCACCTTGCGCCAGGAAACTGATCCAGACCGTTCCGCCGCCTGCACCACCGAATGTTCCCGAAATGCTTGAGAACTGCCGGTCAGCATCACCGCCCGCGATATTGGCCGCGTTGCTGGAAGTCACCAGCCCCGGATATGTGAGTCCCGGACTGACCACGCTGCCGAATCCGGTCCAAAAGTTCACATCGAAACCAATGCCTCCGTCCAACCCCGGCAGCCCGAATCCTTCTTCGTATTCGAACGACTCGGCAGCCTGAACCTGCGCCGCGATGTTGAGCATGGCGGTGTTGATCGTGGCGTTGGAAATCACGGTCAGGGTTGCAATGCCTTCGCCCGTGCCTTGCACCGTAAAGCTCTGCACGTTCGTCGCACCGACGCCAAAGGTCAGCGAGGTCAGTTCCGCGTTGGTTGTGCTGATGCTGAACGACGCGGGATTGTCGTTGCTGATCACCATGCTCAACGGTCGAGGCGCGTTGGTGGGAACAGTGACAGTGACCGTCGCGCTGCCGCCGATGGGCACAAATCGGGACGGCACTGTCAGCGTCGGCGTTGGAGGCGGCAGCGGTTGCGGCGTGCCTGAGAATTTCATTACGTCGGTCCAGCGCGTGCCGATCCGGATTTCATCGAAGTAAAGTGTCTCCGCAGTTCCCATCCGGATGCGGTCGAATGTGAAGTTATTGACCGTTGCCGAACCTGTCGGCGTGTAAGGTTCGTTGCTGTTCAACGGCGGGTTTGCATAGAGGCTGACGACCGCCGGGCCGCCGTTGGTTGCCGGGAAATCGATGCGATAGACAAGAAAATCGGTCTGCGGCCCGGGCATGACGCTGCCCGGAAAATCCATTCGCACAATGCCGCCCTGGAGAAATCCCCACGTATCGCTCGTGGACAGACTGTTCACCAAACCCATGAAGAGATTCTCCGAGCCCGGCCCGTTGAACAGCGAGAAGCCGCCCCAATCGAAAATGCCGCCGGGAGCCTGCACAAGGAAACCGACATAAACCGTTCCGCCACCTACACCGCCGTAGGTGCCATTCAAAAGCCGGAACGCTTCGTTTCCGTTCCCGTTGACAACCACTGCATTGCTTGACGTGGTGAGCGTGGCAGCATCGGCAGTGTATTCGAGTCCGCTGATGATGAAGTCCGCGAAGGTCGGCTGCGACCACGGTTCAGAAAATCCGGTTCCGCCGGAAGCCTGATCGAGCCAGGGTTCGTTGAATTGATCGTACTTGAACTGCTCTTCCGCCAGGACCGGTGTGCCGATCTGAAGCGATGCGTCGGAGAAGGACGTGTTGGTCACGACCGACAGTGTCCCAATGCCATTGGCGAGAACCTGAACATTGAACGTCTGAACGTTTGTCGCTCCCTGTGCGTAGTTCAGCGTGATCGTGCTCGCGCCTCCGGGAAGGCTCAAAATTCCGGGATTGTTATTGGTGAGAACAAGCGTTGCCGGCTGGCTCGAGTTGGCGACGGTTGGAATGGTTGCCACCACTTGAACAGTCTGGCCCGGTTCGACAAACCGCAGCGGCGACGTCAATTCCGGCGCAACAGCCGGCACGAAGGTTCCAAGCTGGACCAGAAACACGCGATCCCCCGTGACGAGATTAACAGTATTTCCCGGCGTGGCGGCGGTGGTTCCGGTATAAGCCGTGCCTGTGCCTAAAACGTTGGTCCGATTGCCGAGCCATTCGAAGTAGTTGAGCCCCGGGCTGCCGGTTGCGGTGAGATCGATGCCGTATTCCGTTCCCGGGGAAACCTGAACCGGCGTGGCAAGAGTAAAATGCAGCCAGTTGTCGTCACCGAGATTTCCACCACCATTCCAGATGCCGCCGCCGTTTTCCGTTCCGTTCGAAACGTAGGTTTCACTACGGAGAACGAATCCAGCCTGACCGTTCTTTGATGGATCCGTGATGCGCAAAACCCAGACGCCGCCGTTGCCCATGTTCCAGAACGTTCCGTTTCCCGTGGTGGCGGCAGCCGTGTATCCAGCGTGCCGAATCCAGACATCGGTCAACACGTAACCCGAAGGATTCGCGCCGGTGGTAAATGTTTGCCCCTGCGTCGCGCGATCGCCGGCGACGTAGGTGTTGGCGTCATTTCCGTTTCCGACATTGGCATCGTCATTGATCGCGCCTTCGAAATTGTAAACGTCATGAATTCCCGGCTCCGGAGGCGTGGTCGTGAGGGTAAGCGTCACCGCAGAAGCCGGACGGGTCAGCATCAGACCGGTAACAGCCGTCGCAACGAGAAGCCGGCATGGAGTGAGAATGCCGTTTTTTGGAATACGTTTCATGGTTGGGTTTGGGTTGAGTTGGGAAACGATGTGGGAAACGACTTTTCAGGTGATTCCGGAAAACAGAAAAACGCCACCCAGGCTGACAGCTTGAAGGGCAGCAGTTTCAGGAAATCCAATAGCTCGAAATACATATTGGGTTCTTCCCGAAGTAGCGGAAAACACGGCGAGAACCCGACAGGCGAAACGAAATTTATCAAAAAAGAGACGGGACGGGCCGTTCAGTGCGGGACCTTCATCAATTCTTCCGCTTCACGAACGAGAATGTTCGCAAAAACCCAGTCAAACCAGAAGCCGGAGGAAGTATCCATCGGCAGCGTATTCATTCGCTCACCGATCGCTTGACGTGCCTGGGCGAGTTCGATGCGCGCCCGCTCCCGATCGCCGGCACTCAACCGCGCCATGGCACGAACCACCTGGAAGTTGACCGTCCGCGCATGGTTCCCCTTTTCATAGCTGATCGAACGTTCATACCACGTTTCCACCGTATCAAAGTCGCCACACCGGTAATCCATCAGCGCCAGCGAGAAACAACGCCACGCCGCCAGCGACCGGGGCCAGTTCGCCATCGAGGACGGCGGTTCGTTGAGCGAGTCCAATGCGGTTTGCGCCAGCGGCTCCAATGCAACCAACAGGTCACGATTTGCCGGTGTGAGCAGGCTGACCTTCAACACGCGTTCCGCAGGAATCGGATTGGTCGTCTGAACGAAATGCTCCACGGCCGACCTCCGAAATTCTTCGTAAGCGTCGGCATCATCGATCTCAAGCAACAGCGGTCCGTAACGCAAATAATCCAGCGTCGTGACATCCTTGTCGTCCGGCTGATTCAGCTGGAGCAACACTTCGAAACGCTCGACCGCCAGTTTCCAGCGCCCGTTTATTGCGTGCCATTCGCCAAGCGTCCGGAACAGCTCGGCAAACTCGAGATTCGGCTCCTGTGCCGGGATGCCGGAAACCAGCAGATCGGCTTCGGCAATACGGTCGCGACTGAGGTAAACGAGCGCCTCGGTCAGCTTCTGCCGGTTTTCCGCACGTTGACGCAAATCGTCCGCTTCGCGGCGAAGATGAATCTGTTGCTGCTCGGCCTCGACAGCGCGGCGCCGCGCATCGCGTTCGCGGAGAAGCAGCCATGTTGAAGTTCCAAGCCCGGCGAAGAGCGACAGCGTGATTCCGAGAATCGCGGTGAAGGTTAGACGATTTCTCCGAACCAGTTTTCCGAGGCGATACAACCGGCTCGGCGGGCGGGCAAAGATCGGTTCGTTGTTCAGATACCGCTGAACATCCATCGCCAAACCATTGGCTGTGTCGTAGCGACGACGACGATCCTTCTCCAGCGCCTTCATGACGATCCAGTCCAGGTCGCCCTTGACGAGGGAAATCAACCGCGGCGGATCGGCAAGATGCTGGGCCGCGACGGTGCGAAGTTCAGTGTTGCCGAGCGTGGTGAGCAGCGTACTGGGCGGACGCGGTTCACGGTCGCGCAATGTTTTCCGCATTGCATCCACGCCCGATTTCAACAGCTCATGCGAATCGAAAGGAGTGCGTCCGGTGACGAGTTCATACAACAACACGCCGAGGCTGTAGATGTCGCTCCGCGTATCGACGTCCAGTCCGCTGGCCTCCGCCTGCTCGGGGCTCATGTAAGCGGGTGTGCCGATGAATTGATCTGCAGCCGTGTAAAGTGTGTTGTCGGTGAGCCGGCCTTGCGTCGCTTTCGCAATGCCGAAATCGATCACCTTGGGAACCGGCTTTCCGTCGTTCAATGTCACGAGAACGTTCGACGGCTTGATGTCGCGATGAATGATTCCCTTCTGATGCGCGTGCTGAATCGCGTGGCAGATCGGAATGAACAATTCCAGTCGCTCACGAAGACTCAACCGGTTCTCGTTGCAGTAATCGGTGATCTTCGTTCCCGAGACCAGTTCCATCACGAAGAAAGGTCGCCCGGAGTCGGTGGAACCCGCGTCGAGCACGTGGGCGATGTTCGGATGATCCATGAGCGCCAACGCCTGACGCTCGGCTTCGAATCGCGCGATCACGCGCTCGGTGTCCATGCCGAGCCGGATGATCTTCAACGCCACGCGGCGGCGCACCGGTTCTTCCTGTTCGGCGAGATAGACCACACCGCAGCCGCCTTCGCCCAACCGTCGGACAAGCCGGTAACGTCCGATCACAACGGACGAAACATCACCTTCCTTTGATTCCTCCGTAGGACTGGAATCGCCGTTTCGAGGATGGGAAATCGGCTGTTCCTGGCTCTCCACCAGCACCGGGCCTGTGCGGAAAAACTCTTCAGCAGGAGCTTGAAGTTGAAGAAGCCGTTCGATCCGCCGGCGAAGTGAAGGGTTGTCCGCGCAGGCCTGATCCAGAAATGCACCACGCAACTCCACGCTCATGTTGAGCGCGGCGTCGAAGAGCGCTTTTTCTATTTCTTTTTCGTCGGCCATGCCGTGGAACAGCTCACGAGAAGAAGCGGATTCTGCAAGGGAAGACCGACACGTTCAGATCTCAGCCTGGATCATTTCGAACAGCGCCGCCCGGGCATAGGCCCATTTCCGTTCAACCGAGCGTTCTGTGATTTCCATGATCGCGGCAACTTCCCGATTCGTCAGTCCGCCGAAAAATTTGAGCGTGATAATGCGCGCGCTTTCCGGATCTTCCTTCTCAAGGCGATCAAGCGCTTCATCCACGAGAAGAATTCGATCCTCGACCGGAGCCGCAGCGAGATCGAGATCGTCCAGGTCCACCTTCTCCAGTCCAGCTCCGCCCTTGAGGCTCATCTTGTGGCGCGCGCGATCGACAAGAATTCTGCGCATCGCCTGAGCCGCAGCGCGAAAGAAGTGGGCGCGATCCTGCCAGGTGCGATTCCCTTCGCGGGCGAGCTTCAACCACGCTTCATGCACGAGGGCCGTTGGCTGGAGCGTCTGGGCGCCGGATTCCCGCGCAAGACGGCTTGCAGCCAGACGACGAAGCTCGTCGTAAACCAGTGGAAGCAGATCCTCCGATGCCCGACGATCCCCGCCCGCGATGGCATCCAGAAGCAACGTGATTTCGCTCATCGTCGCGGAGTATAGGCGGACGAACGCGTTTTTCCAGACGAACCCCATGGAGAGTCCACATTCTGCCTTCGACACTTCTCTCCAGCAGCTGCCGAGATCAGAGACATTCACGCAGTCGTGATCAGTTATTCAACTCGCCAGCACGACATCTCCGTTCGCCGGCTGGAGGTCCACCCAGAAACGACTGCCTGAGCCGGGTTCAGATTCAAGTCCCAGATGCCCGCCCATGCGCCGCACGGCGCGCTGCACCACGGCGAGTCCGACTCCGGATCCTTCATAACGTTCCGCTCCCGAGGCCCGCGAGAACAGGTCGAAAATCCTGGCCCGGTCGGCGGGGGTGACGCCGATCCCGTTATCCTCAATCCAAAGCCGCACGCGCTTGCCAATACGTTCCGTCCCGATGTGCAGTTTCGGACGAATACCCGGCGACACAAACTTGACCGCGTTGCTGACGAGGTTCGCCAGCACCTGCAACAACAGGGCATCATTGCCCAACACTGGAAGCAACGGCGCATCAACCTGCACTTTCGCGTTCGTCTCCCGGACGTACGGGTAATCTTCAATGACTTCAGAAACCAGGCGGTCGAGCGAAACGTCCTCCATGGAAACGTTCTGCCCCCGGATTCTCATGTAGGAGAGGACTGCGTCCACGAACCGGGTAAGACGTCCGGTCGAATCGTGAATTCGATAGATCATTTCACGCGCCTCGGACGGTATCTTCGCACCGAAATCCTGTTGCAGGGCAGCCGCAAGTCCGGAAAGCGCCCGAAGCGGGGCACGGAGGTCATGCGAAAGACTCGACGCGAAGGTTTCAAGATCGAGAACTGTCTCCGTCAGTTCGGCAGTTCGCGCCGCGACAAGCTTGTCGAGATGATGAATGTGTTTTTTGAGTTCGTCGTGCGCGGCGGCCAGCTTCCTTTCAGATTCTTTCTTCTCCGTAATGTCGCGCGCGATTTTCGATGCACCCACCACCAGCCCTTCAGGATCACGAATCGGCGAAATCGTCAGTGACACTTCGACTTCCTGTCTGTCGCGGGTCAGCCGGACGGTCTCGAAATGATCTACACGTTCTCCCATTCGGAGGCGGCGCAGTATTTCCGTTTCCTCGCCCAGACGATCTTGCGGAATCAACATCGTGATCTGGCGGCCGAGGGCTTCCTCCTGCGAATAACCGAACATCCGCTCGGCGCCCTGATTCCAGCTCGTGATCCTTCCGTTCAGATCCTTGCCGATGATGGCATCATCCGATCCTTCCACGATGGCGGACAGCCGTTCCCGGAAGGCTTCAACAGCCTTGATCGCCGTGACATCCCGGAACACCAGCACCACGCCAAGCACACGTCCGGATTCATCCCGGATCGGCGCGGCGGTGTCATCGATCGCAATCTCACTGCCGGATTTTGAAATGAGAATGGTGTGATTCGCGAGTCCGACGATCACTCCTTCGCGGATGGCAATGCTCGCGGGATTTTCCACAGGCAGCCGCGTGCCTTCGTTGATGATGCAAAAGACGGAATCCAGCGGCTGAGAAACCGCCTCATTCTGCGTCCAGCCGGTCAATTGTTCCGCAACGGGATTCAGAAAATCAATGAAGCCGCGCGCGTCGGTCACGATCACAGCGTCGCCAATGCTCGCCAGCGTGATCCGAAGACGATCGCGCTCCATCCGCAGCTGATCGGCAGAAGTCCTTTGCGCCGAAACATCGCGTACGATGGTTGAGGCTCCGATGACTTCGCTGTTCGCATCGAGGATTGGGGAAATGACGATTGAAACCGGAATGAAACGGCCGTCACGAGTGACCCGAGCGGTTTCGAATCGTTCTGCTTTCTTGTGATGCTGCAGGCGTTTCAGCTGTTCGAATTCTTCACGTTCACGATCAGGCGGAATGAGAATCATCATGGACCGGCCAACGGCTTCCGCAGGTGAATATCCGAACAGGCGCTCGGCAGCCGGATTCCAGTGCGTGATGGTTCCATCCAGCGTTTCGCTGATGATCGCGTCATCCGAACTGTTTGTTATCGCAGCGAGAAGCTGGGCCGCGGAAGGCGAGGCGACATCATTCGAATGCGTTTTCCCTGGGAGGCTCTTATCTGGATTCACAGGCACTCCCGACCGAAAAATCCGGCGTTGTTTTTCCCGGAAGCGGAACCTCCGGTTCTGCCAACCCGCAAAGGCCGAATCGTTCCAACAGACTGGCGATGACCTCCGGCGTCGCGGGTTTGCCGATAAATGCCTTCGCTCCCAATTGAAGAGCGTGACGCTTGTCGCGTTCATCGCCGGACGACGTCAGCACAACGACCGGGATTGAATTGTGTGGAACGGCATTGAACCACCCGAGCACTTCGAATCCGCTCGCGAGGGGCATGGTCAGATCGAGGAAGACAAGCCGCGGAAAAGGAAATCGCGCCGGATCATTTCCCTTGATTGCCTCGTCCAGATATTCCAGGGCCTCGCGTCCATTCTGCACAACACGAACTGCACAGGTGCAATTGGCTTTCTGTATGGCTCGTTGCAGGAGGAACAGGTCGTTGCTGCTGTCTTCCACGATCAGGATTGTGTTTGAAAGCGTCATGATGAGTCTCGGTCGCCGGTCCGGCGTCCGCTGGGTTCTTCAATGGAATGTCAGAGATCAGCACACTCTTAAAAAAGCGATCGCGGCTGGGAAATAACGACATCCCAACTGCAGCTTCTCTATACATCTTGAGCGCCGAACATTGCACTGGAAGTGCGATGGAGACATAGGGTGAAAACCTACTCGTGAACAAGGTGGCCGCAGCGTGTTTCGGACAAGGCTTCACGAAACAGCCGCACGCGCCAACCCGGGACTTCCCTTGGAATGAAATCAGCAGTTCCCTGAATTGTTCCGACCCGCAACACCTGCAATGCTGCGTGCACTGTTTAACCTTTCGCCTGCCTGTTGCAGGTGTGAATAGCGGCTCAACCGGGGAGGTCTGAGCCGCTTTCGTTTTCAGTCAATCATTCGCGCCACGAATCGGCACCGTCAGCTGCCTGCCATTGTCCGCCGCGCCAAGCTTCAAAAGGAATGGAACCGCAATCTCAGCCCACTCGGAAGCGGATGGATACCGCGATGCCGCAGCGCCGAACGAGCTTTGAAGCATTTCGGTATTGATGATGCCCGGGTTTAAAGGAATCGCCGCCATTCCGCGGGGCAATTCCTGGGCAAGCGCCTGAGTCAAACCTTCGATCGCCCACTTGCTCGCGCAATAAGGCGCCACCTCGGCGTCCACAGAACGGCCCCAGCCGGAACTGATGTTTACGATCACGCCACTTCCTCGTTCGATCATTGCGGGAACAAAGTGGCGGATGACATTCGCGGTGCCCTTCACGTTGACCTCGATCACATCGGAAAACGCTTTGGCGGAAACCTTCCAAAGCGGCGCGTTCGGGTTGATGACCGCGGCATTGTTGATCAGCAGATCAGGAGCACCGGCCGATTTGATGCATTCCGTCGTCCAGGCCCGGACCGCATCGTCTGATGTCACATCCACGACGCTGAATCGATGAGGCGAAGGGAACTTCCGGGCAAGCGCGTCGATCTTGTCCCTCGAACGCGCGCAACCGAGGACCGTGTGATTCAGCGCCGCGAAACCTTCCACAAGCGCCCGTCCCAGGCCCGAGCTGACTCCGGTGACAACTACCACCTTGCCGGCGGATTCAATCTGGCGGTTCTTCATGTGCCCACTCTGTTGAACAACCGTCCCGGCGGCAAGTAGGTGAAATGAACGGAACACGGGCTGCTTTCGATCGGCAGAAACCAACTGAAACAACTATGCCGACATCTGCTTCAAACCTTCTGGTCGCGCCGATCCTGGGCTGGCTCACACTGCTCACGCTGGTTTTCGTCGGCTACCTCGCCCATCTGGAATACATCGAACGTCGCAAAAACCGCCGGCTTGAGGCAAAGCGGGCCGCATTGGACAGCCGGGGACCGCTTCCCCGCGCAAAACGACCGCTGGCGATCCGAAAAATGGTGGAAGTCGAACCGTTTGATGACTGCCCGATTCTGGGACGCGGATTCCAAAAATTTGACAGGCACGGAACGATGAACCTGCGTTCCATCGACCTGAATTAACCCTTCCGGGCCGCCAGCGATTCCAGCACGGCGGCCAGTCTTTCCAGCCTCGGCACAGAGACCCCGGCAGCTTTTGCCTGCTTCAATGGCTCGAGAAAGATGCTTCCCAGCTCCAACGGTTGCCCCCTTTCGAAATCGACCAGCGTGGATGCCCTGTAGGCGCCCATCGTCCGCGTGCGTTCGATCTGTTTCTCAGCCAGCGACTCAGGAACCGAATGCCCCAATGCGTTGGCGGTCCGGATGATCTCCAGCATCAACTCGCGAACGAGCATTTCCCAACGCGAATCCGCAAGCAGTTTGTCTGTCGTCAGACACGGGCCGATGGAACCTGAAATTGGAGCGGAAGAATTCAACATGGCATCGATCCCTGCCGCGCTGGCCACTCCAAGTCCGTTGAACGGCACGTTCCAAACAAGTTTCTCCCAATGTGCCTGGGCGAGATTGTCCGCCACCTTGCAGACAATTCCTGCGTGACGAAACATCGAGGCGATGTCGTGCGTGCGCGGCTCCGGCCAGCGTTGAAATTCTCCCAGAACAACCATCCCGTGACCGATATGACGGATCAGGCCGGGTTCGATGCGATTCAAACAGACGAAGCAGAGTCCGCCGAGAATCTGTTCGACGGAAAACAATTTCGCGAGTTCCTCTTCATTTCCCAGACCGTTTTGAAGCGTCAACACCGCCGTGTTGTTCCCAACCAACGGAGGAAGCAGTTCGCCAAACCGATCGTTCGCGGTCGTTTTCAGCCCGATGATGACGAGATCACAAACGCCAATTTCTTCCGGCTTTCTCGCGCAGTGCGGGCGAATATTGAAATTGCCCTCGGGACTTTCGATCGTCACTCCACGGCGATGGACCGTTTCATAATCGGATCGAAGCAGGAAAAACACATCGTGTCCGGCGCGTGCGAGTTTCGCGCCGTAATAACTGCCAAGGGCACCGCATCCAACCACTGCAATCTTCATCTGGAATCTTTTCAAATGAAACCGTTCACAGGCAAACGCCCGATCCCGGCCGTCCATAAACGCAAAAGGCGCTCTGAGAGCAGAGCGCCTGTGGAAAACCGTTCAATTACTTCGCACCGAGGATGGCGTCCTTGGCGGCTTTAGCGACCTGGAACTTCACGACACGCTTGGCAGGAATCTGGATCGTCTCACCAGTCGCAGGATTGCGTCCGGTGCGGGCTGCGCGGTTCTTGAGCTTCAGCTTGCCGAGGCCGGGCAGCGTGAAGGTGTTCTTCGCATTTTTGTAGGCGAGCTGGGCGAGTTCATCGAGATACTGCACCGACTGCTTCTTCGTGATGCCCACCTTTTCAGACAGCGTGGAAGCGATCTGTGATTTGGAGAGTGATTTAGCCATAGATAGGTTCGAGTGTTTGTGCGTTAATTTGTTGTGCCTGTCCCGAGAAGTCGTTCGACTTGGCTCGTATTAAAACTGGCCTCGAAACCCGTGCAAGAAGAAACTTCCGGAAAACTCCCGCAAAATCAGGGGTTTTCAAAAGGCGCCTGAGACGCGAGGCTTGACTTAAAACCGCGTTTCGCAAAGATCGCACCGTGGCTCTCTTCACCATTCAGAACGAATTCCGTTACGACATCGTGCGGAAGATTTTCGAAGGCGGCATGGGCATCGTGTACGAAGCCGAACAGAACGGCGCGAGCGAGTTCGTAAAGAGAATAGCGATCAAGGTCGTCCGCCAGAATTACGCCAGCCAGAAACAGTTCATCGAGAATTTTATCGGCGAAGCCAAACTCGTCGCGGATCTCATCCACACGAACATCGTCCAGACGTACCACCTCGGCGAAACGCGCGGCGTTTATTTCATCGCCATGGAACTGATCCGCGGCGTGAACCTCGAACAGTTCGCCCAGCAGCTCCAGGACAAGAAACGCCAGCTGCCCAAGGAACTCGCCATTTTCATCGTCAGCCGCGTCGCCCGTGGACTCGCCTACGCACATTCAAAAACCGACCGCGATGGACGCGACCTCGGAATCGTCCACCGCGACGTCAGCTTCAAGAACATCATGATCGCGTTCGAAGGTGACGTGAAGCTGACTGACTTCGGCATCGCCAAGGCGAAGGGATTTCTCACCGATCAGGAGGGCGAGGTCGTCGCAGGAAAAGCCGACTACATGAGCCCGGAACAGGCAAATTTCCAGATCACCGACAAACGTTCCGATCTCTTTTCCGCCGGTGTCGTGCTCGCGCATCTTCTGCTCGGAAAAAACATCTTCAAATGCGCCACTGCCGAGGAGTCGCGCCAGCGGATCATGAAGATGCCGATCCCCGATTTTCGGACGCTCGACTCGCGGATCGACGATCGCCTGAACGACATTCTTCAAAAAGCCCTGGCCCGCGACCTTGACAAACGCTACGCGACAGCCGACGAGCTGTTGTATGACCTTGAACATTACATCTATCACACAGGCTACGGGCCGACGAATGAGACGCTCGGGAAATACATCCGCGAACTGTTCGGACAGATGATCCCCACGCCCAATACTTTGAAGAGCAAAACTCAATTGATGGAAGACACCGCCCGTATCCGCACCAATGCCTAATCGATGAAGCGCTCCGCATCCTCCTCTGTCGTCAATCTCGGCCTGATCCAAACCGCCTGTTCCGCCGACCCGGAAAAGAATTTGAAGAAAACAATCGCCGCCGCCGAAGTGGCTGCGAGGAAAGGCGCGCAGATCATCTGCACCCAGGAACTGTTCCGCTCCCAATACTTCTGCCAGGCGGAAGATCATCGCTTCTTTAAGCTGGCGGAACAAATTCCCGGCCCCAGCACGGACGCGTTCCAAAAGATCGCGAAGAAGCATGGCGTGGTGATCGTGGCGTCCCTCTTCGAAAAGCGCGCCGCCGGCCTTTACCACAACACAGCCGCCATCATCGATGCCGACGGTTCGCTGATGGGCATTTACCGGAAGATGCACATTCCGGATGATCCGTTGTTCTACGAAAAATTCTACTTCACACCCGGCGACCTCGGATTCAAAGCCTGGCAAACACGATTCGCCAAAATCGGCGTGCTGATCTGCTGGGATCAGTGGTATCCCGAAGGCGCCCGCCTCACCGCAATGCAAGGCGCGGAAATTCTTTTCTATCCGACGGCCATTGGATGGCATCCAAGCGAGAAGAAAAAATACGGCGCGCTCCAACATTCCGCCTGGGAAACGATCCAGCGCAGTCACGCCATCGCCAACGGCTGTTATGTCGCGGTGCCGAATCGCATCGGACACGAGATCATCGACGGTGTCGGCGGCGACGGAATTGAGTTCTGGGGCCAAAGCTTCGTTGCGGGAACTTCCGGCCAGATTCTTTCCAAGGCCAGTTCCGACAAAGAGGAAACGTTGATCGTGCCGGTTGATCTTGCGGATGTTGACACCACCCGCACGCACTGGCCGTTCCTGCGGGATCGCCGCATCGATGCCTACGGAAAACTGACCAATCGCCTGATTGACTGATCCGTCCTCCACACCTGTCGCCTGGATCACCGGCGCGGCTGGACTGATTGGGAATTACGTCGTCCAGACAGCCGCCGGATCACGCACACGATGGAAAGTCATCGGCCTGACGCGCGCTGATCTCGATTTCCTGGATTTCGATGCAGTGCGGAACCGGTTCGCGCATGATCGTCCACAACTGGTGATTCACTGCGCCGCCATGAGTCAGAGCCCGGCGTGTCAGAAAGAACCGGAACTTGCGCGCCGACTGAACGTCGAAGTCACCCGTCACCTCGCGCAACTCGCGGAGAACATTCCTTTCGTGTTCTTTTCGACGGACTTGGTATTCGACGGCCGGAAAGGTGGCTACACCGAAAATGATGCCGTGAATCCGCTGAGTGTTTACGCGGAAACGAAAGCCGCCGCGGAATCGATCGTTCTCGCAAATCCACTTCACACGGTTGTGCGAACGTCGTTGAACGGCGGAACATCAAAAACCGGCAATCGCGGCTTCAACGAACAGCTGCGGAACGCCTTTGCCTCCGGCCTGCAGGTGCCATTGTTTGTGGACGAATTTCGTTCGCCAATCCCTGCCATTGAAACGGCGCGGACGGTTTGGAACTTGATCGACCGGAACGCCGCCGGACTGTTTCACATCGCCGGAAGCGAAAAACTTTCGCGCTGGCAGATCGGTCAGTTGCTCGCCTCCCGCTGGCCTGGGTTGAATCCGAAGCTGGAAGCCGAATCGCTGGTCACCTACAAAGGCGCGCCTCGTTCTCCGGATACTTCTCTAAATTCCACAAAGGCGGAAACGCTCCTCGGCACTCCCCTGCCCGGCCTGACGCAATGGCTCGCCGATCATCCCAACGAGACATTTTAGAGGTTCGAATGCATCAACGACATCCGCCGCTGCTGAAGTGAGGAATAACGGAATTTGGCTCAGCGGCTGTTCATGATTCTGATCTCGGGGGAAAACGTCGGCCTGCCAGCAACGAAACCGCGGCACTGCTGACAATGCCGACGGATATGAATCCAACCATTGATGCTGATTCGGAAATATCCAGACCTGAGATCAAACACAAAAATCCAATCACAGCGTAGGAGCCGGCGACCGACGGCAACATGTCCGACCAACAATCGGCGCTGAATGCTCGTCGGCCGATGAAGCCACCCGAGAAAAACGCCGCGACAATTACCATGCCCAACGCTTCGCGAGTATGATCCGTCGGCTTGGGCTCCGGCAATGGAATGAACGCAAGGAAGGCCAGGACAGCTGTGACCGCCGCAACAATGCCTCCGCCGAAAATTCCGATCACATCTCGGTACAAAGATGAACCGTTTGAATTCACAAGGTCGCGTATTCGCATTAGGCGCAAAGCTGAACGATCGGTAACAGCCGGGTGTTCGGGCTTGCGCAATCCCTGTTGAAGATATTCATGGCCGAGACAGGCAAGCAAGTGCGCTGCGCCTGTTCACTCCGAAACAACCTCACGAACATTGAATAGTTGCACAGGGACAAAACATAAAGGGCACGCGAAAAGCCTGCCCTTGCAATTCAATTGAATGTCACGACAAACCGCACCGGCCGCCGTGCCAGTGACTTTACTTCACTGAGCGACGAGATCTCAGGAAGAAGCCGGCCGCAGCCAGTCCCAGGAGACTGAAGCTTGATGGCTCCGGAACCAGGTTCACCGTGATCTCGTCCACCTGCGCGATGCCTGTGCCTGAATTGAAAAACAGAATTCCCAGCTTTCCGCCGACGGATTCCGGCGTCGCTGCGATGTTCGCAGAGGAATACGAGGTCCAGTTGCCATGGTCCGCAAGATTCGGTGTGGTGTAAGACCCGATCACATTTGCAGGATCATCATAGAACAGCGAAACAGTCCATTTACCTTCCGATCCCGACCACTGCCACCACTGGGCAAAGAAGCTGACGGAAAACAGATCGCCTGACTGGATGGTGTAGTCACTCAGATTGTAAGCCCCTTCTCCATTCTTCATCCAAGCGGCGTATTCCTGGTAAGGATTCCACCACGCGCCCGGGCCTTCAACGCCTGAGTCCGTAATGGGGGTGTAATTTCTCCAGCCGGGAATATCTGCTCCCGGATTATCAAATCCGGAGGCAACGTTCACCACCCCGAGATCGAAATCCAGGTTGGTGAAGCTGGTAATTTGTTGTGCGCCGGCAACGCCCGCCAAGGAAAGGGCGGAGGCAATTACAGCAAGAGTTCTGATCATAGCGTTGTTGAGTGTTGTTAGTTCACGACCGCTGACCAGCAAACGCTGTCAAAGTATCGCAATACCGTCAATCAGCAGAAATTCGGACTCGACCGGACGAACATCCATGTTGAGAAAACCGGAAACTATGATGCGGAGCCACCGGTTGACCAAAGATGCAATGTGATCTCGTCGGGGAAAGCTCAGGGCGTGTTCGATGCCGAACCCGTCTTCAAGAGCCGGACGTCATAAACTCCTGGCGGACGTCCGGGCGCTCCTGACCTTGCGGAAAATCGCACCGTGATCCTGTCCTCCGCGGATCCCGTCAAAAACCGGGCTGGGAGCGGATACCGTTTCTCAACGAACGCATTTGCTCTGGTGTTCTCAAGAGTTTCGTTCACCAGAAGCTCACCATTGACCCGGATTTCGTAGCCACCCCGACCGGCGTCCCCACCCCAGTAAGTGACTGCAAGGTCCACAGATTTTTCGCCGCGCGGACTCAGCTTATATTGAAACCATTCACCCCGGCGCCAACGGTTACCGTCACGAAGGCCGGAATCGCTGTTCTGACTCAGGAAATCATGCTCGACCTCCGGTTGCTGTTCGCCCGGAGCCACGCGATCCAGTGTGTTCGCCTCGCGCAGTGCCTTGGCCCGCTCCTCGGCCACCAAACGTTCCTTCTCAGCGGCAATCTGTTCCCTGGAGGTAAGCCGCCAGTACATCTGATAGCGCTGGTTGTGCAGACGGAAGAAGGGAATAAGCGGGAGGCCGCCTTCAGCCGGAGGTTCGACAACGTCCGTCAACCGGAAGTGCAATGGCGCGGCAGGCTCGGGCTTGATATGACGGGTCACATCACTCGCGCTGGCGAGCAGAACCGGAACCTGATCCATCGGGACAACTGAACCATGCGCCACGTGTCCCATGCGGCTGTCGTTGGCATACAGGCCACGCAAATCATTGGAGCCTGCGGGCGATGCCAGCACGATCGGACCATGCAGGAATGCCACCCAATCTGAACCATCAGGCAGCCGTTCCGCAGTGGTCTGCATGGGCAGCTCGACTTCGACGCGATCGCCATCCTGCCATCGGCGATGCAACGACGCATACGACGACGGAGCGGAGGAGACGTCTGTTGTCTTGCCGTTCACCTTGATGGAGAAATTGCCGGACGTCGCCCAGGCGGGACGCCGGATGTGAAGCGTGAACTCTGACGGTTGTTTGAGTTTCATTGTCAGCCGGGTTTGTGCTTCGTCGGGAAATGCGGTTTCCTGGCGAAGTGTCAGGCCGAAGTTGGTCAGGGTGATTTCGGAAGCAATAAACAGATTGACGTAAAGTCCGTTCGTCGCCTGGGCGTAAATGAACTCGCCATATCGTCCGGGATTCTCAATACCAGTGCCGACGCAGCACCAGAACCCTTTGTCAGGCTGCGAATACACGCGGTAATGACGCGGACGGATTGGGGTGAAATAAACAAAGCCCGGCTGCTCGACGTTGATTGAGGCAAGGATGTGATTGTACAAAGCGCGTTCGTAGAAGTCGGCGTAGGCGGCGCTCGGCTGCGAACGGAACAACTGCTTCGTCAATTGGAGCATGTTGTAGGTGTTGCACGTTTCGGGTCCTTCACGATGCTCCAACATGCGGCTGAAATCCTTCGGATCATTAAAGTGTTCCGAAACGCTGTTTCCACCAAACGCAAGAGTTCGGGTGCCAGTGACGTTCTCCCAGAAGTAGCGCGCTGCGCCTTGCATCGTCGAATCTCCAGAAAGAGTGCCGACTCGCGCAAAACCGATCACCTTTGGAATCTGTGTATTAGCGTGTTTGCCGGTCAGTTGATCTTCCCCGCGCGCCAGGGGATTCAGGAGCGCCTCGTGATTGAATCGCTTTGCGAGCTGAAGATGCCGCGGGTCGCCGCTGATGGTATAAACGTCGGCCAGAACTTCATTCATTCCGCCATGTTCCTGCCCCAGCATCCGTTGCATCTGTTCGTGCGACAACCCGGACGTCACCTTCTCGCACCAGTCGGCGTATCGTATGAGAACCTCCCGTGCCTGAGTGTTGCCCGTCATCCAATACGCATCACGCAAGCCGGCGTAAGTCTTGTGCAGATTATACCAGGGAACCCATTTCCGATGGATGACATCCACCCTGCCCGTGGCGATGTTGGACCACAGTTCGCGGCTGCCCGGAACGCCTCCGATGTACCCATCCGGCGAGGCCTGCTGACAGCGGGCGAGTTCCGACACCATGTAATCGAGGCGCCGCTTCAATTCGCCATCGGCGGTGTCCGCTCCCGACGCAACCATCGTCGCCAGTGCGGACATGTAATGTCCTGCTGTATGTCCATCCAGGCCGCTGCTTTCCCAGTTTCTATAGGCAGCCGCCTTGGCTTCCAATCCGGCTTCTCGAAAGAACGGCGCGAGCAAACGATCCGGTTCCAGGGCGAGCAGATATTTTTGATTCGCCTTGATGGCATCAGCGAACGGTCCGTCCAGCAGCCTCACTGAAGTCAATGGCGGCATGACCACGGCGGTGGAAGGGCTCGACGCTTCGGTCCCGGTCCCGGCCGTGACTGCCGCGAACGATTCATTGAACAACAGCGCCGCGATCGACAGGTTGAAGAGCAAGCGGGCGCCGGTTTGAATCGGCGAACACACCTTCGCAACGCGGGAGGTGAACGTTGGTGTGTACGAATGCGGGATTGTTTGTACGTTATTCATCAAATCTCAATATGTCGGTCCGAACGGTTGCTTCGCTCCAGCAGAGTTCTGCTGAAGATCGGCGCGCGGTCGGAGCCACGTGAATTTGGAAAACGCTAAAGCAAACGCCTCCGAACTCCCATACGCAAAATGTCAGATTGGAGCATTTCAAGAAAACGTGGCCGCCGAGGTAACGAGGCGAAACTTTTGGAAAACGACCGCCCCTCACATCAGCACAGTGTTCTCAAACTGCTCCGGACACGCGGAGGTCACTCGTGTCCCGCCGAACGCGAAATCAGCGCATTTTTGCGCGACGTCTGTCACAGCTCCGATTGAAGCCGCGTCGAAAAAACCCAACCGGATTCCGGCGCCGGATCTTCCTCCATCTGGGTGATTCGTCCTTCCGATTGATCCTCTTCAATTTTCGTGAGGACAAGGGATTCAGTCCGCAGACCGGTTGCGCACAACTTCATTCCCGGCAAAAGACCTTGCTTCGCACCTGCATTCAAAGTCACGAAGGTATCTCTGAACTCCCCGGATGCGATGCTCGGCCTCATCGAAGAATGCTTCACCGCGATGATCTTTGCAGTGACCGGCTTTTTCAAAAAATAGTTCTCAAAGCCGGATGGAACTTTCGGCAGTCCTCCAACCAGCTTCCTTTCGTCACCTTTTCGAAGAAAATGAAATCCATGAATACCGGTTCTGGGTTCCCATCCCAGGTTCACGGAATTGCAGAATTCAACAATGTCATTCGTGGGAATCAGGTAACGTCGATCCCCCCACTCGATAGGAATAAACGCGGAACCCATCCCCTGAAAGCCTTCCTGGACGTTGGTAAATGTGAACGACAGATGAAGGATATCGTTCGTCACCACAATTGTGCCGTAATTGCGATCGTAGAGACCGAGACACCCGTGCCACTCGAACACATAGCCTGACGCCGGTGCGAGAACGAGGCGCTTGCCCACTCCCAGTCCATCCCCTTCGTAATATTCACCTGCCCATGGATGGCTTTTTAGGGAACGGATTTCGTTATTGATCTTTGTTCGCAGTCTTTCTGCCGTTCGCTCCGCGTCCGCACTGGTCCGTCCATCGCGAGCCGTACACGTATATAGCAACCCAAAGAGGGTGAATACGATTAGACCGACCTGGCTTTTCCTCATGGGTTACTCAAAGCAGCTTCGCAATGGTCCGTCAATTCGAACCTGGAAATGC
Source organism: uncultured Verrucomicrobia subdivision 3 bacterium (assembly GCA_937890005.1). GTDB lineage: Bacteria > Verrucomicrobiota > Verrucomicrobiia > Limisphaerales > DASXHY01 > DASXHY01. Next base: position 90,366 of record CALBZA010000083.1, on the reverse strand, counting down.
AAGCCGGCGAAAGGCTATCGGATTCGCACCAGCTTTCTTTTTGACCGAGACCGTCGTTTCCCCCGCGACCACTTGGAGTGAATTGAATGCAATAGGTGCAGCGATTGGAGCAATCACGCATACACCCTAGGGGAGACTGGCGTGAGGAAAGCGTCGTGCGTGTACAAAACAAAAGCCGGACAACAGGTCCGGCTTTACACACGGCGTAATGAGAACTGAACGCCGACGCCGTTTAAGCTAACAGATTTCACTTTCACTGCATGTCACCACTGCTGGGGACAAGGTTTCAAAACATTCAGGATAACCGCGGAGACGCGGAGGCGCGGAGCATGGGATCAAAACACCACCTAAGAAGAGGGGCTCTCAAATACGGTTCACAATTTCCTTTGGTGGCTTGCGGCCTGCAAATAGACTGCCGCCGAGTGAGCACACCACAAGGAATGAAAATCGAGTTTCGCGGTGTCACCAAGTCATACAAATCGGTTCGGGCTCTCGATCATCTTTCGTTGGAAATCGAACCGGGCCAGATCGTCGGCCTGCTCGGTCCAAATGGAGCCGGTAAAACCACCTTCATTCGCTGCATCAGCGGAATTGCCGCTCCCGACAAAGGTGCGGTTTACATGGATGGACAGGAATTCCGCCGGGACCGGATGGATCTCCGGCAGCGCATGTATCTGCTTCCCGATTTCCCTTTTCATTTCTTCGATCAAACGGTTCTTCGAAACATCGCCATCACACTGCGTCTTTACAATGCAGACGGTGAAGGCGCCGAAAATCGCGTGCTTCAGCTGCTGAAGGAATTCGACATGTTGCCGCTCGCATTGCGCCCCGTTCATTCTCTTTCCCGGGGGCAATCCTACAAGGCGGCGCTGGTCGCGATGATTGCGATCGATTGTGATCTCTGGCTGCTTGATGAACCGTTCGCATCCGGCATGGATCCACTCGGAATTGCAGCATTCAAGCGTCATGCACGGGCTGCGGCAGACAGAGGACGAACCATCATCTATTCCACCCAGCTGCTCGATGTTGCCGAGCGCTTTGCTGATCGTGTTTGCGTGATCCACCGGGGCGCTATTCACGCGTTCGACAGTCTCGAACGTCTTCGGGATCGAGCGACCGACAAAAGCAACGTGCTTGCGGAACTTTTCCAACAGTTGCAGGAGGCCCGGACTTGAAACTGCATTCACCTCAATTCGAGAGATCGCTACGGAACAAAATCCGGCGCGAGGCGAAAGATTCAAAAACACTGAAGCGAGAGCTGAAGGCCGGGGGCAGACTCGGTGGGCGGAGTCCTTGGAAAGCGTTTGGACGGCTCACCCTCTCCGCTGGGTTTGCGTTTCTCGTCTGGAAAACACTGCAATCCGGAGGGACAACCGCCGCACTTGCCCTCGTCACATTGTGGGGCCTTGCATTCTTCGGAATTGTGACCTCGCGAATTCTTTCGAATCTCTACGGTTCTGCTGATGCAGCAGCCTTTTCTGTTCTTCCAGTTGGATCGGAAACCATCTTTCGTTGGGAATTGCTGAGATCGCTCCGCGCCTCTCTCTGGCTTCTGCTTGATTTTTTTTGCTGTTACGGAGTCTGCGCTCTTTATATCGATTCGGCTTTTATTTGGGCTCTCGTCGTTCCCGCGGCAGTGTTGAACTGGCTGATGGTTTTCGCGCTGGCGTTGCTGGCGGTCGCATGTCAACCGAATCGTCCTTACATTCTGCTGCCCTTGTTCATTTTGGGAGGCGGTTTCCTGCTCCTGGTGCTGGGCGATCACATCAATTTCGAAATAATTCTGAACATCCTGAAATCCGTCGCGCCTGCGTTGAATCTCGTCGTACCAACCGGATGGGTTCCCTCGCTTTTCGAAGGGTCGATTCAGAAGCAGCTTCTGACATGCTTTTTGTTGACGTTTCTTGTGGCGACGACGCTTTGGAGCATCCAACCCACACGCAAACGTTTGCTGCAGCAATACATTTTCCCCGAGCTGAATCCCTTGCCTGGGGAAAACAACGGTGCTGAAGCGGCAGGATACGATCCTGACGATCTGGTCATGGAACTGGATTTGGACCGCCACAACGTCAATCTGGCCGAAATAGAAAAGGTGATCGCTTCGAGGGAGTTTCTGTTTTCACCGCCGATGAACCAGTCGGTTCTGGAACGCATCCTATGGAAATGGCTGAATCCAAGAGAACGAGTGCTCTTCGAGTATTTGTTCCCCGATGAACTGAATCTCATGGCCCGATGGACGAAGGTCTTTCGAAACACAGCAATCGCCGTAGCGCTCATAGGCATCACAGCGCTTCTGTCCGGACGAGGCATTGCGCTTTGGATCGGTGTCGCAGGACTTTTCATCACGTTGTGCCAGTCAATCGTGCTGATGAACTGGTATGGCCGGGCATTCGAAAAACACGCCTTCTCCGGCGTGATTATTCCCGCGTATGCCGCCCATGGAATTGGTCTTCATGAAGTGAATCGCGTATTGACCAAACTCGCCGCGCTGCAAATTCCATTTTTCGCAATCTATTCATTCATCGGCACTGCGGGATTTTTCCTGTTCGTGAAGCATCCCGGGGTGGAACTGCTACCGACCGCGATCAAGGTCACCGGGCTGCTTCTCGCAACGCGCTGCTTCTTTCTCTTTTTTGCCATCAGCGGCGGCACGAATGACACTTCACGCTTTCGAGTGGCGTCGCTCGTTCTCATGGGGATGGTCGTGGCGGTCACCCTTGCATTTATCGGAATCGGCTCAGTGGCTCTTCTTGCGACAGGCGCTCCCGCATGGATTTCCTGGGGTATCGCCGTAAACCTCCCGTGGATCTTTTTGAGGTTCTACATATGGTGCCACAACAGAACCGCCTTTGATCTGATGAGTGTGCCGCAGGAATTTTGACGAAGATCAAAGCCGCTCTCTTCCCGCGTAACCACTGTCGATGTCGTGCCAGAATTCGATGTCGTCCTCGTCCTTCTCCCAGCAAAGGAAAACTTCGCGGCCGTCAATGATGGCTGGAAAGTCGATCAGGCCACGGTCAACGTCCTTGATCTGAATCTGACGCACTTCGAATTCCTGCAACAAATCCTGAATGGCCGCGAGCGTGCGAACCCAGCGATTGGCAACATCACCGCCCACGTCACCCTGCTGAAGCAAACCGACCAGCCGGTTGTCCACGTTCTCCATCACATGCCGCAGACGGTCGAGCTCCTCCAGCCAGCGCCGGATTTTCGGGAGCAGCGCACGGGCTTCGTCGCGCGTGTAATGTTTGCTGAACTGGTGGTTCATCCGTTTACGGGTTGGATTCCAGCTTGCGCCGGACGGCCTCGTTTTCCTCGACGGCAAGAGACTTCTTCCAGAACTCCCGCGCCTTTTCGATCTGGTTCAACGCCTGATAAGCATCTCCCACGTGATCGTAAACCGTGGCGTCCTCCTCCTCCGACTTCGCCACCGCCTCCAGAAGATGCTTCAACGCCTCCTCATGCCGGTTCAATTTGAAGAGCACCCAGCCCATGCTGTCGAGATAGGCGGCGTTGTCCGGTTCGGCTACGAGTGCGCGCTCGATCAATCCCTTCGCCCGGTCCAGTTTCTCACCACGTTCGGCAAGCATGTAACCGAGATAATTCTGCGCTTCGTGATGATTCGGTGACAGCTCCAGGCATTTCTCAAAATATTTCTCCGCCTGCACATAATCTCCGACGCGTTCGCAGGTCGCGCCGAGCTGGAAATAAAACGAATCCTTCAGCTGGTTCATCGGGCCGGCTTTGGCCGCTGCCTCAGCGATCACCTCCGCCGCAGTGAAATGTGCGAGCGCATTCGTATAATCCTTCCGTTGGGTGAACGCGATGCCGCTGAGGTATTCGGCGAAGAATCGTTGCGGGAATCGTTGCCGCGCCTGCTGAAGGGTCATCAGCGCCGCATCGATTTTGCCCTCGTTCAACTGCGCGGCAGCAAGATCGTAATAGGCCTGCTCGAAACCGGGATTCAACACGATCACTTTTGAAAACGATTCGGCAGCGAGCGCGAAATTGGTTTCGCCGTAGCGAATGGTGCCAAGGGTGTAATGCGCCTGGGCGTCGGTCGGATTTTCACGGATCAGACTCTCAAGCTGCTCCGCCGCCTGGGCGGTTTCGCGTCCGCGCAAATACAGTTCGGTCAATTTCGCGCGGATGCTGTCGCGAACAAACGGAACATCGTCAAAATCGCCCAGCAGCGAGCGATAAACTCCCGCTGCAGCCTCGGTCTGGCCAAACATGTTGAACGCGTCCGCGAGTCGAAGCTTCAATTGCGGGTCGCCAGGATTGAGTTTTGCCGCACGCTCAAGAACCGCCTTGCCGCGCTCGTGAGCGATGTCGCGCTTCGCCGGAACCTGAACCGCGTAATTCGCATACATTTCGCCGAGGCCCAGCAGAAACTCCGCGTCTGTTTTCGAAACCTTGGCGGCATCATCCAGCACGGCGAACGCTTCCGCCTGTTTTCCGGTCTGGAGATAAATCAGGAAGAGATTCTGGTAACCCACCAGTGTCCGCGGCGCGCGCCGGACGCCAATGCGGTTGGCGGCGATGGCTTCCGCCGGTTTGCCGAGCTGGAACTGGATGAATCCGAGTCGCGCGAAAAGATTGCCGGACGCACCGGGTCGCGCCGTGGCGCGCTTGAGCAGTTCGAGCGCCTTCTCGGATTGTTTCGACTGAATCAGCCGCCTCGAAACCTCCAGAATCAGCGACTCGTTTTCGATGTCACGAACGGCCGCCTCGTAGAATGCCTGAAGCGCCAGATCCGATTCCCCGTTCAGTTCGTGAACGAGCGCCGTGGCGTAGTGCGCGTGCGCCTCGACGGTGAGCGTCTCGGGGTCGATCCGCCGCATTGCTCCGTCCGCTTCGGCTTTCGTCAGCCCGGGCGGAGGGCCGTCATGAGAACGCGACGGTGTGCCGCACCCGCCAACAAGGAGAGCGCCGAGTGTCAACGAACCGAGGAGTTGGAAACCGGAGCGAAACAACATGCGGTATAATAAACCAACAGGGCGCAACTCGCATTTTGCGAATTGCGCCATTGTTGTTCGAAGCTGGTCGGACCGCAGAATTACTTCTGCCAGGTGCGCTTCTTGTGGCGATGCTGGCGGAGCTTCTTGCGCCGTTTGTGTTTATTAATCTTCGCTTTCCGACGTTTTTTGAGTGAACCCATATAGTTTTAAATCAATATCGAGCCTATGGAGTAATGCAGTTTGAGCGAAATGCCAATCGGAAACTTGTCCGTTTCGCCTCAATAAACGACTTTGTTCAGCGGATACTCGATGATTCCCTCCGCGCCGGCCGCCTTGAGCTGCGGGATCAGCTCGCGAACGACATGCTCGTCGATGATGGTTTCCACCGCGACCCATCCCTTGAGGCTGAGACTGGAGATCGTCGGATTGCGGAGAGCCGGAAGACTCTTGAGCAGGCTTTCCAGGTTCTTCTCGGCGATGTTCATCTTCAAACCGACCTTTGCCTCGGCATCCAGCGCACCCTTGAGCAACATCGCGAGCGTCTCAATCTTCTTTCGCTTCCAGCTGTCCTTCCAGGAATCGGTGTTCGCGATCAATCGCGGCGTCGAGCTGAGCAGTTCGTCCACGATGCGAAGCTTGTTCGCCTTGAGCGAGGAACCGGTTTCCGTGACTTCGACAATCGCATCCACCAGTTCGTGCGCCTTCACTTCAGTCGCGCCCCAGGAAAATTCCACCTCCGCCTGGACACCATTTTTCTTCAGGTATTTTTTGGTCAGGTTCACCACTTCGGTGGCGATGCGTTTGCCCTGAAGATCCTTCACCGACTTCACCGGTGAATTTTCCGGCACACACAAAACCCATCGGGCCGGACGGCGCGAAACCTTGCTGAACAGGAACTCGCCGACTTCATGCACCTTGGAACCGTTTTCCACGATCCAGTCATGGCCCGTGATGCCGCAATCCAGATAACCATGTTCCACGTAACGGCTGATCTCCTGCGCGCGGATCAGGCGGATCTCCATCTCGTCGTCATCGACATAAGGAATGTAGGACCGGCTGCTGACCGAGATGTTGAAACCGGCCTTGGCCATCTTCTCGATGGTGGCCTCCTGCAAGCTGCCTTTGGGCAGACCGAAACGTAGTTTTTTGGTGCTCATGTTAAGTCGCAAACTGTGGAGCGTGAAAGAAACCAGACTGCGCCGAGACTGACTTCGCGAAACTTGCCATCCTGCGGACCAAAATTGTTCCAGCTGAATTCCCCTGCTCCGCCGCGAACGCCTGATTTGCCAAGGATTGCAGGGAAAAGCGAACGTTTTTTCAAGTCATGCGCTGTGGAACGCACGTTTTCATTTGAACCGGATCAACCACCGATGGACAACGATGAATACAGATAAGAAGCAACCCCTCGCCTAAAGCCCAAAGCCCAACGCCTAACTATTCATCAAGTCCTCCGTCTTTGCGCTCCTTGCGCTCTTGCGGTTAACCCCTTTTCTTCCAGACGACCCTCCGCCCATGAACGGAAACCTCCCCACGCGCAATCGCCGCGACACATTTCGGATACAGCTCGTGCTCGGCCTTGTGAATTCGCTGATGCAACGATTCCGGTGTGTCGTCGTCGAGAACAGGAACCGTCTGCTGACCGATGATGGCGCCGGAATCCACGCCCGCATCCACATAATGAACCGTGCAGCCGGTGACCTTCACCCCGTGATCCAACGCCTGCTTCCACGCCTGCAATCCGGGAAACGACGGAAGCAGCGACGGATGAATGTTCACGATACGACCTTCAAACGCGCGGAGAAAATCGCCCTTCAACACACGCATGAAACCGGCGAGGACGATCAGGTCAACCTTCGCCGCCTGCAAACCTTCGACAAATGCGCACTCGGCCTCCTCGTCCAGCTTCGTGCGAAATTTTCCGGGCGGAATGAACTGCGCAGGCATCTGGCGCGCGCGGGCGTGTTCGAGAATGCCGGCGTTCTCCACATCGCTGAGCACCAGCGCGACTTCGGCCGGAATCTGTCCGGTGGCGATGGCATCGGCGATCGCGACGAAATTGGAACCTTTGCCCGAGCCGAGCACGCCGATCCGAAATGTCTTCTGAACAGTCACGCCCGTTGTTTACAGGCGCGTTCGCAAGTCGGCAAGCGCGCAACGCCGGTCAACGGAAACGAACATTCGTTGCTTTCACTTTAAGTGACTTTCCAGTTGTGAGTTTCAACAGCAGGAGCACGAAACTCGAAAGACCCGTGAACCGGCAGATTGGAAAATCTGCTCTGCACTACGGAGGAGCGCAGCACGATGAAATATTCCCTCCTCTCCCCTGCCCTCTCCTCCGGTTTCGCCCGGAAGAGAGGGAGATGCTAACACCCGCTTCGCTGAATATTTCATGAATTCTGGTGCGTGTGTTCTTAGGTTGCACTCACTACAGAATCCGCCGGTTAAAGCCTTGGCTTTCCCAAGCGCTTCGTGTTTCTTTTCCAGTCGCGACTTTTATGGAACAGCAGCATCAATCGTTGGATTCTTTGATCGAACAACGCAAAGCCAAGCTCACGGCTCTGCGCGCCAGGGGCATTGATCCGTTCAAGAACAAGTTCACCCCCGATCGCTCCTGCAACGACGCACGTTCCGGATTCGACAGGGGCGACCTGCCCGAAGGCACCCGCGTTTCCGTCGCCGGGCGCATCACCGCCCATCGCGACATGGGCAAAAGCATGTTCATCGACGTCCGCGACCAGAGCGGCCGCGTCCAGGTTTACGCGCAGAAAAACGTCATCGGCGACGAGCAGTTCAACATTTTCACCCATCTCGATCTCGGCGACTTCATCGGCGTGACCGGCACGATGTTTCGCACCAAGACCAACGAACCGAGCATCAAGCTGGAATCGTTCACCATCCTTGCGAAGGCGCTGCGTCCGCCACCGAGCAAGTGGCATGGCATCGAGGACACCGAGATTCGCTATCGTCAGCGTTATCTCGATCTGATGAGCAACCCGGACGTGAAGGACGTGATGCTCAAGCGGAGTGCGATCATTCACGAAATTCGGCAGTTCTTTCACAGCCGCGGATATGTGGAAGTGGAAACGCCCGCGATGCAGTCGATTCCCGGCGGTGCAGCGGCACAGCCGTTCAAGACATTTCACAATGCGCTCGGCTGCGAATTTTACCTTCGCATCGCGCTGGAGCTTTATCACAAGCGTCTGCTCGTCGGCGGCATCGACAAGCTGTTCGAGATCGGAAAGAACTTCCGCAACGAAGGACTTTCACGCAGGCACAATCCGGAGTTCACAATGCTGGAGGCATATCAGGCTTTCGGCGACTACGAGACGATGATGGAGACCGTCGAGTCGTTGATTACAACCGTGGCGCAGAAAGTTCTCGGAACGCTGGTAATCGAGCACAAGGATGCTGAAGGCAAGGTGCTCAAGACGATCGACCTGACAGGCCCCTGGAAGCGCGCCAGATACAAAGACCTCGTCCGCGCCGTGGCTGGAAACGACTGGTTCGAGGTCACGCCGGAGGAACGTCGCCGTCGCGCCATTGAAGATCTCAAACTCGCGGGCGACATCGCCAAAGGCTACGAAGACTTCGAAGTCACGGGCGCGGTGTTCGAAAAGCTCGTGGAGCCGACGCTCATTCAACCGACGTTCGTCACCCACTTGCCGAAGGAACTCGTGCCGCTGGCAAAACTGTCACCCGACGATCCCACCACAGTCGAAGTGTTCGAATGCTGCATCAACGGCCAGGAAATTTCTCCGGGTTACACCGAGCAGAACGATCCAATCCAGCAGCGCGAAACGCTCGAACATCAGGCCGGTGGCGAGCAACAGAAGCTCGATGAAGACTTCCTCGTCGCTCTCGAACACGGCATGCCCCCCGCCGGCGGCATCGGCATCGGCATCGATCGCCTTTGCATGATGCTGCTCGGACAGGAAAGCATCCGCGATGTGATCCTGTTCCCGCAGCTGAAGCCGAAGGCGTAATCGCTTCGCCGGCTGAACATGCATTACGGAAGCCAGCGAAGGAAATAGAGCGAAGACGAGATCCTTGGTTGGAACGAGGCGGTTGAAATGGGAATCGCGCCCGCCTCGGACACAGCAGATCGCACCATCGTGACCCGCATTCGACGTCGGAATCGCCAGACTGTTTAGTCCGTCCCGTCATGCGTTTGTTCGGCGCGAGGGCGCTCCGAACTGCAGCCGGGGCGGCTGCGCTCCCCATTCGAAACCACCCACCAACGCGGACACGCGTTTGCCCTACATTCGGATGGCCGGTTATTCCAACAACAACACGCGGTAGAACTTGAACTCCGGGGCGGGCGTCGGTTGCGTGCCGTCATCGAAAAACGAATAGATGCCATTTGTGTAACCGTGCGGCTCGAACATGTTCGTCGATGTCAGATTCGTCGGATTGAACGCCGTCCAGACAGCTGGTGACAGGTTCGTTGTCCATTGCAGCTGATACACCGATGTCGCCAGACCGGACCAGGTGAGCATGAATCCATTCGTTCCGAGGTAAGTCGCCGGTCCGACCCTGAAGTTCAATGGCTGCGGGAAGCTTTCCAGAGCAAAGCCCTCCACCACCCTGAAGAACTGGTAGTCGCCCGTGACCGGAACACAATACGTCTCAATAAACCCATCAGCCACGATCGTCCCCGAAACGTTTATCCAGTTGGTGTCGGCGAGATTGGTTACCGCCTGCACGTAATACGGCACACCGGGCAGCGCACTCCAGGTGATGCAGAAGGTCGCACCGTTCGTCCCGAACGGCGGATTGTAAACGGTGTCGATCACAGTCACCGGTCTGCCGGTGGAGAGCCATTCGGTGGCCTTGACGTTGTAGGTCACCGGAACGTTGAAATGATTCGTCACGGCCAGGAACCAGTTTCCAGGCGTGAGTTGCACCGGGGTCGAATTCGTCACGATGCTGATCCACTCGTTGTTCAACGACGGGTTGTCGCTCTCATAATCCGCGTCACCGATCGATGGCAGCGGCAATCCTTTCCGAACCGCCAGTGCCACATCGCCGCTTGGCGTCAGGACTTCGAACTGCGCTCGAACCCCATTGGGCGAAACCAGGTAACGGTAATACTGCACCCCGCCCGGCGGAATGGTGTTGGCGTAAGGAATTCCATTCGTCAGCGTGATGATCGTCGGGAACGCGTTCGTATGCTCGGACGCCACAATCGTGTAAACGCCGTTCGTCACACCGCTGTTGTTGAACACGCCGAGATACCACCGACCCGGAGCGAGCGGAATCCGCGAGTCTGGGAAGACAATGATGTCCTCATCCATCGTTCCCGGATTGAAGCTGCCGTAATGGTTGTTTGCCACCGTCGGCAACGGACCGCCTCGGCGCACCACCAGGTTGAAGTCGGCGCTCATGTTCGTGAGCTGGAACGTCACCGCTGTCGCGTCCGGAGAGACATCGAAATAGAAGTAACGCGGCAGCGAAGGCACATCGTTGGTGCCCGTCACCGGCACGGCGTTTTCCAACGGGGTCGTGTCGAACTCAATCTTGAACGCGACCGAAACATTCGTGCCGCTGCCACACGGATTCAGCACCCCGATGTAATAACGTCCGCCCGGAACCACCTGCGGCGGAATGAAACCGCCGTTGGTTGTAGTGGAAAGCGGCCACATGTCGAAGGTCCCGCTGCCGGCCGCAATATCGTTGGTCGTCGGCAAGGAATTGGTCGTAAAGAACACGGTGACATTGATCGGCGGATCGACGGATATCAGGGTGTTCGTGATGTACTGGGCCCAGAGCGGAACGTTGACCGAGTAGATCTGCATGCTGCATTCAGGGATCGAGTTCGTCTGCGGAACATCATGCTCCAGGGAAATCGTCGGCGTGGATTCTCGATCGAACACAAAGCGGAGCTGCCATGACAACAGCTGCGGCGCGTTCGTGACGCCGGCCGGGCCAACGCGGTTGTCCCAGATTTCCAACTGCCACTCGCCGAGCGCGCTTTCAGCAATCAGATCCTCCAACGATTCTTCAGGGAAGTAATAGTTGGTCACCGACTGCCCCAGTTCACGAACTTCGATGTCGTCGAACAGAATGGCACTCTCGTTCGTCGCGTGCGCAGCGAAGGTGAGAAGCGATGCCGCGCCGGTATAGTTCGTAGAAAACTTCTGCCAGATCGGATCGGCGGCAATGAGCGAAATATTCGCATCACCGACCATGATATCAGCTCCTGCGCTTGCGGCCGGTCCAGCGCCCAGCGCGTATCTGAAGCTAACGACATATTCAGTGCCCGATCCAGCCGGCACATTGGTTTCAATGGCCGATGCCGCAGGCAGGCTGACATAAGCTCCCCCGCTCAGGTCTGCCTCAACATCCGCAGGACCCGTCGTGGTCCAGCCGTCCAGCGATGAGCCAGGAGGATAATTGCTCACGCCCGCTGAGTTGAAGTCGCTGGACAGGATCAGCGGCCCCACCGTGCGATTGCTGCTTCCAATGAACGGCGGGATGGCGAACTTGATGGGCAACTGTGTTTTCGCAGGAATGACAACATCCTCTCTGACTTGAACCACATCATTTTCAGAGAAGACAAAATACGTGCCTTCCTGCGTGATGATGCTCGGTGTAATTGTCCAGGCGGTGCCCGGATTGTTCGGGTTGTTCCGATTTACCACAATCATGATGTTCGTGGCCTCGCCGGGACCGAACGGAATGGTGAAAGTGCCATTCGAATTCACCAGTCCGGAACTGAAGATGTTCGTGTCTCCGTAATAGACATCGATCATGTCCGGTTGAGTGTAGAAGTCGAAGTCGATGACCAGAACGCCGGAGGTATTGGTTATGGCCAGCGTGTTCGTGACAGCAACGTTGCTGTTGGTGATCGCGAAGATCGGATCGATCGTTTCGAAGGTGTTGGTCACCGGCGGCAGGATGAATCCCATGTTCGCCGTCTCTGCGCCTCGATTTTCCGCGAGCAACACCCGTTTGCCGTTCGGCGCGATGAGTGTCAATGCCAGGTCGGATATTCGAGGATGCTGAATCGCGACGCCGACATCGACACGCGCTATACGCCGGTCATATGGCACATGGATGCTCGAATAGGTGATGGCATCGTCGAGAATGTTGTCAGGTCCGAAATGCGTCAGATCGATCGTCGCGACTTCGCCCATTAGATATTCGAGATCGATCCGGATGGTCACCGTCTGTTCATCATCCGTTGGATTATAAACCCCAATGTAGTAGCGGCCAGGCTGAAGCGGGGGATTGCTTTCCGTGCTGATCGAATTGGTCGCCCCACCCGCAGGAATCTCAAAAAAGTGATCGTACTCAGTTCGAGTCGGGAAATTATCCCTTCTGAGGTACAGTTCCAGCGGCCCCGTGTTGTTCAGGATCGAGATGATGAGATTCGTCGCCTCCGGTGGAACATCGACATAGGTGAAGCGGAAACTGTTCGTGGCAATATCCAAATCTAAATCCGCCCCCGGATCAGGCTGGCGCTCCAGCCGGATTGTCACGTCATTCACGCGTCCGGTGTAGCCAAGCGCATCGTCGATTTCCGTCAACAGCCACAAGCCTTCTCCCCGTTCGCCAACGAAGTCCCGCAAACTTCCCGGGCCTTCGGACCGCAACGCCGGGAAATCATTCTCCTCGTTGTCTTCGAACGTGAGGAGCACATCGACGTCATCCGGGTCGGGATTCGGCATATGATTGTGCAAAACCGCGAACTGCTGACCATGACTGAGATTCCCAACAAGATCGCCGAAGTTCTCATGCGTAATCCACAGATTGGTCACGATCACGCGCCGAACATCCAGTGGCTGGATGCAGATGGAGAGTATCCGCGCAGCCCCTGGCTGGGCAGGCGATCCATCCGGAATGATCTGAGGAACATTGATTGCCCGCATTCGCACGCCATTCCCGTCCTCCTCACTGAAAGGAAGGAGGCTGAAGCCGCCAAAGAATCCGTACTCGGCCGCCTGCTGGTCTTGAGCGTGAATGCCAACATAGAACACGTTTCCTCCAAATGACGTGGCATTGGTGAGGCCGATGACTTCCGTTCCACCACGAGTGACTGCTTTGAATGTGGTCGAGGAATTGAACACCGCCGGATCAAGTTGCAGCAGCCTGGAATCCGTCGTGACATACATGTCGATATCGCCTTCGAACCGGCTGATCTCCTCGGACTGGTCATAGTTCGTCCCGCCCATTCGCGGCACCGCGAGTGTCGGTGGCAGGAAGGTGATGAAGGCGGCATTGGTGTAATTGTTCTCGTTCGTCAGCACGTAAAAATGCCATTGGTTCGTCGTGCCAAGATAAAGAACGCCGTTTGCGCCAGCCTCTCCCCAAGTCGTGCCCGTGCCCAGCGGAACGGTGTTGTTGTTGCCGATCAACGGGGAATTGGCGCCGACGTGTTGGTTCAGCAACATTCCACCGGTCACGGTGGAGTTCGTGTCTCCGCCAAACTGGTTCGTCATGTAGGTGACGTTCGTATAGGCGACGCTTGTTGAAGACGCGGACGTCACCTTAAAGGCATTTGATGCAGTGCCCAAACCGCTTGAGATCACCAGCGCGTAATCCTGCGCCACTTTGTTCGTGTGCGCCGTAATCGCATTTACATTCACGGCGCGACCATAAACGGTGATCGAATAGTTGGTGGCAAGCGGCGGCGGAATGATGACGCTCTCCACGTTGTTGATGTTGTCCACCCGGGCCACAACATTCGTATCGGTCGAGTCGATGGCAGTCGTGAAGTTGGCCCCTTCAGGGATGTCATTGCCGTAATAAATCAAATTCGCATCGATGTTCGTCACCACGAGATCGAGATCGTTTACAAGCTTGATGCCGGCAGCCGGATTGCCCGGCGGATCGGTCCACACCAGCGTAATCCTCAACGGGTCATCGACAGCCTCAGCCTGAACCTGGATGTTGAACGTCCGACTGTCCGCCGTTGCCAGGGCATTGGTCGGATCCTGTTCCACCACGAAAATCGGCGTCCCTGGATCAGGCGTCGGAACATCCATGAGTTTCCCAATGCTCGGGCTGTTCGAAACGAATCCGAAAGGCAGGCTGTTCGTCAGGTTGATCAAACCCCAGCCCTGATAGTTGCGGATGTCGCCCGCGTTTGAATCTTTCCTGGGATCGAGATCATAGATGCCGCTGACAGGCCGCGCGCCATTGATGAGCATTGCCTTCATCAAAGCCGGGCTTGGAACCATGCTGAGATGGTTCGTAAAGAAGTCGGCGATCAGCGCGAGCGTTCCCGAAACCACGGGAGCCGCCATGCTTGTTCCCGACTCGTAACGGTAGTTGTCCCCAAGCTCATTGTTGAGGTTGCTCAACACTGTGTAGTAATCGCCCAGCTCGTTGGTAAGGATCAGCGTCGTCGAAACGTTGTAACGGACGGGAACATTCGTTGGATTGCCGACAGAGTAGAACCATACAGTTTCGGTCGTCAGCGGCGCCGTTCCGGGAAGTTCGACACGATTGATCCCGCTGGGATCACCGCTGGTTGGAAAGTCGTTCTCTCGAACGTAAATCGGCAGATCGACATCCGGCGCCTGTCCCCAGACTTTAACAATCAATCCAACTGCGTTTCCAGGAACATAGACCGAATCGCGCTGCAACGAATCGGGTTGAACCACCTGACCTTCGAGTGTGTTTCCGATATAGCTTGTCGGATTGTAGTAAGCGGCCTCGTCCCAGTCAGGCGAGCGGCCGGAAACCAGAAACACGCCCGGCGCCACGACGTCGGGCTTCACACGGCCGAAATCTCCTTCCACTCCGATACCGACATTGCCGCGCGATGAAAACGCAGCCACCTGGTCCTGCGAATCGGTTTCCGCCTCCCATACGGCGTTGGTGACTCCCTTGGCGACAACTTCATTCGTGATGCCACGGAACTGTTCGATCGCACCAACCGTAATCACGTTCTTGGCGGTGCCGGGCGAGAGAATGCTTTGAGGTGAACCGCCGAGACCATTGTCGTCGCCATTCCCTTCATTGCCCGCCGCGAACACGTAAAGAACCGGCTGCGAACCTGAAGTGGATGGAAGCGAATCGCGCACGGCTGCGTCGAAGCTGGCAGACGCAATGTTGTAACCGTTGTCGCCGTATCCCCAGCTGTTGTTTGAAATCCATGCATTGGTTTTCGCCGCCTCCTGCTGCAGCTCGAAATCGCTGTAAAATGGATCATCAAACTGCAACGCATACAGAGTGGCTTGTGGAGCCATGCCGCGGAACTGCTTGTCCACCGGTGGAAGGATCGAGCCCGAGGCATTCGAAACCGTGGTGGATTGAGAACCGTCGCCCGCGATGATCACGCCGACGTGAGTACCGTGGCCGTTTGGATCGTTTGTGCTGGCAGGGCCGAAAACGCGTCCGGTGAGATCGGGATGACTTCCATTCACCCCGGAATCGTTCACCTGCACCATTACATTGTTACCCATCAAACCGACATAATTGTCCTCGTTGGTGTAATACGGTGCGATGCCGACTCGAACTCGGGCCAGATCGGTCGCCGGTCGGCGCGGCGTGTAGGCTTCCACGTTTCCAATGCCAGGTAAACCAGCCACAGCCGGAATGTCATTCAATCCAGCCACAGTGAACTGCATTCCAAACGGCGTCATCCCCTGCCCTACAATCCGCCCGCCCAGATTTTCAAGAGCTTCGCGCGTGGGCTCCAATGCGTCATTGAAAACGACAACATTGAGCGCTTCGGGACGCGGCATTGTGGATTTCTCGTTCAACAGGAAATCGAGCAACCGGGCGTCCACCTTGTAATACGGCTCATAGGCGAGCACGGCCTGAACCCCCATGCTGCCGCGCAACTGACGCGCCTGACTTGTCGAAGCGCGAACGAGATAGGCGTTGTTTGGAATGTACGAAACAATCTCTGCTCCGATCTGCTGCAACCGACTGCGGAACAGGTCGTTGATCGGACCTCGTGCCTGAACGATATAAGCGCCCGGATCATCCTTGGCCTTCAAGGAATCGGGGATCGAGAGATTCATCGGCTGACGCAGATCGATGAGCGCGTTGGCCAGAAGGATCGCCATGCTGTCGCCTGCAAGCTGGCCGGCCGTTTTCGGGGTGTTGCTGACGCGATATTTGACCTGGAGGCTGATGTTGGAAACCGAAAGCGCGGCAGCGTTGGTGGAGTCAGCGGATCTGGTGAACAGATCCACCGGAGCCGTGCTCGCATGTTTGACGGTGTTGACGCGTTTCAGCTCGAAAGCGTTGGTCGGAGCACTGGCCGCGGCGGCCGGACGTTGCTGCTCGTTCATGCGGTCGCCAAGCCGCCAGAAGTAAACGGCTCCCACAAAACAGACAACACTCAGCAGGAACCAAAGTAAGGATCGCAGGCGCATAAAAATCACACTAATTAACCACAGATCGGATCAGAGAGTGAACAGAAAGTTGTCCAGCAAGGCAGGCGCTGAAAACACGCATCGGAATTGATGAGGCATTCATCGAAGCGTGCTGCTCGCATCTCCCTCGCTTCCGAGTGAAGCCGCATGCCCCTCTCCCTAACCCTCTCCCCGCGCTTCGCTGCGGGGCGAGGGAACATTTCATGACGCGGGTGTTCAGTTGCGACCCCGCAAGGAAGGCTTCCCGACCCGCCGGCTGCCTCACACATACATCTTTCATTCGTGATACGGGGCTCAGGTTCATCAATCAATCCGGGGGCAGAATGTTGAACTGCTCCACCACCATTCGTGGCGGATAAACCAGATTCGAAGCCCGATTCGTCGAAGACGCGTTATCTCTCGGATCGAAGGATCCATCAAACCGAAGCACGGTGCGGGTCGCTGATTCAGCCACAACCTGATAATTGGTGCACAATCCCGAGAATCCTCCGATGCCGCGAATGATCGAATTGGGCGCCGGCCGCAACGCCTGACCATAGGAATAAATCACGAACCGCGGGGACTTCGGCAAGGTCAGCAATGACATGATCTGCTGCGGAATCCGTTCAATCACGGCATCATTCAAGCCGAACAGTTTGCCTGTAACGAGATTGTTCGTGACGATGAAAGGCGATCCTTCTGAGAGATGCGGAACAGCAAGGATGTCTCCGACGCGCCGGAACTGATGTTGTGGATAAATATCAAACTCATTGTTTCCAATCCGCGTTCTTTGGGTCTTTGTGGCGATGATGCCCCAAACAATCTCTCCTACCTGAGGAGACAACGCCGCCGGCTGAATCTCCATGACTGTGAGTGCCCCATTGGGCTGGTTCGACACCACCAGAACGCCGCTCAAAACAGCTGACCATGCGGCGAGGTTGGTTTGATTCACCGAAAGGCGTCCACGCGCAGCATTGTCGTTTGGCGTGGTCGTAAACAGATCGAAAACCAGCCGGTCTGTTACCGGCGCAGAGTTCGTCGCGGCGATTGGATTGAGGTGGCCGGACCATCGGCTCCACTGGCTCAACCCAAGGCTGGAGATCACACCATTGGTCCGGATGATATCGGCAGACTTCATGTAAATCGTCTGCCACGGAGTTCCTCGATGAACTCTCCCCAGCCAGCCGATGTTACCGAGCTTGTTCGTCGGAAAATCCCACGCGTCAGAAGACGTTATTCCGGGATCTTTCAACGCAATGTTCACGTCATACTCAGTCCGAACAAGCCCCTTGGCCGGATTGCCACCCCAGGGATTATACCGGTCATTCAACCTTCCGATGTTCGGAAGGAGATTGGTGACCGTTCCGGGAGGCTGAATGACATCGGTTTCGATGGTTCGTTCGATGTCCAGAAGATCTTCGGCCAGATAATGCACAAGCGGATCATTGACCTGCCAGGAAACCCGCTGAGCAACGGACCTGGTAGGCGTGAATGGAACCTGAACAGTCCGCTCCACAGGATTGGGTGAAGTGAACCCGTTGTAATTTCCAACCTGGGAATAGTAGAACGCCCGAAACTTCGCGATTTCCTTGTCCTTGGTATTTCCTGCCGCCTGATTGACGCCAAACGAATTCCAATCGGAAATCGGAACACTCGGATCACCGAGGGATATTCGGACCTGGAAATTCACGCCTTCAGGAACGATGGGAGCACTTGTGGTCAGATTCGTGTTCCAAAGCCCTTCCGTTCCATAGCCTGTGGTACGAACCTCCTCGCTCAAGTCTCGATACCTGATCGGTCCGCGCAGATGCACGTAGTCCAGCACACGTCCATTGGGGGCTGCAATGATTGCTCGAACATGATTCGTAATCATGAATCCCCATCGGACCGGCCGTGTCGTCACGCTTTCAAACGGGGCCGTGTTGGTTCCTTTGAAGATGTTCGCGACGCTGTCGTAAACAGCATTCTTCAAGATTGTGAAATTCGTTCGAAGCGGAACTACGAACGAGCGCGGGTCGGGAGCGGTTGGCGTGTTTCCGTAACCGCGCCATTCCGCCACATTGGTCGAGGCTGTGTAAGTGGTGATTGTGCTTGATGAAACGTAACCATCGCTGTTGGTCAGGCTGAATCCGAACGTCCCGTACACATGGACTCGAGCATTCGTATAGGGCGTCTTGTAGGAGTTCCAGAACTCGACACCCAATTCCGCCCAAAGATCCATCAGCAACTGTTGGCTGAACTGGATTTGTGACGGCGGTGTTTCACCCACACCGGGTTTTGTCGCAAGGAGACGACGGGTGAAATTGAACCGCGTGCTCGATGTCACTTCGTTCAAATTCGGAAGTCCCTTGCGCGCTCCTACAACCCATGGAACTCCGAAGATATTGATATGTGTTGCGGAATCGGAATCAGAGACGGCCGTCGGATTGTCAACTATGTCTATCGGGGCCGAAAAATCTCCAGCGAACGGATTGCCCAGGTTGAACACTTCATCTACCAACTCGAATCCAGCGATGTAAACGTAACTGTTGGTCGCATCGGTAGAACCAAGCTGCTCCCTTCGGAAATACGGCTTATACACCGACGGATACGCCGCATTCGTCGTTGCTTCATACATGTTTGCTGCAAGCTGCAGCATGCGGTGGATGACCGGCGAGTAGATCAACTGCCCGTTTCGATAAACAGGAATGTTCGTCACCGAAATGTTGTCCCGCGGAAACTGTGCCCGCAGGAGGCGGTCAGCCGCGTTCGTGAAAAACTGAAGCGAAGTCCAGTGAATGAGATTCGTTTCGTATCCCGGAATCACATTCATGTTCGCGTCCACGTTCACGTAATTCAAATTCATGCGAAAATCCGGCTCCGTGTCCGTGCCGAGCTGAGCGAGCATTCGATAGAAGGTGTAACGATTGTACGTGCTGATATTCGTTCCTATCGCAGCAAGTCGATCAACGAAATTCAAAGGAGCGGTATTGATCTTTGCCCTATTGAAGAATTCTTGATGTGTGAAGAAATGCGTTGGATTGTTCGCGGCAGGAAAACCGGTACCAAAATCGTTGAGATCGTTGGACCATTTATCACCCGTCATTAGTGTCCCATTCCCGCCATTCGCGTACTCGTCGATATTGTCGTGATCAAAAAATGGAAGCGGGTTCGTCAGATTCAAATAAGATCCTGATGTGGTAGTCGGAGTGGGACTTGCGCTATACCGGTATCGCAGCAAATCCAAAGCGCTGAGAAATGGCACATTTCCCAGCGGTACCCCATTTGGGTCTGGGTTGTAGAAATATCCCGGCCATGCGTTCGTATTCAGGTCCGCCAAAAACGCGGCAAGGTTAATTTCGTAAGAACCGACACCTTGGTTTCGAAGAAATCCATCTTGAGTTACGTCACCAGGCCTCTTCGCCTGATTGTGAATGTAATTCACATCCAGCGTCTTCCCAGCTGGAACCACGATGTAAGCATACCGCGCAATGAATTTGTTGCTGGACGAATGCGGCTGGTCCGGTCGTTCGAGAATGCCGATCCACTCCGGATCGCCCACATGCCACAGAGCATTCGTGCCGATAGGGTTTCCATTCTCATCAACCGGAACGAAGTAGCCCGTTGTGTCCGGTTTCCCGTTTCGATTGAGATCAAGGTAATAACGCAACTCCCTCAGCCCGGTGATCCGGTTCGTCATATAAACCGGCACGCGTGCATTGTAGAGGAGATTGGTCAACATCGAATGGAAGTCATTTCCTGTGACGGGGTTTCCATTCGGGTAGAAGTAACTAACATTAGTGAAATTTGCGATCCCCGGGGTATAACCGTTGTAGTTGATGAAGTTCGTCGAAACCATCAGGTCGTAAATCTCCGGGTTTCGGAACGCCAGCATCGGTCCCAGCAGTTCGATCTTCGCCCGTTCAGTCGCGGTGTCGGCGGCCTGCTTGGAAATCATCTGGTCGGTGCTCGTGGTCACGGAACCGGTTTCCCGCTGGCTCAGGACCAGAAAGGTGACCGTCAGAAACGTGATCACTGACAGCATGATCAGCGTCACGATCAGCGCAATGCCGCGCTGACCGCCGTGCCTGGAGTGCGCGGACATGTCCGCGCCTGGAACCATGGCGACAGGTCGCCCGGCCGGAAAGCGGCGACGCGTCGCCGCACGCAACAAATTTCTAAATGGCAAAGTGACTTTCATTGAAAAGCTGAGGCGTCAAACCGGCGAACGGGAATCCGCTGGCGGAAGATGTGAACGTTTCCGGCGTGATTGGTGTAATACTCCTGCTTGCGAGCCAGGACCGGAATCGCCTTGTAACGTTCGTAGGTCTGCTGTTCGAAGACTCCGATCTCCAGTTCCACCGAGGCGGGAACAGTGTTGCTGAAGAAGACGTAGCGGGTCACACCGCTGGGGATGCCCGGAGGCGGGTAATCGGCAAAGACGACGTTGGTCCATACGTTGGGACCAAATCGCGGCGGTGCGATCAGTTCTCCGTTTTGATCGTACGCCTTAACACTGAAATGAATCACTCCATCGATAATCTTGCTGATGCCGTTTGTTGTTCCGCTTCGCGCAATATCGAAAGCAGAAAACAAGTTGGTGTGATTCACGTTTTGATTGCTATCGGTGGCTTCGAATTCGGAACGATATAAAGTACCGACCGGTCCGAAACTGTTCTCTACAGCTCCGTTTGTGCGAACAAAATAACCAATGCCTTTCCACATCTGATTTTCGCGGACCACAAAGAACAAATCGGACATATAGTTCGTCCGATAATCTCCGCCTGGGAGCAATTGCTGTCCTGTATTACTTGCATTCCGAAGCTCCGCATAAAAACCAGGTGTATTCCATGGATCTCCGGAACCTTTGAATAAAACCGGTTTTCCCGACGGCGTCGTCTGCTCGATTTCGCGCGTCATCATGTCCATGGCGATGCGGCCCGCCTCCAGCACGTCGGTCTGGTTCATCCCCATCCGGAATGCGCGCTGTGTCTGGGTGAACATGGCCATCAGCCCGAGGATGATGACCGACATGAGCGTCACGGCGATCATGATTTCCACGAGCGTGAAGGCGGCGGAAAGCCGGCGGCGCAGGGAGCGAATGAAAGAGGCGTTCGGGTTCACCGGTTGTGGACGATTGAGGATTGCAGGAAATAAACGGGCTGGCCGCTGAAATCGAAATAGTTGGTCCAGGCACCGACGAACAGCTGGCGATAGGTCTGGCGGCCGTTGCCGATATCCCGCGGGGTCACAGGCCAGCGGAACAGCATTCGCACGTCCGCAGAGTTGTTCCACAGAATCTCCCGCTGTTCGAGCGCCGCCATGTTGGTAACGCCAGCTGCAGGAACGTACGGTGTGACTTCCATGACCATGCGATAGGTGAATGCGAGGTCGAGAACATCAGGATCCCGTTGCGGCGCCTTTTCCGTTGCCGAACCGCTCATCGCGCGAACGGTGGCCACAACGTAATTGCTGCTGAATTCACCGCCGAACAGCGGCGCTGAGGGAGGCCAGAATTTCGGGGTTGAAAGAATCCCCACGATCCGTGCGGCGTTGGTCAAAGGAGCGCTGTTGCCGACAACACTTGGAAACGTCACACCCGAGCTTGTGGGCGTATACCAGTTGTGGCCGGGTCCGCTCTCCAGCGTGACCGTTCCGTTCGTTGGATCATAACGATAGATGGTCCAGAAATTCGTGATCGCCACGACGTAGTTGGTGAGATCGTCATAACCGCGCGCACCGTTGCGAATCGCATCCATCCAGACCGCGGCGTCCTGATTGATGATGGTCTGCTGACGGTTGTCGCGCTGCACATTCATGCCGGTCGGCAGCACGCCGATGATGGCGACAAGCGCGAATCCGACGATGGCGAGGCAAAGCGCGATCTCGACCATCGTGAAGGCCGATTCTCCGCCACGCTTGTCGTGGAAGCGATGGTTTCGAAAGTTGAGTTTCATCGAATTTCGTAACGGTGAAGCTGCCCGCGGCCGGTGAGCCAATCGACATGGACAATGTTGAAGCCGATGTTTGTGCTGTTTCCGACCGGCCGTTCCTGGGCATCCACAAAATCCAGGACGACCTGTTTGGTCCTGGGATCTCTGGGCGTGAGCACACTCCCCTGCGCCAGCGGAATGTTTTCGCCATTCTCGCCGACGGGCCGGTTCAAGAGCCGGCCTTGGGAATCAAAGCCGATGTAGGGCATGTTCACCGGCTCGTTGGTTTCACTCGGAAATGGGATGTTGATGGTGGGAAACCGATAGATGTTATACCGGTCACCGGATCCAGGGTCCTGGATGGTGTAAGGGTTGACCGCAGGTGAGAATTTCTCGTGCGGAATGAAAACGCCCTCTGGGAGCTGCTGCCACTTGCCCAGATACCGAAAGGTTCGCTGACCTGGCTGATCGCCAACCGTTCTCGTACTGACGAAGGTGTAAGCTGACAGCGGTTTGTCTGCAAGGTTTGTCACTGCCACCCTTTGCGCTGGCGATAATTGAGACCAATCCAGCGAGCTGAAATAGTTCGTCGGCAGGAACACCATGTAAACGTCTGCGCGCTGGCTGATGGCCAGTTGCCGGGCACGGGCAACACCGCCGAGCAACTGACTCGTTGCCGCCGCGATGGCGTCGCCCTTGCGAAAACTCCCGAGCGTGGGCGCAACGATCGCGGCGAGCACGCCGATGATCGCGATGACCACCAGCAGTTCGATCAGCGTGAATGCCCGGGAAAATCGCGCCGTTTTCATGACATTACTTCCAGCTGAGGACGTTGTCCTTGTTTGGGGCTTCAATGGCCCTTCTCGTCGCGTTCGCCTGCCCATCGGGTCCCAACGACCAGACCATGACGGTGCCCTTCAATAGAAAATTGTCAGTCGCCTTGTTCACGTTCGGATTGAAAAGTCCGTTGTATCCGTCCTGATTGTTTCTCGAAACGATTGCGCGTGTATAGAACGCATCTTGAACAACCTCATCCATATTCATATCCAGCGAGATGATGTACGGATTGCCCCACGGATCCCGGTAGATCAGATCTTTTCCCACGCCGCCGTTCTCATTCGCTTCACCCATCTTGGCATTCAGGAACTTGATGCGATTTGGATTTCGAACGTTGTTGTAGTTGGTGGTGGCAATGGTTGTGCCGGGATAAACGGATTCGTCCATCAGGATGGAGATTATTTCCTGGTTGCCGCGCGTGATGCCGGGATGTCCGACAATCTTGGTTGGGTTAAGCTCCAGTCCGCCAAAACTCATGTCGTTGGGGCCGGCCAAATTCGCTGTCGCGGACGAAACCGGCATTCTGTTGTAGGTGGTGTAGTAACGATTGACCGCGTCACTGATCATCGCCATTTCCGATTTGGCGCGGGAGACATACGCCTTCTCCCTGACCTTGCTCAAGGCCGGAAGAAGCATCGCGGCGAGGATGCCGATGATCGCGATGACAACGAGCAGCTCGATCAGGGTGAAAGCGCTGTTCCAGCGCAAAGAACGCAAGGGTGTTTTCATAGTTGAAAGAGTTGTCGATTAGCGGTTCCAGTTGGCGACGATATTGGTGCGATTTCCTGCGACCACTTCAACCCACAGATCGTACGAACCCGGGTTGTTCGTCGGATTGGTGGAGCGGTAGCGCCAGGGGGTTTCGGTGGCTGAGCAGAGCAGAATGCGAGCTCCCGCATTCGTGCCAATCTGTCCGGGCTTCAAATCCTTCAGGAAACTTTGAATCGCGGGGCGATCGTCCGTTGCCTGTGCCGTCGCTCCGGAATTCAAAATTCCAGGAACGCCGAATGCATTGTGAACTGTCGTCGCAGGCACAGTGTATCCGCCATCAAGACTCTTGTAGGTACTGCCAGTCAAGGTGACGCCCATCAGTTCAAAATAAAGAGGTGATTGCGCGACGTTATTCGGATTATCCGGCGGATAGCTGTTGTAAACCGCCTTGTAGGCCTCGATCGCGGTGGTGATCTGCGTCAGCTCCGCCCGAGTCGTGGCCATCATCCTGGCCTTGGAAATCGCCGGAATGGCGGTGAACAGCAACCCCGCGAGAATCGCAATGACGGCGATCACCACCAGCAGTTCGATCAGCGTGAACGCCCGCAGGAGTCGATGGGGAATTCGGATTTGGGCTTTTGATTTCATGGCAATTATCTTTCTCGGAGTTCGTCTTCCATGCGTTCGCTGAGCCATTGTTTGATCATGCTCTGATAGTTCAGGTATCGCGAACGGGCCAGGCGCTTGATCCTCGCCAACATTCTTGGATCGATCCGCAATGTGATCGTCACGGATTCCGATGCTTCGGCACTGCCCGCCAGCGCGGATTCCATCAGGCGCAGGTCGGGCTTGTTCTCCGCCCAGAAGTCCGCTTCGGCAGTCTCGCTGTCGAAGATCGGCACGTCTTCCCAACTGGCGAACGATCTCATCTTCTTGGTTTTGAGTTCGGAGTTTTGAATTTTGAGTTTTGAGCTCGCCGCGCACAACTCAGAACTCCGAATTCAAAACTCAGAACTCAGAACTCAAAACTTACTGGTTGAGCGTTTGATCCACCTTTCGTTGGTAGAAGAACCGCTCTTCGGGTTCGAATGGGCGGGCGTAAATCACCCGAATCCGTTTTCCGTTCGTTCGATACACGCTGAACACTCCGATGCCCGACGCACTCATTCCCAGGTTGAAGAATCGTGCCTGGACCGAAAACCGCGGCGAATCCGGCAAAACCCGTAACGCGAACGGATCCTCAAAGGACTCTTCAATTTCTTTTTCCGTCAAAGAACCATCCAGACTGAAGGGCAGATTGTTCCAATCAAACTCCATGGTCGGTGAGCTGATCTGTAATTCAAATGCCCATGCAATGTCTTTACTTTGTATTTACGCCTGCCTCGTATTTACGCCCCGGATTCCTGGATGTCAACCTTTGCTTGGATCAAAACCGTCCGGGTTTGCTTATGGCAGCTATTGCTTTGGCGGTGGTCCGCGACCACCGACTTCTCATCCTCGAATTCGCGACGGTCAGTTCCTTGAATTCCACGTTCCAAAATGCAACGGCGGTCGCCAGACCAGACCGCCGCTGCACTGCAAGTGAAGTCAGGCGCCGACTAGTCACCTCCGCCGGGACCGCCCAGGTTGTTCATCAGGTCGATCAGCGGAAGGAACATCGCGATGACGATACTTCCGACGACCACAGCCAGGAACACGATCATGATCGGTTCGAGCAGCGACGTCATCGCCGCGACGGCGTTATCGACTTCGTCGTCGTAATTGTCGGCAATCTTCAGAAGCATTTCGGGCAGGGCGCCGGTCTGTTCACCGACGTCCACCATGCTGATGACCATGGGGGGAAACACGCCGGAAGCTTCGAGTGGCGCGGTGATCGTTTCGCCTTCCTTGACGCTGTCGTGAACGGCGCCGACGGCATTGGCGACGATGACATTGCCGGAGGTTTCCTTGACGATGGTGAGCGCCTGGAGAATGGGCACACCGCTGCTGACCAGCGTGCCGAGCGTTCGCGTGAACCGGGAGATGGCGATCTTCGTCACCACCGGGCCGATGACCGGCATCTTCAGCTTGAACTTGTCGAAGACCTTTCTGCCGAACTTCGTTTTGATGAAGAGCAGGAATGCAATGACAAATGCGGCGACGCAGATGGATGTGACGATGAAATGATTGCGGATGGTATCGCTGACCCCGAGCACGAAGAGCGTGAAGCCGGGGAGCGGACGGCCTTCACCGAGACCCGCGAACACTTCCTTGAACTTCGGAATGACGACGACGGTGAGGATACCCAGGATGACGGTCGCAACGACGAGCACGGCGACCGGATAGAACATGGCGGCTTTGACTTTGCCTTTGATCTTCTGCGCCTTTTCCATGAACTCGGAAAGACGCGCGAGCACGACTTCGAGCACACCGCCCAGTTCGCCCGCCTTCACCATGTTGACGAAGAGGCGGTTGAAAACCTTGGGATGCTGCGCGAGGCCTTCGGAGAACGTGCTGCCGCCTTCGATCGAAAGGGCGAGTTCGCCAATGATTCGTTTGAGCGTGGGATTGCGTTCCTGTTTTTCCAACACACGCAATCCGCGCAGGAGCGGCAGACCGGCATCCACCAGCGTCGCCAGCTGGCGGGTGAACGTGGTGAGGACTTTGCTCTTCACCTTTCCACCCAGACCGGGGATCTGGATGTTGATGTTGATCTGGCCTTTCTTGCCCTTGGCGGCCTTTCCTTTGGAGGCGGGCTTGGAAACCTTCTTGTCGGCTTTTTCCTTGGCCTTGTCGATCTCGACGATCTTCGTCGGGAACAGGCCCATTTCTTTTACGCGAGTGATCGCTTCGTTCTGTGTTGCGACTTCGAGAGTGCCCTTGCTCTCCTTCCCCGTTTTGTCCATCGCGACGTAATTGAATTTCGGCATAGGCCTCTCCTCTTAAGTGGTGTCTTAAGTATATTTGACGACTTCTTCGATCGTGGTGTCGCCTTCGAAAATTCCGCGCAAACCGTCCTCGCGCAACGTGACCATTCCCAGCTCAACGGCTTTCTGGCGCATGACGACGGTGGGCGCGCGCTCGTTGATCAGGGTCCGGATGGCATCGTTCACGACCAGCAGTTCGTAAATGCCTTTGCGTCCCTTGTAACCGGTGTCATGGCAGGTCGAACAGCCGCGGCCGTAGTAGAACACCTTGTCGCCGAGGTCATGCGGCGAAAGGTTGAGCAACGCCAGCTGATTTTCGGTGGGCTCGAATGGAGTCCGGCAGCCCTTGCAGATCGTGCGAACAAGGCGCTGTCCCAGAACACCCATCAGCGTCGAAGAAATCAGGAACGGTTCGACGCCCATGTCCACGAGACGTGTGACGGCGCCGGGAGCGTCGTTCGTGTGCAGCGTGCTCAGCACCAGGTGACCTGTGAGCGACGCCTGAATGGAAATCTGCGCCGTTTCAAGGTCGCGCATTTCACCGACCATGATGATGTCGGGATCCTGACGCAGGAATGAGCGCAACGCCTTGCTGAAGGTCATGCCGGCCGATTCATTGATCGCCACCTGCATGATGCCTTCGATGTCGTATTCAACAGGATCTTCGGCCGTGAGCAGCTTGGAATCGATCGTATTGACGCGGCGCAAACAGGAGTAAAGTGTCGTCGTTTTTCCGCAACCGGTGGGACCGGTCACGACAAAAATACCGTTCGGGCGAAGGATCGCTTCCGTGATGTAGTCGTAAACGTATTTCGGGAACCCGAGCGATTCGAGTTCCATGTTGACGGCCGAGCGATCGAGAACGCGGAGCACGACCGATTCGCCGAACGCAGTCGGAAGCGTCGAAACACGAAGGTCGATCTGGCGGTTTCCGAGCGTGAACTTGATGCGTCCGTCCTGCGGAAGACGGCGCTCGGAAATGTTCAGGCTGGCCATGACCTTGATACGCGAAACGACCGGAAGCGCGAGGTGCTTGGGCGGCGGCGCCATTTCATACAACGCGCCGTCCACGCGATAACGGATGCGAAACTCGGTTTCGAACGGTTCGAAGTGAATGTCGCTCGCGCGATCCTTCACCGCCTGCATCAGCACCAGGTTCACGAAACGAACGATCGGCGCCGCGTCCGCGAGATCCGCCACCAGCGCGATGTCGTCGGAACCTTCGATCTGCTCGACTTCCTTCGCGATGCCTTCGTCCGCACCGAGTTCCTTCAGGATGTCCGAAACCGAATCGCCATCGTCCTGACCATAGTAACGATCGATGACCTTTCCGATTTCAGCGGGATTGGCAATGACAGGCTGGATGTCGCGTTTGACGATGAATCCGACTTCATCGACGCGCGCCGGATTGAGCGGATCTTCAAAGGCGACCTGGAGACCGGTTTCCGTCTGCGCAATGGGAATGCAGCGGTACATCCGGGCGGTGTTGGACGGAATGGTCTTGATCAGTTCGGGCGGGAAATTGTGGTTCTTCAGTTCAACCACCGGCGCACCCATGTAATTGCTGATGGTCTGAAGAATGGCGTCGAGGTCGAGAATCCCGAAATCCTGGAGAATCTGTCCCACCGGCGTTCCGGCGCGCTTGTGCTCGGCGGCCACCTCCTCGTATTGGAGGTCGTCGATAAGACCTTGATCCCTGATCAGCGAAAGCAGTGGATTTGAGATTTCTTCCGACATACAGAATTAGGCTTTGGCAGGTTTGTTTTGATCCACGCCGACGGCCTGGGCCAGTTCGAGTTCCTGCAGCTTGGCCTGGATGGTAACCGGATCCTGCGCCTTGGTGATGACTTCCTCGCGCGAGATCATGCCCTGAAGATACTTGTCGATGAGGAAGGAATCGAGTGTGACCATGCCGAACTTGGCGCCGGTCTGGATGTCCGACTGGATACGGAACGTTTTGTTGTCACGAATCAGCGCCGCGATGGAAGGCGTGTTGACCATGATTTCGAACACGGCGACACGGCCCGGTTTGTCGATGCGCGGAATGAGCAGCTGGGAAATCACCGCCTGAAGAACGGTTGAAAGCTGGATGCGAATCATTTCCTGCTGGTTCGTCGGGAAGGCGTTCACGAGACGGTCGATGGTTTTCGCGGCACCGGTGGTGTGCAGTGTTCCGAACACCAAGTGACCCGTTTCGGCAGCCGTGATGGCCGCTTCGATCGTTTCCAGGTCGCGCATTTCACCGACCAGAATCATGTCCGGATCCTGACGCAGCGCGCGGCGAAGCGCTTCTGCAAAGCTCGGGACATCGACATGCACTTCACGCTGTGTGATCAGCGCCTTCTTGTGCTTGTGATAATACTCGATCGGATCTTCGATCGTGATCAGGTGAACTTCCTCGCGCTCTTCATTCACGATGTTGAGCAGCGAGGCCAGCGTGGTGGATTTACCAGAACCGGTTGGACCGGTGACGAGGATCAGACCGCGCGGCTTGTAGAGGAGTTCCTTCACGGACACCGGCAAGCCGATCTGTTCGAAGGTGAGGAGCTTGCTCGGAATCTGGCGGAGCACCATTCCGAAGTTGCCCTTTTCCTTGAACACACTGACACGGAAACGGGCCGCCTCGCCGAACGCGAATGCGAAGTCGGCGCCGCCCTTTTCGCGGACGTGCTGGATATGGTCGTCGGAAGTGATGCTGCGCATCAGTTCTTCGGAGTCATCCGGAGAGAGGGCCGGACCTTCAACGCGATGCAGGATTCCGTGCACGCGGATGGTTGGCGGCGTCCCCACGCGGATGTGGAGGTCGGAGGCATTTTCCGAAACCACCAACTGCAACAGATCGGACATCGAGTAGGACATGCGGATTACTATTTAATTTATTGGACAGCCATGAATCGGGATCGGCACGCAACAGATCGTCGGAATCTCAATCAACGTCACCCACGGTTGCGCGGATCACTTCCTCCGGAGTTGTCAGCCCCGCCAGCACCTTGCGGATGCCGTCCTCGCGAAGCGTGCGCATGCCCATCTCGCGGGCGCGCGTGCGAAGAACGGAGGACGGAACCTTTTCGTAAATCAGCTTACGGGCCTCATCATCGACCACGAAAATTTCAAAGATGCCGAAACGTCCGCGGCAGCCGGTGCCGCTGCAGTTCGAGCAGCCCTTGCCCTTCATGAAGTTCGCGTTCTTGATCGTTTCGGAATCGAGGTTCAACGAACGCAACTCCGCCTCAGTCGGCATGCTCGGCGCCGCGCACTGTTTGCAAACCTTGCGGACGAGACGTTGGGCCATCAACGCGCGGGTGGAGGAAGCGACAAGGAACGGCTTCACACCGATGTCGATCAAACGCGTGACGGCGCTGGGCGCGTCGTTGGTGTGGAGTGTTGAAAACACCAGGTGACCGGTCAGCGACGCATTGATCGCGATCGACGCGGTTTCCATGTCACGAATTTCACCGATCATCACCACGTTCGGCGCCTGACGCAGAATCGATCGCAGTGCCGTCGCAAACGTGAGCCCGACGGTTTCATTCACCTGAACCTGGTTGATGCCCGCCAGAATATATTCCACCGGGTCTTCAACGGTGATGATCTTGCGGTCCGGGCGATTGATGAAATTGAGACAGGAGTAAAGCGTGGTCGTTTTTCCGGAACCGGTGGGACCGGTCACGAGCAGAATGCCGTCCGGCAGACCGATCAAACGTTCGAACGTCTGCTGGTCGTCGGTGAAGAAACCGAGTTCCGCGAGACCAAGCTTCAATCCTTCCTTGTCCAAAATACGCATGACGATGCTTTCGCCATGGTTCGTCGGGAGGCACGAAACACGAAGGTCGATCAGCTTGTTCCCGACCTGGGTCTGGATACGTCCGTCCTGCGGAATGCGATGTTCCGCGATCGACATGTTGGACTGGATTTTGAGACGCGCGATGATGGCAGCCTGAAGGCGTTTGGGCGGCGACTTCATTTCCTGCAGCACGCCGTCGATGCGATAACGCAGACGAAAACTTTTCGCGAGCGGCTCGAGGTGAATATCCGAAGCGCGCAGTTTGAAGGCATCGACGATCAGCTGATTCACCAGCTTGATCAAAGGCGCGTCCGCTTCGACGACCTTTCCGTCATCCGCACCGGGAAGCGTTGCCTGAACATGCTCTTCGGTGAGCTGCTGAATGACTTCGGTAAACCGGCTGTCCTGCTCGATCGATTTCCGGTCGCCGCCATAATACTTGTTCAGCGCCGCTTCGATGTCCTCTTCCGACGCCACCTGATGATTGATTTCAGCGTGAAGCAGGTGCGTGAGGCTGTCGATGGTGTCGAGGTCGGAGGGATCGGCGAGAGCGATGGTGAGAGTGTTCTCGTGTTTGAAGACGGGAACGACGCGGTATTTGCGGGCGATGTGCCGGGGCACCATCGCGATCACGTCATCCTCAATCTTGATCTCGCTGAGGTTGACAACTTCAGCGCCGAAATGAGCTGCCTTTGCCTGGGTGACATCGGCAGGCCGGATCAGCTTGTTGGCGAGCATCAGATCGACAACGCCAACTCCTGCGGATTCGGCTTCAGTTCGGAGGGCTTCAACCTGCTGGGGACTTACAAACCCGAGGTCCACCAGCATGTCCACTAGGTAATCGTCTTTTTCAGCCACGGCTTTGGTTCAGCACTTCACGATGCATCGTGGAAATGGTTTGCACAGAGTATCGGCACAAAATGCAATGTCAATGGGCAGACGCGGTTTACGACAGACAATGCAGTCAAGTGGGCAAAGAACTGAGTTCCATTTTCATTTTCCGCGCGCAATCGCAGCGGTCCAATCGATCGGCTTTCGCCAAAACAAAACTCCAGCGGAGATCGTCCGCTGGAGTCGTCGTGACAGTATGAAATCAAGCTGCTCTCAACCAATGCGCTCAGGGATTCCGGCGACGGAATGCACCGAGCGCAGTCACTGCAGCACCGAGCAATGCGACCGTGAGACCGCCATCCGGAATGCTGTGTGTTGCCGTAATTGAATTGGCCGCACCATCCATCCGGACGCCGAATATGATGTCTCCCTGAAACGGGTCCCACTCCATAAGTTGCTGCTCGCGCACCGCTGGAATATTCGAGCCCACCCAGGCAAACCCCGCCGAGCCAAAAACACCGCCGCCATATTCTTCCCAACTGCCCGGGGTCTGCCAGGTCTCTCCAAAATTGTCAGCGTAGAAGTCGTAGGTGACTCCATCCCAGACGTAACTCAAGCTGATCTGAAAGTTTTTGGCCGTAAGACTGGCGATGGTTTCTCCGGGCACATAATAAACGAAATGCAACCGGCGTCCGAGGTCTCCAACGGAATACACAGTGATGTCCGCCATTTCGAACTCGGTCGTTCCCACGTTTGCAATGTTCACGCTGTTCGCCATGTTAACGAAGGTGCCGGCGGCTGCCTGCTCCCTGGCATTGGCCAGCCACGCCGGAAAATACGGCGAGCCGAAAGCGTTGGGAGCCACATCAACGTAAAGATTGATCTCGGTCGCCTGGATGCTTCCGATCAACGCAACGCTTGCGAATACCGTTCCTAAAATCTGTTTGAGGGTCTTCATTGTTTTTCGTGGCTGTTCAGTTTGGTTAGCGGCGCCGCATCCCCCCCACTCCCTCCAGCGGCTGCGCCGTTCATGCAGGCACGATGCCATAAGTGCCCCTGCTTCAATAAATAACCAAACAGCGTCCGAGTCCCCTTGAACGCAACCAGATACGTCGATTACCGCACATAACCCTATGCATTCCTTCGCTTAATTGACGGTCGCTTTGTAAATTGCGCCGACTAAATTCCGAAAAGAACCGGTGCATCACCACAAATGGGGAACCAGCGTGTCTTGCAAAGTGAAAGCTGTTTGAAACTATCCCGTTCGATGAAATCCGTTCTGCAATCGGCGCTGATTTTGATCGCAGTTCTGACCGTCTTGCCTGCCACGGCAAATCCGGTGTTTGAAGCGACGTTTGGATTCAAGTCAGCGAACAGCAACGTCATTTGCGTTCAACCAGACGATTTCTATTCCATTGAGAAGGGATTCGGATTTGAACCGGGCGCCGAGTTGATGAGTTCGACCCATTCCACGACTGGATGCCTCACCAGCACCAAACCGTTCTATTTTTCCATCAAATTGCCGGAGGGAAATTATCTGGTGCGCGCCGTTCTCGGAAATCCAATCGCCGGTTCGACCAATATCATCAAGGCCGAGTTGCGACGATTGATGTTGGAGCGAGACGCAACCCAGGCCGGGCAGTTTTCGACTCAAACTTTTGTTGTGAACATTCGCACGCCGCAGATTCCTGGAGGCACTTCGGTCCGATTGAAGGAGCGTGAGCGCACATCGGAAATATGGGCCTGGGACGAAAAGCTCACCCTTGAATTCAACGGAACCGCCCCTGCCATTTCTTCGCTCACGATTGAATCGGCAACGAACCTCCCCACCCTCTTTCTGCTCGGGGATTCGACAGTTTGTGATCAACCGGGTGAACCGTGGAACAGCTGGGGCCAGATGCTCACGCGCTTTTTCCAACCGACCATCGCGGTCGCCAATCACGCACAATCGGGTGAAACGTTGAAAAGTTCCCTCGGCGCCCGGCGACTCGAAAAGGTCGCGAGTCTTATGCGTCCAGGCGATTTCCTGATGATTCAGTTCGGTCATAACGACATGAAGGATCGCTCGACCAATGCGCTCGCAGTTTATGAATCGAATCTGAAGCGCTTTGTTGCCACCGCGCGCGAAAAAGGCGCGACACCCATTTTGATCACATCGATGGAACGCAAAGCTGGAGTCGATTCCGACACACTGGGCGATTATCCCGACACCGTTCGAACAGTCGCCCGGGACGAAAATGTGTTCCTCATCGATCTGCATCGGATCAGCAAACAGCTTTATCGCGCGCTCGGATTGCAGCTCGACGATGCTTTTCAGGACGGCACACATCACAACGCATACGGAAGTTACCTGCTCGCGAAATGCATTGTTCGCGAACTGAAGTCGGGAAATTCAGAACTCGCGAGACATCTCCGCACTGACATCGGCAGCTTCGATCCATCAATGCCGGAATCGTCCGAAACCTTCCGCATTCCTGCCAGCCCGGGTGTCCCCGCAGAAAAACCGTTGGGCGATTGATCTGGGATTGATCCGATCCGGATGTTCTGGCATTCACAGCGACGTGTTTGGGACTGAATCAAGGAATGGCCGGGAAATAGACCACTTAAGATATTCTTTTTCTCTAAGAGGAATTAATCAAAGTTCTTGACGCTTCCCGACCGCTCATTAATTTTTAAAGCTTCTTAATTATTATGATCGTCGTGCCATCGCAAATGGGGCGGTTGAACAAGAGGGCAGTCCTCAATCATTTGCGTCGTATGGGCACAGCTTCACGAGCCGATCTTGCCAAGTCTCTGGGGCTCAGCCAGCCAACGGCGGGGAAGATCGTGGACGAACTGATCGAAATGGGTGTCTTCGAAGAATTTTCGAATGACTGTGAGTTGAAACGCACTCCGGCCATCAAGACAAAAGCGGGGCGTCCTGCCCGCATGCTTCGGTTGAGTCGATCGAAGGCGCACTTCCTGGCAATTCAATTGGGGATTCAGAAAACGAACTTCGCCCTGCCGTGTGTCGGTTCCACCGGTGAAGATGAATGGGCGGGCCAGATCGACACGCCGGATTCGTCCGGAGCGCTTACCCAGCAACTCCACACCATCGCCGCGGAACTGAGCGAGAAAAAGTTCTGGGGAATTCTGGTCAGCGTGCCAGGTGTCGTGGACGAACGAACAAGCACAGTTCTCTACTCGCCCAACCTTCACTGGACGGAAAAAACCGATCTCATCGCGGCCATTCGCCAAGTCTGGCAAACGCCGGTCGTGCTTGTTCAGGAGGAACACGCCCTCGCGCTCGGTCATCAGGCAACGGACGCGGAAGGTGAAGATTTTCTACTCGCCGACTTCGGTGACGGTGTCGGTGGAGCCGTGATCATGGCGGGCAAACTGCACTCGCATCCCCTGCCCATCAGCGGCGAACTCGGTCACACGCCCGTCATGAACAATCGCCGCCCCTGCGGTTGTGGCGCGACCGGTTGCCTTGAAACATTGATGTCCACGCGCGGCATTTTGCAAAGCTTTGCTGAGGCGCATCCGGACACGGAACATTCATGGGCCGCGCTTGCGCAGATCGTTGCTGATCGCGGCGTTGAACCCTGGCTTGCGGCTTCATTGGACGCAACGGCGGCCGTGATTGCCGGCGCACTCAACGTGCTGGGACTTCGCCGCGTTGTCATCACCGGCGCGATCCGCGATCTGCCTCCTGCAGTTCTCAATCATCTTTCCACAACCATTTCCAAGGGAGCGCTCTGGGCGCGATTCGGCGAAATCAGCGTTGAAGGCGCACCTCGCCGTCGTGTTGCAGGACTCGTCACCGCCGGACTGGATCGGCTCATCATTCCGATGGCCGAGTCCGAACGGAACCACGAAACCGCGCTCCATATCAGCGCCTCCCACGGATAACCGACCACCGCCACAATCATCTATGATCAACCTGAAAAACCTCGAAGTCTGGTTCATCACCGGAAGTCAGCATCTCTACGGCCCTGAAACACTCAAAAAGGTCGCCGAGCATTCCCAGGAAATCGCCAGGGGCCTCAACAGCTCGGCTTCCATTCCGGTTAAAGTCGTCTTCAAACCGGTCCTCGTCTCCCCGGACGCAATCACCGAACTCTGCCAGGCGGCAAACAATTCTCCCAAGTGCATCGGCCTCATCACGTGGTGCCATACGTTCTCGCCTTCGAAGATGTGGATCAACGGCCTGAAGCAGCTCCGCAAGCCGATCTGCCACCTTCACACGCAATACAATCGCGACATTCCATGGTCCACGATCGACATGGATTTCATGAACATGAACCAGGCCGCTCACGGGGATCGCGAGCATGGATTCATCATGACCCGCCTGCGCATCGCGCGCAAAGTGGTGGTCGGTTTCTGGAAGGAACAAAGCGTCCAGGCAAAACTCGGTTCCTGGACACGCGCGGCCGCGGCCTGGCATGACTGGCAGGGCGCGAAGTTCGTCCGCTTCGGCGACAACATGCGCGAAGTGGCCGTCACGGAAGGTGACAAGGTCGCCGCACAACTCAAGTTCGGCTACTCCGTCAACACGCACGGCGTCGGCGATCTCGTGAAGCTCGTGAACGACGTTTCCGAAAAGGAAATCGACCAGCTCGTTTCCGAATACGAATCGACCTACGAGGTGGCGTCCGACCTTCGCAAGGGCGGCAAACGCGCCAAATCGATTCGCGAAGCGGCGAGAATTGAACTTGGCCTGCGGGCGTTTCTCGGCAGCAGCGGCTTCAAAGGTTTCACCACCACGTTCGAAGATCTGCACGGCCTCGTTCAGCTTCCCGGTCTGGCACCGCAGCGTTTGATGAATGACGGCTACGGTTTCGCCGGTGAAGGCGACTGGAAAACCGCGGCGCTCGTTCGCGCGATGAAAGTCATGGCCAGCGGCCTCCAAGGCGGAACCTCGTTCATGGAGGATTACACCTACCATCTCGAACCGGGCAACCAGCTCGTGCTCGGCGCTCACATGCTCGAAATCTGCCCGTCGATTGCAGATGGCAAGGCATCGCTGCAGGTGCACCCGCTCGGCATCGGCGGCAAGGCCGACCCGGCGCGCCTCGTGTTCAATGTTCCGTCCGGACCCGGAATCAATGTCGCGCTCATGGATCTCGGCAACCGCTTCCGCTTCCTGATCAATGAAGTCGATTGCATCGCGCCCGAACATGCGATGCCGAAGCTGCCGGTCGCCCGCGCGGTCTGGAAATGCCGTCCGAACTTCGAAGACGCCTGTGCCTGCTGGATTCACGCCGGCGGTGCGCATCACACCGGCTTCAGCCAGGCGGTCACCACCGAAATGATCGAAGACTTCGCCACAATCGCCGGAATCGAACTCGCGATCATCGATGCGAAGACCAATGTCCGCGACTTCCAGCAGACATTGCGCAACAACGAAGTCTATTACGCGCTCAGCAAAGGCTGGACGATCTGAAATCCCTTTCGCGTGTTCTCTCTCGCTCACCCGCGGGAGAGAACACCGCGGATCGCGGCATCGTGCCGCTTCAGGGGAGTGTCTCGAACGAGACGATTTCCCCGCTTACTACAGACAGACATGCTGGAAACGGGCTCACCCTGTTTCCAATAACTACAGACTACGCAGATTGATGAAGAAGATACTCCTTGGCGCACTCGCAATTGTTGCGACCGTTGCGACCCCGTTTCCGACCACTGCCGCTCCGGCAACCATTTCCGTTCAGGCCGACAAACCCGGCCACTCAGTTTCCCCGTTGCTTTGGGGTATTTTCTTCGAAGACATCAATTTGTCAGCCGACGGCGGTTTGTATCCTGAACTTGTCCGCAATCGTTCGTTCGAAGGCAGCGACGAGTTGCGCTATTGGAAGTTGAATGCAACCGACGGCAAAACCGAATGGTCGATCGATTCCAGTCGTCCGCTCAATCCATTCAACCGCCAGAGCCTTCAAATCAAGTTTGCCGGTTCCGCGTCGCTGAGAAACGAAGGGTATTGGGGAATGAACTTCGTCAAGGGCGAGACCTACACGTTCAAGGTCGCTGCCCGTGCAGCAGATGGATTTAACGGAACGCTCGGAGTGGTGCTGGAAAATCAGTCCGGCAACGATCTCGCCCGCGGCCAGATCAGCGGCCTCACCGACCAATGGAAATGGTTCACCCTGGAACTCACACCTTCCGGTTCCGACCCGAAAGGGCATCTGATTCTTTGGAGCACCAACACGGGAACAGTGTTCCTCGACATGGTGTCCCTGATGCCGAACAGGACCTGGAAAGGCCATGGACTCCGTGTCGATCTCGCCGAATCGATCGATGCGCTGAAGCCTTCCTTCCTGCGTTTCCCCGGCGGCTGCTGGGTTGAAGGCGAGGACATGTCCCGCGCGTATCAATGGAAGAACACGATCGGCAACGTCGATGCCCGCACGCCGCTCTACAACATCTGGGGCTACAACGCCACGCACGGTATCGGTTATCACGAGTATCTGCAGCTCGCGGAAGATCTCGGCGCCGAACCGCTTTTCTGCATCAACGTCGGCATGTCGCACAAGGAATCCGTTCCGCTCGATCGCATGGGACCGTGGGTTCAGGATGCGCTGGATGCGATCGAATACGCGAATGGCCCGACGAATTCCGTCTGGGGCGCGTTGCGTGCGAAGAACGGCCACCCCGCCCCGTTCAATCTGCGCTTTCTCGAAATCGGCAATGAAAACGGCGGACGCGATTACGCGGAACGCTGGCCGCTGTTCGTGAAAGCGATCAAGGCGAAATATCCCGAGATCACGCTCATCGCGAATCATTGGGCCGGCGGTTATCCGACCGATCCGATGCCGGAAATCGTGGACGAACATTATTACGAATCGCCGGAAGCGTTCATGCGCCGTGCGACAATGTATGACAAATACGATCGCAACGGTCCGAAGGTGTTCGTCGGCGAATACGCCGTGACCAAGAACGCCGGCAAAGGCCATCTGCGCGCCGCGCTCGGCGAGGCGGCGTTCATGACCGGCATGGAACGCAATTCGGACGTCGTTGTGATGGCCGCTTATGCCCCGCTCTTCGTGAACCTGAATCATCGCGCCTGGAATCCCGATCTGATCAACTTCGACAGCGCGAGCTGGTATGGCCTTCCCGGTTATTACGTTCAGCAACTGTTCAGCGTGCATCGCGGCGACGTCACGCTCCCGATCGAAGTGAAGAGTGAAACCATTTCTCAACCGGCTCCGTATGGAAGAATCGGCGTCGGCACATGGAACACGCAGGCGGAATTCAAGGACATCAAAGTCACCGCGCCGGACGGCAAAGTTCTTTATCAATCCGATTTCGCCAGCAGCGGCAGCAACGGCTGGAGTTTCTTTGGCGAAGGCGAGTGGAGCGTTCAGGATGGTGCCTTGCGGCAGACCGCCGAAAAGTCGTTCGTTCGCGCCCTTGTGGGTGACAGGTCGTGGAAGGATTACACCATCGATTTGAAGGCCCGAAAACTCGCCGGCCGCGAAGGCTTCCTGATCCTGTTCCACATCCAGGACAACGAGGATCGCACCTGGTGGAACATCGCCGGCTGGGAAAACACCCAGCATGCGTTGGAACTCGACGCCACGGTCGATGGCAGACGCGGCGCGGTGGAAACCGGACGTTGGTATGACATCCGTGTGGAACTTGCGGGAGAACGCATCCGTTGCTGGCTCGATGGAAAACTGATTCACAACACCCGTCGGCAACTGCTCACCACACACACGATCTACGCCAGCGCCACGCAGGACAAGAAGACCGGCGACGTCATTTTGAAAGTGGTCAACACTGCCGCCGGTCCGACTGAAACGACGATCGATCTGAAGGGGCTCGCCAGTGTTCCTGGAAAAGCACAGGCGATCGTTCTCACCTCGGCCAGTCCGCTGGATGAAAACTCCATTGAAGAGCCGCTCAAGGTTTCGCCGAAGACCGAAGAGCTGACAATTTCTGGAGCCAAATTCACGCGCAGCTTCCCCGGCAACTCGTTCACGGTGTTGCGGATCGCCACAAAGAAGTAACCAAGCATCAATAACATGACGCACTTCTCAGCCGATCAAAACGCTCGCAAGGCAGACTTTCCGGTTTGCCCAGCAATCAGGCGCGCTGCGTTCACCTTGTTTTCCGCGATTGCTCTGATCATTTCGACGTTCACAGCAACTGCTGCGGAGTCCCAGGTTCAAATCTCCATTCAGGCGGATCAACCGGGCGCGAAAATCAACCCGGCAATGTGGGGCGTGTTCTTCGAAGACATCAACTTCGGCGCGGACGGCGGTCTCTACGCTGAACTGGTGAAGAACCGTTCGTTCGAGTTTCCGGATGCGTTGATGGGCTGGAAAGTTTCCGACGCGTCCAAAGTTTCCATTCACGCAGACAAACCCTTCTCAACCGCACAGCCGCATTTCGTGCGGCTTTCTTCCACCGCGGGAATCATCAATGAAGGCTTTCGCGGAATGGGAGTTCGCGAGAAGGAAACGTACAACTTCTCCGTTCAAGCCCGTGTGGTTGAAGGAAAGCCGGTGCTGCGCCTCGACCTGATCGGTGCGAATGGAAAGTCATTGGCTTCCGCGGAAATCAGCAGGTTCGACAAGGACTGGAAACAACACACTACGAGGCTCCGTTCATCGGTCACCGACGCCAAGGCAAACCTTCAATTGACCGTTCAGGGCGGAACGCTGGATCTCGACATGATCTCCCTCTTTCCGAAGAACACCTGGAAGAATCGCCCGAATGGTTTGCGCGCGGACATGGTCCAGATGCTCGCCGATCTCAAGCCCGGCTTCGTCCGCTTCCCCGGCGGTTGCATCGTGGAAGGACGCGTCCTGACAAATCGTTACGAGTGGAAAAATACGATCGGAAAAATCGAAGATCGGAAGCTGATCATGAATCGCTGGAACGTCGAATTCGCGAATCGCGGACGCGGCGCGAAGGATTATTACCAGTCGTTCGGACTCGGCTTCTTCGAATACTTCCTGCTGTGCGAAGATCTGAATGCCGAGCCGATGCCGATTCTCAACTGCGGCATGGCCTGCCAGTACAACTCCGGCGAACTCGTCCCGCTCGATCAGCTCGATCCCTACATTCAGGACGCCCTCGACCTGATTGAATTCGCCAACGGTTCCACGAAAACCAAATGGGGCGCCGTCCGCGCGGCGATGGGACACTCAAAGCCGTTCAACCTGAAAATGCTCGGTGTCGGCAACGAACAATGGGGACCGCAATACGTCGAACGCTACGCTGCCTTCGCCAGGGTGCTGAAAGAAAAGCATCCGGAGATTCAGCTGATCGCAGCGGCCGGCCCCGATCCCGGCGGCGAACGTTTTGATTTCCTCTGGTCGAAGCTGCGGGAGTTGAACGCAGATATCGTGGACGAACATTTCTATCGCCCACCCGACTGGTTCTTCAACAACGTGAATCGTTACGACAAATACGATCGCAACGGTCCGAAAGTCTTTGCCGGCGAATACGCGTCACACCATCGCAGCCGCGCGAACAATCTCGAAGTCGCGCTCTCGGAAGCCGCGGTGATGACCGGTTTCGAACGCAATGCCGACGTCGTCCGAATGGCCGCCTACGCGCCGCTCTTCGCGCACGTGGACGCCTGGCAATGGAACCCGGATCTGATCTGGGTGGACAACCTGCGCGTCATGGGAACGCCGAGCTATTACGTTCAGCAGCTCTTCAGTCGCAATCGTGGCGATTTCGTCCTGCCGATTCAGATTCAGGTCCCGGCTGAATCCCGTTTCTTCGCCAGCGCAGTGCGCGATCAGAAGGAGGGCGAAGTGATTGTGAAAGTTGTCAATGCCACGGCGAACAATGTATCAGCCGCGATCAATCTCACCGGCGTTCGAAAAGTTGGATCCGGCCATGTGACGATTCTCACCGCCGAAGATCTCAATGCGCAGAACACGCTGGACGATCCGATGCAGGTTTCGCCTGTGACGCAAAAACTCGAAGTGCGCGACACTGCATTCAACCATCTGTTCCCGGCAAACTCCGTGTCCGTTCTCCGCATTCCTGCAAAATAAAACTGAAATGCCAAAACATCTTCAACGCAGAGACACAGAGACGAAGAGAGCAGGAGCAAGCACCTTCTTTCCGCGAATCTTTGCGTCCTTTGCGCCTCTGCGTTGAAATAAATCTTTAACCACCACATGAGCGCTCAATACACCATCGGTCTCGATTACGGCACGAACTCCGTTCGCGCCCTCATTGTCAACGTCGCCAATGGCGCGGAAGTCGCCGCCGCCGTCTGGACCTACGCCCACGGCACACAAGGCGTGATCCTCAGCCGCGATCCCAACCTCGCCCGCCAGCATCCGGCGGATTACCTGAAAGGCGCCGAGGTCACGATCAAACAGGCTCTCGCCACCGCGAAGAAAAGCGTCCGGGGATTCAAACCGGAACAGGTCATCGGCATCGGCGTCGATACCACCGGCTCCACTCCCCTGCCCGTCGATGCAAACGGCGAGCCGCTGGTGTTCCAAAAGAAGTTCGAAAACAACCCGGCTGCAATGGCATGGTTGTGGAAGGATCACACCGGCATTGCCGAAGCGAATGAAATCACCGCACTCGCCCGGAAGATGCGCCCGCAGTATCTCGCCAAATGCGGCGGCACCTATTCGAGCGAATGGTTCTTCAGCAAGATCCTGAAATGCCTGCGTTCGTCGCCGGAGGTTTTCAAAGCGGCCCATTCCTGGATCGAACTCTCCGACTTCGTTCCCGCTGCGCTCACCGACACGCTGCATCCGGACAAGTTCATCGCCGGCATCTGTGCCGCCGGACACAAGGCGATGTACAGCGACACCTGGGGCGGTTATCCGGACAAGGCATTTCTCTCGAAGCTCGATCCGAAGCTCGGCGCATTGCGCGATCGTCTGCCGAAGCGTGTGCTCGCCGTTGATTCCGCGGTCGGCAAACTCACGCCCGCCTGGGCAAAACGCACCGGTCTGCCTGCCGGAATTCCCGTGGCGG
Organism: uncultured Verrucomicrobia subdivision 3 bacterium; assembly: GCA_937890005.1. Taxonomy (GTDB): domain Bacteria; phylum Verrucomicrobiota; class Verrucomicrobiia; order Limisphaerales; family DASXHY01; genus DASXHY01. The sequence continues at coordinate 48,171 of CALBZA010000083.1, read as the reverse complement.
TCGGCGCATTCGATGCCCACACCGGCGCAATCGGCGCAGGCGTGAAACCCGGAACGCTGGTGAAGATCATCGGCACCAGCACCTGCGACATCAGCGTGCGCGTGAATACCGCGAAGCTTGCGGACATTCCCGGCGTCTGCGGCATTGTGAATGGCAGTGTGGTTCCCGGTTATTTCGGAATCGAAGCCGGACAATCCGCCGTCGGCGACATTTTCAACTGGCTGGTGAATTACATCCAGCCCGGCGGTCCCAAGGCAGGTTCACATGAAGCGCTCACCCAGGGTGCATTGAAGCTTCAGCCCGGTGAAAGCGGTTTGCTCGCACTCGACTGGAACAACGGCAACCGCACCGTGCTCGTCGATCAACAGCTCACCGGCCTGCTCGTCGGCCAGACGCTTTACACGACGCCGGCGGAAATCTATCGCGCCCTGATCGAAGCCACCGCTTACGGCGCGCTGACGATCATCAATCGTTACGAAGAATACGGCGTGAAGATTTCCGAAGTGGTGAACTGCGGAGGTATTGCCGAGAAGAGCGCGCTCGTCATGCAGATCTATGCCGACATCACCGGTCGCCCGATGAAGATCAGCCGCTCGGCACAGACCTGCGCGCTGGGCTCGGCCATCGCCGCGGCGGTTGTGGCCGGAGCGCACAAGGATTTCGCAACGGCACAGAAGAAGATGACCGGTTTGAAGCCCAAGGTTTACAAGCCGAACCCGAAAGCGCACGCGATCTACAAGGAGCTTTACGCGCTTTACAAGCAGCTCCACGACGCCTTTGGCACGAAGAATTGGAACGGCAACCTGAGCGGCGTGATGAAGAAGCTCATCGAAATCCGCAGTCGGGTGCGGAAGTGAACCGATCCCCTTTTTAACTGGAAATGAAATTGACCGCAGAGACGCAGAGGCGCAGAGAGCCAGAACCGGTTCTCTTCTCTGCGTCTCTGCGCCTCTGCGGTGGAACGCATTTATGTTGGAAAATCTGAAGAAAGAAGTTTGCCAGGCGAACCTCGACCTTGTGACCGAGGGCCTGGTGATTCAAACGTGGGGCAACGCCAGCGCCATCGACCGCGCCAGCGGCGTCATGGTGATCAAACCCAGCGGTGTCCCCTACTCCGAGATGAAACCGCAGCACATGGTTTGCGTCTCTCTCGAAACCGGCAAGGTCGTCGAAGGCAAATTGAAACCCAGCTCGGACACCGACACGCATCTGGTGCTTTACCGTGCGTTTCCGGAGATTGGCGGCGTGGTGCACACGCACAGCCTGTTCGCGACGTCCTGGGCGCAGGCCTGCAAGCCGCTGCTCGCGTATGGCACGACCCAGGCCGACTACTGGTTCGGCGACGTCCCTTGCACGCGGCTGATGAAGCCGAACGAAATCAAAAACGATTACGAAGCCAACACCGGCCATGTGATCGTTGAGACGTTCAAAAAGCTGAAGTTCGATCCGATGCAGCATCCCGCCGTGCTGGTGGCAAGCCACGGGCCGTTCACGTGGGGCAAGGATGTTCATGACGCCGTTCACAACGCCTCCGTGCTGGAATTCATCGCCAAGCTGAACAGCGAAACGCTGCGGATCAATCCGAAGCTGAAGCCGATGCAATCGGTCCTGTTACAAAAACATTTCCTGCGCAAACACGGACCGGGCGCGTATTACGGACAGAAGTAAACCGGCGAAATGGAACGAGGTCTCCAGAGACTGGCAGCGAAACGCCTTTGGACTCCACAGGCAGGACGCCCGCGCCATGCGGCATGTTCTGCCCAAGTGCAGCTGAACGCCCGCACCCTGAAATGTTCCCTCGCCCCGCAACGAAGTGCGGGGAGAGGGTTAGGGAGAGGGGATTTTCAGCCAAATACATCCCCTCCCCAGCCCTCTCCTCCGGCTTCGCTCGGAAGCGATGGCGATGTGAGCGTCAAGCTTTGGCTGAATGCTTCATCAATTGCCTTGCATGCATTCCGTTGCGCCAGTTCTGCCCATGCGCAACAGGGTGCCCGCATCCCGAAAAGTTCCCTCGCCACGCAACGAAGCGCGGGGAGAGGGTTAGGGAGAGGGGTTTCTCAGCCAAATGTCTCCTCTTCCCAGCTCTCTCCTCCGGCTTCGCTCGGAAGAGAGGGAGATGTGAGCGTCAAGCTGTGGCTGAATGCTTCATCAATTGCCTTGCATGCATTCCGTTGCGCCAGTTCTGCCCATGCGCAACAGGGTGCCCGCATCCCGAAAAGTTCCCTCGCCACGCAACGAAGCGCGGGGAGAGGGTTAGGGAGAGGGGTTTCTCAGCCAAATGTCTCCTCTTCCCAGCTCTCTCCTCCGGCTTCGCTCGGAAGAGAGGGAGATGTGAGCGTCAAGCTGTGGCTGAATGCTTCATCAATTGCCTTGCATGCATTCCGTTGCGCCAGTTCTGCCCATGCGCAACAGGGTGCCCGCATCCCGAAAAGTTCCCTCGCCACGCAACGAAGCGCGGGGAGAGGGTTAGGGAGAGGGGTTTCTCAGCCAAATGTCTCCTCTTCCCAGCTCTCTCCTCCGGCTTCGCTCGGAAGAGAGGGAGATGTGAGCGTCAACCTGTGGCTGAATGCTTCATCAATTGCCTTGCGTGCATTCCGTTGCGCACTTTCTGCCCATGCGCAACTGGACGCCCGCACCCCCAAAAGTTCCCTCGCCCCGCAACGAAGTGCGGGGAGAGGGTCAGGGAGAGGGGCTCATTCTGCCCGAGCCGTCGATGTTTACTTTGACCATCAGCAAGTTCCTCAGTATTACGGGGCGATGAAGTCCGCGGACCTTGAAATGCGCCGGGAATTATCATCCCTGCTTTCAGCCTCGCCGCCAGTTCGCCGCCGGGCTATCGATACGTCCGGCAACGTTCTTTTCCGATGCAGAATCTTGAAAACCAAACAACCAAGTAACCAACTGTGAAAACAAACATGATCGAATGGATGCTAGTCATTGGTGCGGGAGCGTTCGTTGCATGCCTTGCCGGCTGCGCAACGAAGGGTTCTTCCGCGGATAACGTGTCGAAACAACCCTACGGATCCGTGGACGGCCAGCCGGTCGAACTTTACACGCTTCGCAATGCCAAGGGCGCCGAAGCGAAGATCATGAATTACGGCGGTATCGTCCAGTCGCTCACCATGCCGGATCGCAACGGCAAGTATGAAGACGTCGTCCTCGGTTTTGACACGCTCGACGGCTACACGAGCCCGCTTTACCTCGAGAAGAATCCTTTCTTCGGCGCACTCATCGGCCGTTACGGAAACCGCATCGGCGGAGCCAAGTTCTCGCTCGAAGGCAAAACCTACCAGCTCGCCGGCAACAACAACGGCAACTCCCTCCACGGCGGCGTCAAGGGCTTCGACAAGGTCGTCTGGAAGGTGGTCAAGGCCGAGAACGGACCGAACGGACCGACGCTCGAGCTGAACTACGTCAGCAAGGACGGCGAGGAAGGTTTCCCCGGCAACCTCAATGTTACGGCGATCTACACGCTCACCGATGACAACGAACTGCGGCTCGATTTCAAGGCCACGACCGACAAGGCGACCGTCGTGAACCTGACGCAGCATTCCTATTTCAACCTCAAAGGACAAGGCAACGGCGACATCCTCAGCCATGAACTCTATATCAACTCCGACAAAACCACTCCGGTGGACCGCCAGTTGATTACGACCGGCGAATATGCGTCCGTGGAAGGAACTCCGTTCGATTTCCGCAAGCCGACTGCAATTGGTGCGCGTATCAACGACCCGAACCAGCAGTTGCAATATGGCCCTGGATACGACCACAACTGGGTCATCAACAAACCGCTCGGCAAACTCGGCCTGCAGGCGACTGTTTATGAACCGACCACCGGCCGTTTCCTGGAAGTGATCAGCGACGAACCCGGTCTTCAGTTCTACGCCGGCAACTTCCTCGACGGCTCGCTCGTCGGCAAAGGCGGCAAGGCTTATCAGCGCCGCACCGGCTTCTGCCTGGAACCGCAGCATTATCCAGATTCCCCGAACAAGTCCCAGTTCCCCTCCACTGTTCTGCGTCCGGGCGAAACCTACAAGAGCACCATCATCTACAAGTTCAGCGCGAAATAAGCTGAACACCTGACAAACCAAAAGGAACCTCACATGTCCTCATTAGACTGGGCCGTAATCGGCCTATACTTCGTAATCATCGGCATGGTCGCCTGGTGGTACGGACGGGATCAGAAGGATACCAAAGACTTCTTCCTGGCCGGCCGCAACGCAGGCTGGATCACGATCGGCGCCTCGATCTTCACCTCGAACATCGGCTCCGAACACATCGTCGGCCTCGCAGGTCAGGGCGCCGCAACCGGTATGGCAATGGCGCACTGGGAACTGCATGCCTGGGTGCTCATCATGCTCGCAGGTCTGTTCGTGCCGTTCTATTACAAGTCCGGTGTCGAAACGATTCCGGAGTTCCTCGAACGCCGCTTCAGCGCACGCACCCGCCTGATCCTCTCCGGTGTGTCGCTCGTCGCTTATGTGTTCACCAAAGTCAGCGTGACGGTCTATGCCGGTGCGATCGTGTTCCAGGCGCTGTTGCCGGAAATCAACATGACAATCGGCGGAGCGCATTTGGACGCCTTCTGGATCGGTGCGTTCGCCACGGTGATCATCACCGGTGTTTACACCGTATTCGGTGGCATGCGCGCGATCATGGCCACAGCCACGCCGCAGGCAGTGATCATTCTCTTCGGTTCATTCGTGATCACGTTCATCGGCCTCGGCAAACTCGGCGGCTGGGGTGAACTGGTCAGCATGTGCAAAGCGAATGCCGATCAATTCGCTCTCTGGCGTCCGCTCTCCGACCCGAACTTCCCATGGCTCGGCGTGTTGATCGCCTCGCCCATCATCGGCATCTGGTACTGGTGTACAGACCAGTACATCGTCCAACGCGCGCTCTCGGCAAAGGATCTCACCACTGCCCGGCGCGGCGCGTTGTTCGGCGGTTTGCTTAAGGTCTGGCCGGTGCTGATCTTCCTCATCCCCGGCATGATTGGCTGGGCGCTGCATCAGAAGGGCATCATCACGCTGCCTCCGAAAATGATGGGCGGTGAGGTGGTCTCTCCGATCGATGGCGACCGCGTGTTCCCGACGCTTGTTACTGCCCTGTTGCCTTCGGGCATTCGCGGTTTGATCGTCGCCTGCTTGCTTGCGGCGCTGATGAGTTCGCTCGCCTCGCTGTTCAATTCAAGCGCCTCGCTGTTCACCGTGGACATCTATGAGAAACTTCGTCCGGGTCAGTCGCCGAAACACCTGCTCAATGTGGGACGCGTGGCGACCACGGTCGTTGTCTTCCTCGGCATCATCTGGATTCCAGTGATGGCGAAGATCTCGGGTGGCGGTCTCTACCAATACCTGCAGAGCGTGCAGGGTTACCTCGCCCCACCGATCACCGCGGTGTTCCTGCTCGGTCTCTTCTGGAAGCGCGTCAACTCGGCCGGTGCGACCTGGGGCCTTGCTGGTGGATTCATCCTCGGCATGATCAAGCTCACGCTGCAAAGCAGCTTCGGCAAAGGCAAGATTGAGAATCCTGCCTTTCTGGCCTACATCGGCGACTTCAACTTCCTCTATGCGACCGGCGTGCTGATGCTCGCCAGCATCGTGATCATGGTTGTTGTTTCGCTCATGACGGCACCGCCGCCGCCGGAAAAACTGAAGGGCCTGACCTACGCCACGATTCACGAAGGCCAGAGCGCCGCGGAAATCAAGGCGAGCTGGGATTTCGGCAACAAGCTTATGGCCGGCCTGATCCTGCTGCTCGTGGGCGGCATGTATCTCTACTTCAGCTTCTGGCTCAAGTAGCCGGTTCTCGCTTCAAAAACGCGCTGTGGAAAATCCGCAGCGCGTTTCTTTTTTTGGTCATCATCGAATTCGAAGCCGATGCGATTGCGGGTTATCGCAGGTCGTTTTGGGTCAAAGCCCTCCGTTGAGCCGCCTCACAATTCACCCGAGTGTGCTGAAAAAAGGGCGCCCTTATGTGTGCCCGTAGGAGTAACACCATGAAGAAATTACTGATCATCGGTTTGATTGCAGCAGGCGCAACACTTGGCACGAATGCCCAATCCTCTGGCGGCGGAACCGGAGGCGGCGGCGCTGCAGGCGCTGGAACTTCCTCCGGAGGCGCTGCGGGAACCAGCAGCGGAGGCGTAACCACAGGCGGTTCCGCTGTGAACAGCGGCACAACCTCGGGCGGCAACGTAAACAATCCGCGCGTCGGATCCGTTCCCGGAACAGCAGAAGGACGGACAGGTGTTGGCGCGGGAGCCTCAACCCGACAAGGCACCCCCGCAGGCGGAGTCTCCGTGAATAACGGCACTGTCACAGGCACAACGCCTGTCGATCCCGGACTTCAGCGAGGCCAGGGCTGGCAGCCTGTTCCCGGAAATCCCGGCGTGACCAATACCTTCCCGGCCGGCGGACTCAGCGCCATGACCAATCAATTCCGTTACGGTTCGAACGTTCTTGGCATGGGCACAAATCAATTTGGAGCCTTCTCAAATCGATTCGGCGGAACGACAAACCGGTTCGGAACACCGGGCGGATTGCTCCCCACTTCACGTGCGACGAATAACTTCGAACGCATCCTCCAGAATCCCAACACTCCCAACAACAATCAGCCGGGCACGGTTCCTGGAGGTGGAGCGACCGATCCACTGCCGCGCTGAGCCCATCAACGCACACAGATCTTTGGCCCAAACATTGAAGCGGCAGCTGCCCAGCCCTGTGCAGGTTGGCTGCCGCTATCTGTTTCGTAACATTCATGCCGAGCAATTTTTCAGCATCGGGCGAACTCCCCATTTGGTCGCGACCGCCCCTGAGCAGACGTTCCCTGACTCAAAACTTTTCCAGGACCATGAAAATGAAACTGATCACAGTCGCACTCGTCGGCGGAATCACAGTGGCCTCCTCCTTCGCTCAATCTGCGCAAAACGAAGTCAGTACTTCTGAACGGGAGCTCACGCCGACCTCAACCCGCACCAATCGAGTGATTGAAAGACAGCCGGAATCTCAGTCGAGTTCCATGTCCACCACAAACTCAGCTCCAGATAAAACAGCTGAACAGACGGACCGCCAGTTGTTGACCACGATTCGTCAGACCGTTTCAACGGAATTGAGCGCTCTGGCGACAGGCTCCGGCGCTTACGCTTCGGGAAACAGTACCCTTCCGATCAGCTTCATCGTTCGCAACGGAGAGGTGGAACTTTCCGGCATCGTGCCCACCGAAAAGGAGAAGCAAAGGATCAAAACGATTGTCGAAGGCGTTCCTGGCGTCACTGAAGTGATCGATCAACTGCAGGTCGGGCAAATCGCCAGCGTGACGGGTTCAGGGGCGCTTCAACCCACTTCCTCCCGGACCAACAATGTCGGTCGAAGTTATTCAGTCACAAACCAACCCGGCAACACGCGCACAAATCTTCTGCCAACAGGTCGAACAAACAGCAATCCCCGGTCTGCAGTATTGCCGCGTCCGGGAGCCGAAAGACCGGACTCGCCTCAACAAAATCTCCCCGGCAGCGGATCGGTGACGAACCGTTGAGCCGCAGGGACCGTTTCACTCGGCTCAAGGCAGCCGTGACTCAAGAACATATTCCCCGCTCGGAACTTGAATCCAGGCGTCTCGTTTCGAAATTCCCTTTGTTCCAAGGCGTTTGGGTTCGATCACGCGCGCGTCGGTTCCCGGCATGAAGATCGAACCGGTGCAGTTGGGTGGAATCGAAACTTTGAGACGAAATTGTTTTCCTGACCGATTCCATTCGGAACGGATCGGTCCGGCAATACTGTTGTAACGAGCGCGCACCCATGTGAGATCGCCCACCGGCTGTGGACGGATGAGGACATTCCTGAATCCTGGCGCTTTCGGATCCGGTGCGATTCCTGCCAGGTCGCAGTAAAACCATTCTACGATCTGTCCCAGCATGAAATGATTCTGCGACGATCCACGGCGCGCATCCCACGATTCTGTCAAACTCGTTGCGCCTTTGCGAAGCTGATAGCCGTATCCGGGCCGATTGGTCTGCTGAATCATGTCGAAGATCACATCCGATCGTCCCGCGTCCGCGAGCGCACGGAGCACGTAACGATATCCAACATCACCCGCGGTGACCGCGTTGGTGCGTTTGCGGATGTCGCTGATCAACGATTCGAACACGGCATCACGATGGCTCGAATCAACCAGGTTCATCACCAGCGGCAACGCATTCGCGCATTGTGAATCCGTGGAATAGGAACGCGTTTCCGCGTTGAAGAACGCGCGGTTGAAAGAAGCCCGAATACGATCAGCGTCCGCCTGAAATCGTTGTGCTTCCTTAGGCTTGCCGATCACCAGAGCGGCATCGGCCAACGTTTGATGCACGAGGAAATAAAATGCCGTGGCGGTAAGTTCCTTCGGTGTGAGTTGAGAAAATCCCGGAAGTTTCGGCCCCAGGTCATACCAGTCCCCCAACCCGAACGAGAGAATATCTTTGGTTGCAACGCTGGCGAGATAAGCGGCGTAGCGCTTCATCGGTTCGTAGTAACGCCGCAGCAAATCAGCATCGCCGGTGAACTGATACTGCTGCCACGGCACGAGAATGAACGCGCTGCCCCATTCGGGAGAATTGCGAAACGGATTTGAAAAGTCGTCCGGACCGTTTCCAAAAATCGTGTATTCCGGCGCGATGTTGGGAACACAGCCATTCGCCGTCTGGCAGTCCTCCATGTCGTTCATTCCTTTGGCGAACATGCGATTCAGGTCGAATTCGTAACGAATCGACGGCCCGTTCAAATGATACTGCTCCAACCAGCCGAGCCGTTCGCGGTGCGGACAATCCGTCAGCACGCTCGCCATGTTGCTTCGCTGCGCCCATCGAACCAGTCGCCGGATGCGATTGAACAATTCGTTGGAACATTCGAATTCACCGATCGGATCGGAATCGGAATGCACCACCACGCCTTCAATCGAATCCACAACCGGAAGTTCTCCGCCTTCCTTCCCCGGCATTCGCTCAACCTGAAGATAACGTGCTCCGTGATAAAAGAATTTGGGAAACCACGTCTCCTGCCGATCTCCGCGCAAGGTGTATTGCCACCAGCCGGGGCGGTTCTGCGAAACTGAGCCTCGATCCACCGCACCGTTCGTCCTCACCAATTCCGCCGGAATAATCCGAACCACCGCCCCTGCCGGTCCGCGAATTGTGATCCGCGGCATGATCGACGCATTCTGTCCAAGATCGTAAACGGTGATGTGATTCGAAATCACGTTGGCTGAAATCGGCGTGAAGGATTCAAACGCTTTGATCGGTGGAGCGGAAACCATCGCGCCCCGCAGTTCACCTCCAGGACCTTCCGCACGTTGAGCGGGCAGCCAGGAAGAATCGTCAAAGCCGCTTTGATTCCATCCGAGCGGTTCCAGTCGTGCATCGAAATCCTCACCGCCGTAAACGCACGAAAAGGTGATCGCACCTTCGCGAACGCGCCATTGTTCGTCCGTGATGATCGTCTCCGAGGTTCCATCAAGGTATTCGATACGCAGCTGTGCAATCGCTTTCAATGGCCCGAAAGATCCCTTGAACTTTGTGTAGCGCCCGCCCAAAACGCGATACATGCCATTGCCCAGTTCGATTCCGATCACATTCGGACCTTCGCGCAGAAGCCGGGTGACATCGTGCGTATCGTAAAGGCAGGTCTTGTCGTATTTGGTCCACCCCGGCGCGAGCACCGCATCGCCGCTTTTCCTTCCATTGAAACTCAGTTCGTATTGTCCGAGTCCGCAAACAACGGCCACGGCGCGTTTCAGACCGGGCCGCACTTTAAATTCGCGTCGCAGCAGAAGCGTTTGATGATTGGTTTCCGGCGATTGAACCCATACCGCTTTCCAGTCCGATGGACGCAACATTCCCATCGTGAAATTTCCCGGCGAACTCCACGCCGAAACGCGGCCCGCGGCGTCCCAGACGCGCACTTTCCAAAAAACCTGCTGCAACGATGCGAGCGGCTTTCCCGCGTATGAAACGTGAAAAGATTCTGTGGAATCCACCTTGCCGGAATCCCAAAGATCACCTTCATCCGCACCCAGCTCTTGAGGAGAACTCGCGGCGAGAATTTGAAATGCCGTCTGACGTTCACCTCGCTTCGGGCTTTGCAGCTTCCAGGACAGACGCGGATTTGTTTCATCGATTCCAAGCGGCCGTTCTTCAAATTCACAGCGCAGGTCGTAAGGATGAAGATCGCCGGCAACACAGCAAACGACGTTCAGAAACAGAACAAGGGCGCAGATCCATCTCATCGTTGACACGACACTGTGGATGACGGGAACGGTTTCCCGGTTACGACGATTCGAGGTCCGTCGATCAACCGAGCGGTTGATTTTTGTTCCACGGCTGATGCAGCGGCGGCAAAGCTGGTGGATTCGATCTGGTCGAACGGCCCAGTTTCCGGACAAAGAAATAGAGCGGCGCTCCGACCGCTCCGGCGAGCAGAATGACGAGAAGCCATGCGATCTTCGAACTGCCATCGGGCTCGTTGCGCAAACAATCGATCAACATCCAAAGCCAGAATGCGAATGCCACCAAACCAATCGCAAAAATGAAAAGCACTCCCATTCCTTCTGATGTTGTCATAATTTTCCTTTCGCCCACCTATAGGCGCGTCCGCAAAGTGTGACAAGATCTGCTTTCCCCGGAGTTTTGGCGAACCGTGGTCTGACGCAACGAATTCAAAAAGAGCGGGTTTTTCGAGCTGCCTTACCCAAGCACTCGGACGCAGCTCAGGCAGCTCAGGCGAAGCGCTTGATCATTCGGTCCAACACGTCGATCCAAAGCGGATGTTCGTTGAGGCACGGGATTTGACGAAATTCCTGTCCGCCGGCGGCGAGGAATCCTTCTTTCCCGCGCATGCCGATTTCTTCGATCGTTTCGAGGCAGTCGGAGACAAACGCCGGACAGATCACGAGCAACCGCTTCACTCCGTTCGCGCCGAGACGTTCCAGCTCCTTGTCCGTGTAAGGCGTAAGCCACGGATCTTTTCCCAGTCGCGACTGGAATGACACCGACCATTTGTTTTCAGGAATGCCCGCGACCTTTGCGAATTCCTCGGCGGTTCGAAAACACTGATGCCGGTAACAGAACTTGTGCGCTTCGCTCGGCACTTTGCAGCAGTCCTTCGCCTGAAGACAGTGCCGGCCCGTCGGATCGGACTTTTTGATCTGCCGTTCCGGAACACCGTGGAAGCTGAACAACAGGTAATCGAAATCGTTCTTAAGGAATTCCTGCGCGCTGCCAACGAGCGCCTGAACATAGTCCGTCGCATCTCCGTAAGGCGGCTGAACGACGACCTTCATCTGCGGAGCGATCTTCGCCGCGACCTCCTGCACGCGCACGACGGCGGTTTCGTAGCTGGACATCGCGTAATGCGGAAAGAGAGGAATCAGCAGAACTTCGGTGATCCCCTGGGCAGCGAGTTTCCTGACCGCGTCCGGAATGCTCGGGTTCTGATAGCGCATCGCGAGCTCGACCGGAATGCTTACACGTTGTTGAAGCAGCTTCTGAACGTTGCGGCTGATGACAATGAGCGGCGAACCCTGGTCTGTCCAGATGGTCGAATAGGCATGAGCGGATTCCTTCGGGCGATTGATGAGAATCATGCCGACGACGAAGCGCCGCACCGGCCACGAGACATCGATCACCCGTTCGTCCATCAGGAATTCGTTGAGGTATCGCCGCACGTCAGGAACCGACGGCGAATCCGGCGAACCCAAATTGACCAATAAAACTGCTTTGCTCATGTGCTTTCTTTCAAATCACGAAATCGAGTTTCACGCCTCACGCCCCACGCATCACGTTTCACGTTTCACTCCCGTCCCCACCCTTTCCGCCACGTTGCAGCCAGAAACAATCGAATCGCTCAATGAGACGCCATCGCGGTAATGTCCGGCAAGGTAAAGTCCGGGTGCTTTTGCTTCCACGCTGTTCATCAGCTCCCGATAATGCCCGTAACCGACGTTGTATTGCGGAATCGCTTTCGCATAGCGGCAGCAATGCTGGAACACCGGACGGCCTTTCACGCCGAGAAGAATTTTCAGATCGGAAACCGTCGTTTCAACGAGCTGATCGTCCGGCAATCCGCCCAGCTCCGGATAACGCTCGCCACCGAGATAACTCGTGAGTGTCACGTGGCCTGCGGGCGCCCGATTCGGGAAGAGCGATGACGAAAAAATCGTTCCCAGAATTTTGAATCCTTCAATCTTCGGAATCAGCATTCCAAATCCGCTCGCCGGATGCATGACATCTTCCCTGCGGAAACCCAAAACCACGCTTGCGACCGGCGGATAACGAATTTCTCCAAACACCGGCAACTCGAGCGGCGGCACGCCTTCGACTTTCAGCTCAGCCAGTCGATACGCCGTTCCACAGAATATGACTGCGCTGTGTTCCTCTTCGCCTCCAGGAATTGTCACGCGCCAGCCGTCGGAAATTTTTGAGAGCTTTGTCACCGGTGAGTTGAGTTTCACCGCGTCCCCCAACCTTTCGCGAAGCGTGTCAGGCAACACCTGCAATCCTTCATCGAACGAAAACTTTGGAGCGCGATCTTTCGCGACTTCGCCACGTTTCTTCCGTTCGCGCGCACCGAGAATCTGCCCTTTGATCATCGATCCATACCGATCTTCCAGCGCCTTCAACTTCGGAAACGCATGGGTGACCGATAACTTGTAGGGATCGCCCGCATAAATTCCAGCGACCAGCGCATCGATGGCGTGATCCAGAAATTCCTGGTTGAACCGTCGCTGGACGAATTGCGCGATGCTTTCCTCCACGCCGTCGCGACGCGGAGCAATGAACGGCTCGCGCAACACCGCCAGCTTCGCCTTCCACGTGAACAGATTCGTGGTGAGAAATCCGGGCGGCGATCCCGGCATCTCGATCGGACGACGATACCGCACGACGTAGCGCGCCTCCGCGCTGGGATCGGGATCAAGGCGGCGCGACTCCAACCCGGCGTCCACGACGAGCTGTTTGATCCTAGGCGAAGTTTCCAGAAGCGTGTTGGGACCGAACTCGGCGAGAAATCCCTTGCTTCGAATCGATTGAACCACGCCGCCCACACGATTGCCGGATTCATATACCACGACTGGAATTCCGCTGCGCTTCAGATAAAACGTCGCGGTCAGTCCGGTAATTCCCGCTCCAATGATCGCAACCGATTTCATGGATGAAGATCGAATCGAAACTGAAGAATCAAATCGTCTTGGAATGACGGCGTTCCCCCGCGGGAGCCAGCGTGTTGTCGAAGCACATCGCGATGTTTCGAATGAACAGCCGGCCGGCATCGGTGACTTCCAGGCCGCTTTCATTCCGCTTCACCAATCCGTCAGTCTCGTAGGGCGCAAGCGATTCCAATTCCTTTGAGAAATGTTGTTCGAAGTCGATTCCAAGCTTTTTCGACATCGCATTGAAATCGAGCGAGAGATCGCACATCACACGCATGATCGTCTCGCGGCGGATGTTGTCCTCCGGCGTGACGAAATAAGCGCGATGCAGCGGAACGCGCCCGGCATCGACCGCCTCCTGATATTTCGGCAGCTCCTTTTCGTTCTGCCAGTAAGCGTCGGGAATCTGCGAAATGCTCGACATGCCGAAGGCGTAGATGTCCGATCCGGCCCGCGTGCTGTAGCCCTGAAAATTGCGCTGGAGCTGTTTGTTTCGCTGCGCCACCGCAAGTTCGTCGGTCGGTTTCGCGAAGTGATCCATGCCGATGTAAACGTATTGATCGTTTGCAGTGAGCCGTTCGATCACGAGCTTCAAAACCTCCAGCTTCGATTCCGGCGTCGGCAGAACTTTTTCCTGAAGAATCTTCTGTGCCGGTTTGATCCAAGGCACGTGCGCATAGCTAAACACCGCCAGGCGATCCGGTTTCATCGCCAGAACCGTGTTCAAAGTTTCGTTGAAACTTTCGGGCGTCTGTTTTGGAAGGCCGTAGATGAGATCTAGGTTGATCGACCCGAAACCGAGTTCGCGCATCCAGTCCATCGCCTGCTGCGTCATTTCGCGCGGTTGAATGCGATGAATTGCCTGCTGCACCTCGGGATTGAAATCCTGCACGCCCATTGAGGCGCGATTGAAACCGATCTCACGCAACGCAACCATGTGCTCGCGCGTCAGGCGGCGCGGATCCACTTCGACACTCGCCTCAATATCCGGCGCGAATTTGAAATGCTTGTGAATCGCCTGGCCGAGCCGGCGAATTTCGTCCGGGCGCAGGAACGTCGGTGAACCGCCGCCAAAGTGCAGCTGAACCACCTTGCGATCCGGATTCAGCCTTGGCGCCATGCGCTCCACTTCACGCGCCAGATATTCGACGTAATTTTTGCCCTTGTCGTGATTGAGCGTGATCACCGTCGTGCAACCGCAGAACCAGCAGAGCGTTTCGCAGAATGGAATGTGAAAGTAGATCGAGAGGTCGCGCGCGGAACGGTTGTTCGCCTCGATGCGCTCGGAAAGCTGATCCCACGTCACGGCATCGGTGAACTTCGTTGCCGGCGGATAGCTGGTGTAACGTGGTCCGGCCACGTTGTATTTGCGCACCAGATCAAGATCGACGTTGAGCGTTTTCATCGAAAGTTGCGGACGGTATCAACAACCGCCTGAATATTCTCCAGCCTGGCGCCGGGCGTCAAACCATGACCCAGATTGAAGATGTGTCCGTTCCGGCCGCGCATCGCCTCGAGTACCAATTGAGTTTCCTTCGCCACCACGTCAGGCGTGGCGTCGCTCAACAGCGCTGGCGCAAGATTTCCCTGAAGCCCGATTCCTTCGGGAACCAGCCGCCGCACTTCAGCCAGCGATGTCTGCCAATCGACTCCAAGAATGTTCGCACCGGTTGCAAGAAGATCGTGCCAGCTGCCGTGTGTTCCGAGCGAAAACACAATTGCAGGCGGCATCTTCTGAACGAACTCACGCTTGAGATTCGAAAGAATGTCCCGCATCCAGCGCCCGGAAGCTTCGTCAAACTCACTCACCGCCAGATGCCCCCCGTGGCTGTCGAAAATCTGAAACGCATCGATCCCGGTCGCGATCTGCATCTTTAAATACTCTGTGATCGCAACGGTCAGCTTCTCGGCCAGCGCATAATAGGTTTTGCGATCCTCCCGAAACAACGCCAGCGCCCGGCTATAACGCGGAACACTCGCGCCTTCCATCATGAACGTCGCTAATGTCCACGGCGAACCGGTGAAGCCGATCAATGCCGTCTTGTCTCCCAACTCCGCGCGCAACATTCGCAACGCCTTGTCCACGTAGCTCAACCGCTCGCAAACGCGCTCGACGGAAAGCTTTTCAATGTCCGCCTTTGTTTGAACTGCGAAATCCATCACGACGCCGCCGGTTTCCTTGAAATGATAGGTTTGTCCCATCGCTTCGGGGATCACGAGGATGTCGCTGAAAAGAATGGCAGCATCGAATCCAAAACGCCGAATCGGCTGAAGTGTCACTTCGGTGGCGAGCTCCGGATTCTGCACCAGCTGAACGAACGTGTAGGTTTCCTTAAGCTTCCGATATTCAGGAAGCGCCCGGCCAGCCTGCCGCATCAGCCACATGGGAGGACGATCCACAGGCTCGCAACGACAGGCGCGACGAAAACGTTCGCGGCTGGTTAACCCCGTTGTCCCGGTTTCAGACTGAACTGCACTGGCATTCATTGTTGTTGTTGCTGATGAATCTGCTGGCTGCGCTTTCAACCTAAACGAATCCGCGGCGCAGACTGTACGCGAATTGCGGATAAATCCACCGATTTTGCCGAACCCAAAGCCAAAAATGGTTCACCGCCTGGCTTTGCTTCCCCTGCCGCTTCCATCAACCTTGGCCGGCGCGGAATCGCTGCCCGCAGCTTCCGGTTGTTCAACCGATTGTTCCTCCGCGCGCTTCAAGACAAAACCATACTCGCGAACGAACCAGTCCGATCGCGCGCGAATGCGAATCGGTTTCCGATTGAACGGATCGTTGAACGACAGTTCCACTGCGCGAAGTCCAAGAGCTTTTTTCGGCTTTGGATCGGGCCCATACAACTCATCGCCCACAATCGGAAATCCCGACTCGAGCAGATGAATGCGAATCTGATGCGTCCGCCCGGTGAATGGATGCGCTTCGATCAACGATGTATTCGCGCCGGTCTGCAGCACGCGAAACGAGGTTTCCGCTTCCTTCCCGCGTGGATCGACCTTCATCCGTCCGCGTTGATCGGGATCCGGTCCCAGCTTCGCACGGCAGGTCCATTCGGTTTGTTTTGGAACGCCGTGAACGACCGCGAGGTAAACCTTTTCCATCTTCCGGCTTTCGAACAGGTTTCCGTACGTGTCCACAGCGCCAAGGCTCTTGGCCAGCAGAAGAATTCCCGTCGTCTCCGCGTCCAGCCGATGAACGAACCGGATGAACTTCAGGTTTCGAGACGTCGCCCAGAAATCGCGCGCGGCGATCGACGACGTGAGAGCTGCCTGCAAATTGCGATTGGTTTTCTGCCACGAAAACGGCACGAGCATCCAGCCGCGCGGCTTGTCGATGGCCATCACGGCACGATCCTCGTAAAGGATCGGAATCTTCTCACCCGTCGGCAGCTCGATGTCTTTTGGTTTCGCCACGTCGGAACGTTACTTCAATCCTCGTCACGCCGACAGCAGGAACACGACGAACAGGTGTGATTTTGTGGAAGGAAACTTGCAAGGGTGAAAGACCTTCACGCGTCGTTTAAAAACTTCGCTTACAGATTCTTCTCTTTCGAACCCAAAACCTGCTACATTCCCCACCATTGAACTGGCTTGCCCACATTCTGTTGTCGAAACCGACCGCGGCGTTCCGCATCGGCAATCTCCTGCCCGACCTCCTTCCGAAACCGGCGCTGCATGCACTGCCGAACATTTTCCACGAAGGAATTGAACAGCACATTCGAATCGATCGTTTCACCGACACGCATCCCATTGTGAAACGCAGCATTCAACGGATTGGACCAGCACATCGGCGCTTCGCTGGAATTCTCGTGGACGTGTTCTACGACTTCTTCCTGACGCACGACTGGAATCGTTACTCCTCCAAACCGCTGGACACTGTCGCAATCGAGTTCTACTCCGGAATTGATGAACATCGGCACACGCTGCCGTCGGTTGCTCTGGATCGTCTCGATGGCATTCGCGCTGAGAATCTTCTTTGCTCCTACGGATCGATGGGTGGAATCGGCGTGGCCCTGGATCGCATCGGAAGCCGACTCCGCAGGCCCGTGGCGCTTGGATGTGCCATCTCGGAGCTGGAGAAAAACGGAACTGAACTGAAACGGGATTTCGAAGAGTTTTTTCCGCAGCTGCGGCGCTCAGTGAAGTTTCATGCCGCCAGTTCAATTCAACCCATTGGTTCGAATCAAAACTGACGAGTTCCGCGATGAGACATACGAATTGAAACCGCGCTGGAACCCTGTTTCGGAACGCATTCCCCGAACCAATCCCAGATCAGACCGTCATGATGTCTTTTTCCTTCGCGACAACATGCGCATCGATCTTGGCGATGTATTCGTCGGTGAGGCGTTGAAGCTCTTTCTCGGCCTTTTCCACATCGTCCTCGGTCACACCACTGTCATGCGCGTGTTTCTTCAACTGTTCCATGGCATCTCGCCGAACGTGCCGAACCGCGACGCGGCCGTCCTCCGCCATTTTCTTGATGATCTTTACGAACTCCACGCGCCGTTCCTGGCTGAGTTCCGGAAAGAAGATGCGGATCGTGCGGCCTTGAATCGCAGGTGACAGACCGAGATTGCTTTTCTGAATCGCCTTCTCGATGGGGTGAAGCGACTGGGCGTCCCAGGGCTGGATGGCGAGCGTGCGCGGTTCCGGAGTTGTGATTCCCGCCAGTTCGCGGATGCGCATGTTGGAACCGTAAACCTCGACCATGATGTTTTCGACCAGGCTCGCCGATGCTTTTCCGGTTCGCACGCCGGCGAACTCGTTCACGACGACCTGTTCGGTCTTCATCATTTTCTCTTCCGCTTCAAGAAGGATGTCATCCAGTGCCATAGTGGCCGCAACCTAACAAAGGCCCGATACGGTGTATAGAGGCAAAAGGATCGACCTGATGACGGGCGTCATCTGACGTCAAGTCGGCCTGATCCGATGAGTGTTCCAGTCAACGGGAACGGCTCAGCTCTTCTTCAGCGCAATCTCAGCCTTGAAGTCCCGTCCGCTTTCGTCGTGCGTGATTTTGAAGCCCACCTTCTTGCTGACGTGCTGCATGCCGAAATTGTCGGCCATGATCATCGCGGTGATGCGTTTCAACTTTTCGTCCCGTCCGATCTGAACCAGGCGTCGGAGCAACTCGGTTCCAAGCCCGCACTTCTGCCACGGATCGCCTACGATCAGCGCAAACTCGCCTTCGTTGAGGCCGCGCGCCTTGCTGAGCCGACCGACGCCAATGATCTGTCGTTCCTTCGTCTTCGGATCCTTGTACTCCGCAACGAGCGCGATTTCGCGGTCGTAATCATTGAAGCAGATGCGGACGAGGCGTTCGTGCGCGATGCGCTGGTCGAGTTTGATCTGGCTGAAGTAACGGTGATAAACACTTTCCTCCGACAGCGTGCCATGGAACTTCACGAGCAATGGTTCATCCTCCGGCCGAATCGGACGAATGGTAACCGGCGTGCCGTTCTTCATCTTCCACGAACTGACGTATTGCGTCGGATAGGAACGAATCGCGAGTTTCGGCAACGAATCCTCCTTCGTCTTCGGCTCGTGGAGAATCACGCGCGCATCGAGCGCCACCAGATCTTCTGCCGATGCGAACATTGGATTGATGTCGATCTCCTTGATCCAGGGCTGTTCGGCAACAAGCTGGCTGAAACCGACCATCAACCTTTCAAGCGCGGCGAGATTGACCGGTTTCCGGCCGCGCACCCCTTTGAGCGCATGATAAATTTTCGTCGTTTCCATCATGCGCCGCGCAAGCGTCGTGTTCAACGGCGGCAATCCGAGCGCCTTGTCCTTGAATACTTCAACGAGCTGTCCGCCCATGCCGAACAGAAGCACCGGTCCGAATTGCGGATCGATGCTGCTGCCAAGAATGAGTTCGTAGCCGTCGTTCAGCTTGATCATCTTCTGGACGGTCACGCCCTGGAAATGCTCCGCACCGGCCTTCTCCGTGCAGGCGGTCTTGATGGCCCGGAACGCGCGCCGGACTTCCGATTCATCCTTCAAATTCAACTGCACGCCACCAACGTCCGTCTTGTGCGTGATGGTTTCGGAAAAGAGTTTCAGAACGATCGGATAACCGATTTCGTTGGCGAGCTTTGCGGATTCAGTTTCGGTTTTCGCAACCTTCGTGACAACGGTCGGAATGCCGTAGCAGCCGAGGAGTTCCTTGGATTCCGCTTCCGTAAGAATCGTTCGGCCCGAACTTTTCACGGATTCGATCAACGCCTTCGCACGGGCACGGCCCGATTCGAGATCGTCGGCATCGGCTGAAGGAAGCGGCGTCTCATAAAGCGCGCGAAGGTTGTCCGCGTAACGCCACATTTGCGTGAACACACGCGCGGCCGTGTCGGGATACGGAAAGGTCGGAATGCCGGCGCGATTGAGAATCGTTTCACCTTCGGCAACGTCCTTGCCTCCCATCCAGCTCGCGAGAACCGGCTTTCCTTCAATGTGCCCGAATGCTTTGAGCTTCTCAGCCGTCGCAGTGCAATCGGTCATCGCCTGCGGCGTGAGAATCACCAGCAAGCCGTCGCTGTTCGGATCCTTGCCGGCGATCTCGAGCGTCTTCGCGTAAGTCTCCGCACTCGCGTCGCCAAGCACATCGATCGGATTGTTGTGAGACCAGGCGGCAGGAAGAATTTTGTTCAGCTCCTCGATCGTGCCCTTCGACACCTCCGCCAGCTGCCCGCCGCTCATCAGCAAGGCGTCGGTCGCCAGCACACCGGGACCGCCGGCGTTGGTGATCATCGTGAGACGGTTTCCCTTCGGACGCGGCTGACGTCCGAGGACTTCCGACATGTAGAACAGATCGGAAATGTTGTTCACGCGCAGCACGCCGCAACGCTTGAACGCTGCATCGAGGACGTCATCGCTTCCCGTAAGCGAGCCCGTGTGCGAGGCCGCGGCTTTCGCAGCGCCTGCAGTGCGACCGGGCTTGATGACAATGATCGGCTTGGTAAGCGCGACCTCACGCGCCGCAGAAAGGAATGCGCGCGCATCGCCAATGGTTTCCATGTAGATGACGATGCTCTTCGTGTTCGGATCGTCGCCGAGGTAATAAATGAGATCGCCCCAACCGACATCGAGCATTGAACCGATGGAAACGAACGCGCTGAAACCGACATTCTCCTTGAGCGACCAGTCGAGCACGGCAGTGCAGAGCGCGCCGCTCTGGCTGAGGAAACCCACGTTGCCGGGCTTTGCGATTGTGGTGGCGAACGTGGCGTTCAGTCCGCGCTGCGGAACCATGACGCCGAGACAGTTCGGTCCCACGATCCGCATCCCGCCTTTGCGTGCGTCTGAAAGAATCTGCTTTTCCAGCGCGACGCCTTCGGGACCGGTTTCCTTGAATCCGGCGGAAATGATGATGGCGCCCGGAATGCCGACCTTGATGCATTCCTGAATGATGCCGGGGACTGTTTTGGCCGGCGTGCAGATCACTGCGAGATCCACTATTTCAGGCAGCGCGGACACACTGGGATAAGCGCGAACACTCAGGACCGAATTGCGCTTTGGATTCACCGGATAAACGACGCCCTGAAATCCGCCGCGCCCAAGATTTTGAAAGATCGTGCGACCGACGCTTCCGGCATTCTCCGTGGCACCGATCAGCGCGACCGATTTCGGCGCGAAGATCGGATCGAGCGGATGAGACCGTGCGTGAAGAATGTCGTGGGCGGATTCCACTGTTTTTGAAGCTGGCTTAACTGTTTGCATGTCGATAATCCCGTTGTCCTGAAACTTCTAACATCAAAAGCGCTGCATCACCGTAGGTGAGGTCAGCACTGAGTGACAATAGAATCTGACGGGGCAACCGTGCCGACGACTTCCCCCGCCTTGGCAAAAAGGAACCAAAAATTGCGATGCACAGAGCCATAAGCGCAAAGCCAAGCATCCTTACTGATTAAACAGTATTGCTTCTTTAACGTGGCAGCCGGCGCATCGCCAGAGGAAAACGATTGTAACCGGCACAATTTTTCCTTTGTCTTTACGGCCAAACCTAGCTGATGAAAACCATTATGAAGAGTTCGTTTGTCATGCTTGTGGCGGCGATGCTGTCCACCGCAGCTGCCAGTGCAGCTGAACCTGTTAGCAAACTTCCACCCGCATCCACGCGCACGGATGTCACGTTCGAAAAGGACATTCTCCCGATCTTCAAGGAATCGTGCATACGCTGCCACGGAGCCGAGCGCCCTAAGGCCGGACTGCGCCTCGACAGCGCTGAAACGACCCTCAAGGGCGGAAAGAACGGCAAAGTGGTTGTGGTCGGTGACAGCGCCAAGAGCGACCTCGTGATTGCCGTGGCAAGAATCGATCCGGAACTCGCAATGCCGCCGATCCGACAAGGTCGCGGAGGAAATCGTCCCGGAAATCCTGAAGGCGCTCCCAACAGCGAAGGCCAGCAGCGCCCGCAACAAGGTCCGCCGCCTGCCAAGCCTTTGACTCCCGAACAGGTGGGACTCATCCGCGCCTGGATCGATCACGGAGCGAAATAGATTTCGATCGTTTCACATTTCAAATCGAAAGGCCGGCAGCAATGCCGGCTTTTTTCGTGTACCGTCAACGGAATCATTTTCATCGGTGAGTCAGTGAGAACGTCCCATTCCGGTGCAGCGGGAACTGATTTCAGAAAGCCGTCTTCAACGGCTTTCGCACAGGAGGAGAAGCCGTTCCAAACGGCTGAAGTTGCAAACCACCACCACCACCACCGCGCTGAAGCACGGTGCTAATGAGATTCTTCGAGAAATTCGTGAGACGGTGGCGCCGATTAATGGCGCGCTCCCTCACACATCCTGCAGCTTCCCGTGCAGATAGCTTTCAAACGCGCTCAGGTCGAGCAGTCCATGTCCGGACAGATTGAACACGATCACGCGTTTCTTTCCCTCTTCCCGCGCCTGAATCGCTTCGCTCACAACCGTCGCAATCGCGTGCGATGATTCCGGCGCTGGAACCAGCCCTTCGCTTCGCGCGAACAATGTCGCCGCTTCGAACACCTTCGTTTGCGCCACTGCCTGTGCTTCCATTAGTCCCAGCTGCATTGCATGACTCACCATCGGTGACATGCCGTGATACCGGAGTCCGCCCGCATGAATCGACGGCGGCATGAAGTTGTGTCCCAGCGTGAACATCTTCATCAGCGGCGTCGTCTCAGCCGTGTCGCCGAAGTCGTAACGGAATTCGCCCTTGGTCAACGTCGGACAGGCCGAAGGTTCCACACCAACGATGCGTCCCTTGAAACCGTTCTTGATCTTCAAACGGATGAAGGGAAATGCGATCCCGGCGAAATTGCTCCCGCCGCCGCAGCAACCGACGATCACATCCGGCGTTTCACCGGCGAGTTCCATCTGACGAATTGTTTCCTCGCCAATGACGGTCTGATGCAGGCAAACGTGGTTCAGCACGCTGCCGAGTGCGTACTTCGTGTCGGGATGTTTGGCGGTGTCTTCAATCGCTTCACTGATCGCGATCCCGAGACTGCCTGGACAATGCGGATCTTCGGCCAGCAGCTTGCGTCCGTATTCGGTGACAGAACTCGGGCTCGGATGAACCGTCGCGCCCCATGTATGCATCAGCATCCGACGATACGGCTTATGGTCGTAGCTGACCTTCACCATGTACACATTGCATTCCAGCCCGAACAGACTGCACGCGAATGCAAGTGATGCGCCCCATTGTCCTGCACCTGTTTCTGTCGCAAGACGTTTCGTGCCGGCGACCTTGTTGAAATAGGCCTGGGGTACGGAAGTGTTGACCTTATGACTGCCGGCCGGACTGACGCCTTCGTACTTGTAATAAATGTGGGCGGGCGTGTTGAGGGCCTTCTCAAACCGGGTTGCCCGCAACAGTGGCGTCGGACGCCAGAGCGCGTAAATGTCACGAACCGGCTCCGGAATCTCGATCCATGGCTCCGCACTGACTTCCTGTTCGATCAGGTTTTTGGGGAAGATCGCCTCGAGTCCTTCGGGCGGCATCGGCTCCTTGGTTCCCGGATGCAATGGCGGCGGCAGCGGCTCGGGGAAATCAGGAAGAAGATTGTACCAGGTTTTCGGAATGTCCCTTTGGGTAAGATCAAATCGCGTTTGCATGCTGTGGTTGCCGCCATAAGCGAGCCGGCTCAGATACTGAATAAAATCTCGGGAAGCGTCACTAGACAGTTTTTGTCCGTCTGGCCAAGAAATGTTCGCTGCCAATCAAAACCGCCGGACGCTCTTGAAGAGGCGAAGCTGCAGATCTGTCTTCCAGACGTGGGAGAAGGTAACTCTGACATCCACATTATTTCGCTATTTGGCGAAATATAGTATTGACTCTTTTTATTTCAGTTCCAGATTGAGTCCGCGTTATGCAAGAACTGCTCGCCATCACGAAAGCGTTGTCAGACCCAAACCGTGTTCGAACACTCCTTGCGCTCCAAGGCGGAGAACTTTGCGTCTGCCAGATCACCGAACTGTTCGGCCTGGCACCTTCCACGATTTCAAAACATTTGTCGGTGCTCAGCCACGCAGGGCTTGTCCTCTCCAGGAAGACGGAACGCTGGGTTTACTATCGACTGCCGGACAAATCCGCACCGGTGGTCATCCGCGAAGCGCTGGATTGGGTGAAAAAGTCGATGGCGAATACGGATGTGGCTGCGGCGGATGCGCGCAAACTGAAAATAATTCTAAAAACTGACCTGACGGAAATCTGCCGACGTCAATGTCGTTAACCTTTTATGAAAACATCTGTCCTCACCGGAAAAGAATCGGAAACATTACGCGCGTTGGTCCGCGAAGGTTACGCGAAGATCGCTCAGGACACTTCGGCCGGCTGTTGCAGCCCTGGGGTCTCGTGTTGCGGATCAGCGCCTCAGGACGCGGATAAACTCGCTCAGGAGCTTGGATATTCAGTGGAGGAGCTCCAATCACTACCCGAAGGCGCGAACATGGGACTGTCCTGTGGCAATCCTGCGGCCCTCGCGGCTTTGAAACCTGGCGAAGTTGTTCTCGACCTTGGCAGTGGCGGCGGCTTCGACATCTTCATTGCAGGACGAAAGGTTGGCGCAACAGGCAGAGCCATCGGCGTCGATATGACACCCGAAATGCTTTCGAAGGCGCGTCGGAATGCAGGAACTTATCGCAAGCAAACCGGGCTGGACAATGTTGAGTTTCGGCTTGGCGAAATCGAGCATCTGCCGGTGGCGGATAACAGCGTTGACGTCATCATCTCCAATTGTGTGATCAACCTTTCTCCGGACAAACCGCAAGTCTGGCGTGAGATTGCACGCGTGCTTCGCCCAGGTGGCCGGGTTGCCGTCTCAGACATGGCATTGCTCCAGCCGCTCCCGGACGAGGTTCTGAAAATGGTCGAAGCACTCGTTGGATGCGTGGCAGGAGCGGTGTTGGTCAGTGAAACGGAAGTAATGGTTCGAGAGGCTGGTTTGACTGACATCGTTCTGATGCCAAAACCTCAATACATTGAGGCGATGACGAGCTTTGAAGATCCGCTTTATCAAAAGCTCATGCAGTTGTTTCCGTCCGGAACGAAGACATCTGATTACATCGTCAGCCTCGAGGTTCAGGCACGAAAGCCGAAAACAAAGACTTGTTGTTAGCAGTGCTGCTTGTGAATGACTTCTGAAAAGCCAACCATTCTCATTCTCTGTACGGGAAACTCCTGCCGAAGCCACCTGGCCGAAGGGATTCTGCGGAATGCAGCCGGTGACATCCTGAATGTCATCAGTGCCGGATCGAAACCAGCCGGCTACGTTCATCCACTCGCGATCCGTGCAATGGCTGAAATTGGGATCGATATTTCCAGCCACAGATCAAAGCATCTGAATGAAT
Source organism: uncultured Verrucomicrobia subdivision 3 bacterium (assembly GCA_937890005.1). Lineage (GTDB taxonomy): Bacteria > Verrucomicrobiota > Verrucomicrobiia > Limisphaerales > DASXHY01 > DASXHY01. The sequence continues at coordinate 23,155 of CALBZA010000083.1, read as the reverse complement.
TCCTGAACCAGACCATCGACACTGTTATCACGGTTTGCGGAGATGCGGACCAGACGTGCCCAAATTTTTCCGGCCAGATGAACCGCCATCACTGGGGTTTTGACGACCCGGCACAAGCAAACGGATCCGATGAGGAAAAGCTCGTTGTGTTTCGGCGCATTCGCGATGAAATCCGTCGTGTGTTCGAAGCGTATGGAGCAGGTTGGCGCGAAGGGGTTGCGAAATGATTCTTCATCGGCTTAAACAGCCTTGCCCCACCGATATCCCGCACGCAATGAGCCGACTGGCGCAATTTTGATTGTTGGTGTATCTAACGTTCGTTCACCCAAAAGCCCAGAGCTTATGAAACGCCTTCTTTTTCTCTTTGCCAGTCTTTCCCTTGCAACGCTGCACGCATCGGCAACTGACGCGCCGCGCGGCACCATGCTCGAACTGCATTCCTGCGAACTTTACGCCGGCGGCTGCACAGTATCCGCCGAAGCCACACAGGCAGGCCGATACATGGTGCAGGTGTGGAACTTCACCTCCGGCACCTTCCAAAATACCGATCTGAAAGGATTGAAGGTCGCGCTGCTTCAATCCTCGAATGACAATCTGGCCGAACGAACCTCCAAGGTTGGCGAATCCGTCGTCTATCTCCCTGCAAACGCCAGCGCCGCTCAACAGAAGGCGCTGCTCGCGTGGATCCATTCGCAACGGACGTCATCCGCTTCAGGAAAATTGCATGTCCGGAAGGAGCCGATGGAACTGACCCGGGACGGAACAACCTGGTCCTTCAAAGCTGGCCGCTCCATTTCATTTCAAACGAAAGCATTGGAAGCGTGCGACAATCGTTCCTGCGGCGAGGAACTCTGGTATGCACCACGCGCGCAGACTTCCTTTTTTACCGTCGCCGTAAATCGGGAATCGAAAGTGACCGAACCTCTCCTGAAGCTGTCGTGGACCGATTCCGCCCAGCGAAGTGTGTTCATCGGACGTTTCGGCGATAGCATCCCATCCGGTCGCGAGACGTTCGTGACAATGAACGAATTCTGCGGCGCTTCGAATCTGTTTTAAGAAACGCCAACAAAAAACCGCGACCGGTGATTCGGCCGCGGTTTTTGTTTCTGAGAGTGCTCAGCCGTAGATCGGACCGAAATTCGCGCAGGCACGGTAGTCGGCAGACTGAAGCTCCAACGCACCAAACAGATTCCAGCTGCTTGGCCTGAAGATTTTTTCCTCCGGCACATTGTGCATCGCGACCGGAATGCGAAGCATCGACGCCAGCGAAATCAGATCGGCGCCGATGTGGCCGCAGCTGATCGATCCGTGGTTGGCGCTCCAATTGTTCATCACGGTGTAAACGTCACTGAACGCGCCGCGTCCCGTGATTTTCGGAACAAACCAGGTGGTCGGCCATGAAGGATTCGTCCGTTCATCCAACGCCTTGTTCACCTTCGGCGGCAGATCGACAGACCAGCCTTCGGCAATTTGCAGCGCCGGTCCAAGTCCTTTCACCAGACTGATCCGCGACATCGTCATCGGCATGCCGCCCTTCGACAGGTAACAGGACGAGAAACCGCCGCCGCGGAAATACTCATAAACCGCAGCAGGCCACGTGGTCGCTTTGAGGCATTTTTCAACTTCAGCCGGCGTGATTTCCCAGAACGGTTTCATCGCAGGCTTGCCTCCCCTGCTCTGCTCGCCGCAGCCGTCCAACGTGGCCGCACCGGAATTGATCAGATGCAGCAGGCCGCCCGCGAGTTTGCCTGTGAGTTTCTGGCCGGTGACGCGCTTCACCGATTCCGGGCTCCAATAGGTCCGGACGTCCGCGAAAATCTGCGCCGTGTTTGACAGCAGGTAACCGAACAACATGCAGGCGCCGTTCAACGCGTCGTTCTCCGTTGCGAAAATCATCGGCGGTCGAATGCCGTTCCAATCGAACGAAGAGGTCAGGATCGCCTCCATGAAATCGCCGTTCGGAAAATGATCGGTCCACTGGCGCTGTCCCTGGAAGCCGCCGGCGATGGCATTGTGTCCGAGCGCCTCCTCGCCAAAGCCGAGTTCGGCCAGGCGCGGATTTCCGATCATCAGGTCGCGCGCAATCATCGTCATCTTCACCACGGTTTCCCATTCCCAATCCTTGCGCTTCGCATCACGACGGGCCTTCGGCGGATTCCAGTCCTTGCCTTCCTTGCAATTCTTCCGCGTCCAGGCGTAGGCCTTCGCAAACTCGCGTTCGTCGTAAATCTTTTCCTCGATGCGGCGGACGAGTTCGCTCATGTCCACGCATTCGACGCGCATGCCGAGGTAGCTTTCGAAGAACGATTGCTCGACGATCGAACCTGCGATGCCCATCGAAACGCCGCCGAGCGAGAGATAGCTCTTGCCGCGCATGATAGCGACGGAAAGACCGGCGCGCGCAAATCGAAGCAGTTTCTCCTGAACATCTGCGGGAATCGACAGATCGCCGGCATCCTGAACGTCGCGCCCGTAGATTCCAAACGCCGGAAATCCCTTCATGTTGTGACCGGCCAGAACAGCGGCGAGATAAACCGCGCCCGGACGTTCCGTTCCATTGAAACCCCAGACCGCTTTCGGCATCAGCGGGTCCATGTCCATTGTCTCGCTGCCATAACACCAGCACGGCGTCACTGAGAGAGACACGCCCACCCCTTCACGACGGAACTTCTCCGCACAGGCCGCGGCTTCGGCCACACCGCCGATGCACGTATCAGCAATCACGCACTCCACCGGCTGGCCGTTCGGATAACGCAGATTCGCCGTCAGGAACTTCGCCGCGTTTTTCGCCATGGCCATGACCTGGCCCTCGAGCGATTCCCGGACACCGTTGCGCCGGCCATCGATGGTGGGGCGGATGCCGATCTTTGGAAGCGAGCCGATCAGAGGAAAAGGTGTTTGCATAAAAAATCGAAGCGAGGTTTACCGCAGACGATTAGGCAGAACAATGCGATTTCTGTTCTATCTCCTTTGAAATTATGACATGCGTCCGGCGGACTCCGTCACAATCCTCAATCTGCATGGCCCCGGCTCGCTTCTCGACAAACCGCGACTCCCGCGCAACACTGCGCGACGATGGCGAACAATCCGGAATCACCACTCGATCTTTTGTGGAAGGAATACGCGCAGGTCTTTCGCGACTTTGATGACCTGACACTCGCGCGCTGGCTGGCGCAAACGCTCGGCCAGCTCGAAGGCAAAGTCTGGCGGCTTTCACATCCATTGCTCGGCGCTTATCGCATCGGCGCTCAACTGGGCAACGATCGTCACATCTGGTTCAAGCGCCTGGCCACACCGCCGCCGGCTTACACGGAATCGCCCTGCTGCCGCGCTCCGCTGCTCCCGCTGCTCACGCGCGACGTTCGCGACTCGGGCCTGATCTGCCAGCATTGCAACGACACGCTGGTTCCCTTCGACGAAATTCCGGAGCCGATTTGCGCGGAACTTGGAGAATGGGCCGGGCTTTATGCGCCGATTCATTCTGTGGCGCACTGGGACGATCGCCAGCGCCGCAACGCCGGAAATTACGATCACGCCTACGAAAACGCCGCCAGACAGGCCGAAACCCTGCTGATTCGCGCCGGAAACCAGCTCGCTCCGAAACTCCTCGATTACTATCCCGCCATCGTGTGGGAAGATCAGGATGAATGTCTGGAAGTCCGGCCTGAGGATATTTTGATGGGATGATGCGTGATGAGTGATGCGTGATACGTGACGAGTGATACCTGAGCATTGAGCCTTGAAAGATGATGCACTTACGCCCTACTCCACACTCCCTGTTCCCTGCTCCATTCTCCCTACTTTTTACTCCCTGCTCCATTCTACTCACTCCCTGCTCCTGATCTCGGCTCATGTTTAAATGGCTTTTCAAATGGATCTTCCGGCTGGCGATTTTGATCGTCGTGCTCGTCGTTCTGTTGATCGCCTTCAAGGATTCCATCTGGACCGCACTGGCGGAACATCGCATCCGCTCTGAAACCGGGCTGGAAGCGCGCATTGGAAAACTCTCCACTGGAATTCTGTCGCCGGTCGTGACGATCGAAGATCTGAAGCTCTACAACACAGCCGAATTCGGCGGGACACTGTTCCTGGAGGTTCCCGAGCTGCACATCGAAGTGGACTCGCTGGCCTTCGCCCAGCGAAAGCTCAAGATGAAACTCGTCCGGTTCAATCTGGCCACGATCAACATCGTCCGGAACGAAGCCGGCCTGACCAACATCCTGGTCCTCGTTGAATCCGAAAAGAAGCAGCGCGAGAAGAAGAAAAAAGATTCCGTTCAAAGACTGCTCGGCGATCTCGAATTCGACGGGATCGACGTGCTGAATCTTTCCCTCGGCAAAGCGACCTTCACCGATCTCGGCAATCCGAAGAACAACACGGAAATCGCCGTGAACATGGAAAACCAGCTGTTCCGAAATGTGAAATCCGAGGGCGACGCCTACGGCATTCTCTTCATGATCTGGCTTCGCAGTGGAGGCAAACTGAGCATCAGTCCGAACAATCTCGCGCGCGAATATTTCGAGCAGAAGGTCAACGAAATCGAATCCAACGTCCGGCAACGCGTAAATGGCAACCCGCCACCGGGGCAGAAGTAACATTTCCCTGGAGTGCGCGGACATGTCCACGCTTTTGAACGGGAGACACATCTCCCAGTTGAGGAACGCGGCGACGTGTCGCCACACTCCAAACTCCTTCCAGTCGCTAAATTTTCACCTTGAACTCTTCGCCCTTCTTCACGGATTGAACGAACGCAGCCATCAGTTCGGGAATCTGTTCCAGGTCCTTCAGGCTCACCAGTTCCACCGGTGAATGCATGTAGCGATTCGGCAGGCTGATCAGCGCGCTGGCAATGCCGCCGCGCGTCCAGAAAATCACGTCGGTGTCGGTGCCGCTCGTGGCCGACATCGCTTCGTGCTGAAGATTGATCTTCTTCGACTTCGCCACCGTTTCGAGCCGTGCCACCACTTCAGGATGATTGCAGCCGCCATGGGTCAACGCGGGACCTTTTCCAATCTTGATGTCGCCGTGCTGGCATTTGTTGACGGTCGGATAATCTGTCGCGTGGGTGACATCAACCACCAGCGCGATGTCTGGCTTGAGCGAATAGGCAATCTGACGCGCGCCGAGCAGTCCGACCTCCTCCTGCACGTTCGAAACTGCGCACACTTCCGCATTCAGCTTCACCTTCGATTCCTTCAACAACCGCAGCGCCTCCGCCACGGCGAAGGTGCCAATGCGATTGTCGAAAGCCCGCGCGACGGCCAGATCGTTTCGCAGCAGGTCGAACTCATCCACCAGCGTGATCGGATCGCCAACGCGCACCAGCTCCTCGGCTTCCTTCCGGCTGCGGACACCGATGTCGATGAAAATCTCGTGAATCTTCGGCAGCTTCGGATCGCCATCGAGCTTGGTCAGATGAGGCGCAACGTTTCCGACCACGCCTTTCACCGGCCCGTTTTTCGAGTGAATGACAATCCGTTGTGCCTTGGAAATCGCGGGGTCGATGCCGCCCATTTTGCGGACATAGATGAATCCGTCCTCGTTGATGTAGTTCACCGCCATTGCGATTTCGTCCGCGTGGGCGGCGAGCATGATGCGCGGGGAGCCGCCCTTGTTCAGCACAGCGACGCAATTGCCGTAAGCGTCGGAAAATGTTTCTTCAGCGAAAGCCTTAACGTAGTTGAGCCAGACACGTTGTCCGCGGACTTCGTGTCCGACCGGGCTGGGTGTATTTACCAGTGTGCGAAGAAAATTCAGCGATTGTTCACGCATGCGCGCAACCTAATCGGACGGGGGAAGAAGTTCCAAGTTTTTAGTTCTGCGTTCCGCTTTTGGGTTCCGGTTCTGAATTCTGAGTTCTGAGTTCCACGTTCCAGTTTTCAGGTTTCGTGTTCCGGGCTCCGAGTCCCAGCTCAAATCTCAAAACTCAAAACTTCAACCTCCCTCCCCTTGCCTTCGCCCGGGTTTGCCCTCAAAGTGACGCCCGCATGCAGTCTTTGAAGGACAAAATCGAAGCGAGTGCTGAGGCGAAATTGCAGTTGCCGCCGGGACGAATGCCGTCGCAGGAACTGGCGCGCTACAAGGCATTTCTCAAGGTCGAAACGCATCGACTGAAGCTTCAGCACCGCGCGGGACGCAGCGGACGCGAAGTCTGCGAAGGCCGCGCGTACATGCTCGACGTCCTGCTCCGAAACCTCTGGAACTCTGCGAAAAGCAATCTTTCCGCCCAGGCCCAGAAGGAATTTCCGCCGCTCGCACTGGTCGCCATCGGCGGCTTTGGACGCGCCGAACTGAATCCGTTCAGCGACATCGATTTCATGTTCCTTCACGACGGACAGGTCGTCGCCGGCGGCAAACCGCTCCCCCACCTTTCCAAGCTGATCGACGGCATCCTTTATCCGCTCTGGGATCTTGGGATGAAGGTCGGTTATTCGGTCCGCAACGTGGAGGATTGCGTCAAGGTGGCGAATACCGACATGCAGTCGAAAACCTCGATGATCGAATCCCGGCTGATCATCGGCGACGAAGCATTGTTCAAGAAATTCCAGAAGGTGCTCGTCAGCAAATGCGTTGAAAGCTATGTGAACGAGTACATTTCAATGCGGCTGGAGGACCAGACCACGCGGCGGGCCAAGTTCGGCAACTCGGCATCGATGCAGGAACCGAACGTGAAGAACGCCTGCGGCGGCCTGCGCGATTACCAGAATCTGCTCTGGATGTCGTTTTTCAAATATCGGACACGCTCGCTCAAGGATCTTCAGCAGCAGGAATTCGTGACCGAAGCCGAACGAAAGCAGCTGGAGGCCGCCTACGACTTTCTCCTGCGCGTCCGGACGGAAATGCATTACCACACGAACCGCGCCACGGACGTTCTGAGCAAGAACCTTCAGCCCGCGATCGCCCACAACCTCGGCTACACCGATCGTTCACCGAGCAAGCGCATTGAGAAATTCATGCGCGAACTCTACATGCATTCGCGGAACATCTACCTGATCACCCGCACGCTCGAACAGCGCATGGCGTTTTTGCCGCCGGAAAAGACGCGCATCCCAGGCCTTTCAAAACTGAAGGCGCTCATCCCAGGCAAACGGAAAAAGGTGGCGCCGGTAGAACCGTTCGATGGATTCAAGTTCATCAATGGCGAGATTCACGCCACCTCGAACCGCGTCTTCCGCGACCAGCCGCGTCGCCTGATGCGCGTTTTTCTGTACGCCCAGCAGCGCGGACTCAAGCTGCATCCGGATCTCGCGCAATTGATCCGCAATCAGCTGTCGCTCGCGAACCGCGAATTCCTGAACGACGAACATGTTCGCGAAACGTTCCTTGAAATCCTGAACCAGCGCGGGAACGTGGCGCCGATTCTTCGCGCGATGCACGAAGTGGGATTGCTGGGAAAATACATTCCCGACTTCGGCAAGCTCACCTGCCTGGTGCAGCACGAGTTTTATCATCAATACACCGCCGACGAGCACACGCTCATGTGTCTTGAGCAGGCGGATCGAATCTGGGGCGCGCAGGAGCCGCCGGCCAATGCCTACACTCCGCTTCTCCAGCAGCTGGAACGTCCGTATCTGCTTTACCTCGCGCTGCTGCTGCATGACACCGGCAAGCCGACCGGCCATGGAAAACATTCCGAACTGGGAAGCAAAATCGCGCTCCGCGTCGCACGCCGGCTCAAGCTCGACGGCTCGGCCACGCACACACTCACGCTCATCATCGAGAAACATCTTTTGATGGCCATCACGTCGCAGCGTCGCGATCTCGACGACCCGCTCGTGATCCAGAATTTTGCGAAGGAGATTCAGACCCAGGAAAACCTGTCGCTCCTGACCATCCTGACTTTCGCCGACTCGCTGGCAACGAGTGACAAGCTGTGGAACGGATTCAAGGACGCGCTGCTTTGGACGCTTCACAGCAAGGCGTTGATGATGTTGACGGGCGGCACCGAATTCGTGCGCGCCGAGGAAAAGCAGCGCGAGCTGTTGATGGAGGAGGTGCGCCGGTTGCTTTCGGGACATTTGAGTGCGGAGGAACTGGAGGCGCATTTCACCGCATTGCCGACGCGCTATTTCCAGATTCATTCCGCAAAGGAAATTTTCGACGACCTGATCATCGCCCATCGATTCATGCGGCTTCAGGTGTCGGATGAAGACACGGCGCTTGCACCGGTTGTGAGCTGGCACAATGAACCGGATCGCGGCTACAGCGCGGTGAAGATTTGCACGTGGGATCGCGCCGGGCTTTTCAGCAAGATCGCGGGTTCGTTCAGCGCGGTGGGATTGAACATTCTGAGCGCGCAGATTTTTACACGCACTGACGGCATCGTTCTCGACACGTTTTTCGCGCACAACGCGAAGACCGGCGGTCTCGCCAGCCGCGAGGAACGGGATGAGTTTGAGAAGCGGCTGAACAAGGTATTGCTCGAAGGCGAAGAGGATTTGCCGGCGCTCATGGCGCGGCACAAGAACACGCGGCCGGTTTATCAGGCCTACACGGGCGAGCGCATTCAAACGGAGGTTCGCTTCGACAATGAATCTTCCGAGCACCGGACGCTGATTGAAATCGAGACCGAGGACCGCGTCGGCCTTCTCTATGCGATTTCAAATGCGCTCAGCGAACTCGATCTGGACATTTCGGCAGCGAAAATCCTGACCGAGAAAGGCGCCGCCATCGACAGCTTCTATGTCCGCGAGCTGGACGGCGGCAAGGTGCGGGCGGAGGCCCGGCAAAAAAACATCGAACGCAAAATCCGCGCTGCAATCAACAGCCTGGATGTCGAATAGCGAAGGAGTTCACTGCGGGAAACATTTTGCGGCGATATTTTTCTGGCCCCGCCGAAGTTCCAGTATAAAAGTCCTTCATGGCTGGAGATCATTTCCAGAGTTCAGGAATCGAAGCGGCGCCGCAGCCCGCCTCTGCCTTCTTCAACTCTCCAGGCGGCCAATGGTTGAAAGCGGTTCTTTTCGGCCTCATCTATTTTGCCTGTGCACAGGGTGGCAGTCTTCTTTCACTGCAAAAGGACACATATGTCGGATTCTGGATTCCAACCGGCATTTATCTGGCCGTTCTCCTGTTGAATGAACGGCGCGCGTGGCCTTCGCTGGTTCTCGCCGCCGCTGCCGCCAACGCCGCCTTTGACGCATTGCACGGCACACCGCCAATCGCGATCCTGCTGTTCTGCCTCGGCAATGCGCTTCATGCGGTCGGCAGCGCCTTGCTGATCCAGCGTTTCATCTCAAGCCGCATTACTCTTTCCACTCTCAAGGAACTGGGCGGACTTCTCTTTATCGGAGCCATCGTCGGCACAGCCGTCGGCGCGGCAATCGGTGCAGCGGCCCTTGTGGCGACCGGTGTCAGCAAGTCGTTCCTCAGTTCCTTCCGCGTCTGGTGGGGCAGCTGTGCCATGGCTGTGCTGATCTTCACGCCATTTGTCCTCAGCTGGTTCTCCCGCGAGAAAAGCACGCTGCTCAAAAACACGCCCCGGATTGTGGAAGCCGGACTGCTCGCGGCTGGAACCGCCTTCATCATTCTGGAAGCACGCATGCACGTGGAAGGCGTATTCACGCCCTACAAGTTGTGGATCATTCCGCCGCTGCTCTGGGCCGGGCTGCGATTTGGTGTGCGCGGTGCGTCGGCCATGGTGGTCACGCTTGCCATCGTGCTGTCCATCCTGACCGCCCGTTCCCTGAACGTTTCCGACCGCGATATATCCGGACCGATCGAAAGTCATGTTTTCATGCTGCAGATCACGCTGACGATCTCCGCGCTTGTGGGATTGATCCCGGCCGTGGTGCTGCGCGAACGCGATCGTATCACGGCCGATCTCCGCCTCAGCCGGGAACGTTTCGAACTGGCCATGCGCGGTTCCAATGACGGTTACTGGGACTGGAACATTCTCTCGAACTACATTTATTTCTCCGACCGATACCGCGAGCTCCTCGGATATGGTGCCGCTGAATTCGCCCCCACCTTTGCGAACTTCGTCGCTCACCTGCATCCGGACGACCGCGATATGGTCCGGCTGCGAATCGGATCGCATCTTCAGGGACGGGAACCTTACGACCTGGAATACCGCATGAAAACCCGCTCGGGCGAATACCGATGGTTTCGCGGCCGGGGCCATGCCGTGTGGAATGAAAAAGGTGAAGCGGTTCGAATGGCAGGCGCGCTCACGGACATCACAGAACGAAAACACGCCGAGGCCGCCTTGCGCGAGTCGGAAGAGAAATTCGCCACCGCTTTCCGCGCCAGCCCGGATGTCATCTCGATCACCGACCTCGAAACGGGCCGGTACCTCGAAGTGAACGAGGTTCACGAAAAGCTGTTCGGATTGAAACGGGAGGACGTGATCGGACGTTCGCCAACCGAGCTTGGAATCATTACCGACATTTCCCAGCGCGACCGGATGATCGAAGCGCTCAGGAAAAACGGTTCGATCCGGGACATGGAAATACGCGCCAACGATCATTCCGGCAATGAACTCATCCTGCTGCTGAGCGCGGAAATGATTCAACTGAACGGGCGGCCCTGCATTCTGCGCGTGTCGCATGACATCACTGAAAGCAAACGCGCGCAGGAAGCGCTTCGTGAAAGCGAGGAACGCTACCGCACGGTTGTGGAATTTTCGCCGGAATTCATCGCCATCACGATCGACCGTTGCACCGCCTACATCAATCCCGCCGGCGTCGCCATGCTGGGCGGCAAGGATGCCAGCGACTTCATCGGAAAACCCGCCTTCGATTTCATTTCACCGGAACAACATCATGAGTTCGAACGGCGGAGAAAGGCGCTCTTCGAACACGGAGTGCCAACCATCGGCTACGAAACCACACTGGTCCGGCTGGACGGAAAGAAAATTTTCTGCGAGGCCAGCGTCGTCCCCATCATGTATCAGGGCCGCCCCGGCACACTGGCGCTGATTCGCGACATCACAGAACGCAAGCGCACCGAGGAATCGTTGCGACAGAGCGAAAAACGCTTCCGCAGTTACTTTGAACTGCCGATCGTCGGCCTCGCGATCACTTCTCTGGAAAAGGGGTTTCTGGAGGTCAACGACCCGTTTTGCAAGCTGCTGGGATATTCACGCGAGGAACTTCTTCAACAGCGCTGGTCGGATCTGACTTATCCCGAGGACCTGCAAAAGGACACAGTGCTGTTCAACAGCGTGCTCGCCGGCGAACAGGACGGTTACACGATTGAGAAACGCTATCTTCATCGGAATGGCACGCCCATCGACACCGCCCTGTCGGTCCGATGTGTCCGGCGTGCTGACGGCTCGCCAGATTACTTCATTTCGCTGGTGCAGGACATCACCCAGCGAAAGCGCGCGGAGGCGGAACGGACGGAAGCTTTGCGTCGCGAACAACAGGCGTTGGAAGATTACACCCGGCGATTGATTGAATCGCAGGAAGCGGAACGGCGCCGAATTGCAGGCGAACTGCATGACAGTCTCGGACAAAATCTGCTTCTGATCCACAACCGCGTTCAACAGGCGCTTTCGCATCCCATTGACGGTCCTGCATGGGAACAACTCACGGCCATCGGACAGCTCACGTCCGAAGCCATCGCCGAAGTGCGAAACATTTCGCGCGACCTTCGACCGTATCAGCTCGACCAGCTCGGGCTCACCTATGCGTTGCATTTGTTGATCGACGGTGTTGCCAAATCGAGTGGGCTGGTTATTGAACGCAAGCTCGACCAGGCCGATGACGCCGTGAACTCCGAAGGCGCGATCAATCTCTACCGCATCGTGCAGGAAACGCTGACGAACATTCTCAAGCATTCCGAAGCCCGGAAAGTCCGCGTCCAGCTCGAGCGGGATATTCACCATCTCCTGTTGTGGATCACGGACGACGGAAAAGGATTTCCGGCAGACGGTTTCAATCCAGCCACTTCCAAGGGCGGTCTTGGATTGCGAAACATCTTTGAGCGGGTGCGTATTCTCGGCGGCACGCTCAAGATCCATTCCGCTCCCGGTCAGGGAACGAGCCTTGAAGTCACGGTTCCGATCCCCGAATCCCCGTTGGAACAGTAAGGAGTTTGCCTCGCGACGCTTCCCTGCCGTGCAACGTTGTCATCGACAGAGCCTTGCTCGCCTTGTTGAAAGCACTCGCATTTGATCGGCGCTTATGAAAGATTTGTCCCCGCATGGCAGGCGAGATCAGGGTCATAATTGTGGACGATCATCCGCTGTTTCGCAGTGGACTGCGCCAGGTAATTGAGGGCGACTCACGTTTCGAACTTCTGGCGGAGGCTGGGGACGGCAACACGGCGCTTCAGCTCATTCAGGAGAAGAAACCGGACGTTGCGGTTCTCGACATCAACCTCCCTGGACTGTCCGGTCTGGAAGTCGCGCGAAAACTCCAGAACAAACGCCTCCCCACCCGCATCATCATCCTGACGATGTACAAGGAGGAGGAGACCTTCAATCGCGCGCTCGATCTCGGCGTCTGCGGGTTTGTCCTCAAGGAAAACGCAACCTCCGACATCCTGAACGGCCTGATCAGCGTTTCTGCCGGTCAACCTTATCTCAGCCCGTCCATCTCCGGTTATCTCATTCGGCGACGCGATCACGCGGAATCGATTCGATCGAAGACGCCCGGCATCGAAGATCTGACCAAGGCCGAGCGTCGCGTGCTCAAGTTGATCGCTGAAAAGAAAACCAGCCGCGAAATCGCCGCCGAACTTTTCATCAGCCCGCGAACTGTGGAAGCGCACCGCGCAAACATCTGTTCCAAATTGAATCTTCACGGCAGCCACAGTCTCCTTCATTTCGCGATCGAAAATCGCTCGGCGATCTGAGCGAAATCCAGTCTCAGCCGCATTTTTTCGCCGATCCCCACGTCTCTCACGTACGTAGGCCCACCTAGAAGAATACCGGCTGTTGCGTACTTCAAAATACGCGTCCCCCTCGATTCACATTCTCCGCGCCTGCATCCAGAGTCATGACGCAACGAGAGAATGTCCATGAAACTGATGATTGTCGATGACCACACAGGCGTCCGGAACATGATCCGGCACCTGGTTGCTGCTGCGGGCGATGAGATCCGCGAGTGCAATTCGGCCGATGAAGCCGTGCGCATGGCGGCCGATTTCGCACCAGACCTCGTGACCATGGATATCCGCATGCCGGGGCTTTGTCCGTTCGAAGCCACCCGCCAGATTCGCCGAGGCAATCCTTCTTCACGCGTCCTGATCGTCAGCAGCTATGACGAACCTGAGCTTCGCAGGACGGCAGCCGACGCGGGCGCGGCAGGATTCGTTGTGAAGGAAAACCTCGTGGATGTGCGGCAGTTCATTCCGCGCGATCTGCCCGGGCAGAAAACGCCCGGCGCACGACAGAAAACGTTCTCCCCCGCCGACTGGCCGCGCACGCTTCTGAGCCCGATCGCGCAGTTGCATGCCCGGGTCGCGGAACTGGAGACGCATCCTGCCCTCATTGCCAACGAACTGCGCGTCCCGCTCCAGTCGATCCAAAACCACGCCGCCCTGCTCCAACGCGAGCTGGAAGGCAAGTGGCCGACGGCAATCGATCCGAACGACGCCATCCGCAGCATTCTCGACGAGTGCGCCGACATGAACACGCGGATCGAAACGCTGCTTACCCTGGCCAATCCGGGGCCGCGCGCCGCGAAATTTGATGATGTTTTCACTCATCAGCTGGTTGCGGATTGCTGGAAAACGGTGCGCACCGCCGACTCCCGGAAAAACGTGAAGTTTCAATGCGCACAGCTGCCAAACGTCTGGGCCGATGAAGGACTCCTTCGCATTCTGTTCTCACAGCTTCTGGAGAATGCGCTCAAATTTTCCCGCACGCGGCCGGTGGCAACGATTGAGATCAGCTGCTGTCCGGTTGGCAGCTACGCGGTCTTCGGCATCTCCGACAACGGCATCGGCTTCGACATGCAGTGTGCAAACAGGCTCTTCGTTCCGCTCAGCCGTCTCCATTCCGCCGCGCGTTATCCCGGCGCAGGACTCGGACTGGCGCTCGCCCGGCGCATCGTGACCGAACACGGCGGACGCATCTGGGCGGAAGGCGAACCTGACGCGGGCGCGACGTTCTATTTCACCCTGCCATTGCCCAACAGCACAGCCCCCTCTCCTGCCGCGCAATGAGACTCGCCGCCACATTGTTTGAATCGTTCGACGGAGAATCGCTCCCGACCGGGGAAGTCCATGCGTTGCGCCGGGACCTCGAGCAGTTGCGATTCCTGGTCGAAAATTCACACGATGTGATCGTCAAACTGGACGAGGCGGGAAACGTTCTTTTCGCCAGCCAGAACGTGCAACGCATGCTCGGCTACGAAGTGAATGAAGTCCTCAACACCAGTGTTTTCGCCAAAATTCATCCGGACGACATGCCGCACGTCCGCTCCAGGCTTGAGCTTTCTGAAGGTTCAGCCACCTGCCGTTGCCTGACGAAAAATGGCAACTGGCTGTGGGTCGAGACATCCGGAAGGAAGATCACCAATTCGAATGGTGAAATCTGCCGCGTGCTGGTCGTTCGGGACATTTCCGAACGCAAGCTCGCCGAGGAGACCCGGATGAAGCTTGAGACACAGCTCCGCCATTCCCAGAAACTCGAAGCGGTCGGCACGCTTGCCAGCGGAATCGCTCACGATTTCAACAACATCCTGACGGTCATCATGGCCTGCACGGAACTGGCCGGACTTGAAGCCGGAAAGCCCGATCAGGTCCGCACTTATCTCGCCCAGGTGCAGAAGGCGAGCAACCGGGCCAGGGATCTGGTGAACCAGATTCTCACGTTCAGCCGCCGACGCGAGCTGGACCGCCGTCCCGTCCGGATTCAGCACATCGTCAAGGAAGCGTTGCAACTGCTTCGTCCCACGCTCCCGGCGATCGAGATCGACACACAGATCGACATGGACGCGCCGCCGGTTCTCGCGGATCCGACGCAGATTCATCAGTTGATCGTGAACCTTTGCATGAATGCCGCACACGCCATGCGTGAAAACGCCGGCTGCCTGAAGGTCGCGCTCAGGACATGCGAACCCGACGAGGAACTCCGGCGATCCATTCCCGATCTCGGCAACGGTCTCCACATGAAGCTCACCGTCAGCGACAACGGCCACGGCATGGATGAGCACGTATTGAAACGAATTTTCGAACCGTTCTTCACCACCAAGGCACCAGGCGAGGGAACCGGTCTCGGACTGTCCGTCGTCCACAGCATCATCAAAAACCACGAAGGAGCAATCACAGTGAGAAGCCAGCTGAACGAGGGGACAACGTTCGACGTTTATTTCCCCACGCTTGTGAGTGAGAGCATCGAAGTAATCCCCGGAACCATTGCCCCGTTGCGCGGCAATGGCGAACGGATCCTGATGGTCGATGACGAACCTGCAATCTGCGATTCCGTCTCCGAGATCCTCAAACGGAACGGATACCTGGTGACCACACACACCGATCCCTTCCGTGCACTGAGAGAATTCCGGCTCGATCCGGGGCGTTTTGACATCGTGGTGGCCGACATGGCGATGCCGGGAATGACTGGCGCCGAGTTTGCGCGGCAGGTTTCCCTGGTTCGCGACGATGTTCCCGTGATCCTCGCCAGCGGCTCCGGAATGACCAGCAGCGATCGCATCCGGCACCTTGGAGTGCGCGACCTGGTTGCAAAGCCTTTGAACCCCTCCGTGCTGATCACGGCCATTTATCGCGCGATCCACGTCACAGGCAGAAAGCAAGTTCTGAGTTGAAATAGGAATCTCTCTTCCGGACGCAGCACCGGCTGCGGATGGAAGAGCCCCCAAGCTCGACGACGGCCCCACGGCCCCAGTTGAGCGAGCCCCCCCGGGTGGCGATTGGCGTAATGCCTTTCGCCACCTCTTCTTTTAAATACTCAACCCGGCTGCGATGACGTGCAGTCCCGATCATCCGTCGCATACGCTCACAGCATCAGACTCGTCTCATCAGCTTCTTCGCCTTCTGAAACCAGACACGATCGCGTTTTCGTTGAAATGCCGGGGCATGAACATCGTCGTAAATCACATCGCTCAGTTCGGCCCGGGCGAGATCCGGTTGATTCTTCGCAAGGTAAAGTTCCGCGAGTTGAACCTTTGCCCGTGGATACGAATTGTTCTCCAAAACCCGTTTCCAGACCTCGATTGCCATGTCGTTTTCACCGAGCGCCATCAGCGTTTCGGCGTAGGCCATCATCGTGTAGCCGTATTCGTGCTTCGGGTTCTGTATGATGACGCCTTCGATCAGCGGCCGGGCTTCCGCCGGTTTTTTCTGTCGGAGCAGGCATTGGCCGAGGTGCGCGCGCGTGTCGAGATCGTCGGGATCGCGTTCCATTGCGGCGCGGTAGGACGCTTCCGCCTTGTCGAGTTTGCCCCGCTGGAAATGCAGATCGCCAAGCTGCGAATGATGGTGCGCCTTGTCGAGATGATGAATCTGCGCCTCAAGCTGCTTGATCCGTTTTCGGTCGTAGGCGCCGGGAAGCTCGAAACCACGGGTGGCCGACGGCGCGCCGCGATACATGTAGAAGAAATACCAGATCGCCGTCAGGCCGGGAAACATGAACATGATGCCGAGCCACATCCACTCGCGCTTGCGCACCGCGTCGATCATCATCCAAACCTGAAACACTGCGCCTAAAAGAAACGGTGCGGAGGTCAGCCAGGAAAAATCACCATCGTTCACGAGGCTGGAGCGTAGGCGGAACCGGCTTTTTGCCGCAATAAACTTTCCGCCGCCGGACGGAGCATTTTGTATTGGCGCAGCCGCCGTCTTGACGGTTTACTCTGCGCCGACATGAAACAGAAAGCTTATGCCCGCGCAGGCGTGGACATTGATCTTGGCAACAAAGTGAAATCTACGCTCCCGCAGTTGCTGGCAGCCACGCATCGACGCGAGGTGCTCGGCAAGGTCGGCGGATTCGGAGGCCTGTTCGCGCTCGACGTGAAGAAATACAAGCAGCCGGTCCTCGTCTCCTCCGTGGATGGCGTCGGAACAAAGCTGAAGATCGCCTTCGCGATGAACAAGCACGACACCATTGGCGCCGATCTCGTGAACCATTGCGTGAACGACATCGCGGTGCTGGGCGCAGAACCGCTGTTCTTTCTCGACTATCTCGGAACCGGCAAGCTGGAACCAAAGGCATTCAACGAAATCATCAAGGGCTTCGCGAAGGCCTGCGCCGAAAACAATTGCTCTCTGATCGGCGGTGAGACGGCGCAGATGCCGGGATTCTATCAGGCCGGTGAATACGACGTGAGCGGCACGATCGTCGGCGTGGTTGAAAAATCGCGCATGCTCAACGGGCAGAAAACCGTGAAGCGCGGCGACGTTGTGATTGGAATCGCATCGAGCGGCCTGCACACGAACGGCTATTCGCTGGCCCGGAAAATTTTCTTCGAACAGCTCAAACTGAAGCCCGCCAGCCGCGTTCCCGAACTGAAGAACACGATTGGCGCCGAACTGCTGAAGGTGCACGTGAGCTACGGTCCTCTCGTTCAGGACTTGCTCAAGAAGTTCAACTCAAAGGCGGGAAAGCTGCCGGTGAAAGCGTTCGCGCACATCACGGGCGGCGGTTTCTTGGACAACATTCCACGCGTGCTGCCGGACAACTGCGACGTCGTGATTCGCAAGGGGTCGTGGAAGATGCTTCCGATCTTCAAGATGATCGAAGAGAAAAGCGGAGTGCCGGACGAAGAGCTTTACCAGGTGTTCAACATGGGCATCGGCATGGTGTCGATTGTCTCGGCGGACAAGGCCGACGCAGTGCTGAAGTTCATCCGCTCCCGGAGGCACGATGCGTGGCTGATCGGTGAAGTCACCAAAGGCACCGGCGAGGCGAAGGTGGTTTGATCCGCAACATGGTGTCAAAACAAACGGCGCTCGAAAGAGCGCCGTTCTGCTGTACGAAATGAAATTCTCCCAAAGTGATCGTTGGGAACGATCCGTTATTTTTTGGTCGCCGAGTTTGTCTGCTGCATCTTCCGCGCGTCCTCGGCCTTGATCACTTCGATCTGGGCGCCTTTGTCGAGCTCTTCCTTGGAAGGCACCTTGATGATGTCGCTGGTGAGCGGTTGCGGTTCCTCGAAGCTGAGCAGTTCCAGATCGCAGATGATCGTGCTGCCGGGTTCTGCGTTGGGCGTGCCAACGTCGCCGAAGGTGAGGCTCGATGGCAGAAAGAGCTGCCACTTCGCGCCGGCCTTCATCCTCAGAAGCGCTTCCTTGATCCCGACAATGCGATAATGATTCAGGACGGATTTTCCGGGTTGTCCAAATCGGGCGGAGGAATCGATCTCATTGCCGTCGATCGTGACGATTCTGTAGTTGAACGTGACCGTGTCCTCCAGTTTTGGTGAAGCGCCTTCACCTTCCGACAAAACCTTGTATTGCAGCTCGGCTTTCGAGCCGTCCGGGAGGGTGATTTCCTCAACCTTCACGCCTGGCTTGCCCTTGTTTTCGTTCAGGAACTTCTCGCCGATCTCACGGTTCTTCTCCGCCAGTTGAAGCCGTTCCTGTTCGCGCCTGGCACGCAGCTCCTTTTGGTAGGCAATGATCGTTTCCTGCGCCTCCTGCTCGGTCATCTTGAGTTCGCCGCCAGCCAATGCATCCTTGATCGCTTCCCCTATCACGTCCGGGTTCACTTCGTAACCGACTCGCTTGATGTCGGATCCAATTTTCAATCCGATGCTGTAGCTGAGCCGTTCAGGCGAAACAGTCGCCGGGGCCTCTTCCGCCGCCCCGCAGAAACTCTGAAAAGCTGCCGCCGCAAGCATCACAACAACCGCACGTGTCGAAAATTTCATAGGATTGCTCAATTGGTTAAAGACCGCCTCTCATTAGCGGAAAGGCGTTTTTGAAGCAAGTCCCAGAGCTGGAATTGCATCACGGCCCCAGCAGAACGCGATAAAAGCGCCGCGGCCAGTCGGGATCGATCGGATCCGACCAGGTCCACGGAAGAACAACCGGTCGATTCGTTTCAACCGAAATCCAATCGACCAGATTTGTGGACGATTCAATCACGTAGTCGGGTCCGACGTCGCCCGTGATCGACAGATTCAACCCGCCGTCAACGTCAATGCTGGCGTTCATTTCGGGATTGGCAGGTTTGAAGACTGCGACTGAAAACGACTGCGTGGCGCTCAAACTCGGCGTGCCGTTGTCCCTGACGATAATACTCATCGTATTGGTCGTTCCACCTTGTGCGATTGCAGGCCGCCAATCGAAGACACCGTTTTCCTCCCCCACCGTCGCACCACCTGGACCATTCAGAAGCGTGAAGGACAACAACTGTTCCGGATCGGGATCGCTCGCGACGTTTGTAAAAGTCAGCGTCGCGCCGGCAATGATCGTTTTGTCGTCGATCGGTTCCAATTCCGGCGATTGATTTGAAAGGATTGTCAGGTTCACGACCGAGCTGGTGATCGCGCCGAGATGGTTCGTCACAATGACGCGGTACGAAGCAGCGTCTGCCGCCGAAACGTTCGAAAGGGTCAACACTTTGTTAGTCACACCGGAAACGTTTCCTGCATTCAGCAGGTTTGTTCCGTTTCGCTGCCAGTGATAGGCAAGTGAACCACCCGCAGCGATGACGGAGAATGTTGCCGTGGTGCCAATGTGATTTGTCTGGCCGACCGGCTGTTGAACGATGCCTGGCGCGGTGTTGGTCACGAGCACGGCTACCTGGACAGTGCCGAGTGCCGCCTTGTCCGTGCTGTTGGTTCCTTCAAATGTGAATGAAGTCAGTCCGACGAAATCCTCCGACGGAATGAACGTGACGGTAAATCCGTCCGGCGACAAAGCCGCGCTGCCGTTTGTGCTGATGACATTGCTGAACGTCAGGTTGGTGTTTGAACCGGTCAATGTCCGCAGGTTGATGCTGCCGGACTGATCGGCGGCCACGGCAAAGTGCGGCGCGGCGAGCCAGTTCAGATACCATTCGAGATCTGTGTAGCCATCCGAGTTGGTGTGATTGTTGTTTGCCGCGAAAGGATTCCAGCCCATCGCGAGTTCGAAGTAGTTTGGAATCCCATCCGAATCCGAATCCAACGGCGCCGGTGCAGAAGCCAGCGTCGGCCAGCCGCGCACAAAAACGTAGCTCGCTCCGTTGATCGAATGGGTCACGTAATCCGTAGGCTGATTGCCGGGCCCGACCGCATCAACAATGCGGCCCGTTCGATCGCGAACATTCCGGAGCAACCTCAAATCAACTTCATCCCGCACCTTCGACGCACCGCTGAATGCGAGAACTCGTTGATAAGCGACCTGAGCCGGATCGGAATTGATCTCCGTGGAGGGATAGCGCGTTCCACGTTGGGTGTAGGACGATGTGAACATGCTCCAGCCGGTATTGACGCCGTCATGAACGGCGTTCTTGTTCGAATCAATGAAATTGCCGTGTTGGAATATGTGTGTGTTTGTCGTCCCGCCGCGGAACGCTTCGCTCGCCGGACCGGTGCTCGGACCCGCCACAAGATAGTTGTGCTCGTAGTTGAGGTAGTTGGTGAAGCCGCCGGGATTATCCTTGATGTCTGTCGCGTAATCACCCGAGTAACCGGCGCGACCGCCCCAGTTGTAAATCACGTTATTGATGAAATCCAACTTGATGTTGTCGCCAAGCCGCGGATTCCGGCTGTCGTGCGCCTGATAAAGATTGTGGTGAAACGTCAGCGCTCCCCTTCCGTATCGAATCAAACTTCCGTAACCATGCGAACCCTTGTCGTGCTGCGAGTTCTTCAGGCTCTCCGCAATCAACGACCACTGCACCGTCACGTTCGTGGACCATGTCACCGAAAGCGTTTCGTCCACGCTCCACGAGGCGGAGACATGATCGATGACAATGTTGGTGCCGTTCACCACACGGAAGGCGTCGTCCTGAAAGTTGGAATTCGTATCGCCTGGGCGGAACCGAATGTAGCGCACGATCACATCGCGACAGTTCTGCACCGACGTGAGATTCCGCCGCAATGTGATGCCATCGCCCGGCGCCGTCTGGCCCGCAATGGTGAGATTGTTCCTGTTGATGACGAGCGGCGACTGGAGGTCGATCGTGCCGGAAACATCGAAGATGATCGTGCGGTTCCCGGCACTCAGACCGGCTCGAAGACTTCCAGCGCCTGAATCATTCAAGTTGGTGACACGATAAACGGTTCCGCCCCGGCCGCCGACAGTTTCAGATCCTGCACCTTCAGCTCCCGGAAACGCAGGCAGCGCCGCGACGCGGGGAATCGTGGATTGGACAAATAAACAGAACGCCAGCGTGGAGATAAATTTCCTGCGAAAGACCATACAATGCTCGGGACTTGATGCGTGGGATGGTAGCAACTCTCCGGAAATCATCACTGTCCACTTGTGCAAAATTGAATGACTTTTCTGCACGCCGCCTCGGTGATTCTGCACATGATGCAAAAGTTTTCTGGAACAGATTCAGTCTTCGTTGCTCCTACTGCAGATGCAAACCTCCAGACAGTCGTTGTTCGGTTCCTTTGCCCTCCTCCTGACAGCCTCAATCCTTCATGCCGACACGCTCACGCTGCCGGTCACTGAAGATACGTTCATCATAAGTTCCGCGGCGCAGAATAATGCGGGCGGACTCGATTGGTTTGGCGCCGGGACGGACGGCGTCGGCGGAGTTCGGCGCGGATTGGTCCGGGTCGATCTTGGCGCGATTCCATTTGGCTCGACGATCACTTCCGCCGTGTTCCGGCTGACAATGACCCACGTACCCGCCATGGGACCTGTGAATTCGGATTTCGAACTACGCCGGATGACGACGGGCTGGACCGAAGGCGTCCAGCTCGGCAGCAGTGGTGCGGTCGCCGTAAAAGGTGAAGCGACTTGGGAATCACGAATGCACAATCTCCTGCCGTGGACGTCTCCCGGCGCCGCAGAGGACGCCATCAATTCCGCAAGTGCGTCCGTCACGGTCGGAACAACACCGATGACGCAATATTCATGGACCGGCGCGGGATTAGTGTCCGACGTGCAGTTCTGGGTGA
Source organism: uncultured Verrucomicrobia subdivision 3 bacterium (assembly GCA_937890005.1). Taxonomy (GTDB): domain Bacteria; phylum Verrucomicrobiota; class Verrucomicrobiia; order Limisphaerales; family DASXHY01; genus DASXHY01. The sequence goes on along the minus strand of CALBZA010000083.1, from coordinate 1,184 downwards.
ACAACCCATCGTTGAACTTCGGCTGGTTGCTTGCATCCACGGCGGAAGCTTTGTCGCGCTCAGCTCGCGGATTCGGATCCCGCGAGGACGCCGCCAACGCTGGAAAGCTTGAAGTCGGTTTCACTCCTCCATCGTCACCCACGCCGCCTGCATTTCTTGGAATTGCACTGTCGAATGCGTTGTTCGCCACACCGCCGCTGACAATCACCAACGGTCTGGTGACGTTGCGATGGATCGGCAGCACAAACGCAAAATTCGATCTCCTGTATGCGAACTCGTTGTCTTCGGAAACGACATGGCATCTCGCGGTTCCCAACATTCCCTCGGCACCGTCCGGAACCAACTTCTTCGCCAACCCACCCTACCTTGCCGGTTCGGCCTATCCCGGGAACTCGAACATTTTCTATCGACTGAATTCGCTTCCTTCGAGTCCGCCGGGCATGGCCGTGGGGCTTCAGGTGGTGGCGACGAATCTCATCGCACCGACGGTGCTGACTCACGCCAACGATGGTTCAGGCCGGCTGTTCATCGCGGATCAGACCGGGCAGATTCGCATCGTGGACGCGGGCGGGAACCTGCTCACGACTCCGTTCCTCGACATTTCCAACCGAATGGTGACGTTGCAGGTGAATTACGACGAACGCGGTCTGCTGGGACTCGCGTTTCATCCCGGCTACTCGACCAACGGACGCTTCTTCGTCTATTACTCCGCCCCGCCGAGCGCAGCTTCGTTCAACAACAAGACGGTGCTCTCGGAATTCAAAGTGTCGCAGTCGGATGCCAATCTCGCGGACAGCACGAGCGAACGTATTCTCCTGACGATCGATCAACCCGAATTCAATCATGAAGGCGGCGCACTGGCATTCGGGCCGGATGGGTTTCTTTATCTCGGTTCCGGCGACGGCGGCGGCGGTGGCGATCAACACGGCCCCGTTGGAAACGCTCAAATCCTCACAAACCTGCTGGGCAAGATTCTTCGCATCGATGTCGATGGAGATAATTCAGCGAACGGCGAATATGGGATTCCGCAGGACAATCCGTTTTTGAACACGCCGGATGCGATGCCGGAAATCTTTGCCTACGGTTTCCGAAATCCATGGCGCTTCTCATTCGATCGGGGCGGTACGAATGCCTGTTGGGTTGCCGATGTCGGCCAGAACATCTGGGAGGAAGTGAACATTCTC
>CALBZA010000082.1 GCA_937890005.1 uncultured Verrucomicrobia subdivision 3 bacterium | reverse complement strand
TCCTGTTGCTGACTTCAAATTCATTCCCAACTCAGTTCACCGCAGAGACGCGGAGGCGCAGAGAATGGGGAGCGCAGCCGCCCCGGCTGCTGTCGGTGCGCCCCGCGCCGAACAAACGCAGGCCAAGACACACTAAACGGTTTGGAGATTCCGCCGACCAATGCGGGCCGCGAGGGCGCAGCCCGCTGCGCCCGAGGCGGGCGCGCTCCCCATTCGAATCGCATCCTTCCAGCTCAGTTCCTGTTGCTGACTTCAAATTCATTCCCAACTCAGTTCACCGCAGAGACGCGGAGAAAGACGAAGTCCGCCTCCTCACCTCGGGGGCTACATGGGCTCAATCAACTGAACACTGAGAACTGAAACCTTGAAACTCTCCACGTTCCACATCAGCAAACGATTCCGGACGTTGCGTTCCATATCCACCCGCGCAAATGGGCTCGATGCTGGCTCAGATCTGCAATCACCCGGTCGCCGATCGTTCCTCCTCCACAGTTAGGCACTTCATGCACGAAGAACAATCGCTCGCCTCCTTCTGGGGTCCGCCAGCGAAGGTTTCCGCTGGGACACACGATGAAGCCGTGTTCCGGCGCGCTCTTTCGAACGAAGTCAACAAGGCTCTCCGTTGATCCATCGTCGCGCACCACAGGACCGAACACCAGGAGGCCGCGGAGGTTCGGACACAGCGGCAGCAGACGGAACAGCCACTGGACATCCCGCTCGATCATTTCTCGAAATTCGGCACGGTCTGTGGACGGATTCTTCACCATCGCCTTGGTGGGGCGATAAGAAACATCGAAATGCGCCGCGGTTCCTGCCTCATAGGAACAATCGAGCAAAGTCAATCCCTGGCGCCACTCCGTAAACCATTTGTGTGGCGGCGGATTTTGGATGAAGTAATTCCTGAGCCGAAGTTTCCAATCTCGCTTTGTCCGCACCTCGTCCCAACGCCGATCCTCCGTGAATTCTCCGGAAGATGGATTCACCCCAACGGTGGCAACCCGGGCCGTGGCAGGATTGCCAAAGAATGGAATCGGCCAGTAATGCTTCAGATAGATGTTCCTGGGAAAGGCATCCCGACTGGCCTCCCAATCGCGGCAGACCTCGTCCAGGTAGTTGGATATGACATTCATTTCAGTCCCTTTCTTGGTACGTCGGATTTACTGCTCCAATCATCAGCCAGCGTTTCGGCTTGTTCCAGAACCCGCACAACGGCTTCTTCCTGACCGTCCGGTGGGTATTTGTATTTTTTCAGCAGACGTTTGATCAGAATGCGCATTCTGGCCCGCACGCTGTCGCGCACCTGCCAGTCCACCGTGGTGCTCTTGCGGAGTTGTTCCGTCAATTCCACCGCAAGTTGCTTGAGCGTCGCATCACCCATTGCCCGCAGCACTTCGGGGCGCTCGGCGAGAGCGTCGTAGAACGCGACTTCGTCAGGATTGAGGCCGAGCTGTTCGTTCCGATTGAGCGCGTCCTTGAAGTCGCTCGCCATCTGAAGGAGTTCCTCAATCACCTGTGCGGTTTCGATAGCGCGGTTGTGATACTTGCGCAGCGCCTCCATCAGGCGGTCGCCGAACTTCTTCTGAAGAACGACGTTGGTTCGGGTATGGGCCTTGATCTCGTCGCGTAGGAGTTTTTCCAGCAACTCCACCGCGAGGTTCTTCTGCGGCATGGCGCGGACC
>CALBZA010000081.1 GCA_937890005.1 uncultured Verrucomicrobia subdivision 3 bacterium | reverse complement strand
GCTCGGCCGCCTTCCGGAACCCGAATCAACCCACAGATTCTGCTGACGAGGCACATTTTCATTTCCTCACTTTCACTTCCCGCGCACTCATCCTAATTTTTCCGGCATGAAGGCCATCATCCAACTGCTGTTCCTATTCGTCGTGGTCCACTGTGGTTTTGCGGATGAAGGCATGTGGTTGTTCAATCATCCGGCGCGCGAGCAGCTTCGGGAGCGATACAAATTCGAAGCGAAAGCGGAATGGCTGGAGCGGCTTCAGAAGGCGTCCATCCGTTTCAACGTCGGCGGCTCGGCCAGCTTTGTAAGCGAGGAAGGACTTCTCATTTCCAATCATCATGTCGGCCGCGACGCGATTCAGAAACTCAGCACACAGGAGCGGAATTTGATTCGCGATGGCTTTCTCGCACGCAAGCGCTCGGAGGAATTGAAATGCGTCGATCTCGAACTGAACGTGCTGCAATCGATCGAGGACGTGACCGACCGCGTGAATGCGGCTGTTCCACAAAAGGCCGATGCGGCAACTGCGTTTGCGGCGCGGCGCAACGTGATTGCCGAAATCGAAAAGGAATCGTTGGAAAAAACCGGTCTTCGCTCGGACGTCGTCACGCTCTGGCAGGGCGGTGCGTATCATCTCTACCGCTACAAACGTTACACGGACGTTCGACTGGTGTTCGCGCCCGAACAGCAGATCGCGTTCTTTGGCGGCGATCCGGATAACTTTGAGTTTCCACGATATGACCTCGATGTCTGTTTCTTCCGCGCTTACGAAAATGGAAAACCAGCGGACACAAAACATTTCCTGCGATTCTCGCCCACGGGTGCCAAAGAGGGCGAACTGGTTTTTGTTTCCGGTCATCCGGGGCGGACGAGTCGCCTGCTGACGGTTGCCGAATTGACGGATTTGCGGGATCGCGGACTTCCGATGCGGTTGAAGCGATTGAATCGTCTGGAGGTGCTTCTTTCGAACTGGAGCAATCGAAATCTGGAAAACGCCCGTCGCGCCGAGGGCTGGCTCTTCAGCATCGCGAACGCAAGGAAAGTCATCAATGGACGGCTGGATGGATTGCTGAATCCGAAGTTGCTCGAAGCGAAAGTGAAGACCGAAAACGAACTTCGACAAAAGTTGAACTTCATGGCGGATGGCATTTCCGGCAGCGCACACGACCGGATTGCGGAGGCGACGCGGATTCTCGCTGCGCAATCCGTGCGTTACAATCTCTTGGAAAGCGGCGAAGGATTCACTTCGGACAGCTTTGGCATCGCGCGGACATTGCTGCGCGCGGCGGAAGAATTTCCAAAACCCAACGGCGAACGCCTGAACGAGTTTTCAGACTCCGGCAAGGCGTCACTTGAGTTGAGTCTGTTTTCGACGCGTCCGATTTACACCGATCTCGAAACGTTGCTGCTGGGCGATGCCCTTACAGCACTCGCCACGGAACTCGGCCCCACCGATCCGCTCGTAGTCAAAGTGCTCGATGGCAGATCGCCGAAGGAACGCGCCGCGGAGCTGATTGAGAAAACCCAGGTGCGCGATGTTGCCTTCCGGAAAAAGCTGTATGAAGGCGGCGTGGAAGCTGTGGCGGCGGCGAATGATCCAATGATTGAGCTGGCCCGATTGATCGATGCAGAAGCGCGGCAACTGAGGAAGGTTTTCGAGGAACAATCCGAAGTGAAAAAACAGATGCACGCCTGGATCGCACAGCAGCGCAACCGTCAGACTGGCTCAATCGGATATCCGGATGCGACGTTCACACTTCGGTTGGCGTATGGCGAGGTGAAGGGTTACGAGGAATACGGAAAAACGATTGCTCCGATCACGGAGATTGGCGGCCTTTACAAACGCGCGGCGGAGATGAATTTCAAACCGCCGTTTGATCTGCCGAAATCGTGGGAACAACGTCGCTCGCGCCTGAATCTCAACACGCCGTTCAACTTCGTTTCCACTCCGGACATTATTGGCGGCAATTCAGGAAGCCCGGTGGTGAATCGCGCGGGTGAGTTTGTCGGCATCATCTTCGACGGCAACCTGCAGAGTCTTCCCGGGGAATATGCCTACAGCGATGAGCAGGCGAGGGCGACATCGGTTCACTCCGCGGCGATTCTGGAAGCGTTGAGAAAGGTTTATGATGCGAAGGAACTGGTTCGGGAATTGGCCGGTGGCAGGTGAGCAATTCGGGCGAAGCCAACGAAAACGGTACAAGCGCGTGCATTCGGACGAGGTGGGATTCTAATCAACCCTTCTCATTAACACCGCGCTTCAGCACGGTGAAAATTGGCTGGAAGGAAAGGAGCCGTTTCAACGGCTTTGCCGCGGGAAATGAAAGCCGTTCAAAACGGCTGAGTGGGCAAGCTTCGCCAGCACGGCTGAAGCACGGTGTTGATGAGTCTGGGTTCAACTGGACATCCTCGCCATGAAATGTTCGCTGGCCACAGCGAAGCGAGGGTTAGGAGGAGATTTCTCCCGAATGGAATACGCGCTTTGAACGCTTGAACCAGGTTCATGGGCAGGAAATTCTGGGCCGAAAACCTCCTCTCCCCGGCCCTCTCCTCCGGCTTCGCGCGGAAGAGAGGGAGATGCGAGGATCAAGCTGTGGCTGAATGCTTCATCAATTACCTTGCGTGCATTCCGTTGCGCCAGTTCTGCTCATGCGCAGCTGGACACCCGCACCCCGAAATATTCCCTCGCCTCGCAACAAAGTGCGGGGAGAGGGTTAGGGAGAGGGGATTTTCAGCCAACCTCCTCTCCCCGGCCCTCTCCTCCGGCTTCGCTCGGAAGAGAGGGAGGTGCGAGCCTCAAGCTGTGGCTGAATGCTTCATCAATTACCTTGCGTGCATTCCGTTGCGCACTTTCTGCCCAAGTGCAGCAGGACACCCGCGCCCCGAAAAGTTCCCTCGCCCCGCAACAAAGTGCGGGGAGAGGGTTAGGGAGAGGGGTTTCTCAGCCAAATGCCTCCTCTCCC
>CALBZA010000080.1 GCA_937890005.1 uncultured Verrucomicrobia subdivision 3 bacterium | reverse complement strand
ACTCCCCTTCAAAACGAGTCGTCCGGAAAAAGCGCGGTTTTTCAACAGCCTGCTAAATCCTAAATAGACCGACTACTTGAGATTTGCTGGATTCAGCGGCTTCAAATCCTTCGGCAGGAAAATGCCGTCTTTGCGGATCAGTTCGCCGTCGAACCAGATTTCTCCCCCGCCCCATTCCGGACGCTGGATCAATACCATGTCCCAGTGCACGGCGGAGCGGTTGCCGTTGTCGCAATCCTCATACGCCTGACCTGGCGTGAAATGCATTGATCCCGCGATCTTTTCATCGAACAGGATGTCGCACATCGGGTTCAGGATGTAAGGATTGAATCCAAGCGAAAACTCACCGATGTAACGCGCACCCGGATCGGTATCCAGAATTTCGTTCAGCCGTTTGGTGTTGTTTGCGGTCGCGTTGACGATCTTTCCGTCGCGGAACTCAAGCCGGACGTTCTCGAATTTGGTTCCGGAATAAAGCGTCGGCGCATTGAACTGAATCGTTCCGTTCACCGACGTTTTCACGGGGCAGGAAAAGACTTCGCCGTCTGGAATGTTCCGGTCGCCCTTGCACATCTGGGCGCCGATGCCCTTGATGCTGAATCGCAGGTCGGTGCCGGGGCCTTTGATGTGGACCTGATCTGCGCGCTTCATCCGGCGTTCGAGCGGCACCATTGCCTTCGCCATCTTGCGGTAGTCCATGGTGCAGACGTCGAAGTAGAGATTTTCGAAAGCCTCCGTGCTCATCCCGGCGCCCTGCGCCATGCTCGGTGTCGGCCAGCGCAGCACGCACCAGCGGGTTTTGTTCACCCGATAATTCAGCACAGGCCGGATGACTCGCGAATACATCGACATCCGATCGCTCGGCACGTCGGAATTCTCACTCGCGTTTTCGCTGCCGCGCACTGCGATGTAAGCCTGCATCCGTTTCATGCGGAACAGCTCGATATCACGCGCGGTGGTGGCATGGGCTTCGGTGGTTTCGCGAAGCAACTCACGGCCGACGCGGGTGTGCCTCGTTTCCACCAATGGAATTGCACCGACCTTCCGAACGGCGCGGATCAGTTCGATCGTGAACTCATCCGGTACATCGATCATGTCGAGCAGGATGCGGTCGCCCTTCTTCAATGCCGTGGAATATTCCACCAGCAATTTTGCCAGCTTCGAATAACGCGGATCGGTCATAGTGCCGCCAACCTAAGCGAAACGGCGTGGTAACACAAAGCGGAATGGCACCCGCAACGATCAGGCGGAGGAGCTGAACCGTCCATCAACAGTTTGATTGAGGAAATGTACTTGGTTTGATGCTGGACGATTCTATCATTTCACTCTCATACAGCTCGCGTTCGTCGCAGCTCGAACAAAAATGACTGTCAGTCTATTCATCCCGTGCTTTGTCGATCTGCTCTATCCCAAGGTCGGCATCAGCATTGTGCAGATTCTGGAAAGGCTCGGACACAAGATCGATTTCGCCGAGGAACTGAACTGCTGCGGTCAGCCGGCGTTCAATTCCGGTTACTGGGATGAAGCGCGCGAACTGGCGGCACCTGTGGTGAAACGCCTGAAAAACGCTGAGGCCGTCGTGATTGCATCCGGCTCGTGCGGAGCGATGTTGAAGGTTTTCTATCCGCAGCTTTTTGCCGGAACCGAACTCGAAACCGACGCAAAAAAGCTTTCTTCGAAATGCTTTGAGTTCTCCGATTTTCTTGTGACGAAGCTGGGCGTGACGGATCTGGGCGCGAAATTTCCGGCGAAGGTCACGTTCCACGACGGTTGCCATGGCTTGCGCGAACTGGGAATCAAACGGTCCCCCCGCGCGTTGCTCGAAAAGGTTCAGGGCCTCCAACTGGTCGAAATGAAGGAGGAAATCTGTTGTGGTTTCGGTGGAACCTTTGCGGCGAAGTTCCCGATGATTTCCACTGCGATGGGCGATGTGAAATGTGCGCAAGCCGCGGAGACCGGCGCGGATTACATCATCTCCAACGATTCCAGTTGTTTGATGCACATTCAGGGTTTGCTAGAGAAGCAGGGGAAGAAGTTGAAGACCATTCATCTGGCGGAAGTGCTGACCAGCCGATGAGAAAAAACTCCAGGTTCCAAGTTCCAGGTTCCAAAGAAGCTTCAAGTCTCAAGCTTCAAGGGAAGCGTGTTTTTGAAATTTGGATTTGGAATTTGATTGTTGGGATTTCATTGAAGCCTGGATTTTGGAATTTGGAATTTTCTCGATGACCGCTCCCGTCCAACAGTTCAAGCGACAGGCCGAAGTGCTTACGCACGATCTGCGGCATCGCGAGATCATCCAGACTGCACTCGGCAAATACGCCGTCGTTCGCGACAAGAACCGTGGCGCGTTTCAGGATTATCAATCCGCGCGACAGGCCGCTGCCGAAACCAAGTGGGAAGCGATCAATCACCTCGACAAACATCTCGAACAGCTCGTCTCAAAACTCGAAGCGCGCGGCACCAAAGTGCATTGGGCGAGCACCGGCGATCAGGCGCGCGAAATCATCCAGAAAATCCTCCGTGAAAAGAAGGCGCGTTCGATCATCAAATCGAAGGCGATGACCTCGGAGGAAATTCATCTCAACCACGCGTTGGAAGAGGAAGGTTTTGAAGTTGTCGAATCCGACCTAGGCGAATTCATCGTCCAGCTCAAGAAGGAGACGCCGTATCACATCGTTTTCCCGGCGATGCACCTGACGCGCGGCGAAATCCGCGACTTGTTCAACAAGGAGCTTGCGGCGAACGCGACGGACAATCCCGAAGAACTCACGATGGTCGCGCGCCGCGTGATGCGGCAGAAATACATCACCGCGGACATCGGTTTCACCGGTGCCAATTTTGCAATCGCCGAGACGGGCATGATTTCGATCACCGAAAACGAAGGCAATGCGCGCCTTACGGCAGCGTTGCCGAAGACGATGATCACGCTGGTCGGAATCGAGAAGGTGCTTCCGCGTTTGGAAGATCTCGCGCTGTTCCTGCCGATGCTTGCAACGTCCGGCACCGGCCAGCCGCTCACGTGTTACAACACGATGTATTCGGGGCCGCGTCAGCCGGGCGAACCGGACGGACCTGAAGAATGGCATGTTGTTCTGCTCGACAACCGCCGCTCCGAACTGCTTGCCGATCCGGAACAACGCGACGCGCTGCATTGCATTCGTTGTGGCGCGTGCTTGAACGTCTGCCCGATCTTCCGCAACGTCGGCGGCCACACATACGGCACGACCTACTCCGGTCCGATCGGTTCTGTGATCACACCGCATCTGCGCGGTCTCGACGAATGGAAGCATCTCTCCTATTCGAGCTCGCTCTGTGGCGCGTGCACTGAAACCTGTCCGGTCAAAATCGATCTCGCGCATCATCTGCTTCAGAACCGGCGCAACTCGGTCCAAAAGAAATCATCGCCGGCCTGGAAACTCGGTTTCGAGCTGATGAACTTCGTTTTCAAGCGACCGGGCTTTTACGAGTTCGTCGCGCCACTCGGCCGCGCCGCGCAGAAGCTGCATCCGATGATCGCTGGCAAAGCGTTCGATCCGGCGTTTCCGTGGACGAAAACCCGCTCCGCACCCAAAATCGCGAAACAGACCTTCAAGGAATGGTGGAGGGAAAGGGGATGAGAAATTCCAAATTCCAAGTTCCAGGTTTCAAGGAAGCGAACAGAAGGCAACGAAGAGAACAAAGATCAGGTCAAGTGTCCTTCGTTCGCTTCGTTTTCTTCTGTAAAATTTTTGTTTCATGAGCGAACGCGAAAAAATTCTGGGACGCATCCGCGACGCGCTGGTTGTGAAAGCGCCGTTTCCCGGAAATCACGGGCACGACTCTCGCGGCGGTTCAAGCGTTGTCCCGCCGTCCAGTCGCGCGGGGGAATGGCTGCCGCGCGTGGATGATTCCCCCGACGGCCAGCTTGCGGCATTTGCCACGAACTGTGTCGATCTGAAGGCCGACTTCTTCCTGCTGAACAGCGCGGATGAAGTCAAAGCACAGTTGCAGAAACTGGCCGCGGCGGATGGCTGGAAGAAGATTGCGACGCATTCAGGTGTTTTGACGGATTCGATCGTGCCATCGCTGAATCTCACGACGCTCAGGGCGGACGCCGGTTATGACGTGCACGAGATGGAAAGCTGCGATGCGGGGATCACCGAATGCGACGCATTGATCGCGCAAACCGGCAGTGTGCTGGTGACGAATCGCAGTTGCGGCGGGCGGGCATTATCCGTGTTGCCGCCGCATCACGTGGTGCTGGCGCGGCGGGATCAGTTGCTGCGCGATCTGCCCGCGGCATTTCAATTGTTGAAGCGGAAGTACGCCGGCAATTATCCGAGCATGATTTCGTTCGTCACCGGGCCGAGCCGCACCGGCGATATTGAACGCATCCTGGTTCTCGGCGCGCATGGGCCGAAACGGTTGACGATTTTTGTGTTCTGAGTTTTAGCCACAGATGAGCACAGATGGAACACAGGTTTGAAAATGCGGCATATGAACCCATTGGATGCATTCTGAACCGCGTCGGTTGTGAATTGTGAATGTTGCGGAGAAACGCGGTAAATGTCGCGGCAGCCAAAGACAGTTTTTATCTGTGTTTCATCTGTGGCTGAAAAGATCTGAGGAAAAAATTTATGGAAATACGTTATTCACCGAACCCGAAGGATTATCAACGTCTGAACACGGATGAGCTGCGCGCGGCGTTTCTGATCGAAACGCTTTTCGCTCCCGGCAAACTTGACATCCTCTATTCCGATGCGGACCGCGCGGTGATCGGCTCGGCGGTTCCGACGAAGGAGCCGTTGAAGTTGGTTCCTGATGCGGAATTCCGAGCCGCATATTTCTGCGAACGGCGCGAACTCGGCATTCTGAGCATCGGCGGCGAAGGCACTGTTGAAGTGGACGGCAAATCGTATCCCATGGCGAAGCTGGATTGCCTTTACGTCGGACGCGGCAGCCAGAACGTCACGTTCTCAAGCAAGGATGCGAACGATCCCGCTGCTTTCTTCCTTCTGAGCTATCCCGCACACACGGCATATCCGACCACACACGCTCAGATGAAGGACGCCACGCCGGTGGTTCTCGGCACGCAGGCCGACGCCAATCGCCGCACCATTTACAAATACATTCATCCGGACGGCATCAAGAGCTGCCAGCTTGTGATGGGTTTCACGAAACTTGAGGAAGGGTCTGTCTGGAACACCATGCCCGCGCACACGCACACGCGGCGATCGGAGATTTATCTCTACTTCGATCTCGATCCCAAACGCCGTGTCATGCATTTCATGGGCAAACCGCAGGAGACCCGACATCTCATTGTGGCGAATCGGCAGGCGGTGATTTCCCCAAGCTGGAGCATTCACTCCGGCTGCGGCACCGGCGCCTACACATTCTGCTGGGCGATGGGTGGCGAAAACCAGACGTTCGATGACATGGACCCCGCGCCGGTCGAAACGCTCCGTTAAAACTCGCTGGAGGAAAATCACGTATCACGCATCACTCTTCGGAACCATGATCCTCGACAAATTCAAATTGAACGGAAAGGTGGCAATCGTCACCGGCGCAAGCCGCGGGCTCGGCAAAAGCATGGCCATTGGGCTTGCTGAAGCCGGTGCGGACGTGGCGCTCGTTGCTTCGACTTCCACCGACGAAGCCGCGGCAAAGATTCGCGAACTCGGCCGCAAGGTCTGCCAGATTCAGGCGAATCTGCTGGAGAACGGCGCGGTGGAAAAGATTGTGACTGAAACCGTCAGCAATCTCGGCCGAATCGACATTCTCGTGAACAACGCCGGCACGATCCGCCGCGCGCCGCTGCTTGAGTTCAGCGAGAAGGACTGGGACGAAGTCATTCAGATCAACCAGAAGAGCCTGTTCTTCCTGAGCCAGTCCGCGGCGAAGCAGATGGTAAAACAGGGCGACGGCGGAAAGATCATCAACATCGCGTCGATGCTGTCGTATCAGGGCGGCATTCGTGTTCCGTCCTACACCGCGAGCAAGAGTGCGGTGATGGGGCTGACGCGCATTCTGGCGAATGAACTGGCCGCGCACGGCATCAACGTGAACGCCATCGCGCCGGGTTATATGGAAACGGACAACACCGCGGCGCTGCGTGCTGACGAGAAACGGAATGCGGAGATCCTGGCGCGCATCCCCGCCGGACGCTGGGGCAAACCGGAAGATCTTCAGGGCGCAGTTGTGTTTCTCGCATCCGCGGCATCTGATTACATGCAGGGCTACACAGTGGCCGTGGATGGCGGATGGCTGTCGAGATAACCCTGTTGAGTTTCGAGTTTTAAGTTTTGAGTCGGACTGCAACGGCCCGAGACAACACCGACGGCCAGGTTCGCCAACAAACTCAGAACTCAACCCAAAACTCAAAACTTTAAACAGGACTCTTTTATCAACCACATTTGCACAGCAATGTGCTTGTGCCGGTGTTGTGCGATGGCTACAAAACAACCTCATGCAACGATTGGCGATTCCACCCCGTTGCCGGGGTGTGGCCATCTTGCCGGTAACCACTGAACGATCCCGGCTGTCTCGCTGAAGAACGGCCTGCGTCAAAACACTGAAACCTCAACTATGCCGAATCCAACCGAGCCGGAAATGAAATCAGGCGTCACCTTCGCCTCTGTGAATGAAGCCATCGGACGTCATCGCTGGACGATTTGTGCGCTGATCTTTGCGGCAACGACAATCAACTACCTCGATCGCCAGGTGCTGGGGTTGCTGAAGCCATGGCTGTCGTCGGCCGGCGTATTTGGCGAGTCCACAGTTCAGGAGAAGAACTATGCGAGGGTCGTGATCTGTTTTCAGATTGCCTACGCAATGGGAATGCTGTTTGCCGGAAAGTTCATCGACAAGGTGGGAACCAAGAAAGGATACGCGTGGTCGCTGATTGGCTGGAGTATCGCGGCCGTTGGACATGCCTTCGGCCATCATACCTGGAGTTTCGGAGCCTGGCGCGCCGCCTTGGGTGTGACTGAGGCGGGCAATTTTCCTGCGGCGAACAAATGCGTCGCCGAGTGGTTTCCGAAGAAAGAACGCGCATTCGCGACAGGACTTTACAATTCCGGGGCAAACATCGGCGCGATTGTAGCCCCGTTGACCGTCCCGTTTATCGCGGAAGTATGGCGTTGGGAATGGGCTTTTGTGATTACCGGCCTCATCGGCTTTGCATGGCTTGCGTTCTGGTTTCCGATGTATGCGTCCCCTGCGGAAAAGCTGAAGAGCGGAAAGCTGTCGCAAGCCGAGTACGATTACATCCACAGCGACGTGGACGAGCAGGAGGCCGAGCGCGCTGACACAACGAAGGAGAAAGTCTCGTGGTTTCGCCTGCTGAAGTTCCGCCAGACATGGGCGTTCTTCTTCGGAAAGTTTCTTACCGATCCCATCTGGTGGTTCTTTCTGTTCTGGTTGCCCGCATTTTTGAACGGTGAAAATACGCGGAAGATCCAGGACTTCATGGTGCAGTTCCCGACGCATCCCATGACAACCAAGATCAATGAATTTGTCACCGAGAACCCATCATTTGCTACGAAGCTTCCCAGCATCCCCGGCGTTGAGATTCCCGGTGTGATCAGCTGGCCGTTCGCCCTTGCGCTGATCTACATGGTGTCCACCTTCGGATCCATCTTCGGCGGCTGGCTGCCAAAGAAGTTCATCAACTCTGGAATGGACGCAAACAAGGCCCGAAAGACGGCCATGTTTATCTTCGCGTTGTTCCCGCTGAGCGTGCTTCTTGCTTCGAAGCTCGGTGCCATCAACACATGGTACGCCGTGGCAACCATTGCCATCGCCTGCGCGGCACATCAGGCATGGTCCGCGAATATCTTCACCACGGTTTCTGACATGTTCCCGAAGAAGACGGTTGCTTCGGTTACGGGTATCGGTGGCATGGCTGGAGCCTCGGGGGGCATCCTCATCGCCTTTGCTGCCGGCGAACTGCTGCAGTTCTACAAGAACATTGGCAAGGACCACATTGGCTATGCCATCATGTTCATCATCTGCGGCCTTGCCTACATCACGGCCTGGATCCTGATGCATCTGCTCGTGCCGAAGTTCAAGAAGATCGTCTTGTAAGCATCGGCCAGACTAGGCTATTGAGTTCGGCGCCACCTTTGGGTGGCGCCGGACTGTTTTATGGATCAGCAGGTTTATCTTGGCATCGACATTGGCGCGGAAAGCGGGCGCGTCATGGCCGGACTGTGGGACGGCAAAAGGATCGAACTTCAGGAACTTCATCGCTTTCCCAACGGCGGTCTTTTCATGAACGAAGGTCTCCGCTGGAACGTGCTCGGGCTGTGGGCGGAGATTCAGAACGGCCTTTCCATCGCCGCAAAAAAATTCGGCAATGCCATCGTGTCGGTCGGCGTCGATACGTGGGGCGTCGATTATGTGCTGCTCTCAAAGAGCAACGAACTGCTCGGTCTGCCGTATCATTATCGCGACCACCGGACGCGCGGGATGTTTCAACGCGCATTCACGCGCGTGCCGCGCGAGGAAATCTTCGCCGCCACCGGCCTCCAGTTCATGGAGATCAATACGCTCTACCAGCTGCTCGCGCATCAGAAGAACAACCCGGAACTGCTCGCGGTTGCCGATGCGCTCCTGATGATGCCGGATTACCTGCACTTCTGCCTTTCCGGCACGCGCACGTCGGAGTTTACGATCGCGACAACGAGCCAGTGCGTGAATCCGAGGAAACGCGCCTGGGACACTGCGCTGCTGCAGAAGCTCAACCTGCCCACGAACATTTTTCCCGACATCGTTCCACCTGGATCGCGCATCGGACAATTGCGCCCCAAGGTTGCCGATCGCACCGGGATCGGCCGGATTCATGTCGTTGCGCCGGCTTCTCACGACACTGGTTCTGCAGTCGTTGGAGTGCCGTCGCAGCAAACGGGTAAATCGAACTGGGCCTATCTCAGTTCGGGAACCTGGTCGTTGCTCGGCGTGGAAGTCCAGGACGCGATCCTGTCGCCACGCACATTGGAGCTCAATTTCACCAACGAAGGCGGCATCGACGGCACGTATCGTCTCCTCAAGAACATCATGGGCCTCTGGCTGCTCCAGCAGAGCCGCCGCTGTTTTGCCGAAAAAGGAAGCAATTACAGTTACGACGAACTGACTGCACTGGCGTCCGATGCGGCACCGTTCCGATCGCTGGTGAATCCGGATGACAGCCGGTTTCTCAATCCGGGCGACATGAATGCGGCGATTCAGGAATTTTGTCGCGAGACCAATCAGCCGGTTCCTGAAACCCCGGGCCAGTTCGCCCGCTGCATTTTCGAAAGCCTGGCGCTGACTTACGCGACCGTGCTCGACGGACTCGAACAGCTGACCGGAAGCAAAATTGAAGTTCTGCACATCGTCGGAGGCGGTTCGCGGAACAAACTTCTGAACCAGTTCACGGCAAACGCGACCAACCGAACCGTTCTCGCCGGACCGGTGGAAGCGACGGTGCTGGGGAATGTGCTCGTTCAGGCGCGTTCGCACGGCCAGATCAGGTCGTTGTCGGACATCCGTGCGGTGGTGCAGGCTTCGTCCGACGTTGCTTCGTTCGCGCCGCAAGGAACGCCTGAGTGGCAGGAGGCGCGCGGACGCCTGGCTGCTTTGCGGAAGTGAATTTCGCTGCAGCTGAATTTCCCGCCCTGTGACAGGTTTTGGAAACTGTCCGACCGAATGGATTGTTTCCGGTGAACGTCTGCATGTTGTCCGTTCTGATTTATGAAACACATAATGCTTTCCCTCGGCCTGCTTCTCTTTGTTTTGGTGACCGAATTGCCTGCCGCCGAGTCGCACGCCGATCGATTGAAACTCTGGTATTCCAAACCCGCAGTGAAATGGGAGGAAGCATTGCCAGTGGGAAACGGGAGATTGGGTGCCATGGTGTTTGGCGATGTGCCGCTGGAGCGAATTCAACTCAACGAACACACCATCTGGGCCGGACCGCCTTTTCCCGAGCAGCGCACAAACTGCGCCCCTGTGTTGGCCGAGGCCCGGCAACTGTTCTTCAATGACAAATACGCGGAAGGCCAGGAGCTTGTGCAGCGCAGCATCATGTCGCGGCCGATCGAACCGCGCAGCCACCAAACGATGGGCGACCTGTTCATAGAACTGGCTCCAAGGAACTCCGCGGAAAATTACCGCCGCGAGCTGAATCTCGACGAAGCGGTTGCGCGAACAACTTTTGATATCGATGGCGTCCGGCACATCCGCGAAGTGTTCGTCAGCGGACCGGATGATGTGATCGTAATTCGCTGGACCGCTTCGAAGCCGGGACAGATTTCCGGCAAGCTGTCGCTCAAGCGCGAGGACGCGTCGATTAACGCATCGGGCAGAACACTCATCCTGAAGGCTCAAGCCGCTCATGGGGATCGTCACAAGGGCGTGAAGTTCGAGACGCACGTTCGCGTGTTGCCTGAGGGCGGGAAGATTCGGGCAAACTCGAATTCGTTGGAAATCATCGAAGCCGACGCAGCGACCATTCTTATTGCGGCGGCGACCGATTACAACAAAGCCGAACCGTTTCAGCCGTTGAAAGTGGATCTCGCCGCGCGATGCGAGAAGCAGCTCGGCAAGGTGAAGAAAAACTTCGCTGCCATCCGGGATCGCAGTGTTGCGGCGCATCAAAAGTTGTTTCGACGCGTCAGTCTCGATCTTGGCAGTCCCGTTGACCGGCCGACCGATGAACGTCTTGACGCCGTGAAATCGGGAACGATCGATACGGACCTTGAAGCGCTTTATTTTCAATACGGCCGTTATCTTCTCATCTGTTCATCGCGTCCGGGCGGTTTGCCGGCGAATCTGCAGGGTCTTTGGAATCCGCACATGCGAGCACCGTGGAACAGCGACTATCACATCAACATCAATCTCCAGATGAACTACTGGCATGCCGAGGTGGCGAACATATCGGAATGTCACGATCCGTTCTTTGACTACATCGAAGGACTCGTTCCGTCCGGACGACGCGTCGCAGAAGCGCTCGGATGCGGGGGTTTTGCGGCGTGTTTGAACAGCGATGTGTGGCGGTGGAACGCACTTTACGGGCATCCGCAATGGGGCATGTGGGTGATGGGCGGCGGCTGGTGTTCGCAGCATTTCATGGAGCGGTACCGGTTCACGGGCGATCGAAAGTTCCTTCGCGACCGGGCTTATCCCATTCTGAAGGAAGCGTCGCTGTTTTATCTCGACTGGCTTGTGCCCGATCCGAAAACCGGAAAGCTCGTTTCCGGTCCAAGCACTTCGCCGGAGAATGCCTTTTTCGCGCCGGATGGGAAAAAGGTGAATCTCTCCATGGGTTGCGCCATGGATCAGGAAATTATCTGGGACGTCTTCAGCAACACGCTGGAAGCCGCGGCCGAGTTGAAGATCAAAGACGCTTTCACCGAACGCGTCGAAAAAGCTCTGGCAAATCTTGCGCTTCCAAAAATCGGCTCAGACGGACGCCTCATGGAATGGCAGGAGGAATTCAAGGAAGCGGAGCCGGGGCATCGTCACATCTCACAGCTGTTTGCGCTGCATCCTGGAAGGCAGTTCAACCTGCACAACGCGCCCGAAATGGTCGCGGCCGCGCGAAAGACCATCGATCATCGCCTCGCACACGGCGGCGGTCACACCGGCTGGAGCCGCGCGTGGGTCATCAATTTCTGGGCGCGATTCCGCGATGCCGAGAAGGCGCACGAAAACATCGTCGCGCTGTTGCAGAAATCGACTTTGCCGAACCTGTTCGATGATCATCCGCCATTTCAGATGGACGGCAACTTTGGCGGTGCGGCGGGCATTGCTGAAATGCTGATTCAAAGTCATGACGGCGAAATCACGCTGCTGCCAGCGCTTCCCAAAGCCTGGGCGACCGGGTCTGTGAAAGGACTTCGCGCTCGGGGCGGCTTCGAAATTGATATGATCTGGGCCGATGGAAAACTGACCGGCGCAACGATCAAGTCACTGCTTGGCCATGACGCGACGCTGCGTGTTGGAAATCAAACGAAGTCAATCAGCCTGAAGCGTGAAGCAACGATGCGCCTCAACGCAGCGCTGGACCGTATCTGATACAGCCAGAGTTTTCGTCCCAATCAGGACAGCGCAACCCGGAAAAGACGGGCGATTGCCAGAAACGAACCCCGAGTCAACGACTGCAGTGCTGACTGAACGAGGGGAATCTGAATCACTACAATCAGAATCAGGAATCCCCACCGGGCGAACTGGTAGTACGCTTCGTAGCTGATGTTGCAAACGGCGCGAACAACCTGCGAACCGTCGAGCGGTGGAATAGGAAGCATGTTGAAGAAGCACAGGAACAGGCTCAACAAGGCCCAACGCGCGCCAATCTCCTCAAGCGCTGGAATGTTTATGACCTGGCCAAATCGCATCAGGCCGATCAGCACGACAGCCAGGATCACGTTCATCCAGGGGCCTGCCAGGGTTACGAGAATATCATCGAGCTTTTGATTTCGAAGATTGTAGGGATTTACGGGGACCGGGCGCGCCCATCCGATCAGGAGACCGCCAATCAATATCGCAGCGATTGGAATTACTACCGTTCCGATCGGGTCGATGTGCACCAACGGATTCAGTGAGACACGACCTTGCAACTTGGCGGTGTCGTCTCCGCATTTGAGAGCCATCCAGGCATGACCGAATTCGTGGAAGGTCAGCAGAATGACCAGCCCGATAAACATGATGAGTCCGTCAATAACACTGTTCGCGTCCATTGAACCGGGACGGTATCGCGTTCGCGAAACCGCGTCGAGGACAAGGAAGCGATTTTGGTGTGTCGCCGCTGATTGTGTGGGGGCGAGTTGGTAAGTCCGGGAGCAGCGGAGCGGGTGAAGCGGTGACGTGGATGCTTTTTGGAGATGCCGTTTATTCCTTCTGATTTGCGTAGATGCGGGCTTCGAGTTCCGTGATTTTGCCGTCGCGGTTGGTATCGCAAACAGCCACGGCCTGGTTGAATTCGACATTTCTGCCGGGCCGAACCTTCCGTTCATGAGAGAAGACGATCGGCAATTCCACGTGTGTGGAGCTTTCGACGCGATTCATATTTCCCGAACGTTTCGAAAGCGTTTCATAGAACAGCCGCGCCGCGGCATCGCTTTCGAATTCGACAGGAGTCCGCTCGACATCGCGATAGACGGTTTGTTCGTGATGAACGCAGCCGCCCGCCAGGAGCGTGAAGCAGAGTGCAATGCAACCGATTGAGTATTTCATGGTTTGATTTCCTGATTATTTCGTCAGCTCTCGAAGCATTTCGTCCCGCGTAGGAAAGGCAGTGATTGTCCGGGCAATTTCAAGCGCCTCGGTGCGTTGCCCGTTGGCGGCCAGTATTCGCACTGCCTTGCAGGTCGCATCGTCGCGAGATGTAAAGGCTGTGATCTGGTTGAGAATGCGTCGGACCAGCAACACGTTTCCTTCAATCGCGGCGTCCTGCGCGATCGCGGCAAGCGCGCCATCCCGTTCCGGAAAACCCATGATCTGTTTGGCTGCATCGAGCCGGGCGGTGAGGTCGCGCGCTACTGCCTCGGGAGAAGGCGCCGCCTGGGAGAGAATGCTGGCGGGTTCGCCCATGAACGGTCCGTAATAATGATGATTGATCGAACCGATCGCATCCCATTGTAGATAAAAACGGCCGGCGTTCTTTAGCCAGAAAATCTCACCTTGCATCGGACGGGCTGACGTCGATCCGGAGGTTAGGGCGAGCGGAATGCGAATCACGTCGTGTCGAAGTCGAGGTTCAGTTCCACCGCGGGAATCCCAAATCTCGAACTTGTATCCGGTCTGAACGGTGGCGTTGCGAACAAGGTAGTCGATGTTCCGTCGGGAAATTTCGAGCGGCTGGACGAAAACAGTCGGAGGAGGCTCAATTTTCCCAAGCAGTTTGTAACGGAAATGAACGTAGCCGTCCTCGCCATCCGAGACATCGAGAAGCTGGAGGAGTCCAAAGCCATCTTCCTGCGTTTCGAAGGCGAAGGTTCTGGACTGTGACTGGCCGGTTGAAATCGAATTCACGCCGATGGCTGCAGGTTCACGCGGCTGGATGGAAGTGCCTTTCCGGAAAGACATCAGCAGTTCTTCGATTCTGTTCGCGCTCGCATTGGTCCAGTCCGAGTCAGGAACACGAACGGACTGTTGTCCTGCGGTAATGAAGCCACGAACTTTCGGGGAAACGTCCAGAATCACATCGGCCACCGAGTGATTCAGCCATTCCTGAAGCCTTTGTGGGTTCGTGAGCGACCGATCCGAAACGGTGAAAGTCTTTCCTGAATCGAAGTCGAACGCCACGCGTTCTGGGTTCTTTCGCGCAAACAAGGTTCTATACACCACCTGTCCAAACGCAGGTGGCGTCGCTGGATCCGTGTTTCCGCAACTGTGATTCAGAGCCGCAGCCAGGTTCTCCGATTTCACTTTCGAAAAATTTCCGGCGATCTGCAGAGACGGACCTGGGATGGCGCTTTGCACGATGGGCGCTGACAGGACGCTTCCGTTCCAGACTATCGCCAACCGGCGATGGACATTGTTCGAGGTGGCTGTGAGCAGCCGGCGTTGTCCTTCTTCACTCAGCACCACGATGACGCGCGACAGGTCTTCTCCGATTGTTTGGGCACTGGCGCCAACGATTGCCGTTTCGTTCAAGACCACGTCGCGTTCCAGTCGGATCTTTGATTTCCTCGAACGGTCATGTGGGTCTGGAAATTCGTCGGCCGACTCGTTTGTTTGGGAGCTGTTCAGCGCCCAGCGGAATTCGAGCAGCGATGGCGGTTCTCTGCGTGGAGCAAATGCGGAGGGTGTGTTGACGGGTTCCGGAACGGTCGAAACAACCGGCTCTGGCGGAAAGGGTTTGAAAACCACATCACGAAATTCGGTCCAGTGATAGTCTTCGGGAAACAATCCCTTCAACGTGATCCTTCGAATCTGTTCCCGCCGGATATCGACATTCCAGACCGCGGTTCCGGTCCAGACGTCAGCCTGATTCGGCACGGCGGAAAAAAGTGAAACGAGATTGGTGGTTCCACCGACCGTTTCGATTTCGAGTGCCCACCGATGGCTGTTCAGGCTTTTCTCCGGGAGATCCAGAGTGATCTCGGTTCCAACGGTTCCTTTTCGCAAAAAGTCTCCTGTCTGGTGGTCGAAATGCAGGACTGCCTGATTCGAAAAGGAGCGCAGGTCGATGTAGCGTGAAAGGCCCGCAAATTCGAGATGATCGTTGTTCAGCCGAAATCCGGGACCTTCCCATGAACGCACGGTGCGCCACGGATGAATCGGCACTGCGAATCGAACGTCGCGCTCTTCGACACTGTCCGCGGCTCGTCCGAAATAGTTTGGAAAGCGGATGCGAATCAAAGTTCCGTTCAGCTCGGGCACGGGAAGCACTTGTCCCAAGCGGCCCAGATCGTTTCGCCCCACACTGGCCATCCATTGCGTGAGCAGAAAGTCATCGAGACCATTTGTGACCAGAAGTGACAGGACATATTCGTTTTTCCGTGGTTTAAGAGATGCCTGTTCCAGCAATGTGCTGACGGATTCTTCGACCGTTGATCCATCCGGCTTCCAGAAATGGCGGACTTTGTTGGCCTGGTATTCGATGGCCAGCAAGTTGGCGCCGACCGCTATTTTAGAATCGGTTTTAAGTTCAGAAGCGCGCCGTTGTTGCGCCATGAACTCTTCCAGTCTTCGCGTCAGTTGTTCCTGACGACGGCGCATTTCCGACTGCGCCTTCCGTTCCATCACCGGATGAATGATCAACTGATTGAAACCAAAGACGGCAAAGCCCAACACGACCATTCCCGCAGTGGAAAAAGCGAGGATGCGGCTCGTCTTTTCGCGCCAGCTCAAGGCAGCGCACGTCAGCGAGGCGACAATGGCGACGAGCCCGAACACCAGTGCGGTTCCGTGCCGGGGCGAGATCGACATCAGAAAGAGCGTTCCCAGAATTCCAAGTGCAAACAACGCAAGGGCGGCAAGGCTGAGTAGCGAAATCTTTCCGTGATTCGGAGACGGGTTTATTGGCTTCGAAGAGGATTCTGCGCCACTGCTCGCCACGGTTTCCACGCGCGTCCTGAGTTCGCTCGCCTGTTGATATCGTTTCTCCGGCTCCTTTTCCAACGCACGCAACACGACTTCGTCGAGCCGCACATCCACCTGCACCTTCTGCGATGGCAGCGGGAATTTTCCGATCGGCAGTTCGCCGGTGAGCATTTCATAGAAGACGACGCCGAGCGAATAGATGTCCGCGCGATGATCCACTTCCTGCGGTTTTTCCACCTGCTCCGGCGCCATGTAATGCGGCGTGCCCATGACATCGCGCACGCCGGTGAGGCGAAAGTCTTTTGGTTCCTGGCCCAGGATTTTCGCGAGACCGAAGTCGGCGATCTTCACGCGGCCCTTCCGATCGATCAGCACGTTTTCCGGTTTGATGTCGCGATGAACGATTCCTTCGTCGTGTGCGAACTGCAGCGCGGCGCAGATTTGCGGAATGATCTCCAACGCTTCCCGCGGCGTGAGACGGCCCGATTGCTGGATCTGGCGCAGATTCGGACCATCCACATATTCCATCAGGAAGTAATACAGCGGAGCAGAGGGGAAAAGGGGCTGAGGGGCTGAGGAGATTTCAGTCCTGTCCCCTTTCTCATCTTCTCCTTTTCCCCCTTTCTGTTCAGGTTGAACGACGCTTCCAAATTCAAACAGCGTCACAATCCCTGGGTGATTCAACCGCGCCAACGCCTTGGCTTCGCGTGAAAAGCGTGTGCCGAAATCCAGTTCATTGCCCGGTTTCGGCGCCAGAATCTTCAGCGCAACCAGGCGATCCAGAGCCGGCTGGCGCGCCTTGTAAACGGCACCCATGCCGCCTTTGCCGATGAGCGAAATGATTTCCAGCTGCGGGAAAAGTTTTGCGATTTCCTCCTGCGTCGGCGGCGTGAACGCAGCCGGATCGGCCGGGCCGGCTTCGGTTGCGATGCCGTGCTGCAGCAAACAGGCCGGGCAAAGTCCTTCGGGAAGATCAGCACGCAGAGTCGAACCGCATTTCGGACAGGTTCGGATCACCTCGGTTTTATCAGGATTGCGCGGTATCACCGGAGGGTGAGCAGGCCCCGACGCATTCTTTTTCATCAGAAAAACGATCAACGCGACGATGCCCGCCACAACGGCCAGAAAGATGAAAACCATCGCTGCGATGACAATAAGTCCCCTAAGACTAACCATCGCGACCAAGCTCGGTTCAAAGATATTCATCTCGTCGGATACTGAAGCAACCGGTTGAAAAGGTTACTGATTTCACATCTCCACCACGAATAAATGCAGAACGCCCGAGCCCCTCCGCAATCATTCAACATCGAACTTCTTCCTCTCTGCGTTCTTTGCGCTCTTTGCGGCTGGCTAACCAGCCAGCGCCGAAAACAGATTGCGGATTTCGTCATCGACCTCCTCGGAACCGGCGACCGTGCTGGCGATCTCCGCTCGAAGCAGTTCCCGATAGCGTTGGCGCAGGCGGTGAACTGCAACCTTGATCGCGCCCTCGCTGGTGTTCAACCGCAGCGCAATCTCCGTATAGGGAACGGACCGGCTGGCTTCAGTGAGCGTGTGCTTGAGTTGGTCGAACAACGCCTGTTTCCCGTCGGAGACATACTCCTGCCGCAGCTGCCGTAAAACCTGATCGAGCAGTGTGAGCGCCCAACGTCGTTCGAAAACCTTTTCTGCGGTCAGCTGGTCTGCGGGTTCGAACCCGCAGCTGGTTTCCGCAGAGGTGGCATCGATGGGAATGAGAACCTGACCGCCGCCACGTTTCTGGGCGCTGCATCGATCCCATTCGTTTGCGAGGAAATGCTTGAGCGTTCCAAGCAGGAACGATCTGAACCGTCCCCGGGCCGGGTTCGCCGTGGAAATCCAGTTCTTCTCCAGAATGCGGGCGAAAAATCCCTGCGTGAGATCCTGCGCATCGTGCGGACTGTAGCCCTGGCGACGGATGAAAGCGTAGATGGGCGGCCAGTACGTCCGGCAGAGTTTCTCCAAAGCATCATGCGCTTCCGATGAATCGCGACTGCCGGCGGCCAACACCACCGTCCAGTGGGTTGGAAGAAATCGCTCGGCGGGCTGGGCTTCGGTTTGACCCCTGGTTTGGGAACTTTGCATGACCTTGCGCGAAGCATTTGCGCATGGATCAACGGCAGACAAGGCGAAAGTGTAATCCGGCTGGGAAAGCTGGGGACATCGTGACCCCTCGGTGAAGATCATGTCCTGAGCACTCGCCGCAACGATGAGCTGCTGCGGCTGGTCATTTGATACAGCCGCCTCCACTGTCTCCGGAAATCGACTTGCCAAACCGAAAAGCCATTCAGCATTCTTGGCCATGGCAGCAAGCAAAGATTTCGACAGTTTCGATTCCAAGTTCTACAAGGCCGCGGACGCCTTCTTTTCCAGCTACAGCAGCATCGGGCTGACGTTCGACGACATCACCCTCGCAACCCTTTATTCCGAAGTGTTGCCGCGCGACACGCATCTTGAAACGCAGCTTGCGGACAACCTTCAGTTGAACATCCCGGTGATTTCCTCCGACATGGACACCGTCACCGAATCGCGCATGGCCATCGCCATGGCATTGAACGGCGGGCTCGGTCTGATCCACTACAACATGCCGGAGCGGCAGCAGCTTTCGGAAGTCAGCCGCGTCAAGAACCACGTTCATGGCCTGATCCAGGATCCGATCCGTGTTGCGCCGGATCAGTTCATTGGCGACGTGCTGGAGCTTATCGAACAGAAGCGATTCGGGTTTTCCACGTTTCCGGTTGTGGATTCCACTGGAAAATTGATGGGTCTTCTTTCCGGCCACGTGGTGAAGCCGCGTTACGCGAAGAAAAAAGTTTCGGAAGCGCTCACGCCGCGGGAGGAGGTGCAGACGATCAACAAGAAGGAGCTGGGCAAGGATCCGATCGCGCGTGCCGACAAGTTCTTCACGGAAAATCCCGGCATTCACAAGCTGCTTGTCGTCGATGACAAGGATCATCTCCACGGCCTGTTCACGATGAGTGATGTGGAACGCATCACGCAGGAACGGAACGCACAATTCAAGCCGGCGCGCGATGCAAACCATCGGCTGGTTTGCGGCGCAGCGGTTTCCGCCACGCGAAATGCATTCGGCGAACTGGATCGCGACCGCATCCTGACGCACGTGGGCGGATTGATTGAACGCGGGCTGGACGTCGTCGCGGTTTCGACAGCGCACGGTTTCAGCAAAGGCGTGGGCGACACCGTGAAAATGTTGCGGGATGCGTTTCCGAAACTGCCGATCATCGCAGGAAACGTAACGAGCGCTCAGGGTGTTGATTTCCTCGCCAGCTGCGGCGCGAACGCCGTGAAGGTTGGCCAGGGTCCCGGTTCGATCTGCACGACGCGCATTGTTGCGGGTGTTGGCATTCCGCAGATGACGGCGCTCTACATTGCATCGCAGGCAGCGAAAAAGCGGAAGGTGACCATTATCGCCGACGGCGGCATCACGAAATCCGGCGACATCGTCAAAGCGCTGACTGTTGCGAATGCTGTGATCTGTGGCGGTATTCTCGCCGGTTGCACGGAGGCGCCGGGTGAAGTGATGGAAATCGGCGGCAAGCTCTACAAGCAATATCGCGGCATGGGCAGCATGGCGGCGATGAAAGCTGGATCGGCGGCTCGCTACGGGCACGATAAGAATCCGACGCAGAAGGTGGCGCCGGAAGGTGTTGAAGCGCTCAAGGAAGTGGCCGGTTCAGTGGACCGAGTGCTGGCGCAGTTGATCGGCGGCATTCAATCCGGCATGGGCTATCTCGGCGCAGCGAATCTCCAACAGCTCCGCGAAAAAGCCCGCTACATCCGTGTCAGTCCTGCAGGCCAGCGTGAAGCCACGCCGCACGACGTGGTGGAACTGAAGACGGGGCACTGAGGTGACATGAATTCAGATTCACAGAAGATAACGAAGGAAACGAAAGGGAAGAGAGGGGCAATCTGAGCGAAGGTTTTTGCAGCGGCCTTACGAAGATTTGCCATTCCATTTCTGCAAGGAAGCGGACGTGGCTTTAGCTTTCAGCTCTTCGTTACCTTCGTTTCCTTCTGTAAGCCATCCGCTTCAAAACTCGATCGCCTCATTCACCTGCCCGCATTGCGAGCAGCGGGAACGGTCCACGTCCGGATCATCGGTATAAACGTAGCCGCATTTTTTGCAGCGGAAGATCGTGTCGTTGCTGGGCATCGGTTTGAAGCGGCGCTGGCGCAGTTCCGTGTAAATCACGATTCCGCCGAGGATCGCGAAGGCGGCAAACAGATACGCAAGGATCAGGTCGCGGGCATTCATGTCAGGGAACCGGCTGTGTTTCAGGCGGAGCGGGTCGCCATTCAAAAATCAAAGTGCCGGTCATCATCGTTGGCGCAGTCCCATTCGTGCGATTCGGCCCGCCAACTTCAATCGGTTCGAAGCGCCTCCCATAGGCGTATCGGACCGCCAGTTCGTCATTTGCCGGAACCGTCCGCGTTGCGGGAGCCGCTGAGAAAACGTTGCCGAGCGGATCGACAACGACCTCGATGACACTGTTTGTCGCCGCGTCAGTCACCACCGGCAGCGGTTCGGGATTCAACAATGCACGATTTGAGAGGTGGCCTTCAATCCGAAGCGATGAAGGGACGGCCGGATCCAGTCGTGGCGACACAAACGGGAAAGTGACGGTCGGTTCGGGCAACGGTGCCTGATAACCATCTTCCGTGTTGTCCTGGATGTATTGCGTGAAGCTTTGGAAAAAATTGGAGGCATCAGGAGTGAGCCAGCCAATCGGTTCCGCTTCCGACCAGCTGCGGGAACGATATTCGAGCTGCGGCATCGGCATCCAAATCTGGCCGGAGAAACCGTGAATGGTCGCGAACACAAACAGTCTGGGATCTTCCAGCGCCGCGATTTCCGGCGGGCGACTGTTGCCCAATGTGACCTGAGGCAGCGGCTGTGGCTGGGCAATGATTGGGACAGGTTTCGGGCGGTTGAAAATGAAGACTGCTGCCAGCTGCAATGCAAACACCAGCATCACAGCGAACCAGAAGGATCCCTGAAAACGCGGTTTGGTTGCAGGCGCCGTTTCCGTCATGGTTGAGGTAGCGTGGCCAGCAGCAGCTGGCGAATGCCTGCCTCACGGGCGATGATCGCCAGCCGGTCGAGGCTTTCGCGACGCGCATCCTGATCCGCATGAATTACGAGAGTCAGCGGCTCCGGTGTGTTTGTCACCGCAAAGTGAAGGCGCTGCACAAGATTCGTCTGATCGGTCAGCTGGTTCTTGAAATAAAAACGCCCGCTGGCGTCCACCGCCACCGCGATTGTCGGACCTTCAACCCCCGAAAGACCGTCAGCCCTGGGAAGCTCAATCCGGACCCCTGGTGTGTAGGTTGCCGAACCGAGCAGGACGAAAATCACGAGCAGAAAAAAAACCGTGATGAACGGCGTGGCATCGAGCTGCCCACGGAAGATTCGGGCATTGCGCGGGAACTTCATGGCGTGCCGGCCGGGTTCGTGTTCGACCCGTTCGTGGTGACGATGTGGACGACTTCGGTCGCGGCGCGTTCCATGTCGAGCACGATCGAGTTCACGCGACTGACGAGATAGTTGTAACCGGCATGCGCGGGAATCGCGACAGCCAGCCCGGCGCCTGCGCAGATCAATGCCTTCAACACGCCGCCGTGTCCATCCTCGCCGCCATACAGCATCGCCGCGTTCGCCATCAGACCTGCGGTCTTCATCTCTGCGACCACGTCCATGAGGCCGATGATGGTTCCCAGCAGACCCAGCAGCGGGGCAATCTGCGCAATGGTGGCAAGCAGATTCAATTTTTCCTCCAGCCGGGGCACTTCGGCCAGGCCGGCTTCTTCAAGAGCTTCGGAGATTCGTTCGCGTCCGTGATCGCGGTTCAGGATTGCGGTCTTCACCAGCCGTGCGACCGGCCCGGGTGTGGCGTCGCAGATGGAGATGGCCTCCACGACATTGTCGCGCCGCAGAACGTTGCGGACGCCGTTGAGGAACTCGGTCGAGTTGATCTGGGCGCGGTGATAATGCAGGAAGCGTTCGATGAACACGATCGCGGCCACTGCGCTGACGAACAGGATGAACCAAAACACCGACCCGCCGTTCCGCAGGATTTCCGGCAAAGTTAACATGGTCCCTTTATACCCGGCGGCAACGCGCAGGGCAAATGATCCATTGGGGAACTTCTCGACAATCGAAAATCCGTCCTCCGTTTGCATCTCGCGGCAGGTTGCGTTATGAGGGGCCATGCAAAATTCGGTTCCGCTTTTTCAGCCGCTGACAATCAAGTCCATCACGCTGCGCAATCGCATCGGGGTTTCGCCGATGTGCCAGTATTCCGCCGAAGACGGATTCTTCAATGAATGGCATGAGGTGCATCTCGGATCGCGCGCCGTGGGAGGCGCAGGGTTGGTCATCGCTGAAGCAACCGCCGTTTCGCCGGAGGGAAGAATCACGCCGGGCGACACGGGAATCTGGTCCGATGCGCACATCGAGCCGTTGGCGCGCATTTTCCGTTTCCTGAAGAAGCAGGGCGTGGTTCCCGGAATTCAGATCGCACACGCCGGCCGCAAGGCTTCCGCCGCGAAACCATGGGAAGGTGGCGCGCACCTCGGCGCGAATGAAGGCGGCTGGGAAACGTTCGGACCAAGCTCAATTGCCTTCGGTGGCGAACTGCCAAAACTGCCCCGTGCGATGAGTGAAGCGGACATCGTTCGCGTGCAGGAGGATTTCGTTGCGGCGACGAAACGCGTTCTGGCTGCGGGATGCGAATGGCTCGAAATCCACGCCGCACATGGTTATCTCTTTCATGAATTTCTTTCGCCGCTCAGCAATCAGCGCACGGATCAATATGGCGGCAGCTTTGAAAACCGGATTCGATTTGTGATCAACACCGCGCGAGCGATTCGACAGGTCTGGCCTGATTCGCTTCCATTGACCGTTCGCCTTTCCTGCACCGACTGGGTGACGGGCGGATGGGACATCGAACAGACGGTTGAACTTGCGAAGCGGCTCAAGTCCGAAGGAGTGGATCTGATCGATTGCAGCTCCGGTGGAAATGTGCCGAAGGCGGAGATACCGATTGGGCCGGGCTATCAGGTCCCGTTTGCGGAGCAGGTTCGACGTGGAGCAAAGATTGCGACGGCTGCCGTGGGATTGATCACCGATCCGAAGCAGGCGAACGAAATCGTGAGTGCGGGGCGTGCCGATCTTGTGCTGCTTGCACGTGAATTTTTGCGCGATCCTTACTGGCCGCGAACGGCCGCATTGGCGCTCGGCAGCCGCAACGCTGTCGTGACGCCGGTTCAATACGGTCGCGCCTGGTAAATTATCCGAACAATTGTTTCCGTGAATGCAGTCGCAGCGCTGTCGTCGCCCGACCGCTCGCGCCCGTCTTGGAATTTCCCCACTGGAACTTCTTTGGAACTTGGAACTTGGAATTTGGAACCTTTCCGACGCACACATCCAAAAATTGCCTTCTTTCTGATTGACCCGAACGGCTAAAGTATGCCGAGATGTTAAGCCGCTAGTTGTTGGTTAGCTTTACTCAGAATGGCTAAGACCTTAATCAGAAACAGGAACAGCTCGCGGGCGGGTAGCACTAAATACGATGCGAATCAGAAGGTCCTTTCACAGACCTATGGCGCACTGGCTGATCTCCGCCGCGAACTGTCAGACTCGAAATCGGCCATCGCCGAACGCGAAGAAATTCTTCGGAGCTTTTCCGTCTGTCCCGATTCGCAGCGCGCCTGGCTGCTGCTTGAGGATTACTTCGAGAAGCTGTCGCTTTCGCGAAAGGATTTTCCGGCAAACGACTGGTGGCCCCGGCTGCTTGCAGCGCAGGGTTCCAGCCGGCTTGAGGAGCTGGCCTTTCTCTTCCTGCGCGCTCACCGCTCTCCGCCTGCCGAACTCCAGCCACACGCCAACCTGAATCGCTTCGCCGAAGTTGAGGAAGCCGAACAGGAACAGCGTCTTGTCCGCGAACTCGAAGGCTGGTTGTTCCCGCAAAGACCGGTTCATCTCGATACGCCACGCGCCTCGTTGCGCGTTGTCTGCCAGCCGCAACCTGATTCTGAAAACAGCTGCCGCAACCGGCTGGGCGTACAATTTCACCTCATGCGTCCGCGCACAGGCGAAAAGGTTCGGTCGCTTCACGAAATCATCGAACTGACCACCCGCGCGGCGCACGAACAGGAGTTGTTTCCGCCGAACGACTGGGAATTCATCCAATGGGTTTCCGAGACGCACAGCAATCGCAGGGACGGCGAAGCCACATTGGTTTTGTCGAACACGGAATTGATGCACTGGCTCGTTCGATGGGGCCACACCACACGACTCGAGCTGGCAGGGAATCAAAAGCCGCTGGTGTTCCACGGTGAAATTGCGGAACTCGTTCCACACCTCAAGCACGACGAAAGCGATCTTTCGTTCACACACCGGCTGGTGCTTCCGAACAAGCAGATTTGCGACCTGCAGGACGTTCATTTCTTCTCGAGCCAGCCACCGCTTGCACTGGCTGGAAATACTTTTTATCTGCTCCGCAACGCGCCGCCGTCCACGGTCATTGAACTTTGGAAGAATCGCCCGGCCGTGCCGGTCCGCAAACTGAGCCATCGCCTGCTCACCCATCTTCGCCGCACGCAGGCCAGCAATGGTCTCGACTGGGAGGAGCTTTGCATCGCGCATTCAGCCACGCCGCAGTTCATTTTCGAATTGCTGGACGAAACCGTACGGCTGCGCCTGATGGCAAAAAGCAAGCGTGACAGCAGCGTCTGGTTCTGGAACGGCCACGAATGGCAGTTGAACGAACTGCGCAAGCGGCCTTCGGAAAAACCGGAGATTCTCGATGATCCGCGCCTGGAACCTGCGACCCAATGGCTGCGCAAGTTGGACTGGTTCACACCTGAACCCGGACTTTGGGTTGGCGACGCGAATGAGAATTTCCTCGGAACACTCGCGCATGCCTGGGCCACGCGTCCTCCGGAAGCGGAGTTCCTTGGCAACCCCGCATTCCATCGACTCTTCCTCGCGCCGCGTCAGCTCAAGCCGCGATTGATCGTCAAGGGAAGCGGCATCGACTGGCTCTCTGTTTCTGCGGAATGGGAGCAGGAAGGATTGAAGCTCAGCGCCGCCGATCTGCAGCGACTTTCTGTTGCCACGAGCCGGTTTGTGAAGCTGCCCGATTCGGGCTGGGTGGAACTCGATACCGCCGCGGTTCAATCCGCGCATGAGGCGATGGCGGATCTCGGCGTCGATGGTCTTGTGCCGATCGCGCAAAAGATCGGTCTTGAGCAGGCCGCGCATCTGGATGAGGAAGGACTCAAGCGTTTCGCCGATTCGCCTGCTGCCAAGGCGCTGCGCGAAAATCTCAAGAACTTCAAGGGCGTTCCCTCATCGGACATTCCGAAAAACGTTCAGGCCGAATTACGTCCGTATCAGAAGGACGGTTTCGATTTCCTGTGTCATCTCACGCAGGTGCGGCTCGGCGGCATTCTGGCCGACGACATGGGTCTCGGAAAAACGTTGCAAACACTTTCGTGGCTGGCGTGGTTGCACGATAGGAACAAAAAGAATCCGAAGCCCTGCCTCGTCATCTGCCCGGCTTCCGTGCTCCACAACTGGCGGCGCGAAGCGGAACGTTTCACGCCGCACCTCAAGGTGCTCGTGCTCGAAAGCGGTTCCGCGCGTCATGTGTTGCGGAAACAGATTCCGCAACATGACATCATCGTCACCAATTACGCTCTGTTGCGGCGCGATCTCGAGGAGCTGAACAAGTTTGGTTTCCGCGCGATCGTTCTGGACGAGGCGCAGTTCATCAAGAATCCCGGCGCGCAGGTCACGCAGTCGGTCAAACAACTCAAGTCGGAGCATCGTCTCGCGCTCACCGGCACGCCGCTCGAAAACCGACTGCTTGATCTTTGGAGCATCGTCGATTTCGTCCAGCCCGGTTATCTCAATTCGCAGGAGCACTTCCTCGAAACCTACGAGCCGAAAGGTGTCGAGAACGCGGAGTCCGCCCAGCGCATTGCGCGCCGCCGGCTCTCCGCCAAGCTGCGTCCGTTGCTGTTGCGCCGCCTGAAGAAACATGTGGCGAAGGATCTGCCGGATCGCATCGAACAGCGCCGCGACTGCGAACTGGGTGAAGAACAGCGAAAGCTTTACCTCGCCGAACTGCGTCGCAGCCGCGACCAGGTCATGCAGGCCGTTGCGGAAAAGGGAATCAACAAGAGCAAGATGCACGTGCTGGCGGCGCTCACGCGCCTGCGGCAGATCTGCTGTCATCCGCGCCTGGTCGGCAACGACTCGATTTCGGGCAAGACAGAAACGTTGTTCGAACTGCTCGACTCGCTGGTGGCAGAAGGCGAGAAGGTCCTCATCTTCAGCCAGTTCGTTCAGATGCTCGAACTGCTGCAGAAGGAATGTGTGGCGCGCAACATCAGCACGCACATTCTTACCGGCCAGACCAAGGATCGGCAGGAAGTCGTCACCGCCTTCCAGAACGATCCGAACGCTGCGGTCTTCCTGCTCAGTCTGCGCGCGGCTGGAACAGGCTTGAACCTGACCAACGCGAGCTACGTGATCCTTTACGATCCGTGGTGGAACCCGGCTGTCGAGGCCCAGGCGATCGATCGATCGCACCGCATCGGACAGACACAGACGGTGAATGCGTATCGCCTGATCTCGCCCGGAACCGTGGAAGAAAAAATCTGGGAATTGCAACAGAGCAAGGCGAAGACGATTGCCGATGTGCTCGGTGAAGAAGGTTTCGCGCGCAGTTTGTCGAAGGCGGATCTGGAGTATCTGTTCTCGGAAGATTGAGGTGGCTTTTCTTTAACGCAGAGACGCGGAGGCGCTGAGGCGCGGGGAGGAACTTACTGGCGTTTGACTGTTCTCTTCCGGAATTTTCGAGACACGGGATGGAGGTCCCGCGAATCGGCAGGTTGAAAGCCGCCCTACTTCGCCGCCTGGAAGCGGCTCCAGATGATTGCACCGATTCCCGTCAGCAGACCGAGCAGTCCGCCGGTGAGATAGGCGCGGGTCCAGTTGATCGTTTGTCTGCGCTGTTCTGTCGGCATGCGCGGTTCGGCCCGGTCCATGATCGTGACGAGCAGTTTCTCGCCACGGAAGGTTAGCAGTTCGGTGCTCTCCTCCTCCACCTTTTCAGCAATCATGTTCAGGGCGCGGCGCGCGTTTGTGACCTGAAGAGACGCTTCAAAAATCATGTTCGAATCCGCCGCATCACGAATGAGTTCAGCCAGGTGAGTGTCGGCCTGCTGGGCGGCTTGAGCGATGGCATCTCTCTGCGCCAGCAATTCGCGCAATCGGATGCTCATGCGATCGCGTTCCCGGCCTTCGAAATCCTGCACGTAGGCTTCGGCCAGACTGTTGGCGAGCGCGGCCGATTCTTCGGGATCGGGTGAGGCCACGCTCACTTCCAGAACAGTCGTTTTAGGAATCTGCCGAACACGCGCCGATCGTTTCAACTTTTCAACAGCATCCTCGATTGAAATCAGGTTCGTGCTGTTGTCGGCCTGCCATTGGTTCGTCAGGCTCAGGTTTTCGACAACTGCCTGAAGGACGTGATTGGAAAACATGCAGGCCATCTCCGAGCGCATCAGTTCGGCATCGTAGGCCACCTTGGGTCCGTCCAGTTTCGGAAAACGAAAATGAAGCTTCGCGCTGCCGGTGTCGCTGGCGGGCACCGCCGGCCGGAGCGCGACGAACGCTGCAACGACCAACGTCGCAACGACCAGCGCCACGGCGGCGAAGAGTCCCAGTTCACGGCTGGTGATGCGTTGAGATGCTGCTGGCGGACGTGGGGCCATTTCAGAGACCGATGCGTTTGAGAATCGCGTTGATGCACTCAGGAACCGTGCATTGTTCGGTATGCAATTCCAGTTCGGGATTCAGGGGCGGTTCGTAGGGCGCCGAGATTCCAGTGAAATCCTTGATCATGCCTTTGCGCGCTTTCACGTAGAGGCCTTTGGGATCGCGTTGCTCGCAGACTTCAATCGGCGTGTTGAGGTAAACCTCAATGAACTTTCCCGGCGGAACAATGCTTCGGGCGAGTTCACGGTCAGAGCGATACGGCGAAATGAACGCCGTGATGCAGATCATTCCCGAATCCGCGAACAGATTGGCGACTTCGCCGACGCGCCGGATGTTTTCCTTTCGATCTTCCGGCGAGAAGGCGAGATCGGAGCAGAGGCCGTGGCGGATGTTGTCGCCGTCGAGCACGTAGGCATGTTTGCCGCGATTAAAGAGTTTGCGTTCGAGTTCGGTGGCGAGGGTTGATTTGCCGGAGCCGCTCAATCCGGTGAACCAGATGACGAATCCGGAGTGTCCGGTCTGCTTCTCCCGTTCTTCATGGGTCACCTTGCCTTTGGACCACGTGATGTTGGCGCTCTTGGGCGGGATCAAACTCGACATGTTGCCAGTGAATCGGTTGAGCGGGAGCGATGTCGAGAGCAAACCTTGAAGACGTCGAAGACAGTTGACTGGCGTTGAGGACCAGCTTTGTTCAACCGGGATGGACTCGGAGTGAAACACAGATGACAAGAACCAACCGTTGATTCCGCATACGACCCAATCCGTTCGGTCGGCTTCACATTGCCAATGATACGTGTCATTCGTGTGATTCCTGTCCATCCGTGGTTAATTTCGCCGAGGAATCGAGGGGATGATCACACGCGGGGCGATTTCCTCCTTGGCATTGAAGCGGCCGAGGGCTACATAAACTGCCATCCATGAGCAAACTGCGGACGTATCTCGCGGTCAGCTTTCGCGCGAAAGTGCTCGTTCCCGTCATTACGGTGATGGTCTTTCTAGTGGCCACAATGGCCTTCGTGTTGAACGAGCGAATCACAGATCAGTTCGAACGTGAAGCGCGGAGAACGCTGGCGGCGGCGAATGACAGTTTTCGCCAGATTCAGCGGAGCCGGACGCGGAACCTGCTCGTTCGCTTCCAGGATCTTCGGAACGAACCGCGCTTCAATCATGCCTTCCAGACCGGCAATCCGGCCTTCGTTCGCGCTCAATTGCCGGCGCTCATGGAAGCGGTGGGCGAGGATGCGGATATCGTGATGTTCTCCACCGCACAGGAATTGATCGCGAGTGAGAAGCGCGATGTGTTGATGTCGATCGCCAACTTCGAAGTCGCCAGCGCTGCGCTCGTTCAACGGACGCTTCAAGCGAGCAGTGCGTCCCGATCCGAAGCGCAGACGGACGCGATCTTCGTCGATGGACATCTTTATGACGTGGTGTCGTTTCCAGTTTTCGGCAGCGACGGCGGCTTGATTGGGGCGCTCACGTTTGGGTCGGAAATCAGCAAGAGCGTCGCGGAGGAATTCAGCCGGACCGCCCACAGCCGAATTGTTCTGCTGGGAAATGATCAGGTGATTCTTTCCACGTTGCCGTCGGAGGATTCGCGGGTGAATCTGGCGGCGTTGTTCAAGGAGGTTATCGCTCCCGCAGAGGATGGTCCCGTGAACATCAAGCGGCAGGTTTACAACGGTGAACATTACTTCTGTTCCGGCGGTCATTTTGCGTTTCCCGATCCGAACAGCCGGCTTGGGTATCTGTTGTTGCATTCGTATGAGGAACCACTTCGTGAGCTGGCGGTGACACAGCAGATTCTGGTTGGTGTGAGTGGCCTCGCAATTCTGGCGGGATCGATCATAGTCTGTTTCCTCATTGGCAAAGTCACCAAGCCGCTCCGCGATTTGAGGGACAGTGCCGAGGCGGTGGGCCGGGGCGATTTTTCACGCCGCGTGCCGGTGCGTTATCAGGATGAATGCGGGGAGTTGGCGAAGGTGTTCAACCAGATGACGGAGAATTTGAAGAACTCGCGCGAACAGCTGGAGAAAACCGTTGAGACATTGAAGACCACGCAGGCGCAATTGATCCAGAGCGAGAAGCTTTCAGGCATTGGGGAATTCATTGCCGGAGTGGCGCACGAACTGAACAACCCGCTCACTTCCGTGCTGGGATTTTCCGAATTGATGCAGCAGGCGGTCGTGAATCCCAAGGATAAGAAATACCTGGAGATGCTGAACAAGAGTGCGTTGCGCTGCCAGAAAATCGTGCAGGCACTCCTCTCTTTCGCGCGCCGGGGTTCGCCGGAGCGAAAGCTCACTTCAGTGAACGAACTGGTGGAAAGTGCAGTCGATCTGCTTCAGTACCAGCTGAGAAACGGTCAGGTGGAGGTGACCCTGCAACTCGACCGCCAGTCGCCGAAGTTGATGATCGATCCGCATCAGATGCAACAGGTGTTTGTGAATGTGATCAACAACGCGCGCCAGGCCGTGGAGAGCCAGAAGCGCAAGGGTTGGATTCGGGTCAAGACCGAGTTCGATACCAAGGCCATTCGCGTGATCATTCAGGACAGCGGCCCGGGAATTCCGCCGGAGAATCTGTCGAAGATATTCGATCCATTTTTCACGACGAAAGGCGTCGGGGAAGGAACCGGGCTGGGATTGAGTCTTTGTTACGCGACCGTCCGCGATCATGGCGGAAGCATTGTCGTAAAGAGCCGGCCTGGTGACGGTGCGACGTTCGTGATTGAGCTGCCAATCACAGCATCCAGTGGTGACACCGAGTTGCGCACGCGAGCGGCGGAACGGCAGCAGGCGCTGTCATTGGAAGGCAAAGGCAAGCGCATCCTGGTGGTGGATGACGAGGAGCCGATTCTCGTGATGCTTCGCGAAACGCTCGTGCCGCGCGGCTATGAGGTCGATGTGGTATCCGACGGGGAAACCGGATTGCGCCGGCTTCAGGACAAGCATTACGACCTGATGCTTTGTGACTGGAAAATGCCGGGGCTGAATGGCCGGCAGGTTTACGAACGGATTCGGGCGAGCAATCCAGATTTCTGCGATCGAATCATTTTCATCACGGGCGACGTTGTGAACGACGGCACCCGGGTTTTTCTGGAACAGCAGAACCGAATCTGTTTGGCGAAGCCTTTCACACTGGTGGAATTTCACGCCGCCGTTCAAAAAGTGCTCGCTTCAAACTGACTGTCGGCATCGGGTGTTTTCCCCATGTCTTCACGCGACTCTCCGAGGAGGAGCGCAAACAAATCCAATGTTGGAGAGCTCGTGTGAATATCTTCTATTTGCAAATGTCGCCTGGGCGGGAGAGTTGTTATCCAAGGTGAATTCAACCATCTGCATTTGTTGTGGAGAGCCGTTGTTTTCGGGCGGGGGGAAAATGTCTCGTGATCCAAACGTTTGTGCGTCGTGCTCCAGCATGGCGGACGGAATGTTGGACGAACTGGTGCAGGCGGCCATGCTCCAGCTCGCTCAAGAACAGGAGACGGCCGAACGTGAACGGCAGCAGCAGAAAACGGAAAATCCCCACGAAATTACTTCCGTGAGGATTTCCGTGTGATTCCTGGAATCAGTCGCTGACCTCAATTCGTCGCGGTTTGACCCGTTCGGACTTGGGCAGCGTCACGGTAAGCAGCCCCTGTTCGATCCTGGCCGAAATCTTCGATGTATCGATGGCTGGATCCAGTTCGAATACACGTTTGTAATCCGCTCGCCGGGTTTCGCGAAGCAGCGCTTCTGCTTCGGTTTTCGACTGCGGGTTCCTTCGGCCGATGATCGTGATTTCGTTCCCTTCCAGTGTGACTTCGAGCCCATCTTTGGAAACGCCCGGCATTTCAGCCTGGATGACGTATCCGTCTTTGTTCTCGAAGATGTTCACGTTCGGAACGCTGTAGTTCACCGCCTGGCTGCGGCTTGGAGCATGGTTTTCGGTGATCATTTTCATTGTGTCCTTTCTTTGCACTCAGCCTTCCTGAACGTTGATCTGCTTCGGTTTCGCCTCGTCCGTTTTTGGAAGGGTGATCGTCAGGATGCCGTCTTTGTATTGCGCTTTCACGCGATCTGCTGCGACGGGCGAGGGCAGCTGAATGGTCCGGTGGAATCGTCCGACGTATCGTTCGGCGCGATAGACGTCCGCTTCCTCAAATTTTTCATCACTCCGCCGTTCACCCGAGATGCTGAGGCTGCCGTCGTGCAGCGAGATGCTGATGTCGTCCTTTTTCATTCCGGGCAGCTCCACCTGAACGGTGAGTTGATCCTTGTCTTCATACAGGTCCAAAGAAGGAATCCATCCGCTCAACCACTGCGAGCTTCGAGACAGCTCGGCAAACGGCGCTTCAAACAGCCGGTCGATCTCGGTTCGCAGATCGTTCAGCCGATTCCAACTGGGCCATTCCGGTAAAACAGGTTTTTGCCAACGAATCATGTTCATAACTTTGTCCTTCGATTGATTGTTTTCTCTTTTCTATTAGCTTTGAAGGTGCCAATGCGGCCTCTATCTCACAAACCATTGAAATACAAATAAATACGAATAAGATCATATCGGTTGGTTCATGGTAAAGGAGACATAAAGACGCATTTCGCTATGTTGATGATCGGCTTGTGGTGAGTCGCATTGGCTCTTTATTGCAATGCGCTGGATTTGTCTCGAACTGTTTGAAGATTGCCGCGACCTTCTCGGGTCTTTTAACTCAGCGAACTTTAATGACCGAAACCAACTCAACCTCAGGCTACTTGCGTGCCGTCGTGTTCCTTTATCAGCTCCGCTGGTTCGGAGCGAAGCTGGGACTGGAGAATATTTCCCGGCTCGCAGCGCTTGCCGGAAATCCAGAGCGAAAACTCCGGTTCATTCATGTGGCCGGCACGAACGGAAAAGGGTCCACGTGCGCGATGCTGGCATCGGTATATCGCGAGGCAGGTTATCGCGTCGGTCTCTTTACATCGCCGCACCTCGTCTCGTTCAGGGAACGCCTCCAGGTGAATGGAGAACTGATTTCCGCAGATGCAGTCGTTGCACTGGTCGATTCCATCCGTCCGTTGATGCAACAGTTTCCTGACGAAAATCATCCGACGTTTTTTGAAGCGGTGACGGTGATGGCGCTGAACTATTTCGTTCAGAAGGAATGCGATCTCGTTATTTGGGAAACCGGTCTCGGCGGTCGGCTGGATGCGACCAACATTGTCACTCCGGAGGTTTCAGTGATCACCAACGTTCAAATCGATCACCAGAAATGGTTGGGTGAAACGCTCATGAGCATTGCGCGCGAAAAGGCCGGAATCATCAAACCGGGTGTGCCGGTGGTGGCTGGCGTCCGGAGTCCGGAGCCGCTTGCGGTCATTGAAGCGAAGGCGCGGGAAGGAGGTTCTCCACTACACCGAGCACCGTCCTTTGGTGACGCCATCCGATCGCTCGGTCATGTGAGACTCGCACTCGCAGGGGAACATCAGAAGCGAAACGCCGCTGTTGCGATTGAAGTCGTGCGGCTGATGAATCACCGCTGGCCGGTCACGGATGCAGCCTTGAAAGACGGTTTGGAAAAAGTGCAATGGCCCGGAAGATTTCAGATCATTGATCGGCCGTCAGGCCAGAAGATTGTTCTGGATGGCGCGCACAATGTGGCAGGCGCGGAGGTTCTTGCTCGAACCTGGCGCGAGCGGTTCCCCGGAATGCGGCCGACTTTGATTTTCGGCATTCTTCAGGACAAGGATTGGGAAGGCATCTGCCAGATGCTGCCGCCGCTTGCTCGCAGAATCATTCTGACGCCGGTTCAAAATGAACGGACCGCCGCGCCGGATACGTTGATGGAATCATGCCGGAAAGCCAATCCCGAAGCCGAAGTTCTCTCGGTGCATTCCCTGATCGAAGCATTTGCCACGGCGGAAACCGATTCACTGGTTCTGGTCGCCGGCTCGCTTTATCTGATTGGCGAGGCATTGGAGATCTTGGGAGAGGTCAGCCTGCCTATTCAGGAACGCGGATTGAACGAATGGGGCGGTGCTTCGACGAAAACATGATCGTGTCACGAACAGGAAAACGCGTGCGGGCAGTCACATTTGACGTGGGCGGCACGCTGATTCATCCGTGGCCATCGGTCGGGCATCTCTACGCCGAAGTCGCTGCAAAGCATGGATTTTCGGGTTTGGATCAGGAGGCGTTGAATCAACGGTTCAAGAACGCCTGGAAAAGTTGCCCGGACTTCGACTATACGCGCGAAGGCTGGGAACGGCTTGTGATTCAAACCTTCGCCGGGCTCATCGATGGCCCGGTCGCTTTCTTTCCGGAGCTCTATGACCGGTTCGAACAACCGGATGCCTGGCGGGTGTTTGATGATGTCGTTCCAACATTGGAATCTCTTGCAGCCGCCGGCATTCCGCTGGCGATCGTTTCAAACTGGGATGAACGGTTGCGTCCGCTTTTGAAGCAACTGGGTC
This sequence comes from uncultured Verrucomicrobia subdivision 3 bacterium, assembly GCA_937890005.1. GTDB lineage: Bacteria > Verrucomicrobiota > Verrucomicrobiia > Limisphaerales > DASXHY01 > DASXHY01. Next base: position 50,164 of record CALBZA010000080.1, on the reverse strand, counting down.
TTGCCGGTTACTTCGAAACACTGGCGATTTCCTGTGAAGTCGGTTTTCCGAAGCCCTCGCCTGTCATTTTCCAGCATGTCGCGGAAAAGCTTGGAGTGCCTCCAGACGAAATACTTCACATTGGCGATAGCGAAGAAATGGATTTTCGCGGAGCCATTTCTGCGGGATTATCTGCGGAGCTTGTCCGGCGCGATGCCAAGGTCGGCAACAGTTTGCGGGAATTGGTTCGTATCGCCGATCCGGATTAGGCGGGGTAAACGCGGAATCCCCCTATCCTTATATCTAATAATGCATCATTGACGCTGCGTCCGAACCATACGTAGAGTTTCAGCGCGTTTCCTACCGGCGGAAACAGATTCATGAAAGTCATCACTAACATTTTCGGATCCTCATTGGGCAAGAAATACATCATGGCCGTTACCGGCTTTGCATTGTTCTTGTTTGTCGTCGGCCACATGGTCGGGAACCTGCAGATCTTCCTCGGTCCCGAGGCAATCAACCGATACGGGCATTTCCTGCAGAATCTTGGGGAAGGCCTCTGGGTGGTTCGCCTGAGCCTGCTGGCGATCATCGTTCTGCACATCTGGTCGGCGATCAAGCTGTCGGCCGAGAACCGCGCGGCCCGGCCGGTCGGTTACGCCCAATACAAGCCCGTCGGTTCCAGCTATGCTTCGCGCACCATGCTGATGAGCGGCCTGATCATCTTCGCCTTCATCGTTTACCACCTGCTGCACTACACGGTTCGCGTCAAAGCGATCAACTTCACCGGCCAGGATTTTCACGACCCGGCTTTTCAGGAACCGATCCCCGGCACAACCGATCTGATGCGCCACCACGTTTACAACATGATGGTGGTCGGCTTTAAAAATGTCTGGGTATCGCTCTTTTATATTCTCGGTGTGGGGCTTCTCTCGCTGCACCTGAGCCACGGCATCAGCGCCATGTTTCAGTCGATTGGCTGGAAGAACAAGGTGTACGGTCCGTTCCTCGACAAGGCGGCGAAGGTGTTCGGAGTGATTCTTTTCCTTGGTTACAGCTCAATTCCTGTCGCAATTCTCCTGGGCTTAGTGAAGGAGGCGACGAAGTAATATGGTTCTCGATTCGAAAATTCCCTCCGGCCCGATCGGGCAAAAGTGGAGCAAGCACAAGTTCGACCTGAAGCTCGTCAACCCCGCTAACAAGCGCAAGTTCGACGTCATCGTGGTTGGCAGCGGTCTCGCCGGTGCTTCCGCCGCGGCAACGCTCGCTGAACTCGGATACAAGGTGAAGTGCTTCTGCTTCCAGGACAGCCCGCGGCGCGCCCACAGCATTGCCGCCCAGGGTGGAATCAACGCCGCCAAGAATTATCAGAACGACGGCGACTCGGTTTACCGCCTGTTCTACGACACGATCAAGGGCGGCGACTTCCGCGCCCGCGAAGCGAACGTTCATCGCCTCGCCGAAGTCAGCGTCAACATTATCGACCAGTGCGTCGCGCAGGGCGTACCGTTTGCGCGCGAATATGGCGGTTTGCTCGACAACCGCTCCTTCGGCGGCGCGCAGGTTTCACGCACGTTCTACGCGCGCGGCCAGACCGGCCAGCAGCTGTTGCTCGGCGCTTACCAGGCGCTTTCCCGGCAGATCGGGCTCGGTAATGTGCAGATGTATCCGCGCACGGAAATGCTCGATGTGGTGGTCATCGACGGCCACGCGAAAGGCATCGTCGTCCGCAACCTCGTGACTGGTGAGATTTCTTCACACGCCGCCGACGCAGTGGTCCTCGGCACGGGGGGTTACGGAAACGTTTTCTTCCTTTCCACCAATGCCAAAGGATGCAATGTCACTGCGACCTGGCGTGCCTACAAGAAAGGCGCGTTCTTCGCGAACCCGTGCTACACACAGATTCATCCGACCTGCATCCCGGTCAGCGGTGATCATCAATCCAAGCTGACGCTGATGTCCGAATCGCTTCGCAACGACGGTCGTGTCTGGGTGCCGAAGCGGAAAGAGGATTGTGGCAAGGCACCGGGCGATATTCCGGAAGCCGATCGCGATTATTATCTCGAACGCAAGTATCCGAGCTTCGGCAATCTCGCGCCGCGCGACATTTCATCCCGTGCGGCGAAGGAAGCCTGTGATGATGGTCGTGGTGTCGGTCCCGGTGGGCTGGGCGTTTATCTCGATTTCGCGGACGCCATCAAGCGTCTCGGTGAAGACAAGATCCGCGAGCGTTACGGCAATCTTTTCGACATGTATGAAAAGATCACCGGCGAGAATGCGTACAAGGTTCCGATGCGCATCTATCCGGCGGTGCATTACACGATGGGCGGCACCTGGGTGGATTACAATCTGATGAGCACCGTGCCGGGATTGTTCGTGATTGGCGAAGCCAACTTCTCCGACCATGGCGCAAACCGCCTTGGCGCCAGCGCGCTGATGCAGGGTCTTGCGGACGGTTACTTCGTTCTGCCTTACACCATCGGCAACTATTTCGCGTCCGCGAAACAGCCGAAGCCGAACGTCAATCATCCCGAGTTCAAGAAGGCCGAGGAAGACATTCGCGCGTTCACCAGGAAGCTTCTCGGAGTGAAAGGCAAACGCACCGTGACTTCATTCCATCGCGAACTCGGAAAGCTGCTTTGGGAAAAGTGCGGCATGGCGCGCAACGAAGCCGGCCTGAAGGAAGCCCTTCAGCGCATTCCCGCCTTGCGCGAGGAATTCTGGAAGAACGTCCGCGTGACCGGCGACGGCGGCGAGTTCAACCAGGATCTCGAGTATGCCGGCCGTGTGGCTGACTTCATGGAGTTCGCCGAACTGCTTTGTTGCGATGCCCTGCATCGCAACGAATCGTGTGGTGGACATTTCCGAACCGAATACCAGACACCCGATGGCGAGGCGCAGCGCGATGACGCGAATTTCTCGTATGTGGCCGCATGGCAGTATCAGGGTCTGGACAAGCAACCGATCCTGCACAAGGAACCGCTCGTGTATGAAGAAGTTCACATGAGCACGCGAAGCTACAAGTAAGACGAGATGAACACGTAACAATTGTCACCGGTTGAACCATGGCCAGAGACGCTGACAAGATCGTGACCCGCGCAGCCGAGAATCTGATTTACCAGATTCGCGGACAGCGCGTCATGTTGGACGGCGATCTGGCCGCTCTATATGGCGTGGAGGTTCGGGCCCTTAATCAAGCGGTGAAGCGGAATAAGGAACGATTTCCAGAGGACTTCATGTTCCAATTGAACCGTGATGAAGCCTCTCAGCTTTCAAGATCACAGATTGTGATCTTAAAGCAGGGGGAGCATCGGAAATACCTTCCTTACGTCTTTACCGAGCAAGGGGTCGCAATGCTTTCCAGTGTCCTTCGTAGCCCCCGAGCGGTTCAGGTGAACATTGAAATCATGCGAACGTTTGTGCGGCTGCGTCAGTGGCTTGCATCAAACGTTGAATTGACAAAACGCCTGAATGACCTGGAACAAAAGTACGACGACCAGTTCAAGGTTGTGTTCGAAGCCATTCGAGAACTGATGGCCGAACCTGAATCAGATGAAAAATCCGCGCGGCGAGAGATCGGTTTTCACGCCGGTCGTGAATTGCGCGGTAGCAGAACCAGAGCTTTAGCAAAATCCCGTTAGTCATGAATCTTACACTGAAAGTTTGGCGGCAGAAGAACGCGAACACGGCCGGTCGTTTCGAGACCTATCAGGCCAGGGGCATCATTGAGGACATGTCGTTCCTGGAAATGCTGGATGTCGTGAATGAAGACATCATCCAGAACGGCGGCGAGCCGATCGCGTTCGACTCCGATTGTCGCGAAGGCATCTGCGGCATGTGTTCGCTCGTGATCAACGGCATCCCACACGGTGGTCATCGCGGCACCGCGACCTGCCAGCTGCACATGCGGCATTTCAAGGATGGCGACACGATTACGATCGAACCCTGGCGCGCCGCGGCGTTCCCGACCATCCGGGATCTTGCCGTCAATCGTTCCGCTTTCGACCGCATCATTCAGGCCGGTGGATTCGTTTCTGTTAACACCGGCGGCACTCCGGATGGAAATGCCATCCCGGTTCCGAAGGAGGCTGCCGATCTTTCCATGGATGCCGCGGCCTGCATCGGTTGTGGCGCCTGCGTGGCCGTGTGCAAGAACGCGTCGGCCATGTTGTTTGTCGCGGCCAAAGTTTCGCATCTCAACCTGCTTCCTCAGGGCAAGGCGGAGAAGGATCGTCGTGCAGTGAACATGGTCCGTCAGATGGACGCCGAAGGCTTTGGCAACTGCACGGTCACCGGATCGTGCGAAGCGGTTTGTCCGAAGGAAATCAGCCTCAGCTTCATCGCGAAGCTGAACCGCGATTACGGCATGGCCATTCTCAAGGGCAAATAAACTCGCCGGACATCGTTTGAAAACCTCTGCCGTTTTCACGCGGCAGAGGTTTTTGTTTCCAGCCGCACATCCGATCCGACACCGTCGGGCGAAGGAGGAACATTCCCACGTTGCATTCCGTCGTCGGTGCATAAGTTGATTCGTGGAACAGAAGCAACGCATTCTGATACAGGTGAAGGCGAAATCCGACCGCCACCTGCTTGAGGACTGGCTTTCCGAAAAATACGACATCGTGTCTGCGCGGAGTGACGAACTGCTCGACGAACGCTTCGATCTCGCGATCGTGGACGGTCCGTCATTGAAACAGCTCTCCGGCGCCATCCGTTCCCGTCGCAAGGCCGAGGAACCGGTGCTTCTCCCGTTCCTGTTGCTGACAATCCGGAGATCGGGCAGCCGGCCGACGCGGCATCTCGGACGGTTGGTGGACGACCTCATTGTCCGACCGATCGATGAGCACGAGTTGCGATCGCGCGTCAGCAATCTGCTGCGACTGCGACGCCTTTCGGTCGAACTCAAGAAAGAACACGACCGCGTGCTGAAGCTTTCCGTGACGGACGACGTTTCCGGCTTTCACAACACGCGTTATCTGCATCGCTATCTGGACCGTTTTCTGAGCGGACCCAATGCCCGCAACGAGGAGCTCGCAATCGTTTTTTTCGACATCGACAACTTCAAGCACGTGGTGGATCGGCACGGGCATCTTCTTGGCAGCAAGGTGTTGAAGGAAGTCGCGCAGGCGCTGCATCACGACCTCAGTCCGGACGATCGAATTGTTCGTTACGGTGGAGATGAGTTCGTAATCATTCTTCCCCGGCACAATCGGAGCATGGCGACCGGAAAGGTGCAGAGGTTGATGCGGACGCTGAACCAGACCGCATTTCTGCAGAAGGAGAACATCAACGTTCATCTCACCGCATCCTTCGGAGTCGCGACCTATCCGCATGACGCCGCGAACAAGCATGAACTGCTGGCGGAAGCGGATCGTGGATTGTTCCGAAGCAAGGCAGCGGGCAAGAACCGGCTTTCAATCGCGGGAGGAACTCCAAGAGAAGAGACGACGGTCCTCACCGAATAGCCTGCGCTTCCTTGTCTCGACCTTCCGCAGCTATCGTTTAAGTTCTGCGCATCCTCAATGGACGATCCCGAAGTCTCAGTCGAGTCGGCAGTCGCGAAAGGAGGTGGCAATGACAAGTATGCCGTCCTCCGCAACCGCGACTTCGTGATTTATCTCATCGGCCGTTTCTTCGCCTCGATCGGGCAGCAAATGCTGGTGTTCACAGTGGGGTGGGAGCTTTACGAACGCACGCATTCTGCGAAGGCGCTGGCGATGGTGGGGCTGGCGTTCATGATACCGATGATTGCGCTGACGCTTCCCGCCGGGCATGTGGCGGACAGTTTCAATCGCAAACGCATCATCATGTCGATGACGCTGGTGATGATGCTGGCAAGTCTGTGTTTGGGATTGATCTCAGCGACGCACGCTCCGGTGAGCTGGATGTATGGCTGTCTGGTGTTGATTGCCGCGGCACGCACGTTCATGTGGCCGGCGAGCGCGGCGTTCCTGCCGCACATTGTTACTCCGCGACTCTTTCCCCAGGCAGTGGCGTTCAACAGCGGCACATTCCAGTTTTCGTCAGTTCTTGGACCTGCGCTGGCGGGAATTCTTGTGACGTGGCTGCATCGGCGCACTCCTTATGCCGCAGCGACGATCTATCTGCTGAACAGTGCAGCTGCCCTGACCTGCTTTGCCATGGTTGCGATGATCCGCCGCGATCACATGGTCAAGGCGCGTGAACCGATCTCGTTCAGAAATCTTGGCGCCGGATTCAAGTTCGTTTTCGAGAACAAGATCATCTTCGCAACGCTGACACTGGACCTGTTCGCTGTTCTGCTCGGTGGCGCAACGAATCTGCTGCCGATTTATGCAAAGGACATTCTCGGTGCGACTCCGACCGGATTGGCCGGGTTGCGGATGGCAATGCCGATTGGTGCGGTGATCTGCACGTTGATCATCGCTCACCGGCCGCCTCTGCAACACGCCGGCCGTGCCATGCTGCTGGCGGTTGCGATGTTCGGAGTCGGGATCGTGGTGTTTGGGCTTTCCAAGTCGTTCTGGCTTTCCTTCGCCGCGCTGCTGGTTTGCGGCGCAGTGGACAACATCAGTGTCATCGTTCGGCAAACGCTGGTGCAGGTGCTGACGCCGGATGAAAAGCGCGGGCGCGTGTCGGCTGTGAACAGTCTGTTCATCGGCGCTTCCAACGAACTGGGCGAATTTGAATCCGGCATGGTCGCGCACATTTTCGGACGCGGTATGGGACAGCCTGAAGCGGTCGGTGCTGTGGTGTCTGCGGTGTCCGGTGGAGTGGGAACCGTGATTGTGGTGATTGTGATCGCGTTGATCTGGCCGGCCCTCAGAAAATATGGCCGCCTGGATACGACACCGAAGTGAAGGCATCGAACTTCCGAAAAAGCCAAACAGCCTCACGAGTTCACGCCAAAACGCCTTCCGGATTTCCTTCGGCGAAATGCTCCTTCTCAAGGCAGTGGTGGCGGTGCGGCGCGGGATTTTCTTGCAGCTTTGAGAACCTGAAGGCTTGTCACCAATGCCCAAAGCCACGCGACAGCAAAGACAATCGCGCCGGAGATGCCCAGCCAGGTGTAGCTTTTCGGGTCGCCAGAAAAATCCGAGAGCCGATACGCCTCGCGGAGCGTAAGCAGAAACCAGGCGGCGAACATGCAGAAGCCGGTCAGTGCGAGCAGGAGTTGGGGAACGCCGGCGAGCCAGCGTCCGACCATGATCGATCCCAAACCCGGCGTCGCAAGCTGGTTGATCAGGAGACAGTTCCGTGCCGAGGTTTCAGTGAGAGGAACAACCTTGAAGAACGCGTTCACGATCGGGGCATCACAACAGTTTCAGCGGGACGACTTGCGCCCGAATTGCCGAAGAAATCTTCATACGCATAAGCCTGCGCGGCGATGATGACCGGCATGGCAACGAAGATGCCGACATAGCATGCGAGCATGCCGCCAAGCAGCAGGAGAAAACAAATGCACCAAAGACAGAAGATGCCGCCGAAGTTGGGCCAGAGAACCCGACGGCTGACTTCCATCGCCGGCCAGAACTCAAGCCGCTTGTCCATCAACAGCGGCCATGTGAAGGCCCACAGTGCGCCGAACACCAATCCGGGAATGACGCACAGCATCATTCCGAGGCTGACCAGGATCGACCAGACAAGCCCCGCGAGAAACGTTTGGAGGAGTGCGACGCTGAACGGTTCGAAGGCGTCCTCGAACTTTGCATTCCTTCCGCGGATTTGTTTCAGGAAAAACCAGAACAATCCGGCATAGGCAGGACCGAGGAGAAACGGCACGTTCGCAACGACCGATCCCACAAACGTAACGCCGACACACAGCCAGAAATTTGCGGTCACGAGATTCCATCCACGGCTGATGCAGGAGCCGATCTGCACGGATGGATTTCGCGCGAGAACTTCCGCTACGAGGAGATCAGGATCCGGTGCGCTGGGCGGAGTTACAGCCGGGAACAGGGGTGGCGGAGTGCCGGGAGCCGCGTTGATCAGGTCAGCGAACTCCGGGAACGCGGAAAGGGGTTTCCATTCCGCGGTTCCGTCGAGTTGAACGAGGCTGTCGCGCCGGACGCGATTCTCCGCGAACCAGCGTCGGATCTGCGCGGCATCCGCGGGACCGTATTGTTGTCCGTCGGCTCCAACGATCCTGTACATGGCGGCCTTTCGGAGCGTGGGCGCTCAGCTGAAATGCGGCTTCACGTCGGCTCGGTTGATCACGACGATTGCCCAAATGCCGATCGGCAGGCCGATGAGGCAGCAGGGTGAAAGACAAGGAACCATCGCCAGGACGGCTGCTGTAAGGACAAATCCGTGATCCTTCAAATTCTGCAATTTTGTGGATCCCATGAAGATCACCGCTCCGATGCCGATTCCGACCAGATTCCCGATGATTCCCAAAACGCCCTGCATCCGCATCCAGGACGGCATGCTGTCGTCGGCGGGCGGAGTCGGGATCAGCTGAATCCCGGCAATATTGAGAACGTTCGTCAACAACCCGAATGCCATGAGAATCCAGCCGATGATCGCCGTCACCTTGAGTGCAATTGCCGGGCCTTTCACCGCGGCCAGTGCGGCTTCGCGATTGCCTGTGGACTGGGTTGCGGCAAATGGCGCAGGACCGGAGCTTGTGGCTTCAGCGCCAACGCCGGCGGGTTCCATGAACTCCGGGAAGGTGGAAAGCGACCGCCATTCCGCAGTGCCTTCCGCCTGAATCTGCGTCTGCGCATTGACGCGCCCTTCCGAGATCCAGAGACGAATCTGTTCGGCCGTTACTGGCCCGTAGGCTTTTCCGTCGGCTCCAATGATTTTATACATAATGTTCCTTCCGTTACTTCGGATTTTAGAGTTCCACGTTACACGTCATGGAGAAAGGCTGGACAGGACCGGAATTGGCAGTTCACGAAGCACGCCGAACAGCACCCACACGATTCCATAGGCCAGAAGCCATTTCAGTTTCACCGCCGGCTCCGTTGTTTTCTGAATCTGCTGTCGCACGAGACGAAATCCAATCCACGCCAGCACCGGCAGCGAGATGACGAGCAATGCGTTGTGCCGAAACGCTTCTGCAAAATGACCGTGAAGCAGCTGGTGCATCGCGCGCAGCGATCCGCAGCCGGGACAGTTCAAATCGGTGAGCCGGTGAAACACGCAGACCGGGTAGATCGGAACGCGGGACGGATCGAAGAAAAACAAAATCGCGCACGCCGCGAAACCGGCGAGAAGACTTCCGATTAAAACGTAATTGATCCGTCGCTCCATGAATTGCCCGCGAAGATAAAAGAGCCTCGCGCCGGTCACAATAGAGATAAATGGAAAGAAAGTGTAATTGCCCGGCGGCGCGGATGGCTTGAAGACCTTTCGTACGGGAAAGACCTGCCGTCTGTATTCGTGGAAACCCACATCGGAAAAGTAGTCGTTTTACGACCCAGATTTCCCCCTTAAACCCAGTGGTGACGAAGGTCAACCGGTCGATACTCCTCCTGCATCGAGTGTTGTTCGATCAACAACCAACCAAAAAGGAGACATAAACCGTATGAAGATACAAAAAACATTCGCCACCCTGGCCGCAGCGCTCGCGCTGAATGCGCTCACGCTTCCCGCCCAGGTGTCCACGCAGGAACTTTACACCGTGAAGTTCCGCGCCACATGCACGCCGTCCGACACCGGAAAAGGCAAGGGCAGCAAGATGACCGAGCGCGACCTGATCCAGGAACTTGTCGGGACCGGGTTCACTCAAAAGGAACTCAAGCGCAATTATGCGCTCGTTTACAATCCCGCCTCCGACAGCCTCCAGGTGGTCAGCCGAACGGATGGGAGTTTGATCGGCGACGTGCTGATCTTTGACGGCGGCACGAACGCCATTGGAGGCAGTCAGTTGAGCCGGTTCGCATTCGTCTTCAGCCCGACGCAGTCCGAAGCGATCGGAAGCGCCGTGATCACCGAGCGCGTTGCCAAAAGCAACAATCGGGCTCGCATTTCCGGACGCATTCAATTCTCGCGGGCCGCGCACATCGACTCGGCGGCAGCGGCTTCGTCGGAATCCGATTCAGCGAGCCGCGACACCAGTTCCCGAAACAACCTTGAGGTTCCAAACCCGGATGATTCCTCCGGCAATACCAATTCGTCCGGCTCAAATGGCAACAGCAGCACCATTAACGAGAGTTCGGACACGCATGGGCAGGAGAACGAAGGGAACAACAATGACGGTGGCAATGGAAATGGTGCGAACGGAGAATTCGTTCAGGCAGGCGCCGCGGCTTCAGCGGCAGCGCCCGGCGAAGTGGAAATCTGCGTCGGCACGTTCACAGCCGGGAAATTGTTCCAGATCGACGATCGCAATCGGGATGACGAGCCCGACACTGGAAATGCGGGTGGAAGCAACGGCGATGACAACTCCAACAACGACCTGAACGCGGCGGACCGGCGATTCGTCACACAGGCGGCGCAGAACGGGTTGCTCGAGATCGAACTGGCAAATCTCGCACTTCAGAATTCGACCAATGAAGCCGTGCGTGCTTATGCGCAGCAACTCATCACCGACCACACGCAGGCCAATCAACGGCTGGCGCAGATCGCCTCCGACAAAGGCATAACGGTTCCGACGACGCTCAGTTCTGCAGGACAGAATGCCGTGGAGCGTCTGGACGATTTGAGCGGCGCGCAATTCGACCGGCAGTTCGCAAACCAGGCGGTAGCCACCCACAGTGATGCGATCGAGGTGTTTGAGAATGAAGTTTCACGCGGCGACGATTTGGATCTGAAGTCGTTTGCCGAAGAGAATCTCCCTGTTCTCCGCGCGCACCTGGAAGAAGCACGGGCGCTTCAAAGCGGCACCGTTTTGTAGAACAGTGACATCAATGAACTCGACGGTTGACCGGAATATGGAGCTGTTGGAAACGACGTTGTGAGCCGCAGCGCATTAACCGATAAACAAAGCTCAAAAGCCCAAGAGATTGTGACCTGAACTTCCTGTTCAGCCGGCGAGTTCCTTCAGCTTCTGTTCCGCCTGGCCGTTGTCGATCAGCGTCGCGGCCAGGTCCCATCCTTCCGAAAGCGTTCGGCTGCGGCTCGCCACAAACAATGCTGCCGCGGCGTTCAAAAGCACGGCGTCACGGCGAGGACCGTGTTCCTTTCCACCCAGCAGATTCCGCACAATCTGCGCATTGACCATTCGATCTGCGCCGGAAATTTCGGCAAGCGTTGCCGGCTGAATCGGCAGATTCGAAGGCTGCAGTTCGGACGTGACAAATCCCCGTTCCTGATAAAACTCGGCGATTGTGTTCGCGCCCATCGTGGACAGTTCGTCCAGAAAGGCATCGGAAGGTTCGCCGGGTTTTGGGGAAGGCAACGGAACTTTTCCGCTGACAACCATTCCGCGCCGGACGCCGAGTGTCTGGAGAACGCGAGCGAGCGGTTCGCAAAGTTGCGGTCGCGGAACACCAACGAGCTGTGCGCTGGGACGGGCGGGATTCAACAGCGGTCCGAGAAAATTGAAAATGGTTCGCTGGCCCCGCTCGGCGCAGAGTTTTCGGGCGGGAGCAATGAATTTGAACGCGGGATGATAATTCGGCGCGAAGAAAAACGCGAAGTTGTGCTGAGCCAGTGAACGCGCGGCTTCCTCGGGCGGGAGATCGACGCGGATTCCGAGCGCTTCCAAAACATCCGCGCTGCCGGCCTGCGATGTGATGGCGCGGTTGCCATGTTTTGCCACCGCCACACCAGCGGCGGCACAGATGATGGCAACCGTGGTCGAGATGTTGAACGTGTTCAAGCGGTCGCCGCCCGTGCCGCAGACATCGAGGATTTCGCGGGAACGTGTTTCCGGATCCAACGGCGGTCGAACAGATTTTTCGCGCAATGCGGCTGCAAACGCGGCGATTTCATCCACGGTTTCACCCTTGAGCGCGAGATGGCAGAGGAACTCCGCCTTCAACGATGCTGGGACCGATTCGGCGACGAGTTCGTTTACTGCAGTCGCGCACTGTTCGGCGGAAAGATGTTTTCCGCCTTCGATTTCGTTGATCAGGGTTTGCAGCACGCGCGCATCTTAGTGATCGGCCTGATGAGTTCGAAGTGGAAATTTTGCAGCCGGCGCTTTGCGCGATATTCCATGTTTGAACTCTTTCCTCCCGTGCTCCGCATGTGCAATATCCACGGCTCGGTGTGTGAGGCGGCATGGACATGCCGGGGAAACCAGGTAACCTCGCGGTTACAGTTAGGGTCTTTAACTGGCGAAATTCTGTTGTATGGCAAAGAAAAATTCTGGCGGGCTGAAATGGATTGTCACGCTGCTCATCGTGGGCGGCGCCATCGGCGCCGTGGTTTGGTATTTGAACAGGGACACCGAGGCCGTGCGGTTTCAGACGTCGAAGATTTCCAAAGGCGACATCACCCAGGCCGTGACGGCAACTGGAACGCTCAGTCCAGTGGTGAACGTTCAGGTCGGCAGCCAGATTTCCGGCCGGATCCAGGCGATTTACGTCGATTTCAATTCGACTGTGAAATCGAACCAGGTGATCGCCGAGATCGATCCTTCCACGTATCAGGTCGGGGTGCTTCGCGCTGAAGCCCAGCTTTCCAACTCCGTTGCGAATCTGCGTCTCACCCAGGTTCAGGCCGGGCGCGCCGATTCCCTTTTCAGGAACAACCTGATTCCCGCAGCTGACTATGATACCGCCATGGCGCAGTTGCAGCAGGCGCAGGCGGAAGTGAGGTCCGCCGAGGCCGCGCTGGCCAGCGCCCAGGTCGATCTTTCGCGATGCACCATTGTGGCGCCGGTGGACGGTGTGGTGATTTCCCGGAACGTCGATGTGGGACAGACTGTGGCGGCCAGTTTCAACACGCCCACACTGTTCGTCATCGCAAACGACCTCAGCAAAATGCAGATCGGCGCGCTTGTTTCCGAAGCAGATATTGGCGGCGTCGAAAACGGACAGGATGTGACCTTCACCGTTGATGCGTATCCGTACCGTACCTTCCGCGGCAAGGTGAGCCAGATTCGATACGGCGCAGTGACGAATCAGAACGTGGTGAGCTACAGCGCGGTGATCGATGTCTCGAATGACGATCTTAAGTTGTTGCCGAGCATGACCGCGAACGTCTCGATCATTCTTCGCGAACGGAATGATGTCTTGAAAATTCCAAATGCGGCGCTCCGGTTCCGTCCCCCTGAAGGTGTTGTGGTTTCGGGAACCAACGCAGTGCAGGCCGCGCCTGCGATGGCGCAGGCAGCAGGACCGCAACAGCGGCCTGGCGGCGAGGGTCGAGGTTTCCCTGGTGCCGGAGCGCGGGGTCCGCGCAATCGCGAAGGCGGCGGCGGTGGATCGGGAGACCGGTTCAGCAACCGCACCGTTTATGTGCTTGAGGCCGGGCCTACCGGAAAACCGCAGCTTAAACAGGTTCAGATCCGGACCGGCATTTCGGATGGCGTTGCCACGGAAGTGATCGAGGGGCTGAACGAAGGGGATGAAGTCGTCACTGGCGTGCTTTCGTCCAGCGCCTCTGCTCAGAGCGGTGCTGCAAATCCGTTCGGTGGCGGCGGACGACCCGGTGGATTCCGACGTTTCTAAGCCTGTGGCGGAAATGGAAACTCAACCTGTCATAGAACTGGATGACATCCAGAAGGTCTATCACACCGGTGAAGTGGATGTGCATGCGGTGCGGGGCGTTTCGCTGAAGGTGATGCCGGGCGAATTCGTTGCGGTGATGGGCGCCAGCGGTTCCGGCAAATCGACGCTGATGAACACGCTCGGCTGTCTGGATCGGCCGACGCAGGGACGTTATCTGCTGGACGGCATCGATGTTTCCAGGCTCGACCGTGACGAACTGGCAGATATTCGAAACCAGAAGATCGGGTTCGTTTTTCAGGGATTCAACCTGCTTTCGCGAACATCTGCGATCGAGAACGTGGAATTGCCGATGTTCTACACGCATCGAAAAATTTCCGGCCACGAACAGCGGGAACGCGCGCTCAAGGCACTGGACCTTGTCGGTCTTGCCGCGCGCGCAGATCATCATCCCAACCAGCTTTCCGGCGGACAACAGCAGCGCGTCGCGATCGCGCGCGCTCTGGTGAATGAACCGGCGCTTCTTCTTGCCGACGAACCGACGGGCAACCTCGACAGCCAGACCAGCATCGAGATCATGGGCGTTTTCCAGAAGCTCAACGATCAGGGAATGACGGTCGTGATGGTGACGCATGAACTGGACATCGCGCAATACACCAAGCGGACCATCGTGATGCGCGACGGAAAAGTCCTGACCGACACGCCGGTGACCAACCGGCTCAAGGCGGAGGTTGAACTTGAAAAACTGCGCGACGCGCAAAAATCCGTGCAGCTGTCATGAGACGCATCTTCGCAACCTTCAGAATTGCACTGCGCGCATTGCGCCGGAACAAGCTGCGGACACTGCTGACAATGCTCGGCATGATCATCGGTGTCGCGGCGGTGATTTCCGCGATCGGTATTGGCAACGGCGCGAAGGCGCAGGTGGAGGCGCAGATCGCTGGCCTGGGTCAGAACGTGGTTTCAGTTTTTCCCGGGAGCACGACTGCCGGAGGCATGCGGGGCGGTTGGGGGTCAATGAGCACGCTCACGCCCGAGGAGGCGAAGGCGATTGAAGCCGAAGTGCCCGGAGTGGTTGCGGTCAGCAGCGAAGTTCGCGAACGCCAGCAGGTGATGGCAAACGGGCTCAACTGGAACACCCAGATTCTTGGTGAATCACCCGATTATCTCAGCGTTCGCGCCTGGGGCCTCGAGAGCGGCGAAATGTTCACGGAAGCGGATGTGAACAGTGCTGCGAAGGTGGCCGTCATCGGCAAAACGATCGTCGATCAGCTGTATTCCGGTGCCGATCCGGTCGGTGAAACCATCCGCATCCGAAACATGCCGTTCAAGATCGTCGGTGTGCTGACTCCAAAAGGCGTGAACTTTTTCGGGCAGGATCAGGATGATGTGGTGATTGTTCCCTACACGAGTGCCATGCGACGCGTGGCGCGGCGCCAGTATTTGAGCGCGATTCTGATCCAGGCCGCAGCTCCGGATGAAATGCCCCGGATTCAGGACGATGTCACCGGGCTCCTCCAGCAACGTCGGCCTGGTCGCGATCCCGATTTCATCGTGCGCAACCAGCTCGAACTGGCCGAAGCGGCAACGGCGACGTCCAAGACCATGACGTGGCTGGTAGGTGCAATTGCGAGCATTTCGCTCGTGGTCGGCGGCATCGGCATCATGAATATCATGCTGGTCAGCGTCACGGAACGAACGCGCGAGATCGGCATCCGCATGGCGGTTGGCGCGCGCGGACGCGATATCCTGCTCCAGTTCCTTACGGAAGCCGTCACGCTGAGTATTCTGGGTGGAGTGATAGGAATCATCACGGGCTTTGTCATCTCGCACTTCATTTCAACGAAAACGTCCTGGCCGTCACTGATTTCGCCGACGTCCGTCGTGATTGCATTCGTCTTCAGTGCGGCGGTGGGCATTTTCTTTGGATTTTATCCCGCGCGGAAAGCATCGCGGCTCGATCCAATTGATGCACTGCGATACGAATAGGTCTTCGTGCAAACGGCTGTTTCCAGTTCAGCGCAGATATTGCCCACGCACACGCCGGCGCTTTTCGCCGCGGCCGTGGAGCGCGCGGTCACGTTGTTGAAAGCGGGGGAAGTGGTCGCGCTGCCGACGGAAACGGTTTACGGCCTTGCCGCCAATGCGCTCGATCCGGATGCCGTTGCAAAGATTTACGCAATCAAAGGCCGGCCCGCGCACAATCCAGTCATCGTGCACGTCAGCGACCTGGAAATGGCGCAACGCTGTGTCGAACGCTGGACGCAGAATGCGGAGCGGCTGGCAGCGGCGTTCTGGCCGGGGCCGCTCACACTTGTTTTGCCGCGATCAGGAAAAATTCCGAACATAGTGACGGCGGGAGGCGGAACGGTCGGAGTTCGCTGGCCGGGACATCCGTTCATGCAGGCGGTGATTCGCGGCTGCGGATTCCCGCTCGCGGCGCCGAGTGCGAATCGTTCCAATTGTGTCTCGCCCACAAATGCTGAACACGTCGCAGGCCAGCTCGGAGATCAATTGAAGTTGATTGTCGATGGCGGGCAGTCGCAGGTGGGCATTGAATCGACGGTGCTTGATCTTTCCGTCGAACCCGCCCGTGTGCTCCGGCCGGGAATGATTGATGACGAGTCGCTGAAGTCGGTACTCGGGGAACTGGCTCTCGGCGGACAGGAAGGTGGCAGCACGCTGCGAAGCCCTGGATTGCTGAAGAAGCATTATTCCCCGAAAGCCAGACTGAAGATTCTCCGCTGGAACGATGATGCCGAGCTGCATGCGATGCTTCGAAACGAGTCATGCGATCGGATTCACGTTCTCGCACACAGTCGCATTCCGGGTCCGGAACGATTTGCACGGGTCAGTGTGATTCCTCACGACGCGGAGGCGTTTGCGCGAGCTCTGTACGCCGAGCTGCATCGCTGCGATGAGCTTGGCGCGGAAATGATCGTTGTAGAGGCGTTGCCCGATTCTTCTGAATGGCGCGGCATCAGCGATCGTCTGAATCGTGCCGCTGCGGCCTAGAAATGATTTGATGATATGAAGACCATCCACCACTCTTGCCAATCGATGAGAATGCTTTGGATTGCGGCCCTGATGGCCGCGCTGCCGGCCGCGGTCAACGCGCAGGGACCCTCCACGAACAACGTAAGGACGGTTTCGCTGCAGGATGTGATTGAGATGACACTGCGGGACAACCTCGGTCTGCAGATCGAGCGTTACAATCCGCAGATTGCCGAATACAACCTTCGCCAGAGTTACGGCGTTTACGATCCGACCTTCGGCTTTGCAGGCCAGCATTCGCATTCGGAGGCGGGACCGTCGCTGCTTGGCACAAACGTGATCGCCGGCGCCGTCAGCGACACGCGCTCCTTCAACAGCGGTGTCAACGGCTACCTTCCCTGGGGAATGACTTATAACATCACCGGCGACATCTCTGACACGGATCGTCAGACCGGCGTGGGAACGGATATTTCGAACTCGGGCGGTTCCGCTGCGGCGAGCGTCCGCCAGCCGTTGCTCCGCAATTTCTGGATCGATTCCCCGAGGCTGTCGATCAAGGTGGCCAAGCTTGATGTGGTGCGCAGCGAACAGATTTTGAAGCTTCGCACGATGACCGAGATAACGGCGCTTGAGCAGGCTTACTACGACCTGATCTTCCAGCGCGAAAGTGTGATTGTGCGGCAGAAGGCTGTCGATCTGGCGGAGCAGCTTGTCTCCGAGAATCGAAAGCGCGTCGAGGTCGGAGCCATGGCGCCGCTCGAAGCGAAGCAGGCGGAAGCGCAGGCCGCGGCCGCGCGTGCGGATCTGATTCAGGCAACGAGCGATCTGGCCGTCCAGGAGAACACGGTCAAGGGCTGGATGAATGCGCGTTACGCCGAGTGGGCGGAGGTTCGATTGGTTCCATCAGGAAGTCTTACCGCCCCGCCGCGAAGCTTTGATCTGCAATCCAGCTGGCGCAAGGGACTCACCATGCGGCCCGAAATGATCCAGGCAAAGCTGGAGATGGAGCGGGCCGGGATTCAATTGAAGTACACCCGCAATCAGCTTTTCCCGCAGCTCGATATCTTCGGCACCTACGGTTACAACGGCTCGGGCAACGAGTTCAGCGGAACGCTCTACGACATCCGGGAACGCAACCGGCCCTATTATGTTTATGGCGGTGAAATCAGCATTCCGCTGGCGAACCAGGCGGCGCGGAATTCTCACAAGGCGATGAAGCTCACATTCCAGCAGGCTGTGCTGAATGTGAAGGCGTTGGAATCGACGATCATGCAGGAGATCGACAATGCCATCAAAATCGCCCAGGCCAACTATGAAAGAGTTTCCGCAACGCGCGCCGCGCGTGAATACGCCGAGGCAGCGCTGGAAGCGGAGCAGAAGCGATTGGAACAGGGCAAGAGCACGACCTACACGGTGTTGCAGACGCAACGCGACCTCACCCAGGCTCGGGCAACGGAGATTCAGGCGCTCGACAACTACAACAAGAGCCTCGCGGCTTTGAGCCTTGCCGAAGGAACGACGCTGGAACGCCTCGGGATCGACTTCAAAGTCGAGAAATAATCTGCAGACCGGTTTGATCGAAGGCCGGTGCGGATTCGCGATTTGATCGCGTCAGATCAATCCGTTCCGCCCACAAGATCATCAAGCATCGGCTGAATATCCGAATCTGGCACTGCAAAGTATTTGCCTGTTGCGGAACAAAGCAGCTGGTTCTGTTCGTTTCGGATTTCGGATTTTGCTTCGAAGATTTTGTTTCGCCGATTCGAGGTCAGCTCCGACGTCACGGTGAGGAGTTCTCCCGGACGTGCAGGTGTGGAAAACCGGACGGTCAGTTCGACGCAATAGGCAAAGCGTTTTGTCGGAACTGCGCAGGCCCAGACCATGATTTCGTCGAGCACCGTGGAAAGAATTCCGCCGTGGATGACACCTTTGAACCCGATGTGTTCCGGTCGCGGCGTGAATCGGGTGAATACTTTGGTTCCATCGGTTTCGAACCGCAGGTTCAGGCCGGCGGGATTCGATTCGCCGCACACAAAACAGGAATGCGTGTGTGGTAATTCTTTCATGGTCGCAATAGGCGGGTGAAGCGGCGGCCGCGCAAGCGGAAAAGTGGCGGGGGCCGAGTCGCGGGGCGCCGGGCACGAGGCATAAGGCAATGCAATTGGGCTGCTTGCTTCGTTTGCGGGCATTTGTTATCCCCGACCCGCACGTTGAATTTTAACCGGCTCTTGCGCCGTCTAAACGCACATGGCATCTGCGGTCTCAGCCCAGCCACGCGTCACCGTGGATGGAAAATTCTTCCGGCTGGGCGAAAAGAAATTTTTCGTCAAAGGGGTCGCGTACGGTCCTTTTTCCCCCAATGCCCTGGGGCAACCGTTCGCATCGGTGGAACAGACTGTCGCGGATCTGAATCAAATCGCTGAACTCGGGGCGAATGTCATCCGCGTCTATGACATTCCTCCGCGCTGGCTGCTGGATCTGGCGATTGAACGCGGCCTGCGGGTGTTCATCGATGTTCCATGGAACAAACATCTTTGCATCGATTCATCCGAACGGCGCGAGGAGGCTCACCGGAAGGTGCGCGAAGCCGTAAATGCCTGCGCCAATCATCCCGGCGTTTTTGCATTCAGCATAGCGAACGAAATTCCGCCGGACATCGTCCGCTGGACCGGCGCCCAGGAGATTTCCGATCTGATTGACTCGCTCGTTGCGGAAGCGAAGAAGGTGGATCCGAACTGTCTCTGCACGTTCTCCAATTTTCCGCCGACGGAATTTCTCAATCCGTTGAGCGTCGATTTCGTCTGCTTCAACGTTTACCTGCACAACGAGCAGCCGTTCCGGAACTACATGGCGCGGCTTCAGATGCTCGCCGATTCGAAGCCGTTGTTGCTCGGGGAATTCGGTGTGGATTCGCTTCGGGAAGGTGAGGAACGCAAAACAGCGATGCTCTCCTGGCAGATTGAAGAGGCGTTCCGCAGTGGGCTCGCCGGCACGGTGGTTTTCAGCTATACGGACGACTGGTTCCGGGACAACCGGATCGTCGATGACTGGCAGATGGGCCTGGTGACGCGGGATCGGCAGGCGAAGGAATCCTTTTACACGGTTTTGAAGCAGTTCCGGCAGGCGCCGTATTTTCCCCTGAAACGTTATCCGAAGGTTTCTGTCGTTGTGGCCAGTTACAACGGCGATCGCACGTTGCGCAGCTGTCTCGATTCGCTTCGGCGGCTCAATTATCCGGATTACGAAGTGATCCTGGTCGATGATGGCTCGACCGATACGACTCAGGAGATTGCGGCCAAGTATCCCGAGGTTCGAAACATTCGACACGAACGCAATCTCGGTCTTTCGGTGGCGCGGAACAGCGGCATTTCGGCCGCCACGGGCGAGATTGTGGCGTTCACCGATTCCGACTGTCGTGCTGATGAAGACTGGCTCTATTACATCGTGGCCAGCCTGCTCGACAGCGAGTTTGTCGGGGTGGGCGGGCCGAATCTGTTGCCTCCGGAAGATTCGGCAGTGGCCGCGGCGGTGATGGTTTCTCCGGGAGGACCGGCTCATGTGATGTTGACCGATCGCCAGGCGGAACACATTCCCGGCTGCAACATGGCGTTCTACAAATGGGCGCTGGAGGAGATCGGCGGGTTTGATCCGATCTACACCAAGGCGGGCGACGACGTGGATGTCTGCTGGCGATTGCAGCAGGCCGGTTACAGGATCGGTTTCAGTCCGGCGGGCTTTGTGTGGCATTACCGACGTTCCACCGCTGGCGCCTATCTGAAACAACAGCACGGATACGGCGAAGCGGAAGCGTTGCTGGTGCGGAAGCATCCGGAGAATTTCAGCGCACTGGGCGGCAGCATCTGGCACGGACGAATCTATACCTCGGCGAAATTCGGAGTCGAACTGCAACGGCCCGTTATTTACCACGGCCTTTTCGGCAGCGCCGGATTTCAAAGAATGTATGCAGCGGAACCGGCTTCAACACTGATGTTCTGCACGACGCTGGAATATCACCTGTTCATCGTTTTCCCGATGTGGGTATTGTCCGCAGTTTCGAGCTACTTCGTTCCGTTGGCTGCGACAAGCGTGCTGATTCCGGCATCGATCTGCTGTGTGGCGGCATATCAGGCCGCGATCCCGCGGGACAAATTGAGATGGTGGTCGCGTCCGCTTGTGGCGCTGCTTTATTTCCTGCAGCCGATCGTGCGCGGCATGGCGAGGTATCAGGGCCGGCTCTCGGTCAAGCCGCTTCAGCTCGGTTCGCAGCAATCGATCGATTCGCTGGCGTTGCGCAACAGCAAGGTTTCACTTGGTGAAGTTCAATACTGGGCTGAGGAGCGGATCGATCGGCTTCAGTTCGTCCAGTTGATTCTGCGCCGGTTGGACGAGCGGCGCTGGCCGAATCGAACCGACATCGGCTGGAGCGATTACGATGTGGAAATCTACGGCAGCCGCTGGACGCATCTCCAACTGACCA
This sequence comes from uncultured Verrucomicrobia subdivision 3 bacterium, assembly GCA_937890005.1. GTDB lineage: Bacteria > Verrucomicrobiota > Verrucomicrobiia > Limisphaerales > DASXHY01 > DASXHY01. The sequence continues at coordinate 29,170 of CALBZA010000080.1, read as the reverse complement.
CCGTGGCGGAGGATCATCCCAACCGGCGGCAGCTCATCCGCTGCCGGCTCCACGCGGCGTGGTCGCTGACGGCATGGATCGCCTTCTTCGGGCTGATTGGGCTGGACCTGTTGTTGATCGGCTGGATCTGGGGCGTCTGGCCGTGGCTGCTGTTTTTAAATCTGCCGCTCTTCATCTGGTTGCTGCATGTGGACGAGCGGAATGTTCAAAGCATTGCGAATGTTCTGCTCGATGAACTCGCAAAGGAGCAGCGGCTGGTGAAGGTTTTTCGCGTGGAACCCCGGGAGAAAGCGGAACCGCGCAGTGCAATTTCCACGTAGATCGCCATTTTTCCCGCTTCCTTCCCAAAAACTTTGCAATCCTTTGGCGCGATTCTATTCTCCTGCCGATGACGCAGTATCTCGATCTTCTCCGGCTCGTGCTGAGTGAAGGCAAATTCAAATCCGACCGCACCGGCACCGGCACCTATTCGGTTTTCGGAGCGCAGGCGCGATTTCCCCTGGCGGACGGATTCCCGGTTCTCACGACGAAGAAGCTGCATCTGAAGTCGATCATTCACGAGCTGCTCTGGTTTCTGCGCGGTGACACGAACGTGAAATATCTCAACGAGAACGGCGTCACGATCTGGGATGAATGGGCGGACAACGACGGCAATCTCGGACGTGTCTATGGTGCGCAATGGTGCGACTGGCGCACGGCGGATGGACGTTCGATCAATCAGATCGACAACGTGATCGAGCAGATCAAAAAGAATCCCGACAGCCGCCGGCTGATTGTCAGCGCGTGGAATGTGGGTGAAATCGAATCCATGGCGCTACCGCCCTGCCACACGCTGTTCCAGTTTTTTGTCCAGGAAGGTGAACTGAGCTGCCAGCTGTATCAGCGCAGCGCGGATTTGTTTCTCGGCGTTCCATTCAACATCGCCAGCTACGCGCTGCTGACGATGATGGTTGCGCAGGTTTGCAACTTGAAGCCTGGAACGTTCGTTCACACGTTCGGCGACCTGCACCTTTACTCGAATCATCTCGAACAGGCGCGCCTGCAGCTGACGCGTGAGCCGCGTCCATTGCCGCAGATGAAGTTGAATCCCACGGTGCGGAACATTCGCGACTTCAAATACGAAGATTTTCAGCTGGTTGGATACGATCCGCATCCGGGCATCAAGGCGCCCATTGCTGTATGAAGATGATCTCTAATCTTTCCGGCATCGGCCGGTGGATGATCAGGCATCGAAGAAAATTCGCTGTCGCCGCGGCGGGTTTTCTCGTTTCAGGCATCGCGATTCTGGCGGTGGCAGACCAGGCCTGTCAGGACGCTACGGAAGGAAGGATGTTTCGGACAACCGAAGAGGTTCCATTCCGTGATGTTGGGCTGGTTTTGGGAACCGGCAAGTTCACCAAGAGCGGACGATTGAATCTGCATTTTACGCGACGCATCGAAGCTGCGGCGGCTCTTTATCATGCAGGCAAGGTTCGCCATCTGCTTGTGAGTGGCGACAATCACGTGAGCAGTTATGACGAACCGACCGACATGAGAAATGCGCTCATCGAAGCGGGTGTTCCCGCCGAGGCAATCACGCGTGATTATGCCGGCTTCCGGACGCTTGATTCGGTGATTCGGGCAAAACGTGTTTTCGCGCTGACCGGCTGCACGGTTATTACGGAGGAATTTCATTGTCCGAGAGCACTCTGGATTTCGACCCGGCACGGAATCGATGCCGTCGCATTTGCGGCGCCTGATCCTGGATTACGTTGGTCCCTGAAGGTAAAAGCCCGGGAATACGTGGCGCGAGCCTGGTGCGGACTGGATTTGTATGTTCTTGGCCGCGAGCCGAAATTCGGCGGACCGCGCGAACCCATTGTCCTCTCGTTGAAGTGAAGCATTTCAAAGCGATTGCGGCCATGTCGCTGAACCGGGTGATCGGCAGCGGCAATTCGATTCCCTGGCACCTGCCCGAGGACTTCAAGTGGTTCAAACAGATCACGACCGGAAACGTGATCGTCATGGGCCGAAAAACGTTCGAGTCGATCGGCCGGCCGCTGCCGAACCGGGAAACGATCGTTCTGAGCCGGGGAGATTTTCAACATCCCGGCGTGCGGACGATTCAGAGCCTCGCGGAAATCGACCTTCAAGGTGAGTCGCGAGAAGTCTTTATTTGCGGCGGCGCGCAGATTTACGCGCAGACGTTGGCGCTCTGCTCCGATCTGTTTCTCACGCTGGTGACGCGGGAGGTGCAAGGGGACGCCTTCTTTCCTCCGTTCGAGGATCAATTCGAGCTGAAAGAACAGCTGCGCGAAACTCCAGAGTTCAAAATTCTGCACTACACGAATCGCGCAGTTCGGGTCGGGCAGTGACGATTCATGCCGGGTACCGGGCGGCTGTCTTTCCGGCTTTCTTCCTTCCTTTCTTCCGAACCTGGGCCATTCTCCTCGAAGTTCTCCTCGGAACAGGTCGGGACGTGTACAAATCCATACAGTTAGGAAATCTGAGAGCAAAAAATGTCCATAGTTTTGAGGACATTACGCTGAAGGAGGCCTGTTTACAGTCGATATACATCTGACCAGACCTGCAGCACGATGTATTGCGCCAGTAAAACTGTCTTGAATCTCCTGTTCGCGCTTCGCTCTCCCGAAGTTCTGCGTCGGTCGTGCTCTTTTATTCCCGTCTCCTCGCGGGTGGAATACTCCGGTCGGCGACCAGGCGCTGAATTGTCGGCTGTTTTGACGACATGTCGTCCGTTCACCTCATGCTAACATGCGATCGATTCAGAAGAGCCCGGAGAGATTGCGCGTCCATATTGCTTTAACGTAACCCCAATCCGTTGACCCCAAACCTTATGAAAATTAGATCCAAGCGGAAGCTAACCGGCCTTGCGCTCGCTGCGTCGATGGCCGCTGGCCTTTGCACATCACAGGCTCAAACCGCCGACCGAATCATCACGACATTCGACAATGGTGTGGACGGCGTGCAGCCGGATGGCTGCGGATGGTGGTATGGAACCGGCCAGGCCGGCTTCGACAGTACCGTCAACAACACGCTCGACAACCCTTCCAGCGGATCTCTCTACATTCAGACCACGTGGGGTGGCGGAGACTCTCCGATCGCGCAATATATTTGCACGCCGGGGAACAATTTCTGGTGGGCGGGCGGCGGCACTTTCAATTTCTCCGAGTACAAATCGCTTCAGTTCGACCTGAAATGGGATCCCAGTTCAACGGTGACGGTTGAACAATGGAACGACCCGTCGCTCTATCCGCACGGTAGTCTTGCGGGCAGCGTCCCGGGACTGGAGATCGCGACTGCATCCGGAAGCGGAACGTCGGCGACACTCATGACGACCAACATCCCCACGGCTGCGGCGAGCGGATGGGTGCGGATTGTTGTTCCCATCGATTCGACCCAATCCGGAATCGATCCCAGCGTCGGCATCCTTCTCAAGAAATGGCTGAACAACAACGGATCGATCACAGAGTTCGGCACCGCGAATTTCTGGATTGATAACGTGTTCCTCGAAGGCACCGCTGCGCCACCGCCACCACCGACGATTGCGATGCCGCAGAAGCCGATTGCCGGTCTCAACGTCTTCGCCAGCACCAAGAACAATTCTTTCTACGATCGTCAGGAGATCATGGCGCGCGAAACGTTCGGGCTTTCCTGGATCAATAACGCCTCCGTCGGCAATCCGGTGGAGTATTCCTTCACGCTGGCGGATTTCCCGACCGATCCCGCCACTTACGGCTGCGAGGGTTATCTCTTTTTCAGCCCGAACCCGGGATGGAATCCCTCCGCGCCGGACTGGAACAATACCAACTGCGCATTCGTCAAGATTCAGGTTGGGCCAGAAGGCGCGGTAATGCGTTTCCAATACAAGGTGGATGAACCCAATCAGCAGGGAATGTATGCCGGCGGCTACAATCCTGACCTCAACATCTACTACACGAACGCTCCGGGAAGCTGGGATGGTGTGACGGCGGATTATTACGAAAGCGGTTTCCTCGGTTCTGTCACCAACCCCACGCCGGTCGGCAAATGGACGGTGCGGTTCACGTCAGATACCAACGTCACGCTCATCGCGCCCAACAACACCACGACGAGCTTCACGATTCCGCCGTATAACGTGTCGAAGCTCGCGCCGACGGACGCTGGATTCAACCTGTATCTCGGCTTCCAGGCGAACAACGAAGCGACGATCAACCGGGCAGCAGTGTTCTCCCGTCTGACTGTGACCGGTGTGCCGTCGGCATTCGACGAAAACTTCCTCGAACAGACTGAACTGGATACGGAGGTCCGATGGGATCGATTGGTGTCCGGCGGACCGGGGGGGGTGGTGGTGGTGCCGACCAACGCGGTTTATTGGGTGAGCTGGTCGCTTCCGGATTCGAACTTCAGCCTGGAAACAGCCGGGCTCCTGACCGAACCGTTTGCCTGGGCGTCGGCCACGGGTCCCCGCGTGCCGCTGTTAAACAAGCGCTCGCAGCTGATCCTGCAGTCCGACCTGCCCGAAGGCGACGCAGCGTTCTTCCGGCTCGTGAAACGCGCATTTTCAAAACTTCAGGTGCTCTTGCCTGGCGAAACTGAGGCACCCAACACACCGACCGGCAAGACCGGCACGCCGACGCCGGTGAACGCAGGCGATTTTGTCACTGTGACGGTGCGTGCCGTGGACTCGAACTGGAATCTCGTCACCTCGGTGATGGATGTTGTGAGTCTGACGTCGTCTGATCCGACCGATGTAATGGGTTTGGATGCGGCACTGAGCGGAGGTGTCGGAAGCTTCATGATCCAGGTGGGCGATCCGGGAACCCGCACCCTCACGGCGACCGACCTGACGGATGAAACCAAGACCCCTGGAACGAGTGCATCATTGACGGTGAACTGAGTTTGGGATTGGAGCGGGCGTCGGTAGGACGGCGTCCGCTCCGGGGTTGTTTTGGACACGTTTTGGATTATGAAATTTCGCCTTTTTGCTTCTGACCGCCGTTCGGCCTTCACTTTGATCGAGCTGCTGGTGGTCATTGCCATCATCGCGATTCTTGCCGCGATGCTTCTCCCGGCTTTGGGAAAGGCGAAAATGAAGGCGTATGGTGTGAAATGCATGAACAGCACACGCCAGGTGATGATCGCGTGGCGGATGTATGCCGATGACAACAACGACCTGCTTCCACCGAACGATTATCCGTATCTCACGGTGTTCTCGCCTGCATCAGCGGCGGACAAAGAAAAGATGAAGAACTGGGTGGTGGGAACCATGTCCACACTGGCCAATCCGTTCGATGCCTACAACTCAGCGATTCTGGTTGATCCGAATTATTCTCTGCTCGGCGGCTATGTCCGGTCCCCGGATGTGTTCAAATGTCCGGCCGACACGAGCACGGCGGCGAACACAGGCAAGCCCAGAGTGCGCAGCATCTCCATGAATTCTGCCGTGGGCACGCGCTGGTATTCATCTCCGCAAGGGGGTGCTGTCGGAGGCGGCTGGCTGACCGGCAGTTCATATAAGGATCCCGATCCGAACTACCTCACCTACGGCAGGATGTCGTCGTTCAACCGTCCGGGTCCGGCGAACACCTGGGTGTTGATGGATGAGAATCCAATTCCAATCAACGATGCGTCCCTGGCGATCACGATGAACGTGAATCAGATCGTCGATCAACCGGCTCGCTATCACAACAACGCCGCCGGCATTGCATTCGCGGACGGGCATAGCATCGTTCAGAAATGGAAAGACGCATACACGAAGGACCCGCCGCCCGGTACCGTTGGCAGCTCCGGCGTTTTGAAGGCGTCCGGAACCGAGGATACTTCACTGCTCGCCTCGTGGACATCAGCGCCGAAGTGAGTCGCGTTCCTTTTCCCCTCTTGAGCCGGGCCGTTGCTGTGACCGCGACGTTGCGTCTGCTGATCGTCCTTCTTTTTTGCCCGACGGCTGGGCTGGCGCAGACCGCTCTATCCGTGTTCTCCGATCAACTCGACAACGGTTTTCAGGACTGGAGCTGGGGGACACGCAATTTCGAAAATACTTCCCCCACGCATACCGGGAACCGTTCTATTCGGTTCAGTGGAAACACGTGGGAAGCGATTTCCTTTTATCATTCCGATCTGGATACCTCCTTCTACGACAGCTTCACGTTTTGGGTGAATGGCGGAAGCGGCGGCCAGCGAATTCAGGTTTACGCGGATCTCGGAGACAACTTCGGCCCGACCTATGTCGTTCCGGGTGTGTTGCCGGCGAACTCCTGGCAGCTGGTTTCCATCCCGCTTGATACGCTCGGCATCGCTGATATTCCAAACCTGAACCGAATCACGATCCAGCTTCGCAACGATGGTGCGAGCGGCGCGTTCTACCTCGACGACATTCTGTTCACAGCCAAACCGCCGCCGGAAATCGTGAACGTTTCAATTGACGCCGGTCAGGTCGTGTCTGTGGCGGACGAACGTCACTTCGGCGTCAATCTTGCCATGTGGGATCAATACTTCGACCCGCCGTACGACGTCACCAGCAGTGAACTCTTGCAGGAACTGGGCGCGACAGTGGTGCGCATGCCGGGAGGATCGCTTTCGGACGAATACCATTGGATGTCGAACACAACGTTGAGCAATACGTGGCAATGGGCGAACTCATTTGCGGACATGGTCCGTGTCGCAACGAACGTCGGCGCGCAGGCGTTCATCACGGTGAACTATGGCTCCGGAACTCCCGAGGAGGCGGCTGCCTGGGTTCGCCACGCGAACATCACCAATCAACTCGGCTACAAATATTGGGAAATTGGAAACGAATGTTACGGCCCCTGGGAAACCGACACGAACAGCCGGCCGAACGATGCGTTCACCTACGCGCTGCGCGCGGCGGTTTACATGAGCCAGATGCGCGCTGCCGATCCAAACATCAAAATCGGTGTGGTGGCTGTTCCCGGTGAGGATTCCTATTCCAACGACTACATCGATCATCCCACGTTCAATCCGAGAACAGGTGGAATTCACTACGGCTGGACTCCTGTGATGCTTGCGACGCTCAGTGATCTCGGAGTGAAACCCGATTTTCTGGTTCATCATCACTATCCGCAGTGGACCGGTGCCAACAATCCTTCCCCATCGAGCAACAGCGATACAACGCTGCTTCAATCGACCGGTAACTGGGCTGTGGATGCTGCCGATCTCCGGCGACAAATCAGCGATTATTTTGGGCCCGAAGGCGATGACATTGAATTGGTCGTGACTGAAAACAACAGCGACGCCGGAGCGCAGGGACGCCAGTCCACCAGCCTCGTGAACGGAATTTATTACGCCGACAGTCTAGGGCAATTGCTTCAAACCGAATTTAGGGGTTTTGTCTGGTGGGATTTCCGAAACGCGATGGATCAGACCGGAAACTTCGGATCGCATCTCTACGGCTGGCGCGACTATGGCGATCTCGGAATGGTGAACGGTCCGTCAACACGGCATCCCACTTTTTATGCGGCGAAGCTGATGCGCTGGTTTGCAAGGCCGGGCGATGAGATCGTTTCGGCGTCGAGCGATTACAACTGGATCTCCGCCTTCACGTGCCGGCGAACGAACGGAAGTCTTTCGCTGCTGCTGTTGAACAAATCGCTCGTCACCAACCTGAACGTTGATATTCGGATCAATGGCTATCGTCCGAATCCAGCCGCGACATTGCGTTCGTATGGAATTCCGCAGGATGAAGCAGCCCGAACCAACGCATCGCTCACAGCCCAGGACATCGCGTCTGCTGAGTTCACGGTTCCCGGAACCAACTTCGTTGTCACCCTGCCGCGGCTATCGATGAACCTTCTGACGCTGATACCGGAATCGCCAAAGCTGGGAGCCGGTCTCGGCATTCCGCCGGGCGAAGTGATTCTCACGCTGGAAGGCCAGGCAGGTGTCCCATACGTGCTGCAGGCTTCGACGAATCTGATTTACTGGGAACCGATGTGGACGAATCGGATGACCACCGCATGTTCGATCACGAATGTCACGACCGCGGATGCGTCGATGAAATTCTGGCGCGCCGTCTGGCGTCCGTGAAATTGAAACGCGGGGGTGTGACGGATCGTTGAGTTGCTTGATGACGTGGATCGAGCCTTGACCTGAAGCATGCTTTCTCTACAAGTCCATGCACCTATGAAACAACTTCCGTTTCTGACGCGCCCAATCCTTCTCGCGCTCGTTGCCGTTCTCTTTGCCAGCCAGGTTCCGGCAGACGCTGCCGAACTGGAGTCGAAACCGAACGATCCTTTCTTTGCGCGATTTGAACCGGTGAAGGCGCCGAAGCCGGACGGGCTTCTTCTGAAGAAAGGAGATCGACTGGCGATCATTGGCGATTCCATCACAGAACAGCGGATGTATTCGCGAATCATCGAAACGTATCTCACGGTGTGTGTCCCGGAACTCGAGGTCAGCACGCGGCAGTTCGGATGGAGTGGTGAAACGGCGGAGGGATTTCTGCGTCGCATGACGAACGATTGCCTTCGATTCAAGCCCACCATCGCCACGACCTGCTACGGAATGAACGATCATCAGTATCGTCCTTACGACGACACGATCGGAGCGTGGTATCGCGAGAATTACGGCGCGGTGGCGCGTGCTCTGAAAGCCAGTGGCGCGCGCGTGGTGCTGGGTTCCGCGGGTTGTGTCGGCATCACGCCACGCTGGGCGCCGAACACCAACACGCCGGTGGAAGAGCTGAACGTGAATCTCTGCAAGCTGCGCAACATCGGCATCGAAATCGCCGGGACGGAGAACATCGCTTTTGCGGATGTTTTCTGGCCGATGTTGAAGGCTGGCTTTCAGGCGCGGCAGCAGTTCGGAACTGACTACGCCGTTCCCGGAAAAGACGGCGTGCACCCCGACTGGGCCGGACATGTTGTGATGGCGTATGCATTTCTGAAAGCGCTTGGCCTGGACGGAGAGATTGGAACGCTGACAGTGGACCTCGCCAAAGGAAATGCCATCGCCAGTCAGGGACACACTGTGGAAGGCTTTGCGGAAAACACGCTGACCGTGACGAGTTCGCGCTATCCGTTTTGCGCGTCCGGTTCGCTCGACAAGGATAACTCCATCCGATCTGGAATGACGCTCGTTCCGTTCAATGCCGAGCTAAATCGCTTCACGCTGATCGTGAAGGGCGGAACGGCGGCGAACTACGCGATCACGTGGGGCAGTGAAACACGGAACTATTCCGACGAGGCGCTGGCGAAGGGAATCAATCTTGCCGGCGACTTCGTGGTGAATCCGTTTTCCGAGACTTTCGCGAAAGTGGATGCCGCGGTTGCGGAGAAGCAGAGGTACGAGACCCGTCAGATCAAAGAGTTGTTCCACGGCCGGGAAGGCCGGGCTGACATGGAAGCGACCGTGGCGTTGACCGAGAAGGTGCGCACTCCGCTGGTGGAGCGAATCTCCGCGTCGCGGGCTCCGGTGAAACACACCATCCGGATTCAGCCGTTGTAGTTGGACAAGCGTCCGGTGTCGAAGAATTCCCTTTCGCGCTCCGGCCAAATTCGGTTCATTGGCGCGGCCATGAAGAAGAAGTTCGCGACCATTACGGTGATCGGCCGGGACAAGACCGGCGTGATTGCGCGCGTCACCAGCTTCCTGTTCGAACAGCACGCCAACATCGAGGCGCTGGAGGAACAGGTCACACGGGGGCAGTTCAGCATGACGTTGCAGGCTTCCTGGAAAGAGGGGTTCGATGTGGAATTGCTGCGGCGCGGTCTGGCCGAACTGGCGAAGTCTCTGAGCATGGAGATCAAGTTGCGTCTCACGAATCCGTCACAACGCCAGCGCATGGCCATTCTCGTCACGCGGGAAACGCACTGTTTCGAAGGCTTGATGCGCGCATTCAAGAACGGCCAGCTTCGTCGAGCCGAGCCGGTCGTGGTGATCAGCAACCGGACCGAACTGGAACCGCTGGCGAAGAAATATAAGCTTCCGTTTGTCACCATTCCATGGAACGAGCGCGTTGAAGCCGAACAGAAACTGCTCGCGCTTCTGGACGAATACGAAATCGATTTTCTCGTGCTCGCGCGGTTCATGAAGATTCTCTCCCCGAACGTGGCGTGGCGGTTCAAGAACAAGATTATCAACATCCACCCGTCTCTTCTCCCGAGTTTTCCAGGTGCACAGGCATATCGGCAGGCTTACGAACACGGCGTCAAGGTCGCAGGCGTCACGGCGCATTTTGTCAGCATGCACCTTGATGAAGGACCGATCATCGCCCAGGCCGGCTTTCCGATCCGTCCGCACTGGGGACTCAAGGAGATTGTCGCGGCTGGACAAAAACTTGAAACGCGCGTGCTTGTAAAAGCGGTCCGGCTTTATCTGGCGAAACGCCTCGATGTCTATTGGGGAACCGTGAAGCAGGTCTGATGGGTGAACTTATGCCACCGCTTTCACTGCACGAGTTTCATCAGCAGATCAACGGACGTTTCGGTGAGCTGAACGGCACGGAAATCGTGACGGATTACGGTGAACCCGAAACGGAGCTGACTGCGCTGAGCCATTCCGCAGGCGTTTTAGACCTGAGTTTTCGCGGCCGAATCTGTCTCGTCGGTGCGGACCGGGTGCGGTTTCTTCATGGGCAGGTCACGAACGATGTGAAACGCCTGCAATTCGGTGAAGGCTGCTACGCTGCGATCACCACCACGAAGGGCAAAATCCAGAGCGACCTCAACATCTACGCACTCAAGGATGAATTGCTGCTCGATTTCGAACCCGGACTCGCAGGTCTTGTCACCGAACGGCTGGAGAGATTCGTCGTTGCCGATGATGTTCAGGTCGTCGATGTGGCCGCGCATTACGGTTTGTTGAGCGTTCAGGGACCGGCATCGACGAATGTGATTCGCGGTCTTGAAGTTTTTACATCCATTCCTGAAAAGCGATTCCAGTTCGTCAGCGTCTCGGATGCAACCTGGGGTGAAATCTATTTGATGAACCGTCCGCGGTTGAATTCTGCAGGGTTCGATCTGTTCGTTCCAACTGCGTCGCTCGGCGCCGTCGCCGATCGGCTGATTGCGGCTGCCCGTGCGCAAGGCGGTAGGGCGGTCGGATGGAATGCTTTTGAGACAGCCCGCATTGTTGCAGGCGTGCCGCGCTTTGGTGCTGACATGGACGAATCGCATCTCGCGCAGGAATGCGGAATCGAAACGGCGGCGATCAGCTACAACAAGGGCTGTTACATCGGGCAGGAGGTCATCAATCGAATCCACAGCATCGGCCACGTGAACCGCAGTCTGTGCCGATTGACGGCGTCGTCGGAGATGAAGGAACTCCCGCCGAAAGGAACGGCACTGACGGCTGCGGGAACAGAAGTCGGCAACATCACCAGCGCTGCTGGCAGGGATGGAACGATTCACCTTCTCGGATACGTCCGTCGCGAGGCAAATCAAACAGGCGCTGAGCTTACGCTGACGCTCGATGGGCGGGATTACGCAGTTCGAGTGGCGGGTCCCCCGGTCGTTTGAACGGAAGGATTGCGCTGGCACCTGGTGGCGCTGTCAGCCTGCGGCGAAGCGGTTCAATCTTCGTTCGCTTATCGTTGCGCGGCTTGTTTGGTCGGTTGCCGGTTCAGCTCCTTCAGGCAGTTCTCCACAGCAAATCGCAGTCGTTCCCGTTCCGCGGCATCAAGGCCATTCGGATCGAATCGGTATTGATAGTGGAGCCGGAGAATTTCCCGGAGTGATTTCGCGGCGGTTGCGACATCGGGGTCGGACACCGCGCGTTCAAACCAGTTCATGAGCGGTTCGTTGGTGCGACGCCCGATGCCTCGGGCGGCGAGTTTCTGTTCGATTTTGTAGAATTCCGAATCGATTCCCGGCCAGATCCGTTCCAGTTCGGATTCCGTCGATCGATTCCGTTTCCGTTTTCTACGGGCGAAAATCTGGTAGCCGAGGAGAAGCGTCGCGGGAATCAGCGCCAGGAGCATGTATTGGCGAAAGTTGCTCTGGCCCCATCGAAACTTGGCGAACTGGAATCCTGCCCAGGTCCAGAGATCAGAAAGTTTCTGAAACGGCGATCCGTTCCTGCTTTCCTCCTCAATCCAGGACGCCGGTGTGGTGTCGAAATCCTGCCAGATGTTCAATCGCTCGTTCCAGACGAGGCACCACGCATGCGCATCGCGAAGGCGAACGACGTATTCGCGTCCAGATTTTTCATGGACCGCATAGCCAACGGCGTAACGCGCGGGGATTCCAAGCTCGCGCAACAGCAATACCGTCGCCGTTGCGAAATATTCACAGTGCCCACGCCGCGTTCGTGTGAGAAATGCTCCCAATGGTGTCAGGTTGGTGTTCAACAAATTCGGCGTCTCCAGCCAGGTGCTGTAGGTGAAGTTGGTTTCGAAGAAGGATTTGAGTGTTCGAAGCGCGGCCACACGGTTGCCGGGAGCAAGATTGAGATTGGATATCACCTGCGACAACGCAGGCCGCTCGGCGGGATCAACGATCAGGTCGGGATTTGCCACCACTGGCGGGCGGCCTTGCGTGTTCTGGCGCGCGCGGCGGCCAGGGAAGTTCGTGATCGAAATCGTTTCGGATGGATCAAACGCGGAATCCGCTGTTAGACCGGGACCGAACTGGGCCTTGAAGGTGACGAGACCGGGACCTTCAGCGAGAACGGCGCCCAGGTTGTTCATCCTCAAAACGAAGACAGGTAATTCCTCAAGACGACCCGATCCGGATGGAAGAGGAAGCAGACCCAATGGGACGCCGGACTCGCGTGAGAAGCCTTCCAGATAACACGTGATCTGCGCGGAGGAAAAATTCGTTTTTCCGATCAGGATGAAAGCCAGGTTGTTGGTTTCCTGAGGAACCACCTGAAAGCTTTCGCGCGAGGGACCGGCACGCCAGTAACGTTCGCCATAAATTCGATAGGAGGCCTCGCGCAGGTAGTCGGGTGGAACGCCTTCTTTGGGTTCCACGCGGATGACTATTTTTCCCGACTGCTTGATCTGGCCGAGGCGGCCGATCTGTGTTCGTGAATGCGACGGGTCGGTGCCCTGATTGCGGGCGAAGCGTTCGAACCATCGGGGATCGAGATTCTGAATGTAATTCTGCAGGCGACCGACGCCATACTGGCCAAAGAAACCGCCTACGAATGCCACTCCAAGAACGGCCGCCCACACGAAAACGCCAAACCGTCGGGTCCGATTGGACCACAGCGCCCACGTGACGAGCGCACAAAATCCCCAGAAATATCCCTGCCCATCGGCCGGATGTACGCTCGCGGCAAAGAGACAGACTGCAAAGTAGGGGAAGGCGACATTCACGCCGCGGATGCCGGGCAATGGTACTCCTTCCTTGGCCGCGCGTTTCCAGCGACGGCGGAGAATCAGCGAAATGGTCGAAAGCGGAATATCCTCGCGAGTGCTGTAGGCCTGGGCAGCGATGAACAGAAAGAGCACCATCGGGAGCCAGCGCAGCATGGTGGATGCGGTTCTGGATGTCACAGCACCCGCGCTGCTTTGTGTGGCGGGGGAGGGGTTCTGAAAGAAACTGCCGAAACGGGCCGGGCCGCCATTGTCCGTGAATGCATAAACGGCAATGCCCAGAAACAGCAGGGTGCAGATCGTCCAGATACGGCTGAAATCTTCGTCAGAAAACTCCCAGCGGGCGCGCGTCATTCGCGACGCTTCAAGCACCGCCGCCATCACAATGCTCAGCGGAAGGAAATCGGTCTGCCAGCCCCAGAACACGAGGGCGGCTCCAACGAGAAAGGGTGGCGTTCTCATTTCAGTCTCGTGAGTCCTTCCTGAACGCGGCCGGCCTCAAGAATGTGAAAATGCTCGGGCCGATCCTGTCCGATCCGTTTCTCAAATGCCTCTGCCTGCCCGGATTCAACAACGAGAAGCGTCAACACCGGAACATTCAAAGACTTCAGCTTCTTCAGAAAGGTTCGGCGCTGTTCGTCCCAGTTCAACAGAACACAGATGCATCCACTCACGGAGCCGGAATGTTCCAGGACCATGTTTTCCAGTGTGCTGAACGGTTTGTCCTCACACGCAGATACACCGGCCAGAATTTCCAGCATGTGATCGGAATGCGCCAGTCCGCGTCCCGCCGTGAAGCAATATGCCTCGGTTCCGACAAAAAGAAGATCGAGCAGCGATTCCTGCAACGACAGCGTGCAGGCAAACGATGCTGCGACGGACACTGCATCTTCAAAAGCGTCGCTGTAGGGATCATCCGTGAACGTGTCGAGCACGAGCGCATGGCGGACGAAAAATTCGTCGTCGTACTCTTTCACGATCGGTTTCCCGGCCTTTGCCCAGCTGCGCCAGTGAATGTGTCGCAGCGGATCGCCGCGCCTATAATCTCGCAGCGCCACAAATTCATCGCTCTGTCCGATGTTGCTGGCCATTGCGACGCCGCCTTCCTGGTATTTGGTCGTTCCCGGCAACGCAATCGGGGGCAGATGAAAACGTTTGGGGAGAATCAACACCTGTTGCCGGGCGGGAACCGAACTGAACGCGCGGCAAAGTCCGAAAGGATCCGGACGGGCCAGAGACACGCCTTCAAAACTGATAATGCCGCGCCGCAACGGAGTCAGTTCCATGGTCACACGAACCGGATCTTCCGGTTGAGCGACGGGAACGGACGCGTGTTTTTCAACGGATCGCCGGAATGGATTTCGGTTTCGGGCCTGACCGAGCCGGAAAGGACGGAGCTTTCGCTCATTGGCCAGCTGGACGCTGCGCCATTCCTCGAATGTCGGGCGCGGATCGGCAAGCATCTCCAGCACGGTGAGATCGGATTCAGCTTTCTTGCCGAGATTGTTCAGCACCATGGTGTATCGGAAGGGAACCTGTGCGGTGCCGAATCGGGGAAGCTGGCGTGTCACGGAGAACTTCGCGCGAAAGCGGAACGAAAAGACAGCAGCGGCAATAAACAGGCAGAACAACGGCGTGAATGCCTGATAGGCCACAGTGTTTTCTGTGTCGATTCCCATGGTGGCCGAAGCCGCAAGCGCAATCACCACCAGCCATCCCGCCTGCGTCAGCCGCCGCTTTACCCTGTACCGGAACCAGGACGTCACCCGGTAGAAGCGGTAAAGGATTCTCAGGAAAAAATTCACGCCGGCACTTTGACTTTCTTCAACACTTCTTCGACAACGTTGCGGGCCGTTACGCCCGAAAATTTTGCCTGCGGCTGCATCACCAGCCGGTGCGCAATCACCGGAACGGCAAGTTCCTGAATCTGTTCCGGGGTGACAAATTCCTGTCCGTCAAACAGTGCCAGCGCCTGGGCCGCCTTCATGAGGGCGAGCGACGCGCGGGGACTCGCGCCGAGCTGCACGCCGTTGGCGGAGCGGGTCGCGGCGACGAGATCGACGATGTAACGCTTCAACTCATCGCTGATCCGCACGCTTTCCACCGCGTGTTTCAGCGTCAAAACGTCCGATACAGTCGCACAGGGTTGCAGCGCGTCCAGCGGATGATTGTGCTGCTGCGCAGTCAGGATGGCGACCTCCTCGGAAGGCTGCACGTAGCCGAGCGTGAACTGCATCGCGAACCGGTCCATCTGCGCCTCCGGCAACGGATAGGTTCCGCGAAACTCCACCGGGTTCTCGGTTGCAATCACAAAAAAGAATTCCGAAAGGAAATGGCGCTCGCCATCCACGCTCACCTGGCTTTCGCCCATGGCCTCGAGCAGGGCCGACTGGGTTCGAGGTGATGCGCGGTTGATTTCATCCGCCAGCAAAACGTTCGTGAACACCGGTCCCTGGTGAAAGTGGAACTGCTGGTCGCGCTGACTGTAAACGGAAACGCCGAGGATATCGGACGGCAGCAAATCCGGCGTGAACTGCACCCGTTTGAACGTGGCGTCGAGCGACCGGGCGAGCGCCTTGGCGAGTGTGGTTTTCCCTGTGCCGGGAAAATCCTCGAGCAACACGTGGCCGCCGCTTGCAAGCGCCGCCATGAGCGTGCGCGTCGCTTCGGCCTGCCCCTGCATCACCTTGCTCACGTTGGCCGTGATCCGTTTGTAAACCTCACGGGCAACCTGAAGCTGGTTCGAATTGATCGCGGTTGAACTCATGAGGGAAAAAATTGAAAGGAAACATCCGAACCGGACTCGCTCAACCCGGTCAGTTCTGTTGCCATCATGGCCGCAGTGTAGGGCTCGAACTGTGCAGACGAAACACTTTTTCGGCCTGGAGAAATCACAGCGGTGGCTGAACCGGGGGCGTGTATTTCACCAGCATCGGAATGCTCGCATGGGTGCGGCCGTCGAAGACGATGTCCATCGAATACAACCCCGGCGTTTCAAACTTCAGCTGCTGAATGTTCACGATGAAGTTTCGAGTGGTGAAATGGGTGTCGCCCGGCAGGGTGATGTTCAACGGTATCGGGATCTGCGGCATGATCGAACGCCCGTCCGCGTCCACAAAGTTCAATCGCATGTCGTGGTTGCCTTCATCTTCATGGCCGAAGGTCACCCGCAGAGCGAGCGAGCACTGTGGATGCACGGCCGGGAGCTGCTGGGCGTAAATCGTGTCGAATGCGCCGAGAAGGTTCAGCTTGCCGTTGTCGTCGGTTGCCGCGTCACAGAGAACTGCCACCTGAATGTTCATGCCGCATCAATAAGCCATGAAGGAATGCAATCCGCACGAATTTGTTTCGAGGATTTCATCTTTCAAATGCCGCACGACTGAAGCGCGGTCTTTATTTCGTTCCGTCCGTCAGCGGTTTCATCGTGAGC
Source organism: uncultured Verrucomicrobia subdivision 3 bacterium (assembly GCA_937890005.1). Classification (GTDB taxonomy): domain Bacteria; phylum Verrucomicrobiota; class Verrucomicrobiia; order Limisphaerales; family DASXHY01; genus DASXHY01. The sequence goes on along the minus strand of CALBZA010000080.1, from coordinate 12,479 downwards.
GGATCGCGCAAAGGCAGCTCGGTCACTTTGCCACTGGCGAGATCCTGGAGATTCACCGGATAATTCGGATGACCGAGCAGAATCTCCTCTTTGTCGCCGACGGCGAGAATCACGAGCTTGTCCACCGAGAGGCGTTCTTTCGCCACGCGCAGCACGTCTTCCCGGCTGACACCTTCGATTTTCGGACGCACCTGTTTCCAGTAATCGGGATTCTTCGCAAAACGGCCGGTGAATTCATCCATCGCAAACTGCGTCGCAACCTGGGTTTTGGTGGAGAACGTTCGCGGGAAACGTTCGATGAAGCCGCGCTTGGCAGTGGTGAGTTCCTGTTCACCGACGGCTTCGGAGCTGATTCGTTTAAACTCTTCGAGAATCAACGATGCCGCGTAGGCCACGGTTCGGGATTTGGACTGAAATCCTGCGGTAACGGTGAGCGGATAATACACGCCGCCTGGAATGCTCGAGAACGCCGAGTAAGCCAGTCCTTCATCGGACCGGACGCGGCTCATGATGCGCGAGGTGAAACCGCCGCCACCCAGGATGTCGTTCATGATCGTAATGGCGAAGTAATCCGGGTCGTCGCGCATCACCCCCGGCAGCATCATGGCCACGCGGCCCTGATTCACGTCCGCCTTGTTCACGATGTAAACACCGGACGCAGCAAATGTCGTATTCGTTGGAATCGGGCCGGGCTTGTCTCCCTGGAACGGCCAGTCGGAAAAAAGCTTTTCCAGTTTGCCGGCCATTTGTTCGCGATCGAAATCGCCGCTCGCGGCCACGACAAAGTTCTGGGGATGGAACCAACGCCGATGGAACTCCTGCATGTCCGGCTTTGAAATCGATTCGAGCGAAGGCGCCGTGGTATAGCGGTTTGCCCAGAATTCTTCGCCATACGCGAGAAAGGCCGCTTCGCGCGATTCGATGGAACTGGAATCGTCATTGCGTTGTTTCATCGCCTGGAGCGTCTGCTGTTTGCGCAAGGCGATCTTGTCGTCCTGAAACCGCGGCGACGTCAGAACTTCGCGGAGAATCGAAAGCCCTTCATCCAGGTCTTTTGAAAGAAGGTTTAAGCTGACGATGCCATGGGAGTCGCCGACGCCGGAATTCAGGTTGGCTGCGAGAAACGCGAGGCGCTCTTCCAGTTCTTCAGCGGTTCTCGATTGGGTACCACCGCGTGCCAGCAGATATCCGGTCAAATCCGCCAGACCTTCCTTGCCGGAGGGTTCGAGATAGGACCCGGTGCGGACGTAGATGACGACATTCACGAGCGGCAATTCGCGATCCTGAACAATGTAGGCAACGGGTCCGGTTTTCAGCGGGAATCGATATTCGCGGGGATCGGGTGGTTCGTAGGCGAGTGGCGGAAACTGAATCTTCTCAGGGCGATCGGGAATGCCGCTGGTTTTCTGTGTCGGCGCGGATTTGATGTCAGCAGTCGCGCTTCCGGACGGTTTGGATTTCGTCGAGCAACCGGCGCCGAAGATCAATGCGGTGGCGGTGAGTGCAGCAATGGCAGAAAGGAGCTTGGATTTCATGTCGGTGAAACGGCTTAGGCTTACTTGGAGGCGGTCTGATTGGATGCTGCCTTGCGGTTGTAGATCGCGACGGTGCGATTCTCCTTCGTGAAATATTTGTTGGCGACGCGTCTCACGTCTGCAGCGGTGACCGCCTGAATCTTCTGGCCGGCTTCGTTGATCTCCCGCCAGTCCCCGCTTCCTTCATTGAAAATCAGGTGCATCAGGATCGGGTAGTTGGCTGTAAGTCGGCGGTATTCCGCCGCGGCGAAGTTGTTCTTCACCTTCTGCAGTTCCTCGGCGGGCACATCCTCGTTCTTGAGCCGTTCGAGGTTCTCGTAAATCCCCTGTTCAACTTCCTCCGGCGTGTGGCCTTCGCGCGCCTCGCCGCCCGCATTGAAATAACCCTCCCATTTCTGAGAGCCCTGATCCGCAAAAACGTCCGTGGCCACCCCGCTGCCGAGCACGAGGCTTTTATACAACCGCCCGGTGCGTGTGGAGAGAATCTGCGCCAGAATGTCCAGCGCGTAGGAATCGTTGTGCATGAAAGGAACCGTATGCCAGAGAATATCAACCTGCGGATTCGTGTCGGCCTCGGCATACATGCGTTTCTCGGCGAGTTGTTTCACCTCCTGCGTGATGACTTCCGGCGGGGCCTTCTTTCCGCGCGGAATGCGTTCGAAATATTTCCGGGCGAGCTGCTCGGCATGATCCGCCTTGAAATCGCCCACCAGGATCAACGTGATGTTCTGCGGCGAATAATAGGTGGCGTAAAATTCATCCGCCTGCGCCTTGGTAATGGCGGGAATGTCCGACGGCCAGCCAACCACCGGCCAGCCGTAAGGCGACGATTGCCAGAACATCGCCGCGAACTGTTCCTGAAATTTTCCCAGCGGCGTCGAATCGGTCCGCATCCGTCGTTCCTCAAACACCACATCGCGCTCGGCGTAGAATTCCCGAAAGACCGGATTCAGCAGGCGATCGGATTCCATCCACATCCAGAGTTCGAGCTTGTTGGCCGGCACGTTTTCGAAGTAGGCGGTCATGTCCTCCGACGTGAACGCATTCATTCCAGAAGCACCCTGACCGCGCAGGATCTGGTCGAACTCGTTCTTCACCAGAATTTTTCTCTGTTCTTCGATCAGCGCCGCAAACTGCTTCTCCAGCTCAAGGTAGCGGGCCGACTTGTTCTCGGGCTTGAGGAGGTCGTCGATCTCGCCGCGCCGGAATCTTTCGCGCATGAGTGATTCCTCCTTGCGCATCTCGTCGCGCACGCGCTCCTGTTCGTCGATGATTTCAAGGTCGCGCTTGAGATCCTTCGTGCCGATGGTGTGCGAGCCTTTGAACATCATGTGCTCGAACAGGTGGGCGATGCCGGTCATGCCGGGCTTTTCGTTCACACTGCCGACACGTGCCACCCAGCCGCCCGCGATGTTGGGTTCGTCGTGACGTTCCACCATCAGCAGCTTCATTCCATTGGCGAGCTGCTTTTCGACAACGGGAACTTTCTGGGCATGCAACGCTGTTGTGGCGAGCAGCAACAGCAACAGGGGGGCAACAAACATCCGGACGCTTCGATTCATGATCATAACCGCGTATCTGGTTTATTTCGCTGTGAGACAGAACCTAGGCGATGGTCGTTCAACTTCCAAACGATTTTGCCCCGCGGGAAAAAAGACTTCCAAGCATCGGCTCAAACAGTAAGTTGCCGCGCATGACGCTTGAGCAGGCACAATCCCGTCACCGTGAACTTGCGGACCAGATCCGCCAGCACGATCACGCCTACTACGTCGAAGGCCGGCAGCTCATCACCGATCGCGAATACGATGCGCTGTTCCGCGAACTGCAGGATCTCGAGAAGCTTTTTCCCGAGCTCGTAACGCCCGATTCGCCAACGCAACGCGTCGGCGGCGCGCCCAGCGAAAAGTTTGCGAGAGTCCGGCATCTCGTCCCGATGTTGTCGCTGGACAAAATCGAAGCGAGCGATCATCCGACGAGCGCGGACGAGCCGGATCGGGAGAAGCGCAATCGCGCGCAGGACGAGAACACGCTCCATCAGCTTCGCTCCTTTGACACGACGCTTCGCAGGCAGCTCGGACGCGATCGCATCCAATACATGATCGAACCGAAGGTCGATGGCGTTTCGATCAGCGTCCATTACCGTCACGGAAAGTTCGCGCTCGGCGTCACGCGGGGCGACGGGACGGAAGGCGACGACATCACGGTCAATTTGAAGACCGTGCGATCGATTCCGATGGAATTGAAAACGAAGAATCCGCCGCCGCTGCTTGAAGTGCGCGGCGAGGCGTACATGGCGACGAAGGAATTTGAAGCGGTGAACGCGAAGCTCACGTCGGAAGGCGAGAAACCGTTTCCAAACGCGCGCAACGCCACCGCCGGAACGCTCAAGCAACTTGATCCGCGACTGGTGGCCAGGCGTCCGATCCGTGCCGTGTTCTACGCAGTTGGCGCGGTGGATGGGATCGAGTTCGAAACCCATTCGGAGATGCTCCAGGCGCTCGCCCGATTTGGGCTTCCGACCCAGAAGCTCTGGTGGGTTTGTGATGGAATCGATGAAGTGCTGAAAGTTTACAGAGAGAAGGTGGTTGCGCACTACGACGAGGATCGTGACCTGCGGCGGCAACTGCCGTATGAGATTGACGGTATCGTGCTTAAGGTGAACACGCTTGCCGACTGGGCGCGCATTCCGGGCCGTTCCCGCGCACCCGGTTATGCGATCGTTCACAAGCCCGTGCCATGGATCACGCCGGCCGAGACACGGCTGCGTGACATCACCGTGCAGGTAGGCCGGACCGGAGTGTTGACACCTGTGGCGGAGCTGGAGCCGGTGTTCGTTCAGGGCTCGACGATTTCGCGCGCGACACTGCACAACGAGGATGAAATTCGCCGCAAAGACATTCGGATCGGCGACACTGTGGTGATCCGGAAGGCGGGAATGGTGATTCCAGAAGTTTACGAAGTGGTGAAGACAAAGCGTCCTGCGGATGCGAAGCCATTCGATCTCCTTGCTCATGTGAATGGAAAATGTCCGGCGTGCGGCGGACCGATTGCGAAGGAGAAGATGTCGGCGGGCGATGCCGAGGAAGTGGCGTGGCGCTGTCAGAATATTGCGGGCTGCCCTGCGCAGCTGACGCGCCGGGTCGAATACTTCGCCCAACGCAAGGCGCTCGATATTGAGTCGCTGGGCGGCATTGTTGCGGAGAAACTCATTGAACGCGGGCTTGTGAAGGAACCGTTGGACCTGTTCGAACTCACGCACGAACGCCTGTCGAAGTTGAACCTGGGAACCGACGACGAACCGCGCACGCTCGGCGAGAAGAACGCACGCAAAATTCTCGATGCGCTTGAACGGGCGAAGACGGCGCCGCTGCATCGTTGGATTCATGCCCTTGCCATCGCCGACATCGGCGAAGCGACCGCGAAACAGCTCGCGGCCACACATGATTCGCTCGAAGCGCTCGCGCAGTCGGAAGTTCTGCGGGACATTCGGGCGCTAGGTGACAAGGAAGCGGAACGGGCGGAGATCAGTCCGCGGTCGCGACGAAATCCGCCGAAGACGGAGACCGAACGGCTGGAGCGCGAGCAGCGCGACACGGTTCTCAAAGCGGAGATCTCGGCGATTGAAGAGCGTCTGACCGCCGGTGGCATCAAAGCTCGCCTGCCTGAAGTGGGGCCTGTTGCTGCGCGGAGTGTTCTCGATTACTTCGCTTCACCGGAGGGGCATCGCGTTCTTGAGCGAATGGGACAGTTGGGAATTCGCCCGCAGAAAGAAGTCGTTGCCGCGTCTGAATCGACCGGCGGTGTGTTCTCTGGAAAAACCTTCGTCCTCACCGGCACTCTGCCGTCGATGACCCGCGACGAAGCTGCGGCGAAGATTGAAGCTGCTGGCGGAAAAGTGAGTGGAAGCGTGAGCAAGAAGACGGACTACGTTCTTGCTGGCACGGAAGCCGGTTCCAAACTGGAGAAGGCACAGCAGCTGGGCGTGAAAATTTTGAGCGAAGAGGAATTTTTGAAAATGCTTTCGGCGTGAGACGCTAAGCTTCTGTCCGGTCGCTATGCTGAAACTTCTTCAATCCCTGTTCAAATCGAACGCTTCAGCGTTTGATCCTGAAGCGGTCTGTCCCGAATGCGGCTCGCCGCTTTACCGGGAATCTGTCCAGCCGCAGTCCCAGACCCGCTGTCCCAATCTCGATTGTCCCGCCCAGATCCGGATGCGGATTCAACATTGGGGATCGAACGAGGCGATGAACATTCCCGAACTGACGTCAGCGATGGTCGAGAAGCTGGTGGGAAACGGTCTCGTGAGAGATGTCGCGGAGTTGTATCGGCTGAAGCTGGCGGAGATCGCTGCGATGGATGGGGTGGATCCATCCGCAGCCCAACAACTGTTCGATTCCATTACGGCCAGCCGAACGCGCGATGCGTGGCGGCTTCTTCATGGGCTGGCAATTCCTTCCGTAACTCCGGCGGATGCGCAGACGCTGTGCAAAGCGTTTGGTTCTGTGGACAACGTTTTTGCGGCGAGCACCGAGCGTTTGATGGCGGCGGGCGCCACTGAGGTTTGCGCCCGAAACATCGTGCAATGGCATGGCGATGGGGTGAACCGGCGTCTGGTGAAGCGGTTGTTCAAAGCCGGTCTGAATTTCCGGGCATAGCAGATTCAATCTGTTTTGCGGAAATATTCGATTTGCGAATAACCATGAGCAGCGGAAGGACTTCATGTCTTGTCTGCAATTGAAGCAAGACCCTCTGCGCTCTGTCCTCTTCACCTACAGATGAGAATGGGACATCGGATTTCTCACACGCGACGTATTTCTCGGAATCGTTAAAGGGTCACCAAGCATCGATAACAGATGACACGATGTTCAGGCAGAATGGTTTCGGTGCATTGGCATGACGTCTGCAAAAGGCGTTCTGAGTGTTATGCATCCACGAATTGGACGAACCGGGAAGTCATTGAGTGCCTCGGCGGGATTCACACTGGCGGAGATCGTAATGGCGATTGCGATCTTCGGCATTCTGATCGAGGGCGTGATTCTCGGCTACACAGCGTCAGCCCGGCGCGCGGAATGGAGCGCTCATTCACTCGCGGCCCAATCGCTCGCATCACAAGGAGTGGAACAGGCACGCGCGGCGAAATGGGATCCCCAGGCCTGGCCGGGAGTGGACGAGCTTCCGCCGACCAATTACGTGCAGGTGGACATGCTGGACATTCCTGTAAGCAATCTTCCGATCTACGCCACCAACTACATTTCCATTCGCCCGATCTCTGAGAATCCGCCCGTGCGGGAGATTCGGGCTGACTGCGTCTGGTCGTTTATCAATCGCGGGCTGTTCACGAATACTGTGGTGACATTCCGGGGCGCTGACCAATGAAACCCTTCATTCACAATTCAAAGCTTCCGGGACTTCGCGCCCGCGGTTTCACACTGTCCGAGATCATGGTCGTGATGGCGATCTTCTCGATGCTGGTGATCTGTCTGGTCAGCAGTCAGATCTTCGGGTTGCGGATGCATCAGATTGCGCAGACGAAGCTGTCCGCCACTGCTGACGGTCGGAAGGCGTTGAATCATGTTCGTGAGCGCATACGCCAGGGAAAGATCGTGCTGGTCGGGCACGGCAGCAATCTCGGCTTCACCAACATCGCGGACAGTTATCCGCAGATCGGAAACGCGGTTCAGATACATTCGACGACGAACATGAATCAGTTCACGCGATTCTATCTCGATCCGACGGACAACAATCTCAAATCGATCACCCACAGCGGAGGCACGCCTGAAATCGTTGCCCGGTTCGTCACAAACCGGATGGTGTTCCAGGCGGAGGATTTCCGCGGCAACGTGCTGACAAACGACGACAACAACCGGGTCATCCGGATGACGCTGGAGTTTTATCAGTGGGAGTATCCGATCGCGACGATCGGAAATGGCGGGCTTTACGATTACTACCGGTTGCAGACGCGAATCACGCGGCGTCTGATCGAGTGAGGGCAGCGATATGAAATTCTCGTCGGGAAAAAAGATCCGGAACGGTGGGTACGGTCTGGCCATCACACTTGTATTCATGGCCATCATGCTTGCCGTGCTCGCCGGGGTCACGCGGCTGACAGCGGTGCAGTCGGGACTGACAGCCAGGAACAATCTTTACAATGCGGCAGTCGCGGCGGCTGAGGCGGCGACGGAACTGACCATCGCCCAGATGAACCGCGATTTCATCAAGCAAAGCGTCAACTCGGACCTCAGCGTTTATCAGTCCCTGACACCGCAGACCGTGCAGAGCAACTGGCCGATCCAGTTCAGCTTCAGCGATTCCATGGGAACTCCCGCGGTCACGGGCGTGGAGAGCCTCGGTCCGGCAGTGATTGCGAATCTCAATTCCCAGTTCGAAGGTTTGTACGGCCTGGTGAGTCCGTATCGGATCAGCTCAACAGCGAAGGCCTTGAACGCCGCATATGAAGTTTCTGCAACGGTTCAGCAGGACATCCAGCTCGCGTCCATCCCGGTTTTTCAATTTGCGATTTTTTACACGCTGGATCTCGAGCTCAATCCCGGAGCAGACATGATCGTGAACGGAAAGGTTCACAGCAACGGCGACATCTACACGGCTCCACAGGCAAAGCTGACTTACAAGGATTCCGTTTCTTCCGTCGGCAGGATTTTCAACAACCGGCATGCGGATGATCCCCAGTACAACAACAGCAAACAGGCTCCCACGTACCAGAAGCAAAAAGCTGAGAAAGTCGGTTCGCTCACGTTGCCGGTCGGCACTGACAACAATCCCGAATCCGTTCGGGAAATCCTGAAGGTGCCGGACGCTTCAGAAGATCCCAATTCGTTGATGGGGAAGCAGCGTTATTACAACAAGGCGGACCTGATCATCACCACCACATCAACCGGTGTTCAGGTGAAGTCCGGACGCTGGAACCTGTTTGCCGCGATCCCCGGTGATGTCACGAACGGCAACACGGTTTCGTATTCGTTCGTGAAGACGAGCGACAAGACCATGTTCGATCTTCGCGAGAACACATGGGTTTCGGCCACGGAGATTGACGTCGCGAAGTTCAACGCCTGGCTGAACAAGCCCGCTGGCGGAAAGGGCATCAATAACGCCGCGAAATACTTCCAAGGACATGGCATCAATTCGATCTACGTCGAGGATCAGCGTGATCTGGCCAGCCGGCTGGAAGCGGTGCGGATCGTGAATGGCCACGTTCTTCCTGAAGACGGTCTGACCGTGGCGACCGAACGCCCAATTTACGTGAAGGGCCATTTCAACCTGAACAATGGCAGTTCGTCTGGCGACCAAACGGTCACCACCCAGACCAAGCCCGCTTCGCTTGTCGGAGATTCCATCACGATCATTTCATCCCAATACAACGATGCGAACGCCGCCCACAACGTGAAGACAGGAAGGGCTGCGGAGAATACAACGGTGAACGCCGCACTGCTGGGCGGCATCGTCAAGACACAGAAGGATAACAGTAACAACAAGCAATACAGTGGCGGCGCGGAAAACTTCATACGCCTGCTGGAGAACTGGAGCGGAAAGACACTGACCTACAACGGCTCCATGGTGGTCATGTTCGAAAGCAAACATGCGACGAAGTTCTGGCAGAGTCCGTCTGAGGACAGGTATTACACCGCTCCGACACGCAAATGGGCGTTCGATCTCAACTTTCTCGATCAATCGAAACTTCCGCCGGGAACCCCACAGGTTCGCAAGCTGGTTCGCGGGAACTGGACCCTGGTTTCGAAACCGTAGATCCAAAACTCTTCTTCCACTCCGGTCATCCGCCGCTACACTGCGCGCCGATGAAAGCCGCAGTTCTTTACGGCAAAGAAGATGTCCGCATCGAAGACGTTTCGCCCGCCGCACTCAAGCCCGGTGAAGCCCGCATCCGCATTGAAGCGGCGCTCACCTGTGGAACCGATTTGAAAGTGTTCCGGCGCGGTTACCACGCCCGGATGATCGTGCCGCCGGCTGTTTTCGGACACGAACTCGCCGGAGTGATTTCTGAAGTTTCCAACGCCAGGAGCCAGGAGTCCGGCCGGAGCTGGGCTGTCGGCGATCGCGTGGTTGTGGCCAACTCGGCGCCCTGCGGCGAGTGCTTTCATTGCAAAAACCAGCAGGAGAACATCTGTGACGATCTGCTGTTCCTCAACGGCGCTTACGCGGAATCGATCGTCGTTCCCGCGCGAATCGCAGCGAAGAACATGCTGCTGCTCAAACCTGAAACTGCGTTCAAGGACGCCGCCCTCACCGAACCGCTGGCGTGTGTCGTTCAGGGAATCGAAGATTTGAAACTGCGGGCCGGACAGAATGTGCTCGTGATCGGCGCGGGGCCGATTGGACTCATGTTTGTGGCACTGGCGCGGGAACTCGGCTGCGTTGTCACCGTGGCCGGACGCCGGGCCGCGCGGCTCGACGCAGCAAAGCGGCTTGGTGCAGCGCATGTCATCGACATCGGAGATGGATCAGATCTGATATCGAAGATTCGGGATGCGTCGAAGGAACAGTTCGATGCGGTGATTGAAGCTGTCGGCAAGCCGGAAGTTTGGGAAGCCAGCGTTCATCTTGTGCGCAAAGGCGGCAAGGTGAACTTCTTCGGCGGCTGTCCATCCGGAACGACGATCACGCTCGACACGACGTTGATTCACTATTCCGATCTCACGCTGCTCGCGAGTTTTCATCACACGCCCAGAACCATTCGCCGGGCGTTGGAGTTCATCGAGTCGGGCGTCATTCGCGCCGCCGATTTTGTCGATGGCGAAAGCACGCTCAGCCATCTTCCGGAGCTTCTGAAATCAATGGCCGCTGGAAATCGCGTGGTGAAAACATTGATCCGCGTTTCGGAGTAAAAGCTCACAAAGACACGGATAGACGCGAAGAAGAGTTAAACCACGGATGAACACAGAGGGACGCGGATCTTCGCGCTAGCCTGCAGATTTTGGAAAGAAAAACATGCCGAAGGACGATCTTGCCGCAACTGGAAACTCTTGTTTCCATCCGTGTCCCTCGGTGTTCCTCCGTGGTTGAAATAAATCCCGATCACCACTTCGATTTTAATTTCCGCTTTCGGCTTTGATTACGCTTTTGCGCCTGCGGGCGCGCTCGCGGAGGAATTCAATGATCGCCGGCAGAATCGAGATGAAGATGATCGCCAGGACAACCGCCGAAAAATTCTTCTTAACAAACGGCATGTTGCCAAAGAAATAACCCGCCGGCACGAGGAGGAGAATCCAGAGCAGCGCACCTGAGATGTTGAACATCATGAACCGCGTGTAGGTCATCTTGCCGATGCCCGCCACGAACGGTGCGAAGGTGCGGACGATCGGCACGAATCGCGCAATGATGATGGTCTTGCCACCGTAGCGTTCGTAGAAGTCGTGGGTCTTTTTGATGTATTCCGGTTTAATCAGTCGCGGATATTTCTTCTGAAGCTTTTCGCCGAGGAAATATCCGATCCAATAATTCACTGAATCGCCCAGGATCGCTGCGACAATCAGAGAGCTGACGACGATCCAGAAGTTCAGTCCGTCCGGACGCGCGCTGAGTGCGCCGACGGCAAAGAGCAGCGAGTCGCCGGGAAGAATCGGCGTCACGACCAGTCCGGTTTCGCAGAAAATGATCAGGAACAGGATGACGTAGATCCAGGGACCGTATTGGGCGACGAGTGAATCGAGATGCTTGTCCAAGTGAAGGATGACATCGACGAACTGCTTCAGGAAATCCATGGCGCGGGAACCTAGTCGAACCCGATCACGGTTGGAAGCTGGAATTGCGGAACGCTTCGATTTCGGCCTCGGACGCAGGCATCGGCCAGACCCAGTCCTCGCCGCTAAGCCACCAGAAGGTACGATTCAATCCTTTCAACGAACCGCCGTTGTCCACCCCATCGTTTCCAATTGAGTAGAGCACGAATGAACCATCTTGATTGAGCCGATAACGAAGAGGGTTTCCATCGACCGGATCGAGAGTCGGCTTGTCCAGAAACGAAGGAACCAAATCAGAGAGAGAATCTGGAAGCGTGCCGTTCCTCAGTTGATACCGTTTGATGGCGATTGCTGTTAGGACGACCTCTCGGGTGACTTCTGCATGAAGAGCTTTGTTAAAGAACTTCAACGAAGACAATGTACCCTCGAGAAAACCGGCAATTTCCTTGTCGAGAACTGATCTGAGCCAGCTGTCGTCGGCGGGATTGTTCGTGAGACCGCGGATCGACATCTCATGCTGCATCCAATCGAGTTCCGGCAAGTAACAGCGACTCGCGGCGATCCGACGGCTGGTTTCGACACCGAGCTGCGCATGGGCAATAGCGTTGCGTTCGTCCGCGTAGGACCAGGATGATTGCCAAACGACAGTGGCGAAGGATTTTCTCGTTGAATCTGCGAGTTCCTTGCAGCTTTCCCAAAAACTTCCACCGGTGGAGCCTGAACCGCCGCCCCACAAGCTCATCGCTTTGAATAACCGTTCAGGTTTTGTGCGTACGTCTGCAATCCACCGGGGTACGCTGTAACGCTCCATTTCGAAAACATGCTCCAAAACCGGAATAAATGTCAGACGCTTCCACGCGTTTTGAAGCCGTTCCAACTGATCATCCGTTATTCCATCGGCATGGATCAATTCAAACGTAGGACCAATGGCAATGGAAGTGATGGCATATCGGACAAGTTGTGAAATCATCGTTGGCTCGCCTTCAACGGCGACGATGATGTTCAGCAACGCGACGAGTCTTTCCATCGCTGCCGCATTATTTTGTGAGTGAATTGACTGAACGGCAGCCGAGGACAGGATCTGAGCCATGTGCTTCTGAGGTGCGAGATGCGAAAGCAAAAGTTCAGGCCCCAGACGATAGTCCAACGCGAAATCCATCCTGGCCGGGTTTGGAACAGGGTCTTTTTCCCAGAGGGCGGAAGTTGTTGAGGAACATAGCTGAAAGTTTGA
>CALBZA010000079.1 GCA_937890005.1 uncultured Verrucomicrobia subdivision 3 bacterium | reverse complement strand
CTCACTGGTGAATTTTAATTGTCATCACTGGTGAAATCTAATTGTCACTGTTCAGTTAACGCTTGCCGCGCAGTCTTCGCGCCGCTGAAGCCCGCCACCTGGCGAGTCGCAGTGTCCAAAACAAAGTAGCCTCCAGAGTCTTTACGGAGTTGATAGCGTGGTGTTGTGGCTGTTTCCATGTGGTGTTCCTTTCAAAGAGACTGGCCGCGCCGAATCGCGTCTGCGCGAAGCTTGCGTTTCAGCGCGGCCACTTGGGGAGAAGCGAAGCGAACTGTCCTGTAGCCGTAGCGGATCGGCCTCACGGCGCGACGGTGCCTCACGAGGACACGCTTAGTCTGGCGCACAGAAAAGCCGAGGAGTTCCGCAACTTGCTGGTAGGTCAGTTCCTTCATTGCCGAGGTTTATTACCTTAAAACTGTTATACACGTCAAGCGTGATTCGTGACAAAAGATGTCAAATAAATCTGGCGGGAATACGTCCAAACGTGGTATGAACTCTTTACAGTCTAACCGCAACCCCGGAGGGTTTATGAAACAAGGCAAATCCGGGCCACTGCGAGCTTTCAGGCCGTGGCCCGAAAATCAGGAGCGGTTAGAGTATGCGGAAAAACTCGGACTTAACTTGTCTGAATTGATCAATGAGGCCCTAAAGCGAGAGCTTCGGGACCAGATTCAGCGGGTTGTGAAACAGAAAGCCGATTCCTTCCGCAAAGCACTGGACGCTCCTGTTCCGTAAATGGGATAGGGCGTCTGACGAAAATCAGGCGGATCGGGGGCCGCAAAAAAGTGGCGCACCCATCAGGAGTTGAACCTGAAACCTTCTGATCCGTAGTCAGATGCTCTATCCAATTGAGCTATGGGTGCGCTCAGGAGCGAGGGAAATTACGGGGCGACCGGTATCCGTGCAAGCGATTATTTCAGAGCGCAGATTGTTCGGACGCAACTGAATTCACGCGCTACGAAATGTTCCCTCGCCCCACAGCGAAGCGCGCGGGAGATGATTGGGAAAGAAGGGAATTTTGATCTGAAACCTGAGTTAAAGCCTCCTCTCCCCGGCCCTCTCCTCCGGCTTTCGCTCGGAGGAGAGGGGACCAGGCACTGCGCTTTGCTGAAGGGTTCATCGATTCTGGTGTGATGTCGTTGATGAACGGAACGCACCGGTTGGTGCGGAGAATGGGGCAAAGCGGCAACTTTGCCCTACCTGTTGTTGGTGGAAGGAGCTGCCGCTCCGGCTGAAAATTCGGCGCTTTGAACTCTCCCAATGAACCCGGTACAGGTTCAAAAGCGTGAAATCCATTTGGGAGAAAATCTCTCCCCGCGTTTCGCTGCAGAGAAAGGAAGACCTCCTCTCCCCGGCCCTCTCCTCCGGCTTTCGCTCGGAGGAGAGGGGGACCAGGCACTGCGCTTTGCTGAAGGGTTCATCGATTCTGGTGTGATGTCGTTGATGAACGGAACGCACCGGTTGGTGCGGAGAATGGGGCAAAGCGGCAACTTTGCCCTACCTGTTGTTGGTGGAAGGAGCTGCCGCTCCGGCTGAAAATTCTGCGCTTTGAACTCTCCCCATGAAGCCGGTTCAGGTTCAAAAGCGTGAAATCCATTTGGGAGAAATTCCTCTCCGCGCTTCGCTGCAGAGAAAGGAAGACCTCCTCTCCCCAGCCCTCTCCTCCGGCTTTCGCTCGGAGGAGAGGGGGATCCAGGCACTGCGCTTTGCTGAAGGGTTCATCGATTCTGATGTGATGTCGTTGATGAACGGAACGCACCGGTTGGTGCGGAGAATGGGGCAAAGCGGCAGCTTTGCCCTACCTGTTGTTGGTGGGCCGGAGCCAGATTGTTCGGACGCATCTCGAGGTCTGGATCAAGACTCTTATTCCCACGATTTTTCAAAAGCCGTTTTTGCCGCGCAGCTGGGAGCGTGACTTTGTTCCGGTCGTGCTGTCTAATCGCCGATGGAATCGCTCGTGAATCAATCCGTTGCAGAGCGTCGGGAGGAACAGGATGCGCCGGTCGCATTGGCGCCGGCCGAATTTGCCACGCTTTATACCGAACACAGCCGCGCGATTTATTACCTCGCTCTGCGGTTTTTGGGCGATCCCCAGAAAGCGGAGGACGCCACCCACGACGTTTTCCTGAAGGCTTTCCGAAAGCTGGAACAATTCCGCGGCGACGCTTCATGCCGCACGTGGCTTTATCGAATTGCAATCAATCATTGCCGGAACCTGCTTCAGACGTGGCATGGCCGTCATGTGTTCAGCAATGCGGACGAGGCCGTCTGGGAAACGGCGGTGGCGAAAACCGATTCGCCGTTGCGCGTGCTTGAAACGAAGGAGCTGGGTCAGCGGATTCAGAAAACGCTTGATGCGCTTCCGGATGAATACCGGCTCCTGCTGCTGCTTGTGGCGGATGAAGAGTTGAGTTACGAGGAGATTGCAGCCCTGACGGAACAATCGCCGGATGCCGTGCGCGGCAAATTGCATCGGGCGAGAAAAGCGTTCGCTGCGATGTTCGAGAAGAACGCGTGATTTGTTGACGAGAAACAGAACCCAGAAGCCATGAAACAGCAGAGCAAGTTTTCATCGCAGGAGCAGCAACAGGCTGCAGTCGAACAACACGGGATCGTGGAGTCGGTGAAGGATTTTAGCACCGTGGAGGAATTGCTCCGATTTGACGCGGGGCAAACGTCTGTGCCGCGAACGGTTGAGCAACGACTGGCGAAATCGGCAGCGGAAATTACGTCGCCGAACCGGTCGTGGTGGAAGAAGTTGTTTGGGCGTTGATATGAATTTCCAGGCTGAACTCGAAACGCTGATCCGGGCGCGGTATCCGATCCTTTACGTTCTCAGCAGCGAAGAGCTGCGGGTGCAGGTGGTCGTTGCCGAAATTGCGCGGCGTCGTCAGAAGAAATTGTTCGAATGGAGTTGCAGCACGGGAATCGTTCCGGCCGGGACATCGATTCAATCCCAGAAAAATCGAAATCCCGCGACGAAGGATCCGATTGCCGCGCTGGATCAGGTGATTGAGCAGGTCGAGCCAGCGATTTTCCTGTTCAAGGATTTCCATCCGTTTCTTGCGAGAGGCAATTACGCCATCATCCGCCGGCTCAAGGAAATCGCGCTGCACCTCAAGAACAGTTTCAAAACGATCGTTCTCGTTTCTCCGACGCTGGAGATTCCGGCGGAACTGGAAAAGGAAATCACGCTTTTGAATTTCCCGCTGCCGACCCGTGCCGATTTGAACGAGCTGCTGGATCGGATCGTTTCGGACGTGAAGCATCTGAAACAGGTCAAGGTGGAACTGGACGAAGCGGGGCGCGATCGGCTGCTTCAGTCTGCGCTGGGACTCACGTTGGGCGAGGCGGAGAATGTTTTTGCCAAGATCATCGTGAAGGACAATCGCCTGAGCGTGGACGATGTGAACGAGGTCTTCAGCGAAAAGCAGCAGATCATCCGGAAAAACGGCCTGCTGGAGTATTGTTCCACGAGCGAAAGTTTCGCGCATGTCGGCGGATTGGGTGTGCTGAAGGATTGGTTGAACAAACGATCCGTGGCATTCACCGAGGAGGCGCGCGACTTCGGTCTGCCGTCACCAAAGGGAATTCTCATGCTCGGCGTGCAAGGTTGCGGAAAGAGCCTTTGCGCGAAGGCGGTTTCGACACAATGGCAACTTCCGTTGCTTCGCTTCGACATGGGACGGATGTTCGGCAGCTTCGTGGGTTCGTCGGAAGAGAATGTGCGACGCGCCATTGCCGTCGCGGAATCAGTCGCTCCAGCCATTCTATGGGTGGACGAAATCGACAAGGCCTTTGCCGGTTCGCAAGCGTCGGGAATCAGCGATGGCGGTACGACGGCCCGGGTGTTCGGCACATTTCTCACGTGGCTGTCTGAGAAGACCGCGCCGGTTTTCGTCGTCGCGACCGCGAATGATATTTCCAATCTGCCCGCGGAACTGCTGCGGAAAGGGCGGTTGGACGAAATCTTTTTCGTTGATCTGCCGGGGCGCGAAGAGCGGACTGAGATTTTTGGGATTCATCTGGCGAAGCGAGGACGTGATGTGGCCGCATTCGATCTGGAGGCGCTGGCGGCGCAGAGTCATGACTTCAGCGGCGCGGAAATCGAGGAGGCGATCAACAGCGCACTCTACGATGCCTTTTATGATCGGCAGGAATTGAAAACCGAACACGTTTTGAACGCGCTGGCGCAGACCGTCCCTTTGGCAAAAACGATGGAGGAACAGATCAGCGAGTTGCGTCAATGGGCCGACGGACGTGCGAGAAACGCGAGTGTTCCACGCGATGTTCAACCGATGAACGCGCGAAAGGAACTCGGCCCGGCAATATCATGAGTCCATTCTGGAACGGATTTTTTGAGCAGCTGAAGGACTGCGGCAGAAACGCCACGGTTTTTCTGGTCGCGATCTTCGTGTTGTTCGGGATTGCTCTTGCCGGTGTTGTGGCCCGGAAGGAAGAAATCCCGATTTCAATCGAACCGGTCATTTTGGCGTTCGCTGCCGCAGGTGCGATCCTGTTGATATCTTTGTTGCGGCGCGGCAATGACGATGGGACTGCCGGGCGCGGGCGGTTTCCAAAACTGTCTGACGACGAACTGCGTGTCGCAAGGGAACGATTGAAGGGTGCCGGGACGGGGCGCCGTGGTTCAACCGGTTGATGGCAGACGGTTGTTTGTGGGTGAGATCTGCATCCAGAAGCATGAGTCGATTCAACAATCTCGAACTTGGCGGTGAGGCGGAGGAAAACTCCCGTCGTCCCAAACCGCTTTCGAAGGATGAAACCTATTATTTCTCCGAAGCCACCCGGGCGTTTGAGAATGGCGAGTTCGAAAGCGCACTGCGGCTGTATTCGAAGGTGCTGGAGTTCAGTCCGCACAACGCAGCGGCATGGACGGCGCAGGTGAAGATGCTGATTGAGCTGGGCGAATTTCGCGAAGCCGGCCTTTGGGCGGACAAAGCTTTGGAACGATTTCCAAATGAACCTGAACTGCTCGCTGCCAAGGGCGTCGCGCTCGGACGCAGCGGCGATTTGAACGGCGCACTGGTGTTTTCGGATGCATCAATTCAGGAGCGTGGTGACACGCCTTACGTCTGGCTGGCCCGCGGCGACGTGTTGCTCGCGCGCAAAGAGCAGCGGGCGGATTACTGCTTTGAAAAGGCATTGATGCTCGCGCCTGGAGATTGGGTGGTTGTGTGGCTGGCGGGAAGGATTCGCTTTTTCTACAAGCAGTTCGCGCTGGCGTTGAAACATCTGCAGCAGGCGGTGGAGTTGAACGCCGGGCATTTCCTGCTCTGGCTTGAACTCGGCAAGTGCCAGAATGCGTTGTCGCTCTCGGCTTCGGCGCGGACGTCGCTGGAGCAGGCGATGCAGCTCAATCCGCGTTGTCAGGCGGCAAGTTTGGAATTGATTCGCGTCGGCGAAACAGGAATCTGGTCGCAAATGACGGAGTGGCTGAGGCAACGGTTTTTCCAGTGAACGAAGCGCGATGTGATTTCCTGCATGATTGACGAGAATCTTGACCGCCTGCTGGCCTCTGCGAAGGAGTTCGACGGTTCCGATCTGCATCTTGTCGCCGGCGTGCCGCCCGCCTTCCGGGTGAACGGTGAAATCATCATTGCCGACGAAGATGCGCTCGCGCAGGAGGACGTGGCGCGCATGGCGAACAGCCTGTTGAACGAACAACAGCTGCGGAAGTTCGAGCAGGAATGGGAACTTTGCATTTCTTTGCTGCATCCGACGGCCGGCCGTGTGCGCGTGACGTTTTACCGCAGGAACGGTTCGCCGGAATTGAGTTTTCGGTTTTGCGGCGAACGCGTCGCGTCACGTGAAGAACTGGGTTTGCCGGAGAAAATTGATGACCTGGCGCGCCGGCCGAACGGGCTTGTGTTGATCACCGGTCCGACCGGTGCCGGAAAAACCACGACGTTGAATTATCTCGTCGATCTCATCAATTCGGAGCGTCGCTGCAAGATCGTCACAATCGAAGATCCAATCGAGTTTGTGCATCAGAACAAACGCGCGATCGTCGTGCAGCAGGAGGTGCTGACGGACGTGCGGTCGTTCAATCGCGCGCTGATTCATGTGTTGCGGCAGGATCCAGATGTGATCGTGGTGGGTGAGATGCGCGATCCTGAGGCGATTGCCACCGCGATGACCGCGGCCGAGACCGGACATCTTGTTTTGGCGACAATGCATTCGCCGAGTGTTTCACATGCGATTGAGCGCATCATCGGCGTATTCGACGGAAACGCGCAGCGGCAGATCGTGATGCAGATGTCGAACGCGCTGCAGGGAATCATTGCGCAGGATCTGTTGCCGGCGGCGGATCGCACCCGCCGGGTTCTCGCTTACGAACTGCTGGTGGCCAGCAATGCGGTGCGAAATCTTATCAGGGAAAATCAGCTGCATCAGATGGAGAACCTGATTCAAACGGGGCGCAAGGATGGGATGATGCTGATGGACAACTGCCTTTACGATCTCTACTGCAAGTGCCTGATCACCTACGACACCGCGGTCAGCCGTGCGCGGCATCCGGACCGGATCATTCAGAAGCGGGGATAAGCAGTCTTTGATCGAAGCTGCCGAGGTAATCGCGTCGGATGACAGGTTGTTCGAGGAAAGTCCGGGAAGACGATCTGCTTTCGGCGATACGAAAAACTGCACCATTGGCAAGCCCGCCCCTGCGTTTTAGTCTTTCGCCCTCATGAGCATCCTGGAAGAACTGCAATGGCGTGGGTTGATCGCTGACTGCACCGATACGGCGGAGCTGACAAAGAAGGTTTCAGCGCCAATCACACTTTATTGCGGGTTCGATCCGACGGCAGACAGCCTTCACGTGGGGCATCTCGTTCCTTTGATTGCGCTGCGGCGATTTCAGAACGCCGGGCATTTTCCCATCGCAGTGGCGGGTGGCGCGACCGGAAGCATCGGCGATCCGAGCGGCAAATCCGCAGAGCGGCAATTGCTGACCAAGGATCAGATCAAGGCGAACGTGGAATCCGTGCGTCCGCAGCTGGCGCGGTTGCTCGATTTTGAAACCAAGCAGAATCCCGCGCAGCTTTTGAACAATGCCGACTGGATTGCGGAAATGAGCTATCTCGATTTTCTGCGCGATGTCGGAAAGCATTTTTCGGTCAATCAAATGGTGGCGAAGGAGAGCGTTCGCGCGCGCATGGAAGACCGGGAGGTTGGCATCAGCTACACCGAGTTCAGCTACATGCTGCTTCAGGCATTTGATTTTTACGTCCTTCTCCGGGATCACAATTGCGAGCTGCAGATTGGCGGAAGCGATCAGTGGGGCAACATCACGGCTGGCATCGATCTGATCCGAAAGAAGCTCGGGAAACAGGGATATGGACTCACGCTGCCGCTGATCACGAAGGCGGACGGAACGAAATTCGGAAAAACCGAATCCGGCGCGGTCTGGCTCGATCCGAAAAAGACGAGCGTTTATCGCTTCTATCAGTTCTGGATCAACGCGGATGACCGCGATGTGATCCGTTATCTGAAATTCTTTACGTTCCTTCCCAAAGAGGAAATTGAGTCGCTGGAAAAGAAACACGCGGAGAATCCCGGCGCACGCGAAGCACACAAAGCTTTGGCAAAGGCAGCAACGGATTTGATCCACGGCGAACAGGCGACGCAGGAAGCGATTCGTGCGAGCCAGATCCTTTTCGGTGGTGAACTCACTGGGATTGCGGAATCGACGTTCAACGACATCGTTGGGGAGGTTCCGACAAAAGAGATCGAGAAATCAAAGCTGGAGGGAGCTGGAATCGCACTCGTTGATCTGCTCGTGCATTCCGGTTTGTGTCCGTCGAAAGGCCAGGCGCGGAAAGATGTCGAAGGCGGCGGAGTCAATATCAACAACGTTCGTGAGGCGAATTTTCAGCGTGCGGTGACGACAAACGATCTCCTGTTTGGGAAACACATTTTGCTGCGCAAGGGGAAGAAGAATTACGTCGTCGTGACGGCCAGCTAGCTGTAGCCGCCATGAGGCGGAACCCCCAAGTGCTTCAACTTCAGGAATCCGGTCTCCTGACGCCGGCGGCTACGAATGAGTAGAAATTCCGGTTCCTGGCGTATCAAATTAAAGTGCACTTGGATTTTTTCGGTGAGGGCGTAGAGTCGGTCCATGAAACCGTTCTCGGACCAAGGACCGACGAAAGCATTTACCCTTCTGGAATTGTTGGTCGTTGTTGCGATCATTATTCTGATTGCCTTCTTTGCAATCCCAACGAACCGTCCCAAAAAAACGGCGCGAACAATCTGCCAGTCCAATCTCCGTCAGGATGCCATCGCGCTGATGTATTGGTCGTCGGATCACGGAGATCGGTTACCCTGGGGTGTCTCGACCAATTCAGGTGGAAGCATGGAATGGGTTGAGTCAGAACCAGCGGCCATGCAGTTCCGACCTCTTCAGAGTCTTTCTGAGGGAAGTTTTAGACCGCAGATGCTGATCTGTCCTGCGGATCCATCCAGAGAGGCCGCCGCCTCGGTCGAAACGCTCGAAAATACAAATCTCAGCTATTTCATCAACGTGGCCGTTCCGGGCCTTTCCGCCAGTCCGAGGCCATCAGAAGTCGTATTGATGGGAGATCGCAATCTCAATGTGAACGGGCGGGCGCTTACGACTGGATTGATCTCGGTCTCAAACACCTCAAACGTCGAATGGACGTCGGACATTCATAAAAATGGCGGTTGTTTTCTGTTTCTGGATGGGCATGCCGAGTTCGTCAAAACGCAGGGGTTGAACGGTATCATTTCCAAGCAAGGGACTTCGGGCTTGCGGTTGTTTGTTCCGTGACGTTGCGGTTGGACCATTGTCCAAAGACCGATGTTTCTCTTTCTGCTCAGTGCCGCAGATGCCGCCGCGCTGCCGAATCGGACCTGGCAGTTCATTCGGGGATTGCTGCTCATCGCTGCGTTTTTCGCCATTGTGGGCTGGGTTGGCTGGCGTTCGCTCAAGAAGACCGAAGAGCCGGGGCTGCTCATTTTCAAATGGATCGTTTCGGCCTTCATGTGCTGGGTAACGTTGTTCAAGGTTGCGCCTGTCGCTTTGAGCAATCCGTTCATCGGCATTCCGCTTGTGGCTGCCTGTGGAATCGTGTTCGCGATCATCTGGCGGGAAAGCATCATTGGCATCATCGCGAAGCCATTCACGAGCGCTTACGACGGCGGCGACACTGCAGCCGAGCCGCGACCCTTTTATTCAATCGCCGCGGCGAAACGCAAACGCGGCAACTACACGGAAGCTCTGGCGGATGTTCGTACGCAACTGGCGAAGTTTCCTGATGATTTCGAAGGTCAGTTCATGGCGGCTGAAATCCTGGCCGAAAATATGAATGACATGCACGGTGCCGAGATCGCGATCCAGCGAATCTGTCATCAGAAAAATCATTCGCCGGGTCAGATTGCGAGTGTGTTGAACACACTTGCCGATTGGCATTTGAAAATCGGACAGGATCGTGATTCGGCGCAACGTGCGCTGGAACAGATCATCGAACGATTGCCTGGTTCGGAATTTTCCCTCATGGCGTCGCAGCGGATCGCTCATCTCGCACAACCGGATCATCTGCTCGCGAGTCACGACCGGAAACGAATTGTGCTGAAGCCCGGCATTGATAATCTCGGATTGCTTGGTGTGGTTGAGTTTCCGAAAGCGCCGGAGGAAGACCCGGCAAAACTGGTTGCCGATTACGTCAGGCATTTGGAACGGCATCCTTTGGACGGGGACGTCCGGGAGCGGCTCGCGGAACTTTACGCGAGGCATTACAAGCGGCTGGATCTGGCGACCGAACAGCTGGAGCAATTGATCAATTATCCCGGCCAGCCGATGCATCGGGTGGTGCATTGGCTGAATTTTCTGGCGGATTTGCAGGTGGAGAATGGCGCCGATTACGAGACGGTTCGGGGCACGCTGGAAAGGATTATCGAAAGATTTCCGAATGCTGCGCCGACTGAGATCGCGCGAAGCCGGATTACGCATCTCAAACTGGAATTCCGGAAACGAGAAACGAGCCAGACGGTGAAGCTTGGCTCGTATGAACAGGATATTGGACTGAAGAAAACGCCGCCTCGCGATCCGTGATCGATGAGGCGGTGCCGGTAATTCTTCGGCGTTCTTAGCGAACGAGTTTCAACGCGATCTGCTTGTCGATCTCAGCTGCAAGTTCGATGTCGGTGCCGCCGGCGGTGGTGCGGGTTTGAACGGCCACGGCGGAAACGCGCGGCTCGATCTGTTCGATGCGAACCCAGACCGTGCGCTGGTTCACTTTGCCTTCGACTGTTTTCACGACGTTGCCGATGGCATTGGTCTGGCCGTACAGGACGCCTTCGTGGACCAGTGCGCCGTTGAAGGCGATGACTTCCTTCGCAGCCTGAAAGACCTGTTCTGCGGGACGTTCGTAGCGTGATTCAATTCTGTCCTTCACAAACGGGACTGCAGCGGTTTTGCGACCGGTGACGGTATCCACGCAACCGACAGAGAAGATCGCCACTCCCAGCAAGCCTGCGAGAAAACTTGTTTTCATGCGGGCCATGCAATCACATCCCTACGAAGCGTCAAGAGGATAGATGCCCCGCAAAAGTGGGAAGCGCGGTTTGAGTATTCGAATCAGACTCTTGTTCAACCACGGGTGGACAGGATGAACTCCCATCAGTCATCCGTGTGTGTTGGCTGTCCATCCGTGGTTGTTTCCGATTCATCCCAATGCGGGTCCAACACGGACTGTTCCTCGACATTGAATCGGTCCGGTGCCATTTTCCGGGTGTGGAAAAGCTTGAGCAACTCCGCGCGGTGCTGCGGTCGTATGGTTCCTGTGTTGTCGCCTATTCCGGAGGCGTGGATTCCGTCTTTCTGGCACACGTCGCACACGATGTCCTCGGTTCACGATCGCTTGCAGTGATCGCGGATTCGCCGAGTCTTCCCCGGCGTGAGTTGGAGGAGGCGCTGGAACTGGGCGAACGGTTCGGATTTCCGGTTCGTGTGGTGAAGACCCAGGAGTTCGACAACCCGAGCTACACCGCCAATCCGACCAATCGCTGTTATTTTTGCAAACAGGAGCTGTTCACCGAACTTGTCCCGCTGGCCAGGGCTGAAGGCTTCGCGGTGATTGCATACGGGGAGAATGCGAGCGACGTCGGCGATTTTCGGCCGGGAGCGCAAGCTGCGAAGGAATATCAAGTGCGGGCGCCGTTGAAAGAGGCTGGCCTTACCAAGGCGGAAATCCGCGAGCTTTCTGCCAAACTGGGATTGCCGACTGCAGACAAACCGCAGATGGCCTGTCTCAGTTCGCGGATTCCTTACGGGCAGTTGGTGACGCCGGAGAAGCTGCGGATGATTGAAGCGGCTGAGAACGTTCTTCGCGACTTTGGTTTTTACGACGTTCGTGTGAGACATCATGAGCTGCGTTCTGACGTTTTCTCCGCGGCATCTGAACCGAACGAAGCGGACAAGAAGGGATCCATGCTGCATCTGGCGAGGATTGAGGTCGGTCCGAACGAGATGGCGAAGTTTATGAAGGGCGACGTTGCGGCCAAAGTTGGCGAAGCACTCAAGCAGGCGGGCTATGCCTACGTCACGCTGGATCTTCTCGGTTATCGGAGAGGCAGTTTGAACGAAGTGATGAGCGTGCGGACTGCGGTCGATTGATCGGATTTCGACGTTCGGCGTTTTCTGCTGTTTTCCACCTTGAGCGGGGACTTTTCAAAGCCCGTTTCCAGCGTGCTGGACGGGAGCTTTTTGTTGAAACGAATGTCGTTCTCAAGCACTTTCCCCGTGCTGAATCAAATGTTTCAACTCGGGCCCGCAACTTTGGGACTGGAGCGGGGTATTCAGACGAGAGCTTTGCGTTATGCCGCAGTTTTCCTATAAGGCCCGGCGTCGGTCGGGCGAACTGGTTGAAGGTGTTCTGGACGTGGCGGATCGTCCAGCGGCACTGGTTCAGATTCAACGGCTGGGTCTTTTTCCGGTGCTGGTCGAAGCCGCCAAGGGCTCGGCGAGTGCAAGTTCCGGACGGACGAGGACGAAGATCGACTTCGCTTCGCTGCTTCCCGAGTCGATGCGGAAGTCCTTGAAACGCCAGCGAAAGCCGAAGCTTCAGGAACTTGCCACCTTCACGCAGCAGCTTGCGAATCTCCTCAATTCCGGAATGCCATTGACCGTGGCGCTGCACAGCATGAGCCATCTTGAATCGAAGGGGATTCCGAAATCCGTGAGCGCCGATCTCCGCCAGGAAGTGATGGAGGGGCGCGGCCTTTCGGATGCGATGGCGAAGCAGCCGGTCATTTTTTCCGACCTTTACGTGAACATGGTAAAGGCGGGGGAGTCGAGCGGCGCGCTCGTCGATGTGCTGCGACGAATGGCACATCATTTCCAGCAGTTCGCGGAAGTGCAGTCGAAGTTTATTTCCGCGATGATTTATCCCGCCCTGGTCACGGGGGTGGGAATCCTGATGGTCACATTTTTTATTGTCTTCATGCTGCCGCGCTTCATGGAGATGTTCAAAGGGTTCAACGTCGAGCTGCCGTTGCCGACGCGGATGCTGATGGATTTCAGCTATGCAGTGTCACACTTTTGGTGGCTGATTTTGCTGGGGTTCGTCGCGATCGCAATCGTTGTGGGAAAATTTCGCGCCAGCGAGCGCGGTAAACGGAAGATCGATCAATGGAAGATGAACCTGCCGATTTTTGGAAAGGTCGTTCGCTTGAATCTGTTTGGTCAGTTTGCAAGAACCCTTTCCACGCTGCTGCAGAATGGCGTGCCGGTGCTCACCGCGTTGAAGATCACCGAACAGGTGATGCCCAATCACATCATCAAGGAGGCGGTTGCCCAGGCCCGCGAGGCTGTCACGGACGGTAAAACCCTCGCGCAGCCGCTCGCGCGCAGCAGAGTGTTCCCGCAGCTCATGGTGGACCTGGTGAAGATCGGAGAGGAAACCGGTGATGTTCCCGGCGCGCTTGGGAACATTGCGGACACCTATGAGAGCGAACTTCAGGTGAACCTGCGGGCGATGACGAATCTGATTGAGCCGATCCTGATCATTTTGATGGCGTTGGTTGTCGGCTTCCTGTTGATCAGTGTATTGCTGCCGATGTTCAAGCTGATTTCCAGCATCAGCCAGGGGGGTGTCTGATGCGAAGCACGCTCCAGATTTCGAAAAGTTCCCGCAGAGTCGCTGCTGGCTTCACGCTGATCGAGATCATGGTGGTTGTGGCGTTGATCGCAGTGGTTATGGCGGCTGGAGCGCCGACGCTCTATAAGGCAGTTCAGAAGGAGGGTTTTCGAAAAACGATTGGTGACATTCAGGAAGTCTGTGAGGCAGCGCGAAGAGAGGCGATTCGCAAGAACGACGTTGCCATTGTCACATTCTATCCGCTGGAAGGTCGCTGCGAAGGAGGCGGGAAAACGGCGGCAATCGGTGATACAACGAGGATCGAAATGCTGGATGTGAATCTTCGAGAGTACCGGCAGGAGGAGCGGGTGGATGTGAGGTTTTACAGAAATGGTACGTGTGATGAGATGACGTTGATTTTGGTTTCTTCCGCGGGTGAATGGAGAAAGTTGGAATTGGAGTTAACGACGGGAATGGTTTCGATCGACAGCGATCCAAGGAACTGGAGATAAGCATGTCTGGCGTTCTGAGAACGAGAGTTGGTCTTCGGCGAAAATTTCACGGGGCATCTCGCGTTTGGCAGGGTGCTTTCACTCTCATTGAGGTAATGATCGCCTCAGGAATTCTCTTCGTCTGCCTGTTCGCAATTCTTGGTCTTCTGGCAAATCTCCTCCGAAATGCGCGTGCATTGCAGAAAGTGCCGGTTGATGCAGGTTTGCTGGCAGCGGAATTGTCTCTTACGAACAAGTTGTCGGAAGGAACGGACTCTGGAGACTTCAGACATCTTGGCGATGCTTACAGAGACTACCAGTGGACCAGCGACATTTTTCTCGCTGAAACGAACGGGTTGTTTGCTGCAGATCTTACGGTGACACGGCGCGGCCGGGGAGCAAACTCGGATTCCAAAATGACCATTCTCCTTTTCCGCCCGGAATCCGCCATCACGCCAGGAGGAGGCCCCCGGAGATGAATGTGGCCTCACGAAGAATCAAAGCCGCCTTCACTTTGCTGGAGGTAATGGTCGCGATGTTTCTGCTGACGATTGTAGTCGCGGCGGTCTATTCGAGCTGGAATGCGGTTTCCCGAGGATCGCGAGTCGGACTGAAGGCGGCTGCAGAGGTGCAGCGCGCGCGCATCGCAATGCGAACACTGGAGGATGCGCTCACTGGTGTGCGGATGTTTGCATCGGATGCAGACAGCTATGGATTCGAAGGCGCTAAAGGTAATCAGACTTACCTGAGCTTTGTCTCCAAGCTTCCGGTGGCATTTCCGAGAGGTGGCAAGTTCGGTGACATGAGAATCCGACGGGTGATGTTTGGACTGGAAATGGGCTCTGATTCAACGTTCCAGCTTGTTTTGCGACAGGCACCGCTTCTGATGGAAATGGATATCGACGAAAAAGAACACCCTGTCGTGCTGGCGAAGAATGTGAAGCGGTTTGAGGTGGGTTTTTGGGATAAACAAAGCGGGGATTGGATTGATGAATGGACGCAAACCAATCAATTGCCGTCAATGGTTCGCGTGACACTTGAATTCGGGGAAAAGGGATTTCAACCCGCGCATGGCGCAGAACTGACGAGAGTTGTTGCACTGCCGTCGGTTGCTGTTCCGACGACATGGCAACGGCCCGGCGCTCCGAATCGCGCGATTGGAAATCCGCCTCGGTGACATTATGAGGTTCAAGCGTAATCCGAATTGCAAAGGCATTGCGTTGATCATCGTGATGGTGGCGATCTTCGTCTTGTCGATTCTCATAGGCGGTTTCGCACTTTCCATGAAGGTTGAGACAAAGCTCGCAATGAATGCCAACAACGAGGCGGAGTTGATCTGGCTTGGCAGGTCCGGAGTTGAACTGGCTCGATGGGTTGTTGCGCAGCAGCTGGCGATACCTGGTGAACCCTATGATTCACTTAATCAAAAATGGGCAGGTGGTCCCGGAACTCTCACGAGCTCGAACAGTCCCCTCGCGACGATCTCACTCGACAATTATCAAATCGGTCGCGGTGTCGTGTCCTTGAAAATCACGGACATGGAACGGAAGTTCAACATCAACCAGGTCAACGAGCAGATTCTTCAACAGGCTCTTACGGTTGTTGGAGTTGATGCCGGCGAAATTCCGGCCATCTCCGCCGCGATTCTTGATTGGACAGATCCCGACGATGTCACCCGGATAAACGGCGCCGAAAGCGATTACTACCAAAGCTTGAACCCACCGTATTACGCCAAGAACAAACCGATGGACGACATTACGGAACTTCTGCTGGTGCGCGGAATTACTCCCGAAATGTTTTGGGGGCCGGGTTCGACAAATGTGAATTCTCAGGGTGTGCGCGTGGACCGGTGGGGGCGGCCCGTTCCTGAACCTGTATATTCGGTAGGCCTTGTGGAACTCTTCACCACCCTTTCGAGCGGCAGAATCAACGTGAACACCGCTCCCGCGCATGTTCTTCAAGTGATACCGATGGTCGATGAAAGCGGTGCTGCACAGATCATTCAACAACGGTCTGGTCCGGATGGCGTGGACGGAACAGAAGATGACGTCCCTTTTCGTGGCGCCGGCGAAGCTGGAATGACGATAAACCGAGGCGCAGCGCAACAGCTGAACCAATTTGGAGCTGTTCGAAGTTCGGTCTTCGACGTGATTGTTCGCGCGAATCTTGGCGGCTACCAACGAGACTTTCATGCTGTAATTGCCCGTGTTTCCACGCGGGAAGTCCTGCTTCTTTCTTTTGATTGGGAGTGATTCGAGATGTGTGCCGATGAAGAGGAATTGGGTGTTGTGAAAAGGATGTGAATAAAATCTTTTAAAAACCTCTTGCGGACGGAAACGCATTCGCTATTGTGTCGGCGTTCTTCGCGACGGAAACCGAGCGAACAAAGACGAAACGAACAAATAGTTCGAAGTAGAAAAAAGTTCGAAAAAGTGGTTGACGGAAGCGGCGGTTACAGTAAAGTGTCACCGCAACAAACGAAGGTCTGAGAGGCCGAGTTGAGAAGAGAAATAACCGGCTCTCAGGTTTTTTGTCCCCTAAATGGGGAAAATTTCGAGCGAAAAGCTCGGCAGATTTTTGAGTGGAAACACTCGCTGCTCATTGAAAATTGAATTGTGCGATAAGTGAGAGCCCCTTCACTGAGAGTTGTTAGTAACTCGATGTGAGGAGTTTTAAAATTGTAATTCGTCCGAATAATCATCGGACAAGAATTAGACTAACGTTTTTTTAACGGAGAGTTTGATTCTGGCTCAGAACGAACGCTGGCG
>CALBZA010000078.1 GCA_937890005.1 uncultured Verrucomicrobia subdivision 3 bacterium | reverse complement strand
AACGGCCAGTGGGAAAACATGTGGAATTAATCTCACCCACTTTTAATCACACCCGACATTGCACCCCCGCCGTTCCCTCAATGAAATCATTAACGTAAAGCGTCGGTTTCGTCGCCTCCGTTCGGTTCGTTCAGGCATTGAATCCAGTGGGCGAGAAAGAACTTCTTTTCGGTCGGTAACAACGTGTCGGCTGTTCCCACCAGCGGACGGAGCGACGTGGTCATCTGCAACATCACCAGCACGAAGATGATCGTCCACGTGTTGAGCCCGGCGCGGGAACGTGCCTGAAACTGCACGAAACCCATTTTCAGGAAGCGCAGTCCGAAGATCGTGGCAATGCCCCAGAAAACGAGATGGAGTGTTCCCAACCAGTTCACGGAATCGGTCGATTGCGAGAACAACCACGCAATCGGCGCAAAACCGATCAGCAGAATTGTTGTCAACATCAGCAATCCCGCCACGAGCCCGAACACCTCGATCAGCCGCGCCTTCGCCCCGCTCAGGCAGGCGAAGATGTAAAGGCTCGGCAAACAGATGAGGGAACCGAACAGCATTCCGCCCGCAACCTTGGCCGGCGCCGCCCACAGTTGTTCCTTCATTGAGAATGACGCCAGCTGCATGTGAAAGCGGCGTAAACCCTTCACGGCGCCGCCCACAGTTGTTCCTTCATTGAGAATGACCCGATCACAACGCCGTAGATCACCGCACTCACCAGCACCACAAGGAACATCGCCGCAATCAAATGGCCGGCTCCGCTCTGACGCAGCTGATGCAACACACGGCGTGGTTGTCTCAGAACCGCTTCGATTGCGGTCAACGTATTGGGAATTGCCTCGGAATCCTCAGGCGAATCGCCGAGGGGCGGCGGCGTTTGTTGGGTAGAAGGAGGATTGGGGTAAACGGGCGGAACTCCAGTAGGAACGGGATCGATGTTGTCCATAGGCTTGTGTGGTTAATGGGATTTGAAAAGGTGAAGCGCGGATCGATAAACAGCCTGGTAAAAATTTCCCTTCAACGGTTCGTCACGCAGAAATTGAAGTTCCAGTCCGGGCGCGCCGAAGAACGGACGGAAAATCCAGGAGAGCTGGCTGCCGACAAACAGGTTCACTGTCAGCCACGCAAGAAGAACCCGCGTTGCTATCACACGACCGGCTCTGGCCAGCAGCAGATTTCTGAGACGCAGATTCGCCGCAATTCCCGCAAAGGCAATCACCACCACGTGCGTCAGCATGATGACCGCATAGATTCCGCCCTGTCGCGGCGCATCCGCAATGGACGGTGCGCTCCAGATCAGGAATGCAGCCAGCGGGCTGAAGGCGCCAAGAATTGCCGATGCGATTGAGAAGCTCATCAGGATCATGAGCAACGACTGCCGGAACGGAGCGTTGAAGCCGAGCAATGGCGCGAGCATGCCGTTCAGGAGCGCATTGCCGAAGGTGGTGAGAAGAATGATCAGCGGAAATTTGATCGCGGTGTAGAGTCCCTGTTCCGGCGCCCGCCACCAGCCCATCGCCGCGCCATAACACCCCGCGCCGGCAACAATGATCAACAGGTGGGACAAAAGCGACTTTGCATCCATTCCATCCACCCAACCGCTGACCTGCGATGGTTCCGCGCGAAGCAACGCGCCGAGCTGGCCGGGTTTGAATGGAACCGTTCTCGCATTCATGTCCGTTGATCGGGCCGGCTCAGCGATGAGACCGGCGAAAGGTGTGTCAGACCGTAAAGCATCACATAGCCGACGAACAGAAACGCCGCGAACAGGATCAGGAACGTCAGCGATCCTTTGTTGGCCAGATTGCTGTTCGGCCAGGCTTCCACTCCCCGAGCGAAGTGCCCCGGCCGCACAATGACATCCCAGCTGTTGAACCGCAGAAAGCGCCCCACGTAAACACCGACACTGCTCAAGCCGGCGGCGCACAGCACAAACAGCCATCCAGCCCAGCGCCCGAAGGCGTCGCGAACGATCGATTGCATCACATAAAGCGAAACGAATCCGACCAGCAGCCCGGTCAATGCAAACAGGAGAATGAGCGCCAGTTCGATCCAGAAATGATGATTGAACCAGAACTTGAGGTGGACGATATCCGTGCAGATGTAGGGCGCATTGGGAAAAAACAGCAGCCACGCTGCGCCCAATGAAAACAGCACCCAGCGCCGGGCCGAACCGGATCGATATTCGTCATTGGCCAGCAGCGCGAAGAGAAGCGGAAACCAGGCGAGAAAAAGATTCCAGACAAGAAACGCGTGTCCGCGGTGGCCGGTAAAGAGCAGCTGCACCACAACCAGTCCGATGCTGATGACTGAGCCGAACATCAGGGCGGCCATGGGTCCCCGAAGGTCAGGATTGAACGCGATTCTCACGAGCTTTCTCATACACGTATCGAGTGAAGTTGTTGTTCATCTCGTGGCGGTCAGGCCAGTTCCGGTGTTTCAACACTTGAGGCCGGCACACTGCGTTTTCGTTTCAGGCACGCCACGGTGTTCACAATTGGAGCTGACATCAGGATCAACGCCAGACTGAATTTCAACCAGTTGAACTTCACCGGAAGCGCCTTTCGGACGGCCTCGATTCCACCGTCCGAAACGCGCAGCGTGTCCTCCATGAACACGGCGAGCGCCAACAACATCCCGGCCGCGGCGATCCCCCACACCGCGACGTTCGACAACCAGCCACTGCTCTCGCCTTCAAACTGCGTCTCCAGCGTTCCCCAAACGATCATTATCAAGGCAATCAACAGCGGCGCCAAAACAGGTCCCCACCATGGCAGCGGAATCAGGAAAAGAATGTCCCAATCGAACAAACTGTGAGGCCAGCCGCACATGATCTTGAGGAACACGTAGTAGAAGATGTCCCAGATTCCGAATGCGATGGCGCTGTAACCGATCCGTTCCCGCCAGCTCCTTCCTGCAAGCAGACCGATGGTCAGCAGCATGATTAGAGTCGCCAGTTCGCGCGGCAGTTCGACCAACGCGAAACCGCCGATCAGCGGCAGTGGATTCGCCTGATACGGCTCGATCCGGTCGATCATGGAGCGGATGTAGAAAACAACCGCCGATTCAACCCACGCCATGGCAATCGCGTAAGTAGCAACGATCAGCCAGCGGGAAGGTTTGGAGAATCGTTCAACGGTCATAATCATTTACGCGTTTTCGGCCTAGCGGATGAGGAATTGAATCCATCGACAATTTAACGCGTTGCGGCAATGACAGGCGTCGTAAGTGCCAGCTGCTGGAGGCGGCTTTCCACCGCGTCAATGATCCAGTCCGGAGTGGAGGTTCCCGCTGTGATTCCAACTGTCTCAGCAGAACCGAACCATTCGTTCCTCAAGTCCTCGGCGGTCTGGACATGGTGAACTCGCGGACAGTGGCGGCTGCAGGTGCGCACAAGTTCCTGAGTGTTGTTGCTATGATTGCCACCGATCACGATCACCACGTCACAACGTTGCGCCAGCTCGACAGCAGCATTTTGTCGCTGTTTGGTGGGCTGGCAGACGGTGTCTATGAAGCGAATCTCCGATTCTGGAAATCTCTGCCGGATCAATCCCACCAATCGCCGAACATGTTCGATGGGCTGGGTCGTCTGAGCGATGATTCCAAACCGCTCGCGCGGCGTCAGTTGTCGAAGGTCATCTTCATTCAGCATCACATCGAATTGATCAAGGTCCTCCGTCATGCCACGGACCTCCACGTGGTCACGCTTGCCAATGATCACCGGATGAAAACCTTCCTTCACGAGATTCGTCACCGCGCGATGCGCCAGATGAACCAGCGGACAGGTCGCTTCGATGACATTCAATCCGAGCGCGCGAGTTTTTTGAATCGCGCGCTCGGATGCCCCATGCGCAGTCACCATCACGGTCGGCGTCTTCACTTCTTCCGCCCGTTGTTCGATGGCCACCCCCCTGGCGCGCAGTGTTGCCAAAACCGATTCGTTGTGGACGAGGTCGCCGAGCACGCTGACCGGCCCGGCGTCCGCCTCACTCAGCGCCAGCCTGATGGCGTCGCGGACGCCGAAACACATGCCGAGATGTTCTGCACGGATGACTTTCATTCTGTTCCTCACATTCGCTTTGTGTTACAAAGTTAAAGACTGCGAACGATCGTTCGCGTTCAAACTTCCTGAAATTATTTACCCCTGGTCTGCTGAACGATCTGCTCCAGCAGCGTTACGTAATCCGAGAAAGCTTTTCGTCCGGCAGCGGTCAGCGAGCAGGTCGTGAGCGGACGATTGTTCTGATATGACTTCGAAACGGCGACGTAACCCGCTTCCTGCAACGTGCGGATATGGGTCGTGAGATTGCCGTCGGTCATCGAAAGAGTGTCGCGGAGTTCGGTGAAGGCGAGCTCCGGCGACGCGGCGAGCATCGACATGATGGCCAGCCGCCCCTTCTCGTGAATGACACGATCGAGCTGGAGAAAGGGTTCCGGATTCACGCTGCATTCTTCCTTTCAGTCGCTGAAAGATAGACGCCATACGCAAGGTGCAACACGCCGAAGAACGCGCCCATCAACACATGCCCGGTCTGTTGCGGCCGGATGGAACCGAAGCGGAAGAGCGCCCACCAGATGAACACAGTGCAGCCGCCCAAAACAAACAGCCAGCCGAAGGCTCGCAGTCCGCGCGGTGTGAAAAATCCGGCCGAATGCAGCGCGCAACCGTAAAGAACGATCCACGCGATCGGCAGCCAGGTCAGATCTTTTCCAGCTTCCGACGGATTGGTCGAAGCGCTCCCCTGCTGACTCATCTCAAGGGCGATCAACACAAGTCCGATCACACATCCGATCAACAGCGGCGGCAGAAAGGCGTGAACGACACGGCGCGTCGGCGGCGTCAGGAAAGCTTCCTTCTGCTTCAATGCCTGCTGGCGAATCAGGAGAAACGCGCTCGATGCGGTCAGAATTCCGACCAGCAACCAGTAGGAAGTGAACACGATGGGTGTTTCGAAATTCAGAAACCATCCGGCTGCGGAAGCGAGAGTGCCAAGCGTTCCGGCAAGCATGGTGACAGGGGCCAGGGCACGTCGATACAGAGCGGATCGCTCCATCAAAGTGCGGATGACCTCCAGATGTTCGGCGGCTTGCGTTCGTTCCATGGTGGTTACTTTGCAATGCAAAGTGCGAATCGGCAAGTCGGATTTTGTGTGAACTGATTTATGGCGTGTCGGTCAATCAGCAGACTGCGATTCGGCGAATCACAGCGGTGCGTTCCCCCGCGATAAAGCTTTGAAAAAATCTCCGTTTCAGGAAGGTGGACATTGCTGCGGGTCGCAGACCCGCGCTCCTTTCCATTTCGGCAACACGCCGAAAGCTACGCGAATCTGAGTCGATCAAAGCCGCGAGATGCGTTCCAGAATGGCCGTGGTCGATTTCCCGGGGACGATCGGGAGAATGACGATTCGGCCACCGGCACTTTCAACTGCCCGACGTTCGTCCTGGTTGAGCGTTTCAATCGTGTAGTCGCCGCCCTTCACATAGATGTCCGGCTGGGAGCGCTTAAGGAATTCTGTCGCTGTTTTCTCGGGAAAAATGCAGATGCCCGAGACACTCTCCAGCGCAGAAAGAACGATCGCGCGGTCCTCCTGGCAGTTCACCGGACGGGACGGTCCCTTGAGTTCACGCACCGAAGCGTCGGCGTTCAATCCGATCAAGAGGGCATCTCCAAGATTGCGCGCCGCTTCGAGATACGTCACGTGGCCGGGATGAAGAATATCGAAGCAGCCATTGGTCACGACGAGCTTCCGGCCGCTGTTGCGGAGTTGCTGACGCCATTCGCCCAGCCGATCGAGAGGAATGATTTTGTCGCGTGAATTCACGGGCCGCAGTGTGGCCGAGAGCGCGACCCGCCGCAATCATCGGAATTGGCAAACGGCTCACTCCTCAGAGAAATACTTCACGCGAGGATGCGAAGGGCGAAGGAAGAAAATTGATTTCCATCAGTGGCAACAAATCCCGCAGCCCCTTTCAATCCGCAATCCCAATAGCAATGTCTCACGCCGAAAGAATCGGCGGAATCGGACAATCCAGCGCATCTCCAATCGCCCGCAACAGTTCCGCTTCGGTTTCCTGAATCATGCCGTCGGCGGCAACGGTAATCGCACACGCGTCCAACACTGCTTTCTTGATTTGTGGCGAGGCCTCATTGAGGCGCTGCAATGCGGCATCCACGCGATCCAATCCGCATTGTTCCGGCGGAATAAATTCGATCGGCGTTTGAGCCCGCTGAGCGAGAGGCGCTGCACCGCGCTGAAACGCGGCCTGTGCATGACGCAGATCGGTGCTGCCAGCGCTCGCGAGGGCGGAAAGCAGCACGGCACAATCCGGCGCCAGCGGTTTTGGTGAATAGAACTGAATCACCGGCTTCCGCGCCGTTCCGCGAAACTCGGGCATCAGATGTCGCACGATGATTTTCTGAAGAACGTATTCGAACAGATCGATCTGATTGTCGCTTTCGATGATCGCGGTGAGGGTGCGGTTGAACTGTTCGAATTGTTCGAACGAAAGGTTTTTCAAAGCCGGGAGGGCGAGATCAACCAGCGGAAGCCTGGCGCGCGTTGCGAGCTGTTGCACTGCCGGAAAAAGGCGCGCGGTTTCATTTCGCACCGGCTTCGATGCATGCTTCTCCACCAGATCCAACTGTCGTGCGAGCAGTTCAGCTTCCTTGCTGAGCACCAGTCCATAAATCAGAGCGCAGGCGCCAAGCGGTTCGTGAGCGGCATTCTGAACTGCGGGCGGGAAGGAATCGCGCAGTTCCACCGCATATTGAAGATGTCGTGTGGTCGGTTCGCCCATTTGCGGCACGATGGCCGCCGCAGCAATCACCGGCGGCAACACGGAGATTCCACCTCCACCGCGCGATTGAGGCATGCCTGGCATTTCGAACGGGAAAGGCCCCGGCACTCTTCGCGATCCAGTTCTGCTTCTTTCTTTATCCGCTGAAGCTTCCGGAGTTGGATCGACCTTCGGAAACTTTCCGTCGAACGACGGATCGATCGCACGGATTCTCAGATCGAGCGGCGGATGAGTCGCCAGTGAACCGAACATCGCCTGGCCGAGTCCATTGCTGAAAAACATGTGCGACGCCTCGCCAGCGTGGGCGGATTCGACTTTCGATCCATAAGCCAGCCCGCCGATTTTCTTCAAGGCACCAGCCAGGCCGGAGGGATTGCGCGTGAACTGCACAGCCGCAGCATCGGCAAGGAATTCGCGTTGACGGCTGACCGCCGCCTGAATCATGCGTCCGAAGAATACGCCAATCCAACCGAGTATCAGCAGAAGGATGCCGAGCAGCGGCAATGGATTCTTGTCGCGGCGATTACTGAATCGCGTTTCGAGCAGCACGCGTCCGATGACCGCGATGCAAAGGATTCCAAAAATCCATCCCATCAAGCGCAGGTTCAGCCTCATGTCTCCGTTGAGAATGTGGCTGAACTCGTGGCCGATCACGCCCTGAAGTTCATCGCGCGAGAGGAGCTTCATACAGCCGCGCGTCACGCCGATCACAGCGTCGCTCGGGGTGTGACCGGCAGCGAAAGCATTGATGCCGAGTTCGCGATCCATCACATAGACCTGCGGAACGGGCACGCCGGAAGCCAGCGCCATTTCTTCGACGACATTCAGCAGCCTGCGTTCGTCGGGATCAGTCGTGTGCGGCTCCACCAGTCGTCCGCCGAGCGAGGTGGCGACGGCTTTTCCTCCGCTTGAAAGCTGAAGCGTTTTGAACAGGCTGCCGATCAGAATCACCGAGAGTGCGCCGATCGCCGTGCCGAGGAAGAGCCGCGGATTCCAAAGCTCGACCGTCTGTTGCGGGCCGAATTCCGGACGCGGTCCGATCCAGACGAACACGAGAAGAATCGCTGCGTAGATCGCGACAATCAGCAAGGAAACGCCCAGCGCAAAATAGAGCACGAGCAATTTGGTGTTGCGGCGGGCAATATCCTGACGTTCGAAGAAGTCCATCTTTGGAAAATCAGAGCGCATGCCGACCGCGCCGGGCAGCAGCGATCGGCATTGGCGTGAACGAGAATTAGAACGACACCTTCGGCGCCTGCTTCTCTTCCGCGTTTTCAACAACGAACAGTTCCGCCGGGCCGAAGTTGAACATGCCGGCAAAGATGTTCGACGGGAAGACTTCGCGCTGCGTGTTGTAGGCCATGACCGAATCGTTGTAAGCCTGGCGGGCGAACGCGATTTTGTTTTCCGTGGAAGTAAGTTCCTCGGTCAGTTGCATCATGTTCTGGTTCGCCTTCAGGTCGGGATAAGCCTCGGAAATCGCCATGAACCGGGAGAGCACACCGGCGAGTCCGGCTTCAGCGTTCGCGAGATTCTTCACAGCACTGGCATCGCCGGGATTACTTGCGGCGGCCTGCGACGCAGCGTAAGCGACATTGCGCGCCTGAATGACTTTCTCCAGCGTCTCGCGTTCGTGCTTGAGATAACCTTTCGCCGTTTCGACCAGGTTCGGGATGAGGTCGTACCGGCGCTTCAGTTGAACGTCGATCTGAGCATACGCGTTCTTGTAGCGGTTGCGCAGGGTGACGAGGCGATTGTAGATGCCGACCACAAAGGCCACCAGGCCCAGCAGCACAACGACAATGATACCCGCGATAATCAATCCAAGTTTCATACAGGTCCTTTGGTTAAACTGCGTAAGACCTAGGCCAACAGTGCGTCCGGAGCAATTACAATTTCCCCGCAGACGTCGAAGCGCTTCAGCACTTCATCAACGCAGAGGCGCGGAGGACACGGAGGGCCGCAGAGAAGTCTATTTCTCTTTGCGCTCCGCGCCTTCGTTGAAAGAACGGCTTTACGCAAGGGCGCAAGGATGCAAAGACGCAAAAACGCAGGATACAACTCGGAAATGTGTGATTCTCTTTCTTAGCGGCTTGGCGCCCTTTGCGTCTTTGCGTTGAAAATAAACTCAATTCGCCCAACCGCGTTGCTTCAGCCAGTAAAGGCAATCCGCCGTCCACGGCAGAAACTTCGACATGTTCTCCGGTGTGTATTGACGGAAACCAAGGCCAAGTCCGTGCGCGCCCTTTTCGTAAATGTGCAGATCGAATGGCACTCCTGCCCGACGCATTGCCGCTGCAAATTCCAGGCTGTTCTCAACCGCAACAGTTCTGTCCTCCCACGTGTGCCAAAGGAATGTCGGCGGCGTATCCTTGGTCACCTGACGTTCATTCGAAAGCAGTTCGATCAACTCGGGCGACGCGTTTGTTCCCAAAAGATTGTTGCGAGAACCGCGATGCGTAAACTCGCCCATCGTGATCACCGGATAACAGAGAATTCCAAGGTCCGGACGTGAACTTTGCCGGTCGATCGGGTCGGCAGCATTGGCATCACCTGAATCGAAATGCGTCAGCAGCGTTGAGGCAAGATGTCCGCCAGCGCTCGATCCCATGATGCCGATGCGTTTCGGATCGATGTTCCATTCGGCGGCCCGCGCGCGGACCGTTCTCAATGCCCGCGCGGCATCGTTGAGCATGACTGGATGACGATACCCCGCATTGCCGAGTCGATATTTCAGAACGAAACCCGCGATGCCATGTTCATTCAGCCATTTCGCATAGGCACTGCCTTCGTGATCTGCGAGATGACCGTATCCGCCGCCGGGACAAATCACGAACGCGGCGCCCGTCGCATTATTGGTCGGAATGAATGCGGTGAGAGTCGGAATGTCCTTCGGGTCGGTTCCCAGTGCGCCCGGCGCTTTGTCGGACCAGAGTGGAAAAGATTCAGCCGCATGCATGAAGTTGGAACAGAGGAGAACGAATGACGTCGCGAGGATCAGGCACGATTTCATGGCAGCGAGAATAAGAACCGGTCGGTGTTTCAGCACGAACTCTTTTTGTGGATGGCTGTCGCAACTCGGGACTCGAAAAATCCCTTCAACCGCAGCTTGGAAGCTGTCCTGCGTGAATCTTCGCAGCATCCAGCCAGGGCAAATTTCCGATGCGACCTTTTAGGCGATTGACGCCCGTGAATTCGTTTCTAAGAATCCCGACACTATGCCCAACAAATCAGCCACGGCGATCACGTCCGTACTTCATGAGGAGCGCGTTTTCAAACCGGCCAGGGAATTTTCCGCAAAAGCCCACATTTCTTCGCTCGCCCAATATAAAAAACTCTACAACCAGTCGATCCGTTCCCCGGAATTGTTCTGGGCCAAACAGGCGAAAAACGAACTCGTCTGGTTCAAGCCGTGGAAAAAGACCCTTCAATGGAAGGCGCCGTTTGCCAAATGGTTCGTCGGCGGTCAGTTGAATGTCAGCTACAACTGCCTCGACAAATGGCTCGGCACGCCGACCGCCAACAAAGCGGCTTTGATCTGGGAAGGCGAACCCGCCGCTCCGGGCAAGATCGGCGAGGAACGTACGCTCACCTACAAACAGCTGCACCACGAAGTCTGCCTGTTCGCAAATGTGTTGAAGCGGAACGGAATCAAGAAGGGCGATCGCGTCATCATTTATCTTCCCATGGTTCCGGAGGCGGCGATCGCCATGCTCGCCTGCACGCGCATCGGCGCGATTCATTCCGTGGTGTTCGGCGGATTCAGCGCCCAGAGCGTCGCGGATCGCGTTCAGGATTCGCAGGCGAAGATGATCATCACTTCAGACGGCGGTTATCGCCGCGGCGCGATTGTTCCATTGAAGAAAAATGTCGATGACGCACTCGTCATCAAGGACGCCCAGGGCAATTCGCTGACGAAGACCATCGAAAAAGTCATCGTTCTGCGTCGCTCTGGAAACGACGTTGAAATGGAAAATGACCGCGATGTCTGGTGGCACGATGAAATCGCGCAGGTGGACGCGCATTGTCCGCCGGAGAAAATGGACAGCGAAGCGCCGCTCTTCATTCTCTACACGAGCGGTTCGACCGGAAAACCCAAGGGAATTCTCCACACCACAGGCGGCTATCTGCTCGGTGCGAAGATGACGAGCAAATACGTTTTCGATCTGCGCGACGAGGATGTTTATTGGTGCACCGCGGATGTCGGCTGGGTGACCGGCCACAGCTACGTTGTCTATGGCCCGCTGGCCAATGGCGCGACCAGCCTGATGTACGAAGGTGCGCCCAACTTCCCCGAACCCGACCGGTTCTGGCGCATCATCGCAAAATACGGCGTCACGATTCTCTACACAGCGCCGACCGCCATTCGCGCGTTCATGAAGTGGGGAACGGAATGGCCGAAGAAACACGATCTCAGTTCGCTCCGGCTTCTCGGTTCCGTCGGTGAACCGATCAATCCCGAAGCGTGGATGTGGTATCACGAGCACATCGGTCGGAAGCGTTGTCCTATCGTCGATACCTGGTGGCAGACCGAAACCGGCGGCATCATGATCACCCCCCTGCCCGGCGCCACGCCCACCAAACCCGGTTCTGCAACACTGCCGCTCTTTGGCGTTCTGCCGGAGGTCGTGGACGACCAGGGCAAGGCAGTTCCGAAAAATTCCGGCGGCAAACTGGTCATTCGCAAACCGTGGCCGTCAATGCTGCGCGGCTTGTGGGGCGATACCGAACGGTTCAAACAGGTTTACTGGAGCGAAGTGCCCGGAAGTTATTTCACGGGCGATGGCTGCCGTCAGGACAAGGACGGCTATTTCTGGATCGTCGGCCGCATCGACGACGTTCTCAATGTCGCCGGTCACCGAATCGGAACCGCCGAAGTAGAAAGTGCGATCGTCAGCAATCCGAAGGTGGCTGAAGCGGCGGTCGTCGGTCGCAACGACGATCTCAAGGGTCAGGCGCTCGTGGCCTTCGTCACCTTGAAGAGCGGCGTAACGGCATCCGCCGAACTGCGCGAGGAAATCCGTCAGCATGTCGGAAAAGAAATTGGCCCTGTGGCGAAGCCGGATGACATCCGGTTTGCCGAAGCGTTGCCGAAAACCCGCTCGGGCAAAATCATGCGCCGGTTGCTGAAACAGATTGCCTCCGGCGGCGAGATCAAGGGCGACACCACCACGCTCGAAGATCTCAGCGTCATCGCGAAGCTGAGTCAGGGCGACGAATAAGGAACAAAGCTTCAGGCATTCAAAGAAACGGCGCGCTCGAACGAGTGCGCCGTTTCTTTTGTGCCGGAACGTTTCAAGTTCTCATCAACACCGCCGCTTCAACCTGGTGTTTCCTTGGCGTAATCCTATCCAGCCGTTTCAACGGCTTTCCGATCCGTGAAAGCCGTTTGAAACGGTTTTTCGATCGGCTCGACTCAGCCACGGGCTGAAGCCGCGGTGTTAATGGTTCATCCCACGTGCTTCGTGGAATTTTGCAGGATTTGCCGCCGTTTTCTTTTTCGGTGGGTTGCTTGACACGAAGTGCTTCGCTGGTATTCTCCCGCGTTCCGGTTCCCGGGCTGTTCCCGCGTGCACAGGTGCACATTTTATTTTCGGGCAGCAAACGCATTTGAATTTATGAAGAGACAGTATCAACCGTCGAAAATCCGGCGCAAACGCCAGCATGGTTTCCTCGCTCGCAAGAGCACCAAGAGCGGACGCGCCACTCTGGCCAACCGCCGCCGCGTCGGACGGAAACGCCTGACCCCGGTCTAATCTCCAATCCACGGCCCAT
The DNA here is from genome assembly GCA_937890005.1 of uncultured Verrucomicrobia subdivision 3 bacterium. GTDB lineage: Bacteria > Verrucomicrobiota > Verrucomicrobiia > Limisphaerales > DASXHY01 > DASXHY01. Next base: position 3,791 of record CALBZA010000078.1, on the reverse strand, counting down.
GGCCGCCGATGCTCCCAAGCCGCTGAAGTTTACCCGCGACATGCGGATCAAGCAGGGCCGGGATTTTACGCGCATCCGACAGAAAGGGCTTCGCCTGGTTCACGGCTGTCTCATCGTCAACTGGTTGAAAACTTCCCCCGACAGCCCGTGCCGGCTCGGAGTCGTTACGAGCGGCAAGATCGGGAATGCAGTGATCCGCAACCGGGCGCGGCGCCTGATGCGTGAGGCATTTCGGAAACATCAGCACGACCTGATCGCTCCGGTTGACCTTGTTCTCGTGGCGCGGCAGTCAATCGTGGGGAAAGCCCTGGGCGGCGTGGAAAAGGACTTTTTGACAACCCTGCGCAAAGCGGGATTGTTGAAGCAAACCAACGGGGACAATTGATTCCGGTGACTCCGGCTCAACACATTCTGATCCTGCTCGTGCGGCTCTATCGCTGCACGCTTTCTCCTGCAAAGACTTTCATCTTCGGCCCGCTCGGCAGCTGTCGCTTCGAACCGAGCTGCTCCCAATACGCGCTTGAAGCGATCCGCCTGCATGGCGCAATCCGCGGAAGCTGGCTGGCGCTGAAACGCATCGGCCGATGCAACCCCTATGGCGGCTGCGGACACGATCCGGTTCCGCCGCGCACCCGTTCGCCGCAACGTTGCTCCTGCGACAGCAACGGCGGCACATCCGCGACGGAGTTCATCCCGGCGCATTCCAAATAGTTTTCATGGACCGCAAATCAATCCTCATTGTCGTTGCCTGCATTGCCCTTCTGGTGGGCGGGAATGTTCTCATCAACAAACTCTTCCCGCCGGTGGAGGTTCCCGTGCCGCCGCAGACAACCAACACCGTGACACAGGCCTCCGAACCGGCATCTCAGGAGTCCGCCGTCTCGCCTGCCGCAACCACTCCCAGCCTCGCTGCGAGCGCCGCGCCACCCGTTGTCACCGAGACGAACGTTCCGGAACAAACACTGGTGGTCACCAACGCACTCGCCCGTTACACCTTCACCTCGCATGGCGGCGCCTTGAAACAGGTGGAACTCATCGGAGTCGCAACGCCACGCGAAAAGAAATCCGGGAAGATCCCGGTTTTGAACACCGCAGGCACGCTTCCGGCACTCACATTGATCGGCGGCGACCTGCAGGCCGGTGGCGTTTTTGAACTGACCGAGACAGCCACCGGTGTTCGCGCCAGCAAACAGCTGCCCGGCGGCCTTGTTGTGATCAAGGATTTGATCCCCACGTCGAACTACCTCGTTTCGGTAAACGTCCGGCTGGAGAATCATTCCGAACAACCGCTCCTCGTTCCGGAACAGCGTTTGATCATTGGAACCGCCACCCCGCTCTCGTCGGGAGACATCGGTCTCTCGGAAGGTGTATTCTGGTCGAATGGCTCCGATGCGGAGGACATCAGTGCCGGGTGGTTTGCGAACAAAACGCTTGGATGCTTCCCCGGAACGCCCCGTCTTGAATATCGCGAGGGCCAGAGCAATGTCGTCTGGGCTGCGGCACACAACCAGTTCTTCACAATGGTGGCGATGCCCAGCGTTCCAGCGAATCAGTTTTATGCGCGATCGCTGAATCTTCCGCCGCCAAGTGCAGAGGAACTCGCGACGAACTCACGGGCCATTAAGGAACCAAAAGGATACGAAGCATCGCTCATTTACGCGGCCACCCAGCTCGCGCCAGGCCAGGCGATCGAACGCAAACTTGAGCTGTATGCCGGTCCGAAGGAATACAAGACGCTTTCCCTGGTGGCCGGTTCTCACAATGACATTGTGGATACCGTCATGGGCTTCGGCGGCATGTTCGGCGGCTTCTTCGGATTCTTCTCGAAGATTCTGCTCCTGAGCATGAACGCCCTGCACGACCTGGTCAGCCTTCCCTACGGCTGGTGCATCATCGCCATCACGGTCATCATCAAACTGCTGTTCTGGCCGCTCACCGCCGCAAGCACCCGTTCCATGAAACGCATGGCCGCGTTGCAACCGCAGATGAAGGCGATCGCCGACAAATACAAGGACGATCCGGTGAAGCGGAATCAGAAGACGATGGAGTTCATGCGGGAAAACAAGGTGAACCCGCTCGGCGGCTGTCTGCCGATGCTGCTCCAGATGCCGGTGTTCATCGGCTTCTTCTACATGATCCGCAGTGCGATCGAACTGCGCGGCGCAACATTCCTCTGGGTGCCCGACCTTTCGCAGCCTGACACGCTGTTCACCATTCCCGGAATCAATTTCCCCTTCAACCTGCTCCCGATCCTGATGGGCGCCACCATGCTCTGGCAGGCGCACCTCACGCCGCCTTCACCCGGCATGGATCCCATGCAGCAGAAGATCATGAAGTACATGCCGCTCATGTTCATGGTCTTCCTCTACAACTATTCTTCGGGACTCGCGCTTTACTGGACCGTCAACAACCTGCTGACGATTCTTCAAACGAAGCTCACCAGAACGAACACGCCAGCCACGGCCACGCCTGCTCCGGCTCCCGTCTTGACGCGGCCGCAGAAAAAGAAGAAATAACCGCGGTATTTAAAAGCGAAAGCCAATCATCACGCCATGCCCGCGCAACCCAAAGAGACACTTGCGAAACTGCTCCAACTCCTCGGCTTCGACGCCACGGTGGATGAACACACGCTCGAAGATGGCATCCTGCTCGATGTCAAAACCGAGGACTCCGGACGTCTGATCGGACGCCAGGGACAGACGCTTTCCGACCTTCAATATCTGACCAACCGCCTCCTGTTCCAGCAGGACGCCGCCGCGCCAAAAGTGATGGTCGATATCGGCGGCTATCGCGCCCAGGCCCGTGAAGCGCTGGTAAAGAAGGCCAGGGACGCCGCGGAAAAAGTTCGCCGCTGGGGCGACGTGGTCGAACTCGAACCGCTCAGCGCGTTCGATCGCCGCATCATTCATCAGGCGCTGAAGGACGATCCCGGCGTGGAAACCTACAGCGTGGAAGTGGAAGGCACGGACAAGAAGGCGATCCTGCTCCGGCCGAAGCACTGAAAGATTTCGACAAAACGAATGAACGGCGCGAGATGGAGACATCTCGCGCCGTTGGCTTTTGAACGTTTGAACTATTGCAACCTGTGAGCAGGGACCGAACAGGTCGGCAAGTGTCCCATATCATTCAATGTGTAGGTCCCGCCGCCGGGACAGGTGGGAATCACATTGCCCGGAAGGTGATGCGTGATCTCCTCAGGTTGCGGAACCGACTGTGCCGTCGTGTTGTTTTCCAGAGCCCACTGCTGCTTGGCGTGGTCCAGCTGGCGAAGGTTGTTTAAACAGATGTTGATGCTCTGCTGGTTTTGCTGTGCCTGCGCTTCTGCCCGCATCGTGGCGATCGCAGCCGCATTGTTCTGGGAGTCCTGCAAGACCTTTGCAGTTTCGGACTTCGCCATTTCCGCATTTCGTTTCGCGAGTTCTGCTTCCCGCGTCAGCTGATTGACCCGGTCGCGCAGGGGTCCCATTTCGCCGCGCAGCTTGATCAGCTCCTCCTTATCCTTTTTCGGAACGAGCACCTGGTCTTCGCTGATGGCGACACGGGCGCGCAGTTCTTCAACTTCAGTCTGGAGCGATTCGAGATCGGCGACCTGCTGTTTGAGGGAGGAAATCTGAGAATCCTTGGCGGCACTCTTAACGTACACAGACGCAGCGGCAGCGCCGAGTCCAAGCACAAGTATCCACGGCAAAACGACGTTCAGCTTCATTGAAATCCTTTCCGGCGAGTGGTGCGCGAGGCGGGGGTCGAACCCACAACCTTCGGCTCCGGAGGCCGACGCTCTATCCAATTGA
>CALBZA010000077.1 GCA_937890005.1 uncultured Verrucomicrobia subdivision 3 bacterium | reverse complement strand
CACTTTATTCTTCAACAATTCCTCCCTTTTCTCACCCACTTTTAATCACACCCTGCAATGTCAATTCGCCACATTCGGCGCTGGCGGAGAGGAAACGTCTGTGGCAGGCTTCGGTCAATTGCATGGCAGGTTGGCTGAGCATTATAGCGCGGGGAGTCTCAATATTCTTCCGGGAGAGGCGAGCAGTTGAAGTCTTCTGGCTCACCGCAGCCTTCTGTTTTTTGATCATGCCGACTGTTGCCGCGGAACGTTCGGCGGCCCATTCCCTCGACCGCATTCTCATCAAACCCGCTGCCGAATCATCCGAAATCCAGTTGCTGCAATTTCACACGGAGCAGGGGACGCGGGTGCTTCGGAGGTTCAATTCCGGAACGCAGGTAATCGGGCTTCCACCGGGCGCTGCTGTTTCCAATGTCATCGACTCCTACCGCCGGAGCGGTCTGGTTCAGTTTGCGGAGCCAAATCATTTCGTCGCCCGCGCGGCACAACCGGATGATCCGTATTTCGCCGCGGGACTCCAGTGGAGCCTGATGAACACAGGCGTTTTGAACGATGTTCCGCTTGCCGATATTGGCGCGGTGCAGGGCTGGGAGTATCAACACTCGGCCAGCAACATCATTGTGGCGATTCTCGATACCGGGATTCGTTACACACACGAAGACCTCGCGCCAAATCTCTGGGTGAACACGAACGACGGTTCGTTCGGGTTCAACGCCTTTGCAATGACCAACGATCCGGCAGATGACGACGGGCACGGAACACAGATCGCGGGAATCATCGGCGCCGTGGGGAACAACGGAAAAGGCATTACCGGCGTTGCGTGGCATCTGCAGATGATGGCCTGCAAGACGCTTGACAACAACGGCGTTGGCACGGACGAGTCGATTGTCGCCTCCCTCGAATTTGCCCGGACGAACGGCGCGCGAATCGTGAACGCGAGCTTCAGTGGAATGAATTTTTCGGAATCGGTTTCCAACGAACTCGCAATTCTCCGCGAGTCCGGAATCATCGTGGTCGCCGCGGCCGGAAATGATTGGTGTGACGTCGATACGCTTCCGACCTACCCGGCCTGTTACGACCTCGACAACATCGTGTCGGTCGGTTTCACGGATGATGAAGATTTCCTCGGGTTCCGATCCAACTTCGGCCTCACGAATGTCGATCTGATGGCTCCTGGATCACCGCCATCGTTGTTCTCGGTGTCGATTGCCGCCGATGACGCCTACGAGCCGGCCAATGAAGTAAACGCCGGAACGTCCTACGCTGCGGCTCATGTGACCGGTGCACTGGCGCTGATCCTGGAGCGTTTTCCAAACGAAGATTATCAGACCAGCCTGCGTCGCCTCATGCTCGCGGTGGACAAGGTTCCGCAACTGGAAGGAACCTGCGTGACGGGCGGGCGATTGAATCTCGTCCGTGCTTTCAATCCACCCATTGAAATTTCAGTTGTGGCTGTGACCGACGAGTCGTTTGAGCTTCAAGTTGTGACGAGTCCGAATCGGGAGATTGTAATCGAAAGTTCGCTGGATTTGTTCAACTGGAGCCCGATCCACACCAACAGCACCTCAAACCTCGGCACGTTCCATTTCGTGGACAACGCGGTGACGAACTCGACACAGCAGTTCTACCGCGTTGCAACTCTTCCGTGAGCCGGAGGCGATTGCGCCCTCCGTCAGTCCTGATGGAACACTTCTTCCATTGAAGCCCACCATTCGCCTTCGGCACGATCGTCCAGCGGTTTCTGGCACGGAATGCAGACCGACCACCAGCGTTGAGTGGTGGGATCGGCCGCCATCTTCGCCATGTCCTTTGCGAAATCCGTTCCGGTGTATTCGAAGTAGCTGAACAGATAATGTTGTCCGTCGGGGAGCTTTCGCAGGTAGATCGAGTAATTCTGGATGTTGCACTCCTTGATCATCTGCAGCACACCCGGCCAGACGGTCGCGTGAAGCTTCTTGTATTCGTCGAGCTTCTCCGCCCGAACGCCGATGACTGATCCGTAACGTTTCATGGTTTCACTTCTTCCGACTTTGCAGCCTTGTCGCCGATGTGATTTCCGTAGGTCAGCGACAGCACCGAAGCTGTCAGAACCAGCAGCGCGATGGCAATGGTGATGTCGGTCAGGATGCGGCAGCGCCGCCATTCCCGCAGGATGACTCCGACGAGATTGCTGAACAGGACGAGCATGATCATGTGCATTGCCCAGCTGGTGAATTCGTAGTTGCCCATGCGCACATGGCCAAGGTTGTAGAAGAAAAACTGGCCGTACCAGAACAGGCCGGTGATGGCCGCCATCAGAAAATTCACCGGCAATGAAGCCTTCTCCGGTCCGGCGGGCAGTTCGACCAGTTCGCCCAAAGTTTTGTGTTTTCGATGCAGGTAGAAACAATAGACCGCTGTCGTCAGGAACGCGCCGGTGTTGGAGAAGATGTAGATGACATTTCCCTTGAACTCCTTCGCGCCGAGTTGTTCCGCGACATCCGCGATTGGCGCGCCAGCTTCCAGTGAAAAGCCGTAAACCGCCGAAAGCACGCCGGCCACGAGCGAGAGCAAAAGTCCCTTCGAAAGCGAAAATTCTCCCTTGCCGTTCTGCTTTTCGAGATCCAGTTCCTTCAATCGCCCGGCCAGACCGGTGGCCGCGATGCCGACGACGCCGATGACAAGACCTGCGATGATCCATTCCGATCCCGGTTTGCTCAACGTCGCGCCGAGCGAGCCTTTCACCAGTTGAGGAATCATCGTTCCCAGCACGGCTGAAAGTCCGACCGCGATTGCGTAGGTCAGTGAAAAGCCGATGTAACGAATCGAAACGCCGAACGCGGTCCCGCCGATGCCGTAAGCCGCTCCGAGCAAAAACGAATTGAGCATCGCACCGTTCGGCGCGGTGCGGAGAACCTCGAGCAGGTTTGGAATTGTTGCGATGGCACCGAGGATTGGAAGAAGAAACCAGCAGAACGCCGCCTGCGTGATCCAATAGGTCTGCCACGACCAGCGCCGCACACGTTTCTGCGGCGTGTAACAGGTTGCGGCAAACACGGCGCCCACCGCGTGCATTGCCACGCCCAACAGAGGATTGGATTCGACCATGGTCATATCGTTTTATCCGGCGTTACTTCGTCACACCTGTTGCGGCGATCCATAATGTCGCGGCTGCGTTATTTGAAACCCAGGTTTTGAGACGGCGATCACAGGGCGTCGCTACAGGTGGTCTGCATTGGTGCACCTGTTCACTTCACCGGTTCTTCGATGACCGGATTTGTCAGCGTGCCGATCTTTTCAATTTCAACGCTCACCTGATCACCGGGTTTCAGCCAGCGCTGTGGATTTCGCGCCATGCCGACGCCATGCGGCGTGCCGGTCAAAATCACCGTTCCTGGCAGCAGCGTTACACTCCCGCTCAGAAACTCGATCAATTGCGGCACGTCGAAAATCATGTCGTTCGTGTTCCAGTCCTGCAGCACCTCGTCATTCACGACGGTTCGAATCTTCAGCGCATTGGGGTTCGGAATTTCATCGGCAGTGACAAGGCACGGGCCGAGCGGGCAGAAGGTGTCGAAAGTTTTCCCACGACACCATTGGCCGCCGCCGAACTGCTTCTGCCAGTCGCGGGCGCTCACGTCGTTGGCGCAGGTGTAGCCGAGCACGTAATCCAGCGCGCGTTCGCGTGGAATGTTCTTTCCCGTCCTGCCGATCACGACCGCGAGTTCGCATTCGTAATCGACTTCGTTGCTGCGCAGATGACGCGGCAGTTCGATGGGATCGCCGGGATTCTGAACTGTGTTGAGGCCTTTGACGAACAGCACCGGAAACTGCGGAATCTTCGCGCCAGTCTCATTCGCGTGGTGGCGGTAGTTCAATCCAATGCACTGAATGCCGGTGGGAACCAGCGGCGCCAGCAGTTTGGCAATGTTCGCGGGTTTGCCAGTGGGTTGAAGTCCGCCGAAGAGATCGCCTGTGAGTTGGATGGCTGAACCATCCGGTTGCTGCGAAGCGAAACCGATGTTTCCGTCTTTGCCCTGGTAACGAATGATTTTCATTTGAAAGTGTTCAACCGGATACGCGGCTCAATTCGGTTCCGCCCTGTTGATCCGAAACGTAACAGGCTTCCACCAGCCGCATCGTTTCAAGTGCGTCCTCGACCGGTGAAACCAATGCTGAATCTTCGCCGCTTGCAAATCGCTGCACGTTCGACATCACGCCGACAAATCCGTCCGGAAACCAGCGGCCGCTGAGCGGAACATCCGTCCATTCCGGAAACGAACGTCCGATCACCTGGAGCCGGTCTTCGGAACCGCGCGGATAGTCCAGCAAAAGCCCCAGCGTGGCGATCGCGCAGCCTTCGGTTCCCTCGATGCGAACCGTCGCCGACATGTTTTTCAGTCCAAACCGGTGACAATGATTCACTGAGAGACAGCAGCGGATCATGTCGCCGTAATCGAGAATGATGCTGGAGCGAACACTGGCGAGCCTGGGATAGCGCGGATGTTTCACGGTTCGTGCGTAAATGCGCCGCGGATTGCCGAGAAAGAGTCGAACGAGGTCGAGGTGATGAACCGTGTGCACCAGAATTTCCACCCGCGATTCCTTGAGCAGAAACGGAAAGAGATCCCATGGCGTTTCAAGATTCAGATGCACTTCGGCATCGACGATGTCGCCCAGTTCGCCGCGCGCAATGAAATCGCGAATTGCCAGCATGTAAGGCGCGAAACGAAGTTGAAAATTCACCGCTGCTTTCAACCGTTTGCGCTGGCAAAGATTCACGATGCGCTGGGCTTCGGCGAGGTTGCGTCCCATTGGCTTTTGAATCACCACGACGGAATCGTCCGGAAGCTGTTTCAGCGCGGCTTCATGTTCCCCGGGCGGCGTGGCGAGATCGAAGACGGCCTGCTTGACTCGAACTGCCTCCGCCATGCTCGCAAGCAATGGCACGCCGAACTCGTTCGCGCGAGCCGCTGCTGCGTCGCGGTTGATGTCATAGATGCCGGCAACGGGAAATCCTGCTTTTCGATAGGCTGGGAGATGAGCGTCGCGCACGATGCCGCCCGCGCCGATCAGCACGATCGGACGAACCTGGCTCGGCGCCGGCCACGATTGTTGAAGTGGTGTGTGGGCAGAGCTCATGGTTGCAGCCGGTAAATGCGCTCCGCGTTCCTGAAGAAGAATTGTTCCTGGCGTTGAAGGGATTCGCCTCGCACCAGTTCCTTCGCGATGGCCACCCAGTTTCCAAGCGACGCGGTCAAATTGCACACCGGCCAGTCGCCGCCGAACAGCACGCGTTCCCAGCCGAACGATTCAATGCAGTGCTCGACGAACGGGCGGATCGCATCAGCGGCCGCATTCTGCGGATCGCAGTACGCGACGAGTCCGGAGATTTTGCAGACGAGGTTCGGATAATTCGCCAGCTGCCGGATGTGGCGTCGCCACGGATCGAGTTCGTTGTCTTTGATGTTCGGTATTCCGCAATGATCGAGAACGAACTGAACGTCCGACGCGGTTCGCAGCAGAGTTTCCGCGTGCGGCAGTTGTCGTGGCAGAAGACAGAGATCGTAGGTGAGTTTGTGCTGCGCGAGGCTCGCGACGTTGCGAATGAAAAGCGGGTTTTCGCAAAGTTCGTCCGATTGCGTATGCAGAATTCGGCGAAAACCCTTCAGCTTTGGATGCAGCAGGGATTCGACATGCGCTTCAAATCCTTCCCGTTCCGGGCGACACGATGCGATTACGCCCGCGATTTTGGAGCCCGATTTTTCCGCAAGCTTCAGGAAAAACGCCGCTTCACTTCGCTGCTGCGATTCGGGCACATCGACTTCCATGAACAATGTTTGTTCGATGCCTGTTCCTTGCGCGGCCTGCCAGTATTCTTCCAATCGAAATGCTTTTCCTTCCAGCGGCGTCAGCCCGTGAACCCACTCGTACCGGAAGCGATCCGGGTAAAGAAGATGCTGGTGTGTATCGAGAATTCTCATAAGCCAAACTCGGCCTTGATCTGCTCGTTGTGCTGTCCGATCCGCGGTGAACCGGTGGCTGAGTAATAGCGTTCTCCGTCAATGCGAATTGGGCAGCGGGACGTTTTCACCTGCGAGCCGCCGGACAGCGTCACGGTCTGTTCCCAGCCGATCGTTTGGTAAGCTTCTTCCTGACGCAGGCGGGACCAGGTCAGGACTTCGGCGCACCAATAATCCGCGGCGCGCAGGCGTTCGAGACACCACGCGATCGTTTTGTTCGCGAGATGATCGCGGAGCAACGCCTTGATGTCATCGCGCTGCGTGAACCACGTTTTCGAATCGGTAAAGGTTTGCAACGGGGCGCATTCGAGAGTTTCGCCAAGCTTCGTCACCGAACCCATCGCCAGCGCAAGCCAGCTGTCGGCGGTTTTGTAAATTCCATACGGCGCGCCGAGATAGGCGTGACCGTTTCGAACCGCGCTGCGTTCAGGATCTTTTCCGCCGTCGTTCAAATGCGTGCTGAAGACTTCGAACTGAAGATCGAGAATGGATTCAAGCAGGCTGACTTCCACAAGTCCGCCCTCGCCAGTAATGCCGCGTCGGACAAGGCACGCCAGGACACCTTGAACCAGATGGGCGCTGGCGGCGAGATCGGCGACGGCCAGGCCCATCGGCACCGGACCGGAATCCGCATCGCCGCTCAACCACGTGAGACCCGAAACGGATTGTGCGAGCAAATCCTGTCCGGGCAGATCGGCCCACGGACCTACCGTCCCGTAGCCGGTTACGCGGCCGTAAACGATGCGCGGATTGATCTTTCGCACGTCTTCGTATTCCAATCCGATTCGTGCCATCACGCCGGGGCGAAAGTTCTGAAGAACCACGTCCGCTTTCTTCAGCAGCTCTTTTACAGTTGCGAGATCGGCGGGATTTTTGAGGTCGGCGGCGAAGCTTTGTTTGTTGCGATTGATCGAGTGGAACAGTGTGCTGTCGCCCTCGATGCCGAGATTCGAGATGTAAAGCTGGCGGCAGAGATCGCCGGTTCCGGGACGTTCGATCTTGATGACCCGCGCGCCAAGATCGGCCATGCGCAAGGCCGCCGCCGGTCCCGCGAGAAACTGGCTGAAGTCGAGAACGAGAAGACCTTCAAGCGGTTTCATGCAAGGGACCCGCATGCTTCGACAAGGACCTTGAGTTTGGCGCGGGTGATGTCGAGCGGCACATGACCAAAGCCGCATTCGCTCGTCAATACCAGCCGTTCACGCGGGAAATGTTTCAGCGCAGGTTCAACGCGCTTTCGGATGACATCCACCGTTTCGATCGTGTCGCTGCGCTGATCGATTACGCCCAACGCGAGATCGCCCTTGAAGTTCCAGAATTTCCAGAGATCCATCAGGTCGTAACTGAGCGTGCAGTGTTCCAGCGAAACTTCGTCAATTTTCGCGCGGCTGAAGGCAGGGACGAGATCGGTGTATTTGGTGAAGTAAACCCGTTTGCGTCGAGGATTGCCGCCGCAGACGTGGAGACCGACGCGGACTTTTGGCAGTGATTCGATCAGCTCATTCAAAATGCCGGCCGCCCATTCGCTTTGTTCCGGCGCTTCGGTCCACATCGGTTCATCGAACTGAATGAAGTCGCAGCCCGCAGCGATCACTTCATTGAGTTCCTGCGCCAGCACCTTGGCGTATGCGCGGCAGAGCGATTGTTCGTCAGGATAAAGATCGGGCCGTTCGTTCACGCTGAATCGGGTGAGCACGTGTGGGCCGGTGACGGTTTGTTTCACGCGGACGTTCGCTGGCGCCGCTTGGCGGGCGAGCTTCCAGTTGTGGGCGAGATTGAATCGCGGGTTTTTGATTTCACCCACCACGCGGGCACATTCGATTCCGAAGCCCGCCGACCCGAACGTTTTCTTCACCATGTTTTCCATGGAAACGCCGTCGAGCCGCTTCTGGTAGAAGTAATACATGTTCTCCCGATAGGCCTCGCCGTCGGTGATGACATCCAGCCCGAGATCAGCCTGATCCTTTGCCGCCCAACGGATGAGATCGTCCACCTCGTTCTGGCTGAGCGTCGGTTTCTTGAGCGTGTCCTCGACCTGCGTGGGCCGGGGATAACTGCCGACAACGGTATTTCGGAATCGATTCATAAATCAAACGGGCTGCAGACCGGCGGCGATTCGGGCTTCATTGATGTGGGCGCGAATGCCGTCAATGAGTGGACGTGGTGCGAACTGAATTTCCTGTTCGATGCGCCTGCCGCTCATGCGGTCGATCAAAGGTGTGGTCGGTTTGGATTCGTCGAATTGAATCTGCGCGTCGGGAATCCAATGACGCACCATTTCCGCCAGGCGCTGCGCAGTGACGGTTTCGCCGCCGTTGTTGTAAGCGAAGTGGGAGAGCTGCGGCTTCAACGCGAGCCGGACCAGCTGTTCCGCGCAGTCATCGACATAGATCCAGCAATCGCGCGTGTGAGCGGGGAAGGGGAGCGTGACCGGCTTTCCGAGCGCGGGCAGCGTTGCGAAATCTTCGGCCCAGAGCACCGAGCCACGCTTGCGTCCGTGTCCGAACACCACGGGCGGACGCGTGCAGGCGATGCTGATGCCGTGCCTCTGAACGTATTTTTGCGCCATGAATTCGTTCAGGGTTTTCATGACGCCGTAAGTGAAAAAGTGATGTGTCGGTCCGCAAAAATCCTCTTCCACCACGTCGCGATTGCCGTAGGGCGCCTGTGACGCGCCATAGACCGTTTCGCTGCTGGTGAAAACGAGGCGCTGGAGTTTTTGGCGCGCGGCGGCTTCGAACAGATTGATCATTCCCAGGATGTTCACGCTCGCGCCGAGATGCGGATTCGCCTCGACTTCGGCGCTCATCAGATAGGCGAGATGTATGACGTGCGTGATGTCGGGATGATGCGCGAAAACGGAATTCACCGAGCTGGTGTCGGAAACATCCAGTGTGGCCAGTTCAGCTCCGGGCAATTGTGCGAGAACGTTCTGATCCACCTGCCAGTCGCCGATGACGACCGGTATTTTTCGATCGAGAAGCGCGCGAACGACGCGCCAACCGATAAAGCCTGTTCCGCCAGTGACCAGGAATTTCACAGCAATTGGGATTGGTTGCCAGCAGGCAAAGGCATCGGCAGATTTCAGTCAAATCGGAATCCGCGGGTTGGCAGAAGTTCGATGCAAAATGGCAGAAATGGAAATGAGCAGTTTTGGTGGGTGTGATAGGTGAAGGCGTGAAGGCGTGATTGTGGATTGAACGAATTTTCATGACTCCGAAATATTTTGAGGATTACGAGTTGAATGCGATGCGGGAAACGACCGGACGCACCATTACCGAGGCGGACGTCGTATTGCATGCGGGACAGACCGGCGATTTCTATCCGCATCACATGGACGCCGAATGGTGCAAAACGCAACCGTTCGGGCAGCGGATTGCCCATGGCACGTTGATCTTCAGCGTCGCGGTGGGAATGACCGCGGGTGAGATCAATCCTCTCGCGTTCAGCTACGGTTACGATCGGTTGCGATTCATCAAGCCGGTCTTCATCGGTGACACCATCCGCAGCCGGGTGACGATCCGCGAGAAACGGGATCACAAGAAACCGGCATTCGGAATCGTCGTGGAAGCGCTGGAGGTCGTGAATCAAAAAGGCGAAACAGTCCTCGCTTGCGAACACTTGTTGATGGTGGAACGGCGGGGGAAATGAAGGAGCCGGGAGCAAGGAGTAAGGAGCAAGGAGTAAGGAGCAGGGAGTTGGGAGAAAGGAGTAGGAACCGGGATTGCGCAGGGCGGGTTTTTGTCGAAATGTCCTGAACATCCATTTTCGCAGCTGGAATTCCCTTCAACCCTCGCGCCCTTCGTGTCCTTCGCGTGAGGCCCTGTGTTAGTCTGGGCCCGTGGAGTTGGCTTGCCCGTTCAGCGGCCCAAAACTAGTCTCCGCGTCCATGACAGCGGATTCACAGTCCAACCAGCCCACGCGGTACAAGGCCGGAGCATTTCATCCGGATCTGGAAGGCGGTCGTGCTTCCGGTAGTCTTGCTCTGACTTCAAAAGGCGTTTCCTTCGAATCGCCCAAAGGCGCGGTTTTTCTCCCCATGCAAGGTCTGCAGGTCGAAATCGGTGGTGCAAGTCAGCCTGTGATTTTTTTCAAGCACCCGGAATTTCCCAGGTCCACGATTCACACCGACGATCAATCTGTGTTGAAGGAGCCGCTTCTTGCGGACCGACAGGACATCGCCGCGCAACTCCGAAGCGAGAAGCGCAAGAAAGTGACGGTTGCCACGGTGCTGCTGACGATTTTCGGCATTTTCGTCGCCGGGATTGTTTTGTTAATTGCGTCGAAGGACCGGATTGTCACATCGATTACCAACAGCATTCCAACCGACTGGGAGGTGAAGTTCGGCGACCAGGTTTTCAACCAGATCATGTCTGGCAAAAGAGAGATCACCGATCCTGCATTGCTCCAGCAATTGAATGTGCTGACCGAGCCGCTGTTGAGCGGGATCGAGGATTCGCGCTATCCGTTTCGATTTCACATCGTGGAGGATCCGACACTGAATGCGTTTGCCGTGCCGGGCGGACACGTGGTCATTCACAGCGGACTGCTGCTCGCCGCGGACAAACCTGAGGAGGTGGCCGGCGTGTTGGCTCATGAAATTGCGCACGTCACGCAACGGCACAGCTTCCGCAACATGGTGTCGTCGCTCGGCATGTCGCAACTGATCCGGGCGTTCTTCGGCGACAGCAGTGGCATGCTGGCCGTGCTGGCAAACAGCTCGGAGCTGTTGATGAACCGGAAGTTTTCCCGCGACTTCGAACGGGATGCCGATGACAAAGGCTGGGAATATTTGATGCGCGCGAACATTCAGCCCGACGGCATGATTGAATTTTTTCGAAAGCTCAAAGTTCAGGAGGAGAAAATCATGCCCAACGGCGCGAGTGGTGCGCTTTCATTGATCAGCACGCATCCGGCGACTCATGAGCGCATGGAGTTTCTTCAGGCGAAGTGGCAGAAGGTGGAAACGAAAACCGGTTTTCACGTGTTTCCGATCGACTTTCCGAAATTCAAGGAAGAGCTGCAGAGCCAGTTGAAGGACCAGAAATCGCAAAACTGAACAGGTTCCAGGTGGCCGATTCTCATTCATCCCAATTTTCCAAATTGACAGCCGACCGAATTGTCGCACCGCAGCGGGTATTAATTCGCGGCGTCAACTGGCTTGGCGACGCGGTGATGAGCACGCCGGCGCTGATGCGACTGCGCGAACGATTTCCTGAAGCGCACATGGCGACTTTATGTGCAGCGAAGCTCAAGGATCTGTGGATCGGTCATCCGGCCATAAACGAGATCATTGATTTTGCGCCCGACGAAGGCGTCCTGAGCGTTTCCCGCAAGTTGCGCGAGCGGAGCTTCGATCTCGTGGTTGTTCTTCCCAACTCACCGCGTTCCGCACTGGAAGTCTGGCTCGCAGGAATCCCGAGGCGCATCGGTCTCGCGCGCTCGTGGCGAAACTGGTTTCTGACTGAAGCTGTTCCGCCGCGGCCTGGTGCCGTGACGATGCGCAAACGAACTGAGGCCGAAGTGCGTTCGCTCGTGGCGCAGAGTTCAGAAGCCGGTTTTCGATTCGCACAACCGGGCGACGAACACCAGTTGTTCGATCTGCTGCATCTCGTTGCGGCATTGGGCGCGGACAAACGTCCGTTGGCGCCGATGATTGCGGTGAGTGATTCCGAGATTTCAGCGCTGCGTCAGCGATTTCCTGTTCCGGAAGGGAAGGTCATCGTGGGTCTGAACGCCGGCGCCGAATACGGTCCGGCAAAACGCTGGCCGATCGAAAACTTCATCGCCGTGGCGCGCGCGGTGCAGAAGGACGCGAACGCGGCCATTCTGATTTTCGGCGGCAAAGGTGACATGGCCCTTGCAGAGAAAATCGAATCAGCGATCCGTTCGTCTGATTCGCTCGTTCACAATCTTGCTGGCCGGACCAACCTGCGCGAACTCTGCGCCGGACTGAAACTCTGTCATGTCGTTGTCACAAACGACACTGGTCCCATGCACGTTGCTGCCGCGCTCGGTACGCCGGTGGTCGTTCCATTTGGCAGCACGTCACCCGAACTGACCGGGCCCGGATCGCCGGGTGAAACGCGACACGTTTTGTTGAAGTCAACCGCGCTATGTTCGCCCTGTTTTCTGCGCGAATGTCCGATTGATTTCCGCTGCATGAAAGGCATCGGAGTCGAAGCAGTCATGGAGGGCGTTTTGAAGGCGGTTCGTTCCCGGTCGTGTCGTTGAAACATCGCCCTGCGGACTGAGAGGACTATTTGCTAAGACGGCTTTTCCCGTACCACTTCTTTGGGACTTTTGTCTTCGCGAAGTCCAAGAAATGCAGGCTGGCGAAGCCGGCCGTCGCGCGTCCATTCCGCGAAACGGATCTGGCAGACGAGCTTTGGATCGACCCACGTGCAGCGGCGCATTTCGGCGGCGGTGACCGGTTTTCCCCAACGCCATGATCTTTTCTCCGGAAGATTCGCAAAGGGGCAGTCGGCGCGTTTCAACTTTTGAAACCGTTCGTAAAGGAGCTTGAGCAGCTTTTCGTTGAAACCGGTGCCGACCTTCGATGCGAAGATGAGTTTGCCGTTTTCGTAGTATCCGACGAGGAGCGCGCCGAAGTGAGATCGCGTGCCTTGCGGCGGCGTATAACCGCCGATGACGAATTCCTGCTCATTCGTCCATTTGAACTTCACCCACGCGCTGCTGCGCCGGCCGGTTTCGTATTTTGAATCGCGGCGTTTGGCAATAAGCCCTTCGAGTCCGCGCGCTTTCATGGCTGCCAGCACGCGATCGGATTCCGCATTGATGCTTGCCGAGAAACGGATCGCATCGGGCGCGTCCTGAAGCAGCGTCTGAAGAAGCCCTTTTCTTTCCGTCAATGGCAGCCCGGTCAGATCCTTGCCGTTCAGTTGAAGCAGATCGAAGGCGTAATAGAAAATGGGTGGCCGTGTTTCGCCTGGAAGATTGGCCGCCTGCAACAGTTGG
The DNA here is from genome assembly GCA_937890005.1 of uncultured Verrucomicrobia subdivision 3 bacterium. Lineage (GTDB taxonomy): Bacteria > Verrucomicrobiota > Verrucomicrobiia > Limisphaerales > DASXHY01 > DASXHY01. The sequence continues at coordinate 27,081 of CALBZA010000077.1, read as the reverse complement.
AAGGAAGACCGGCCCCCGGAGTCGAGGGCGCAAATCTCGCCGTCCAGCACACATTCCTTCGCAGGGAGCTCGCGCAGGGCTGTGACGATTTCAGGAAAGTTCGGCGTCAGGTTTTTGGTGTTCCGCGAAATGAGTTCGATCGCGCTGTTGCGCTTGATGGCAATGCCGCGGAAGCCATCAAACTTCACTTCGTAAATCCAGTTGTCACCCTTTGGAAGCGTGTCACTGATCAGCGCCTTCATCGGCGAGACAAACTCGGGACGGGCGGACGGAAGTTTTTCCGGCAATCGAAATGATTTTGGCGTGCTGACGTTGGACCGGACCTTTTTGCGCGTTTTGGACTTTCGCGGTTTTGAAACCGTTGCGGCCAATCGTCGGCTGCGAGGTTGATTCGATTCGTCGAGAACATCTTTGACCGCAGACGATCTGGACGTTCGAGCTCGTTCCGCGATTCGATTGCTCTGCCATTGCGCGTCGTTGTCGATCGCGATTTGTTGCAGCGAACGTTTTGTGAGAACGGATTGGTCGTCCAGACGTGCGGAAATGGGTTTGGCGTTTTCGGCCGCCTTGAACAGCAGCCACTGCGGTTTGGTGTCGCCCGGCCGTGCCTTCATTCGAACGATTGCCCACTCACCTTTCAGCTTCTTTCCCTTGAGAACGAAATGGAGCTTTCCGTTTTTCAACCCCTCCAACGCATCACCGGTTGTCGTCTTGTAAGTTCCGATGTCCCAAACCATCACCGTGCCCGCGCCGTAGTTGCCTTTCGGAATGGTGCCCTCGAAACGGGCGTAATCCATCGGATGATCCTCCACTTGCACCGCGAGGCGGCGGTCGGCTTTGTTCGCTGGAAAACCTTTTGGAACGGCCCACGATTTCAGGACGCCGTCCATGGCCAGCCGAAAATCGTAATGCAGCCGGGTGGCGTCGTGCTTTTGAATGACAAAAAAGTTTTCCGTGGAATCTGCGGATTTCTTTCCAGCGGGTTCCTTTGTCTGCCGGAAATTTCGCTTCGCCTTGTATTCTTTCAGGCCCATTGGAAAGGAGTTCTAAGTTCTAAGTTCTAAGTTCTGAGTTTTGAGTTCTAAGTTTGGAGTTTGTTGATTCTTTGAAACTTAGATTTTGGAGTTTCCTCTACGCCGCCTTCCGCATCCGGCGTTTGGTCGCGTGGGACGTTTTCTTTCGTGATTTGGAACTGGAAGCGCGTCCGGCGTGGGCGAGGCTTTCCTGCAAAACCGAAACGAGATCGACGACGTTCGTTGGCTTCTTCGGAGATCCTTTCGGCGCGCGTGTTTTGCCGCTTTCCGCCTTCTCCTGGATGACCTCCAGCAGGGCGTGTTTGTAGTCGTCGGTGTATTTCGCCGGATTCCATTTGTCCGTCATCTTGTCGATGAGATCCTTCGCCATCGCGAGTTCCTTTGTTCCAATCTCCGGTTCTGCCGGGATTTTCAATTCTGAGGCATCGACGATTTCCTCGGCGAAGTGCATCAGCTCCAGTGCGAGCAGATTTTTCTGCGGCTTCACTGCAGCGAGATGCTGACGGGTTTTGATGACGACCTTGGCGATGCCAACCTTGCCGGATTGTTTCAGAGCTTCACGAAGCAGCGCATACGCTTTCTCGCCACGTTTTTCGGGTTCGAGGTAATACGGTTTGTCGAAAAAGATCGGGTTGATTTCGTCGAGATTCACGAAGTCGAGGATGTCAACGCTTTGCGTGGCTTCGATGTCGGCGCGCTTGAAGTCGTCGTCCTTGAGCACAACGAACTTTCCCTTCTCGTATTCGTAACCCTTCACGATTTCCTCCCATGGCACTTCCTTGCCGTCGGCTTCGGCGACGCGTTTGTAGTTCACCGGGCTGAGATCATGGGCTCGGAGCAGGCGAAACTTCAGTTCCTCCCGTCGCGTGGCCGGGTAGAGGGCGATGGGGATATTGATCAGGCTGAAGCTGATCGAGCCTTTCCATATAGCGCGCATACTGACGCAACTTAGCCGCGTTCCGCGGAGGCCGCATTGGGGTGAAGTGGTTAGGTGCAGGGCACGGGTGTGAGGCACGAGGCGAAAGATTCCCTGAAGAATGTGAGTGGCTAGGTCAGTGAGCCCGTGAGCGAATGGGACTCAAATCATCAATCAGTAATCATAGATCCTAAATCCCTCGGGATTTTCTGTTTCAGCTTCAATACCGGTTCAAACAGATCACCCAGTTTCTCAACGCGTTGAAGCACCTGGTCGGAGGTGAACGTGAGTCGATTGCGATCGCGCTTTTTGAATGCGGCCTGGACTTCCTCCCAGGTCACGGGCGTGGAGGCGGTGGGTTGATCTTTTGCGCGCAGCGAATAGACGCAGACGGTGGTTTTGTGCTGATCGTTCTGGCTCCAGTCCACGAACACTTTGCCTTTCCGCAGTCGTTTCTCCATGCGGGAAACGATCAGGTCCGGCCGCTTCGATTCCAGCACTTTCGCCAGTGCCTGGGCGAATGGCTTGGTCGTTTCGTAGGTGACCGGTGTGTTCAGCGGGACATACACCTGCAAACCTTTCGACCCGGATATTTTCGGAAATGACTCGAGCCCGAGCGAATCGAAATGTTCCTTAACCATCAGTCCGACTTCGGCGCATTGAATGATGTCTGCGGGCGGACCGGGATCGAGATCGAACACGAGCATCGTGGGACGGTTGATGTTCCGCGCTTTTGCCAGAAACGTGTGAAGTTCGAGGTCACCAAGGTTTGCGGCCCAAATGATGGAGGGCAGATCGTTGGCGAGGCAGAAGTGGATTTCCGCGTTGTTGCCTTCGCTCCACACGGGAGCGGTTTTGATCCAGTCGGGGCGGTAAGGCGGACAGCGTTTTTCGTAGAAGAATCCGCCGGTCACGCCGTCCGGGTAACGTTTGAGCGTGAGCGGGCGATCCTTGAGATGCGGCAGCAGGTAAGGGGAAACGCGGATGTAATAGTCGATGACATTTCCCTTTGTGAAACCGGTTGCGGGGTAGAAGACCTTTTCGAGGCGTGAAACGGGAACTTCGCGGCCCCCGACGTTCAGCGTCGTTTTGTTCGAAACCGATTTCTTTCCCGCCGGGCGACGTGCGGAAGGACGACTTTGGGAGCGTGGCAGCCCCATGATGATGAATTCGGGATGGTCGCGATCAGTGACGCGACGGGCCGGACGGAGCGCTGCTGATCCACATTCCTGGAACGAGCGTCAGTTCGAGCGATTCGTCCTGCTTGTCCAGAAGGCTGCGTTGGAAGGCGTCCGGGTCGGTGGGCACCTGGTTGTTTTCCAATGCGCCGTTGAAGACTTCAGCCTCTTCAGGTTTCAGTTTGCGTGCCATGGCGTTTATTCGTTTATGCCCCAATGTGAAATGTTCCGGCCGTTATCGCTGTAACTTGCGAGGATCGACAATGTGGTGCTGGATTCGGTTCGCGCGGTGATGCCGTCATTGGGCCGGGCAGTAGAAGCAGGTTGTGAAAAGAACTCGAGGTTCGCACCTTCTGCGAGTGCTTCCAGATAACTGCGTGCCGGGTTGTCCATGGCAGAATGTTCATCGAAAAGCGCCACCATGCCTATGGCGTGAATACCCTCCTCAAATGCCATCTCCAGCCAGGCTTTCACGTCGCGCGGGAGGTCGTGGATTCCGTGCGTTGCGATAATGATGATGTCGGCGGTCGCTGCGTCTTTGGCGGCGAGCTCGCGCAACTTCGGGATCGTCAGAACCTCGAACTTCCACATCTGGTTGTTGAATTGGAAATCCGGATCGAGGTGTTCGACGAGAAAATCGGCGGTGTTTTTGGCGAGCTTTCCGGTTTCAAAATCCTCGTACGCAATGACGATGTTGAACTGCGTTTTGTCCTCGATTGCCGAGGCTCGAAGAGGAGGAAATGGAAGGCCGTTTTGCATGGTGGCGACAATGAAACCGAACAGGGTCAATTGCCATGGGGTTTGAACCCCAAAAGCACGGTTCGAAATCGTAAAAGAAGGCCTTTTTGCGACGGTCCGAAGTGGGCGGCCGCAAAGGATGAAGAGGTTTTTCTTGTGTGATTCGACCCGGACGACAGAACCGGCTGTTAGCGAAGCCAATAGGTCAAAAACGGTGCCACAGCAAGGCTGGGAAGGTAATCCGTGATTTCCACCTTCTTGATCTCGAATACGATCACGGAGACACAGAAGATCAAAAGGCCTGCGGTTACGTTGACCGATGGCAGCAATGCGTGTTGTTCGAGCAACGGGAGAAGATATCGCGCGGTTGCAAGCGTGATGATGCCCTGAAACATCATTACCGGAACCGACGACAATGCCACGCCAGCTCCAAACATGATCACAAAACTCATCGCGCCCAATCCGTCCATCACACCCTTCAGCGCCAGCGGGAAGAAGTAATGATCGAGTCCTTCCGCGATCGCTCCCACAACGCTCAACGGTGCGGCGCAGAACAGCAGGGCGCAGACGATGAAACCGTCGCTGAATTGATTCGGGTGATCCGGTTTGGTCTCGGTCATTTTCTTTCGGGCAAATTGTCCGAGCCAGTTCGATCCCTTTTGAAGGTGCAGCAGTTTCCCGATCAGCTTGCCGATTGTGAGAGAGACGATCGTGATCAGCAGTTGTTTGAGCCCGTGAAGGAACGAGCCGCTTTCGCTCAATCCCATCCAGGTGAGATGCAATCCGCAGAGTGCGAGGAGTGCTCCAAGCACCACCTTCACGAGGAGCTGGTTGGCCGTGGAAATGGGATTTTTCCAGAGCAGCCCGCAGATGCTGCCCAACACGATTCCAACGACATTGATCCAGGTTCCAACCACGGCGCAAACTGAACCATTCCCGCGGGCAAGTTCAAAGTCCAAAGTGAGCGAAAGCGTCGATGACAAAGGAGAAATGTTTAATGCCGGATGATTTCATTGGGCATTGGGCATTGGGCCAAAGCCTGACTCGCGGAGAAAACATTGCCCGGCTTTCGTTCTCCAATAGACTCGCGGCGTGAAAAAGCCTTCCGCACAACCTGCTCAGGCGACATCGCCAGGTCCGATCAGAGGTTTTCTGTTCTTCACAACCGCAGTGACCGGCGCCGCGATCATGATCGTTGAAATTCTTGGTGCAAAGATGCTGTCGCCATACATCGGGACATCGCACTTTGTCTGGACCGCGCAGATCGCCGTGACACTCGTCGCGCTGGCCTGTGGCTATTATGCCGGAGGGAAGCTGTCCGATCGCTCGCAGAAACTCGACACGCTGTATTGGGCAATCATTTCGGCGGCGATCTATCTGATCGTAACAGTTCCGGCCTGCGGTCCGGTGGCGTATCGCTGTCTGGATTTCAATCTCGCCATCGGTTCATTGTTTGCTTCGGCGTTTCTGTTTTTCGTGCCGCTGGCTCTGCTGGCGATGACAGGGCCGTTTCTCGTCCGGGTGATCACGTCCTCGGTCACAGGTGTCGGTGGAAACGTCGGAAGGCTGACGGCAATTGGAACCTTTGGCAGTTTTGCCGGCACTCTGCTGGTGAGTTACGTGATGGTTCCGTTGCTGGCGAATTCGGTTTCGATGTATCTCACCGCCGGCATGCTGCTGTTGGTGGGCGGGTTTTATTTCGTAATGGTCAGGCGGCTTTCAGCGAAACCACTTGCGGCGGTTGCGCTGGGATTGCTGGGAATCGTCGGGCTCCTGTTTCAGAAGGACGCACCAGCAAACGGCGAGTTCAGGGAGGTTTTTCGGGGCAATTCACATTTCGGAATGATTCAGGTGCTGGATCGTGACGACGGGCGCATGCGGTTTTATTCCAACGACAACCTGATCCAGAACACCTACGATCCCGAACTTCGGCAAAGCGCCTCCACATTCACCTACATGTTGTCCGGACTCGCGCGGGCTTACACCACAAACATCGAAACGGCGCTCTGCATCGGAATGGGAGTTGGCATTGTGCCGATGGAATTCGCCCGCGACGGCATTGCCGTGGATGTGGTTGAAATCAATCCTGCCGTCGTTCCAGTGGCGGAACGGTTCTTTGACTTCGATTCGAAAAAAGTTCAGCTCACCATTGATGACGGGCGTCATTTTTTAAATCGCGCGACGAATCGTTACGATGCCGTTGTGCTGGACGCGTTCCTGGGCGATTCGTCGCCGTCGCATTTGATGACCAGGGAAGCGTTTGAATCCATTCGCAATGTGCTGCGTCCGGGCGGGGTGCTGGTGATCAACGCATTTTGCGAACTGGACCGTGGAAAGGATTTTTTCGCGGCGTCGCTGAACAAGACGTTGCAGGCGGTTTTTCGGGGAGTGCGAATGCATTTCGGAGGCGGCCAGATTTACTTTGTGGCGACGGATCGGGAGGAGCCGGCGATGGTCCGGCAGATCGATCTGACTTCGGTTCACCGGCTTGTCCTGACCGATGCGCGGATTGCTTATTCGACCATCGTAAGCACCGATCCTTCGAGCGGACGCGTATTGACGGATGATAGGAATCCGGTTGAGTTTCACGATGCGCACCACCGGGAAGAGGTTCGCCGCAACCTTGCGCGAAGCGCCCGGCGGCTGGGTGTGTTTTGATGAAAACCTGTTGTTACGCGACAGTTGAGCAAAAACGGCCGCTGATGCAGAATCTGGCCCCTTGAAATTTAACTCAATATTTAGCCATGAACTGTCCCGCCTGTTCACATCAGTTAACTGAAGTCCAGATCGACGACCTGCGGGTCGATGTCTGCCGCGGCGGATGCGGCGGAATCTGGTTTGATCTTTTTGAACTCCAGCAGGTGGATGACGCGGCGGAAGGGGCTGGCGAAGCACTGCTGCATGTTCCGCGTGATCCGAATGTGCGTGTCGACTTTGCGCGTCGCCGCGAATGTCCCCGCTGTCTTCAGATGAAGCTCCGCCGCCGCCTCTTCAGTCCCAGGATCAAGGTTGAGATCGACGAATGTCCGGCCTGCGCGGGATTCTGGCTCGATGCGGGCGAACTCGAACAGATTCGATACGAAAAAGGCGAGCTGGAGAAAGCTGCGCGCCAGCAGCAGGGAATGTCGCCCGCGGCCATCCGGGCGCTCTACCGGATGAAGACCGCGAGCCAGGACGCGTTGTAACCATCGACGCCTTCCCGCGTTCCTATTCACCAATGCAAAACGCGGTGTTCCAGGCGCTGGCGGATGCGGCTCGCAACAACGAGCCGGTCGCGCTCGGAATCATCACCGGCGTCAAAGGATCAAGCCCCCAGAAGGTTGGCGCGAAAGCTCTTTTTCGCGCGGATGGAACCATCGTGGGAACATTGGGCGGCGGCTGCCTTGAAGCGGAGATTCAGTATCGCGCAATGGAATCATTGCGCACGGGCGAACCTGAGAAATTCGATCTGCTCCTCGACCACGATTTCGGCTGGGACGACGGATTGATCTGCGGCGGCAAGGTGTTCGGCGTCATTCTTCCCAACGCACAGCAGATTGGAGCCGAATTCTGGGAGACGCTCGCCGGGCGGAAATCAACGATGACCTGGACGGTCGCCGAGGATTTTGCGCTTCGATTGGGGAACGCTGAAGCGTCACCCGTGCTTTACTCGGAAACGGTTAATCCGCCCTGCGCTTTATGGATCGCCGGGGCCGGACACATTTCACAGGCCGTCGCGCCACTGGCGGTGCAACTCGATTTTGACGTCACGGTCTTTGACGATCGTCCGGCACTGGCGAGCTGTGAATTCTTCCCCCCGGACGTAAAACTTCGCGTCGGCGTTTGGGAGGAACTGGGTTCAATCGATCTGCCGCCCGTGCCGTCCTTTGGCCTGATCGTGACGCGCGGGCATCGTCATGACGCGCTGGTGTTGAAGGATTGGATTCGGCGGCCGTTCGTGTTCCTGGGAATGATCGGCAGCGCGCGGAAAGCGCGAACGATCTTCGATCATTTCCGCGAGGAGGGAATCGCGACGCCGGAACAATTGCAAAAGGTGGCGTGCCCGGTGGGAATTCGGATCGGCTCGCGAACCGTTCCGGAAATCGCGGTGAGCATCATGGCGCAGTTCATTCAGAAACGTGCGGAACTGGTGAACCGGACGGAAAACAGTTTTGCCGATCGACGCGCCACGCAAGGCAGTCGCGTTTGAATACTGTGAGATTGGTGAAGTTTCCTTCTGCGAGCCTGTGTTGGAGCGCGAGCATCGCCCCGCGCGTTGCTCCAAAACTCATCGCGATGCTCCGCGCCCCGGTCAACCTTTGCCGGCGTTTTTGAGCGATTCCAGCTCCTTCTTCAACCGGGCGATTTCCTCGCGAGCCTGCGACAATTCCGTGCTGGCGCTTTCCTTTGCCTGTGTGGCGTTGGCGAGTTCCCTGGCATGTCGCCGCAGTTCAAGCTGCGTCATCACGTGCCGTGACAGGACACGCAGCGCCTGCTGTTGTTCCGGCCGCAACTCGCGCGGCACTTTGTCGATGACACACAGCGTTCCGAGCGCGTAGCCGTCGGGGGAGATCAACGGCGCGCCGGCGTAAAAGCGAATCTTGGGATCGGACACCACGAGCGGATTCGTTGCGAACCGTTTGTCCTTGGTGGCATCGGGAATGATGAAGAGCCCTTCCTGCTGGATGGCGTGCGCGCAGAAGGATGTGTCGCGTGACGTTTCGGAAACGGTCAGGCCGACCTTGGACTTGAACCACTGGCGGTTTTCATCCACGAGCGAGATGAGAGCGATTGGCGCTTCGCAGATGCGCGCGGCCAGTTCGGTGAGGTCGTCGAAAATCTCCTCCGGAACGGTGTCGAGCACATCGTATTGCCAGAGGACCTTGAGTCTTTTCTTCTCTGTTGCCGAGGGTGCGTCGTTCATGCGTGATCCTGTGAACTATGACGCGGCTCACGCTAGAGCCGCGGACAGGTCAATGCAATCCGCAAGTCAAATGCCGCGACGGTTGGCGACGCGGTTTTTCGGCCCGAGGACGATGACCTTGGGCTTCCACTTCAACGCCTTCTTTTTTGGTACGGCGGTGAAGCTCATGATGGTGAGCGAATCGCCCGGCTTGCCCATGTGAGCGGCGGCGCCGTTCAAAATGATTTCGCCGGAACCGGGATCGCCCGGAATGGCGTAGGTTTCGAACCGGTTCCCGTTCTCCATGTTGCTGCAGAGGATGCGTTCGTAGGGAAGCATGCCGACCAATTCCATGAGTTCGGAATCGATGGTCAGGCTGCCTTCGTAGCGGACATTGCCGCCCGTGACGGTGGCCCGGTGAATCTTCGACTTGAGCAGATAAAATTGCATTGTGATCAATCGTGGCAGCGCCTCTGCGTGTGCCAACATCGTCCCGAATCGCGGAAATTCAATCGCAGCGGTGTTCGGAAGCGCGTTTCAATATAGAAAACAAGTGCGCTGATTCAATCACTGTTTCCGGAGGAAAAACGGTAGGTCACGGATTTGAACAGAAGGGAACGAAGAGAACGAAGGGAATCTGTCAAAACAGAAGCTGGCGTCATCCGGTCCTCCTCCCACTTCGTTTTCTTCGTTACCTTCTGTAACATTTTGTTCCAGGCAGACGCTTGGGAATTTGGAAATCTGCTCGCGCGCCCGACGCAAATCACTAAGTTCACTGCGCCTATGGAAATCACCACGATCATGGTCATTGCTGTCATCGCGCTGGTCATTCTGCGTCTTTCCACAGAATTGTGGCTCGCCGCGTTGAATCAGCGGAACGTGCGGCGTCATGCTGCAGAGGTTCCCGACGCGTTTCGCGGGTTCATCGATCCTGCCACTTATACGAAGTCGGTCGAATACACGCTGGCCCGCAGCCGGTTCGGACAGGTGGAGGGCGTGTATGACACCGCGGTGCTGCTGACCGTTCTGTTCAGCGGCGTGCTTCCGTGGTTTTTTCGGAAGGTTTCAACGTTCGGCGATTCGGTGTGGGTGATGGCGGGATTCCTGTTCGCAGCAGGTGTGGCGCTCTCGATCACTGGACTTCCCTTTGCGTGGCTCGGTCAGTTCCGGCTGGAACAACGTTTCGGGTTCAATACGTCCACGCAAAAAACATGGTGGCTGGACCGGCTGAAGGGGCTTTTGCTTTCGGCGTTGATCGGTCTGCCGCTGCTGGCGCTCATTTTGAAAATTGTGGAATGGACCGGCGACTTGTGGTGGCTTTGGGCATGGGGAGCGTTGATGGCGTTTCAATTGATCATGCTCGTCCTCGCGCCGGTGTTGATCCTGCCGCTGTTCAACAAGTTCACTCCGCTGCCGGAAGGCTCCTTGCGCGAACGGCTGCTGAAACTCGCCGAGCGGACCGCGTTTCGCGCCCAGAGCATTCAGGTGATGGATGGCAGCCGTCGATCGCGCCATTCGAATGCGTTCTTCACCGGGTTCGGTGGATTTCGAAAGATCGTTCTGTTCGACACGCTGATCGAGCAGCTTTCGGAATCGGAGTTGGAAGCGGTGCTTGCGCACGAGATCGGTCATTACAAGAAGATGCACATTCCAAAGATGTTGATGATTTCGGCGATGTCGTCGCTGCTCGGATTTTTCATTGTCGCATGGCTGGCGCGGCAGGACTGGTTTTATCGTGCGTTCGGGTTTGAGCCGGGCAACATCGCGCCCGCGCTGCTGCTCTTCGCATTGCTTTCCGGAGTGGTGACCTTCTGGTTTTCGCCTTTGACCCACTGGTTGTCGCGGAAGCATGAATACGAAGCGGACGCGTTCGCGGCGAAGGTGATGTCCGAGGCGGATTCGCTGATCGGCGCGTTGCGGAAGTTGAACGAGAAAAATCTGAGCAACCTCACACCGCATCCGATCTATAGCAGCTTTTACTATTCGCACCCTGCGTTGCTGGAGCGGGAGGCGGCATTGAGGCGTGCCGTTTGATCTCATTAACGCCCCGCTTAAGCGGATTGTTAACGAGAATTTCCCTCAACGGAATGACCGCGATTCAATGCATTTGCCGTTGAGCGTTACCTGTGCGGAGCTTGACACGTCCGAACGGAAAACTTACGAACGTCAGCGCTTTCTATGATCAAACCAACACTTCTCTCGACGCTGCTTCTTGCCGGGCTTTCATCCCATCTCCTCGCGGCTCAACAGGTGACCGTGAAAGCGGAGAACAAACTTCAGCTCGCCCGCGCGAGTCAGACGATTGAAATTTCCGCCGCCGATCTCGCATCGCTCGGGGACGATCTGACCCGCATTCACGTGAGGGACGCTTCGGGTGCGGAGGTGTTATGCCAGGCCGTGGACACTGACTCCGACACCTATCGCAAGCCGGATCAATTGATCTTCCAGGCCGATTTCGCCCCGGGCGAAACCAAGACATTCACGCTTTCGACTGGCGCGAAACAGGTGTTCAAGAAGGAGCAGTTCAAGGCATTTGGACGATTCAACCGCGAACGTTTCGATGACTTCGTCTGGGAAAACGATCGCATTGCGCATCGGACCTATGGCAAGGCGTTGGAAACATGGGAAGGCGAACCGCTCTCCAGCAGCACGATCGACATCTGGTCCAAGCGCACTCCGAAGATGGTCGTGAACGACTGGTATCTCAGCGACGACTATCACGTGGATCATGGCGACGGTGCCGATTTCTATTCGGCGGGAGTAAGCCGCGGCAACGGCGGCAGCGGACTCTGGGCGGATGACAAACTTTGGGTGTCACGGAACTTTGTTCACTCGCGCGTGCTCGCCAACGGACCGATTCGCGTGATGTTCGAGCTGGTTTACGAGCCGTTCAACGTGAATGGCATCAGTGTGAGTGAAGTGAAGCGCGTGTCACTGGACGCCGGGCATCAGCTGGATCATTACGTGAGCACGTTCAAGCCGTTCACGCGGCCAAATCAATCAGTGAAACTCACCGCCGCTGCGGGACTCAAGAAGGTGAACGGAGAACAGCTGGAGGCGAATATTGCGTCGGGCTGGATCGTTAAGTGGGAAAAGGTGGAGAAGAACGCAGGCAATCAGGGCCTTGCATTGCTGGCGGATCCCAGGGCGATCGAAAAGCAGGCGGAGGACAAACTGAATCATCTGCTCCTGCTCAAGGTGGATTCACAAAATGTCGCTTCATACTGGGCGGGCTTCTGTTGGGACAGGGCGGGACACATCACGACTCCCGAAGCATGGAAGAAGTATGTGGACGAATTCGCGCAAGGATTGGCGTCGCCGATCGTCGTCACCGTTTCCAAATAGTCTCGCGGGATAGAAGCGGAACAAGCGCCGTCTGATCGGCGCGCACTGGAGATTTCTCCAGGGCTTTGGGCTTAGGTCGTGACACTCACATGTGGTTTCATTAACGTCGCTTCTGCATGTGGTGGCTTGATTTGCTTCATCTCAAAGCCAGCAATCCTGAAACACGCCTCCAGGCAGTCCAGCGGCTGGTCGAGCACGGGAATCGTTCCGTGGAACCGCTCATCCAGGCGTGTGGCGATTCGCATCTTCCCGTGGCCACCGCAGCAGTCCTGGCACTCGGCAAGATCGGGGATCCGCGGGCGATCGCGTTTTTGATCGGGGCTTTGAAGTCTGACCGGCCTGAGCTTCGTCAGGCTGCGGCGGATGCTTTGAAGGAGGCCGATGATCCCACGGTCGAAACCGCACTCATCGATGCGCTTGAAGATTCTGATGCGGGCGTGCGCGGACGGGCGATTCGTGCGCTTGAGCGGAAAGGCTGGAAACCGGGCACCACACGGGAACAGATCTGGCGTTTCATCGCGCGCGGTCAGATGAACGAGGCGGCGGGTTACGGGCCGGATGCGATCGAACCGCTTGAGCGTGTTCTGAATTCCGGACCTTACAACCTCCAGGTCGCCGCACTGAATGCACTCGGACAGATCCAGGACGAACGCATTCTCAACCTTCTCATTCCTGCTCTCAAATCTCCGGATCACGCCGTATGCGTCGCGGCGATTGAAGCGCTCACGAATTTTGGCGGACCGAAAGCTGCCGATGCGGTGGCTTCCTCGCTGCAGAATCCGGATCATCGCGTCCGTGTTGCTGCCGCCGAGGCTGTGGCTCGGCTCGAAACCAAAAATGCGGCGCAGGCACTCACCGAGTTGTTGAAGGATTCCATGTGGGACGTGCGTCGCGCGGCGGCGAGCGCGTTGGGCAGGTTGAAGGATCCACAGGCGGTCGAAGGATTGATCACAGCGCTCAGCGATTCCGATCCGGACGTTCGTGAGGCGGCAATTGCATCGATCGGGCGATTGCGGGATCGGCAGGCGGTGGGCGCCTTGATCCTTGCGTTGGTCGATCGTGAGAGTGGCGTGCGTCGCGCAGCCACTTACACACTGCCGATGGTGGATCCGCGCTGGATGGAATCCGACGCCGCGCGCCGCGTGCTTCCGGAAATTCGGGCCGCAGCGAACTCGGACGATTCATCGGTGCGTTATGCTGCGACCACGGTGTTGAAGCAGCTGGGTGCGGCGGCGGCAAAGAGCGAGGCCGGAATTGAAACTGCGAACGTGCTGACTTCAGCGGGCCAGAAGCAGCGGCGGGTGTTCTCGATCCTGGTGGAACTGCTGGCCGATGCGGACCGGGATGTCCGTCTCGCAGCGGCGGAATCGCTGGGACGGATCGCGGACAAGCGCGCGGCGTCGGCTTTGATGACCGCGCTTTCGGACAGTGACCCGGCGGTGAAACGCGCGGCGAGCCGCTCATTGGAGGCGTTGGGAACGTGAGCGAAACGGCGAGTCTCAAACCCAAGGCGCGACAGATCCTCATCATTGATGATGACCGGGATTTCGCGCAGCTCTTCAAGGAGTTCCTTGTTTCGCATCGTCCGGGCGCATGGATCGTTCACACGGCGGATTACTACGCGCCCGCGCTGGCGTTGTTGAAAGAGCATTCGATTCAGCTCATCATCCTCGATCTCAAGATGCCGGTCATGGACGGTCTTCAGCTGCTTCCGTTGTTGAAGCGAACGCATCCGGAAATCCAGGTGGTGGTCCTCACGTCGGCTGCGCTGCCGGAGAATCGCTCGTTCTGTCTTCAAAACGGTGCGGCGTTGTTTTTCGACAAGGCGGATGTGGCAACCGGTTTTGAAAAAATTTACGAAGCACTGGAAGCGGTTGCCGCGACGCCGTCGGAAGGATTTCGCGGAATGTTGCGGCAGGTTGGATTGATCGAAGTGCTGCAGCTCGAATGTCTCGGGAGAAAATCATCGGTGCTCGAAGTCAAAGGAGCGGGATCGGCCGGGAGGATTTTCATTCAGGACGGATCGATCCTTCATGCCGAGATCGACGATCAGGTGGGTGAGCCGGCGTTGTTTCGGTTGCTTGGATTGAAGGGCGGCGAGTTTCAGCTGCAGCCGTATTCCAAGCCGCCGCGACAGACCATCGATGGCCATTGGGAATCGCTGATGATGGAAGCCGCGCGCGTGAACGACGAGGCATCCGCAGGCGGTCCGTTGGATGAGGCGGGAAATGTGATAGCGCCAACGCCCGTGCAGGAGGCCGAGACCGTCAGCGCACAGGAACGCGAAATCGCCGAAGTGATTGTCTGCGCTGCGACCGGCGAGCTTCTGTATGAATGGCGGGCGGAGAAGATCGAGAAGCGGATTCAATTGATGGATGATTTGTTGAACCGCGGATTTTCGATCGGGCAGGTTCTGGAATGGTCGCGTGGCGAACGGCTGGAAGTTGAATCCCGTTCGGGACGCACGATCATGCTGTTCCAGCCGGATCGGAAGGTTTTGATCCGCTCCAAAATTTCGGGAGGAGGGCAATGAGCGATCGGGCTGAACAATGGGCGGCGCGGGCGGTGGATTCGCGAGGCGTGCTCGCAGCCGGTGTTCTGGTGGCGCAGAAATGGATCGTCTCCGTGCGGCGTGATGGTTTTTCGCAGACAAGGGCAGAGGAGGCATTCCGGAGACTGGAGGAATGTGTGCGTGTGTTGCAGCGAGGACAGATGCCGGTGGGACGGCTGCGCTGGACGTTTGAAGAAGGTCGCATCGAATGCATCGCTCCCGTCGCAGGCGGGCAGGGAATCGCCAGTCTTTTCGTAAGCAAGGACTTGGTACGCGCTGAAACCGTGGAGCAGCTGTTTGCGGAGGCGGAATCATTTTTCCATTCATAAATTTCCCTGGGGTAAAACCCTCATTGCGTTGTCCTGTTTTACGCGACATGGATTACGAAAAGGTCCGGATGGCTCTATGTAAAAATCAGGATTGACGGGAAAGTTGGTTTGCCGAAGACTCGCAATCACTCAAAAACCGGAATAACCCAGTCACTCAATTATGGTTTTTGCTGTCCGTTTATTATGCAAAATTTTTCTGCAGCAAAGGCGGTCGGAGTGTCGGTTTTGGCGGGTCTGTTAACGCTCTCAAGCGTCACAGCTTCTTCTGCGGCTTCAGGAGGGCCGTCCCTTGTCTCCTCTCAACCTGATCTCATCAATTGGGTGGTCGGACCGTCGCGCGTGGATCTGGGCGAGGCCGCCCAGATTGATGTGCCTGCCGGTTTTCGATTTGCGGGAAAGGGAGATGCGGAAATCCTTCTGCGTTCCAGGGCAAATCCTGCTCCGGAAACGCTCGTGGGATTGATTGCCCCGACCAGTGGCGGCGGTTACATGGTGGTTTTTGAATACAACGCCATCGGTTACGTGAAAACGGCGGGACGGGATTCCATCGATTCTGCGGAGGTTCTCGCCGCCTTGCGCGACACGCTGGCGAAGAAGGGAAATTCCAGCATCGGCTCTGTCGAATGGCTGAAGGAGCCCAAATACGATTCTTCACGGAACATCCTCGAATGGGCGCTGGTGGCGGAAGGCGGTTCGCGGAAAACCGTGAATCACGTGATCCGGTTGCTGGGCCGCGAAGGTGTTCTTGATGGCATCGCAGTGCAAGACTCCAGCCGCGCCGGTCGCGTCCCGCTGCAGCAGATCATGGCCGGTGTCTCCTTCAAGAGCGGTTACGGCTATGCCGATTATCGCAAAGGCGATCGCCTGGCGGCGCACAGCCTTGCGGATCTGATCACCTCGGAAAATCCCAAAACCCAAACTGCCGCAATTCCGTATGTCTGGGTGATTTCCGGTGCAGCAGCTTTGCTCGTGATAACCACTGGAACTTTCTTCCTCGTGCGAAAGCCGCGCAGGGTTCCCGCTCCGACCCGACGGATCGTGCCTGCAAAAGCCGAAGTCCAGGCAAACACCAACGCTGTATATCGTCCCCTCGCCGCCGTTGCTTCGGCCAATGGAAACGGGAACGAAAACGGCAACGGTCATGGTCATGCTCGCGTGAATGGCGAGCGCAATGGAAAACACAAGCGGCGGATGTTCGATTATCAGAGATTTTATTCCGACCTGTTGTTCCAGGTTTCGGATCAGGGCGCGCGCCCGGCTTTTGTCCAGACGTCCAAAGTCCGGCCCGGCAAGAAGTCCGAATCGAGGTCGCAGCCTGCCCCTCAGGTGTCCACGGAAACCATTACTGCGTGCCTGATCGAAAGCCAGAAACGTTTGATCGAAGAACAGCAACGGCTGATTCGTGAACAGACAAAGCTGATCGAGGAGAAGACCCGTTTGATCCACGAAAAGAATCAGGTTTTGGACAAGCAGGCCGAGCTTTTCGGAAACAACATCTTCTGACCCCAACCCAACCCGACCTCCTCGTTTCCGAGGTTGAGATGGCCCGCCCCAAAAAGGCGGGCCTTTTTGCGTCCCGTTTTGTCAGTCAAACACCTACAGAAATCCCGCGGTCAAGTCCGACAGGATAATGCGGCTGACACCGATTTCTCGTCCTGCACGCGAACGGCAGTTTAGGCGCGTAATGCGGAATAGAATCAGTGCAGTTTTTGGAGCGGTCCTGTGTGCGATTGCCAGCGCTTTCGCAGGCGGGCCGAGCCAGACGATGGAATATGCGGTGCAGGTCAGTGCCCAGGTGGAACCCCACCCCGCGCAGATCACTCTCAACTGGGTTCAGGACGCAACCCTCCTCCCCGAAAGCTACACGGTTTTCAAACGTGCCGCGGGCGCCGATTCCTGGGGCGACGGAATCGTCCTTCCCGGATCACAAACTCATTTCATCGACGACAAAGTCACCGTCGGACGCGCCTACGAGTATCAGATCGTGAAGAAAACCGCGGGTTACACCGGCTATGGATACATCCACGCCGGCATGCGTGTTCCGATGACGGAAAATCGCGGCAAGCTGTTGCTGCTCGTTGACAACACCCACGCCACGGAACTCGAGTTGGAATTGAACCGCCTTCAGCAGGACATAGCGGGTGACGGCTGGACAGTGATTCGCATCGACGTGAACCGCGATGATTCCGTTCCTTACGTGAAAAGCCTGATCAAGTCGCAATACGATGCCGATCCGGCGAACGTCAAAGCGGTGTTCCTCTTCGGCCACGTTCCGGTTCCTTACTCCGGCAACATCGCTCCCGACGGGCATTATCGTGAACACGAAGGTGCTTGGCCGTGCGACGGTTATTACGCCGACATGGATGGTGTCTGGACCGACGAAACGGTGAACGTGACACTCGCGAACGATCCGCGAAATCACAATGTGCCGGGCGATGGAAAGTTCGATCAGTCCCGGTTCCCGTCGCCGCTGGAACTGATGATCGGCCGCGTGGATCTCGCGAACATGCCGGGACGCCTTTCATCCGGCGGAAATGCGACGTTCGACAGCGAAGTGGAATTGCTTCGGAATTATCTGAACAAGAATCATCGTTTCCGCCATGGCGGCCTTGCAGTGCCGGAACGCGGGATTGTCGGCGATTTCTTCGGTGTGCGCGACGGTGAAGCTTTTGCGGCGAGCGGCTGGCGTAACTTCGCTCCGTTCTTTGGAGCATCGAACATCACTGTGCTCGAGCAGGAGGGAACCTGGATTTCCACATTGAGTAGCAACGCGCATCTCTGGGCGTATGCCTGCGGATCGGGAAGCTACACAAGCATTGGCGGCATCGGCAGCGTTGGCGTTTATCACGATGGCGTCACAACTGAACTCGTCAGCAACAACATCAAAGCTGTGTTCACGATGCTGTATGGCAGCTGGCTGGGGGATTGGGATTCGGAGGACAATTTGCAACGCGCCGTTCTCGCGACACGCGATTACGGTCTCGCAACCGTTTGGTCGGGCCGTCCGCACTGGTATCTCCAGCACATGGCGCTGGGCGAACCGATCGGCTTCAGCACCTTGCTCACGCAGAACAATCAGAACCGCGGTGAATATCAGACCCAGCGCAACAGCTGCAGCGGCTGGACGCACATTGCACTCATGGGCGATCCCACCCTGCGGATGCACGTGGTGGTTCCGCCTTCGACCGTTTCGTCTCACCTCGACGGCGATGCGGTGATCCTGAACTGGGCGGCATCGCCGGATTCCGTGGAAGGCTACAACGTTTATCGCGCGCTGGATCCAAACGGGCCATTTACCCGGCTCAACACCGCGCCTGTGGCCGGAACCAGCTACACCGATTCTGCCGCGGCCGCAGGCGGATACACCTACATGGTGCGCGCGGTGAAGCTTCAGGCTTCAGCGAGTGGAACGTATTACAATCTCAGCCAGGGCACGTTCGCTCCGGCGCTCAATCTCCCGCAGGATATCGCCGTCGCAACGAATCAACCCACGGTCGCCGCAGCAGCCAGTCCGATTACCCGCAACGGAATGATCAACGATGATTCCGATCGGCTCACACCCACCGGTGCCACGAATAAAACATTTGAAACCGGCAACGTCATCGCAGTGCCTGCCACCAACGCATTGCTTCCGGGAACAAGCATCATCGACAACGTGTTGCTTCAAATGCCGAAATCCGGTGATTACGGTCTGCACATTCTCACGCCCACGTTGCTTGAACTGAAGCTCATCAATACCAAGGCGCCCGGCGCATTTTCAGTTTCGACCTGGAACTTCGTGGACAACGCTTTCACATTCACCGCGCCTGCGTTGAATCAACTCGAAGTGACCGCGGATGGACAGGCGATCGGCGTCACAGCCGTTGGCTTCAAGCGTCGTCCGCTTTACGCGCCGTTGGTGAACTACGATCTGCGCATCGAAAACTCGCTCTATCTGCAGCTCAACAACCCTGTCTCCGACAATCAGACGGTGGTCGTTCGTAATCCCGACGGTTCGCTCTGGAGCAATGATCGCAACTTCGAAGCGAAGACCGATCCATTGCGTTACAGTCCGGCGATTCACGTGAATCAGGAAGGTTACATGCCGGGCCGTTCCAAAAAGGCGATGGTCGGTTACTACATCGGGAACCTTGGGGAGCTGAGTGTAATTTCATCGTCCGGATTCAAACTCGTCGATGCGAACTCCGGCGCTACGGTTTTCACCGGAACGCTCGTGCAGCGAGCGGACGTTGGCTACAGCTATCAACCCACGCCCTACCAGAAGGTTTACGAAGCGGACTTCACCGGTTTCAACACGCCCGGAACCTATCGTCTCGTCGTTCCCGGAATGGGCGCGTCGCTTCCGTTCGACATCACCGAAGGCGTGGCAATGAACTTTGCGCGTGCCTACGCACTGGGGCTGTATCATCAGCGTTGCGGAACGGGCAACGCACTGCCGTTCACGCGGCATACACATGCGGATTGTCATACTCGCGCGGCGAACATTCCGACTTCCGCAGCGGAATTTCCGTTCACATGGAGCAAGATCGCCGAATACGCGAACATCGTGAATCCCGACAACCCGCAGTCGTCCGCACCGAAACTCACAAGCCCATCCGCGCAGCTTTATCCCTTCGTCCGAATCGGAACCATCGACGTGTCAGGCGGACATCACGATGCCGGCGATTACAGCAAGTACACGCTCAACAGCGTGGCGTTGATTCATTACCTCACGTTCGCAGTAGATTCCCTGCCCGGCGTCAAGTCGCTCGACAATCTCGGCATTCCGGAGAGCGGCGACGGCATCAGCGATTTGTTGCAGGAGGCAAAATGGGAAGCGGATTTCCTTGCGAAAATGCAGGACTCGGACGGCGGCTTTTACTTTCTCGTTTATCCGCACCATCGCGAATACGAAGGAAATGTGCTTCCTGAAAATGGCGACCCGCAGCTGGTCTGGCCAAAAACTTCAACCGCCACCGCGTCGTCCGTCGCAGCGCTGGCGGAGATTGCATCGTCGCCCGCGTTCAAGGCTGCCTATCCTCAGGCCGCCGCGATCTACATGCAGAAGGCACAGCTGGGCTGGCAGTTTCTGATGAATGGAATCGCCGCGCACGGGCGCAACGGCATTTATCAAAAGATCACGCATTACGGCGATGACTTCGGTGACAATGACGAACTGGCCTGGGCGGCGGCTTCGATGTTTGCCGCAACGGGCGATCCGCAATATCAGGCAAAGTTGATGGAATGGTTTCCGGACCCAACCGATCCGGCGACATTTCGCTGGGGCTGGTGGCGGCTGTTTCTTTCCTATGGCAATGCGGTGCGAAACTACGCCTTTGCGGCGCGCAGCGGACGGCTTCAACCGCATCAGTTGAACGCAGCCTATCTCGCAAAATGCGAAGCGGTGATACTTGCGGCCGGTGACGATTACGCGCTCTGGTCGAAGCAGAACGCCTACGGCACAAGCTTTCCCGAAGCCACGAAACGCGTTCGCGGCGCGGGCTGGTATTTCTCCGGGGAACAAACGTTCGATCTCACCGTCGCATATCAGATCGAGCCGAAACCGGATTACATGACGGCGATCCTTGCGAACATGAATTTCGAAGGCGGCAACAATCCGGTGAACATGTCCTACGTCACCGGCATGGGCTGGAAACGCGAACGCGACGCAGTCAGCCAATATGCCGCGAACGATCGCCGCATCATTCCTCCCACCGGCCAGCCAATCGGAAACATTCAATCCGGGTTCAGCTACCTTGATCTTTATCAGGGTTCACTGACGGCGCTGACTTTTCCGAGCGACAACGCCGCGTATGCGCCGCATCCGTTTTACGATCGCTGGGCCGACAGTTGGAACGTGAGTACCGAATACGTGACGTTTCTTCAGGCGCGCAGTCTGGCGACGTATGGATTTCTTGCCGCGCAGACTTCACTGAAGACGCAGGCATGGCGATCAGCGCAGGCGCAGATTGTGATTCCGCCTGGAACCTTGTCCGGCCCAATCACTTTTTCGCTGCAGGCGGAAGGCCTTGATTTGAGCGATGCGCGCATCGTGTGGGAAACGCGCGATGGCGAGCCGTACCTTGGCAAGACCTACACGTTCACGCCAAAGAACAACGGGCGGCAATGGATCGAAGCCGAGGCGCAGCTGCCGGATGGGCGGCGGGTTTTTGCGGCAACTGAATTCGATGCTGTCGCATCCAATGTGGTTTGGGTGGACGATGAATTGCCTGCCGGTGCAATCGCTGGAACCGACGGTGGCGACGATTGGAACTGGATCAATGGAAGTCCGGCTCCGACATCCGGTTCATTGGCGCACGATTCAGCCCTCGCTCCAGGAACGCATCAACATTACTTCCGCGACGCAACGGCGACCCTGAATGTGGATCCGGGCATGGTGCTTTACACCTACATTTACCTCGACCCGGCGAATCCGCCGAGCGAAGTGATGTTGCAATGGTTTGATGGAAATTCGTGGGAACATCGCGCTTATTGGGGTGCGAACAACATCTCGTATGGCGTCGATGGCACACAGAGCCGCAAACGAGCAGGGGACCTTCCAGCTGCGGGACAATGGGTGCAATTGAAAGTCCCCGCAAAGGATGTCGGGCTTGAAGGGAAAAGTGTCACCGGGATGAGTTTCACGCTGCATGGCGGACGTGCGACATGGGATGCCGCGGGCCTGATCAATCCCGCAGCGACCAACTCAAACGGCGGCGGAACGGATCTTCCGATCGTGACGGTCACGGGTGCGGATGGTTCCGCGGCGGAGAACGTGCCTGGTGTTTTTACATTCAAGCGAACCGGATCGCTCAGTGATGCGGTGACGGTTGTATATTCGCTCAACGACAGCGCTACCGCTTCCGCACCCGCTGCCACTGCTGGAGCGGGAACGCCTGAGGTTGGTTCGGTGATCGGCGTCAACGTCGTGAACATTCCCGCCGGGGCAAGTTCGGCGACTGTGAATGTGGCGCCCGGTTTGTCTGCAGAGATTTCCGGTGGACGAACGGTCGCCGCGACGATCACTGCGAACTCAGGTTACGAGACTGGATCTCCGTCGAGCGCAACGTTGAGGATTGCCGGCAACACCGTTGCCAGGCCTAACCTTTCGATGACTGCATCCGGTCCCGGGCTTTCCTGGGCAAGCATGCCGGGCGCAGTTTACAGGATCGCTTACAAGAACAGTTTGTCCGATGCGAACTGGACTTACGCCGACAGCAGCATCACGGCGACTTCGACCACATCCGCGTGGTCAGATTCGGAGAAACCGCCGCAGCGCTTTTACCTGATCGTTCGGATTCAGTAGTCACATTGCAAATCCGCGAGGCAACGTTCGTTTCGGCGGACGTTGCTTTTCTGTTTTTTGGATGGCGCCTGATGCGAACGCGGCGGGGCGGGGTGGGGGAACTTGGTCTGGCTGCACAGGGACGATTCGATTGCGTCCGCCGACGGGCTGCATTTCAAAACATTGCTGGACAGGAACTAAAACGCTCGCATACAGTCGCGGCCTATCGAAGGTGAACAATGCGGCACTTACTCAAGGCTTTTTCCCGTTTCCGATTGTGCGTGCTGATCGCCTGGGCGATCTGCGGCATGGTCGCTCGATCAGAGGCGCAGATCAGTTTCGGAGCGACGGTGTCCACGACGTCCGTCGTGATCAACACACCGTTCACCTACACGCTTCACGTCACCAATGACATTATCAGTCCCTTGCTTGTGCGTGTTGAGAGCACTGTGACATCCGGCGCCTGGCTGAATGTCCTTTCCGTTTCCAACAATTACGCCGGCAGCACGGTCACGAATGACGGCCCGGTTCTCGTGATCACGATTCCGAATCTTCAGTTCGGACTTCCGGCACGGATTGATTTGACCGTTGCAACCACCAACGCCGTGACGGTCACAAACCGTTTCGATGTTTTCCTCGGTGACGCGACAAACATCTTTGCGAGCAGAACGCTCGTGACGCAGACCACAAATCCCCCGACGATTCCATCCGACCTGGCGGTCAGCATCATCGGACCAGGTCCGGAGATTTATGTGGATGATTGGATTACTTTCGGCGTCGTCGTCACGAACAGAGCCACCAACACTGCAACGGGAGTCGTGCTGAGCAACCGGTTCAGTCCCGTGATTCGATCCGTTGCTCCGCCCAACCAGTTCACCAACGGTGTGGCTGTGTTGAATCTAGGCACAATAGCGAACCGTGGCTCGCAACGATTCAACTTCACTGTTCAAGCCACAAACGCCGCTGATTTCGTGTTCACCACGACCGTGAACGCCGGGATACAGGATACCGATCCCTCGAACAACACGGCTTCCACCAACTTTTCTGTCCTCCCATTTCTCACAAACGAACTCGTCGCCGCGGTGATATCGACCCAGCGTTTTAACGGCGTGATGGGAGTGTTTGATCAGCAGATTGCCATTTCCAATGCGTCTCCGTCGTCGGTGCCCTCAGCGCGGATCAATGTCGGAAACATTCCGTCCGCCAGCCGATTGTTCAATGCAATCGGCACGAACAACGGCCTGCCGTTCGTCGTTTATCCGACGAACATTGCCGCCGGCGCGACCGTCGATCTTCTGCTGCAATTCCGAATTCCGTCGTATCAGACCTTCACCAACGTGCTGCTCACGGCGAATGCCATGACGAACGCCGCTGACCTGACACCGCCGCCCGGACTGATGCCGCTCTCGGTTGCGGGCGCGACCAATTACACGCGCATCGCATTCTGGGGAGACAACGGCCGGCTGCTGGAATTTCCATCGACGAACGGCGGTACCTACACCGTGGTTTACAGCGAAGATCCCTCGTTCAGCAACCCGAAGGTGGTACGCCCGTCCATCGTGGCTCCAGCCAACTGGACCTACTGGCTGGATTATGGCCCGCCGGCAACCGTGAGCAAGCCGAGCGAGAGCCCCACACGTTTTTACATCATTTACCAAAATCCCTGAGCCTCCATGGAACTGAAACGCATCAAGTGTCCCGATAGGAATCATCTTCTGTGGGGTTGGATGGTTGGCATTGGCGCGCTGACCGGATTAAGCCTGTCGGCGCACGGACAATATGATCCGAACTGGGTGAGGAACTTTCGCGTCGGCGCCGTTGTCGGCTTCAACATAAAGGCCGACTTCAAACTGACCGGCTCCTCCTTCGGTGTTGGAAACTACGGGCCCGGACGATACGACGACGGTTACGTGATCCGAAACCCGGCGAACACAGCGAACGACTTCACTTCCAATTGGGGCTACGACAACGATTCCCAATACGATTCCGCCTCCCAGACGCTGACGTTCCATCGCACCACCGAGTTCGATGCCGCTGCGATCAGCAGGGGGAAATCAGACGAGCCTTTCCAGATCGGATTCGACATGGAATACGGCGGTTATCCCTGGTGCTGGGATCGCATGCGTCTGGGGTTTGCGTTCGGATTTGGTTTTCTGCCGCTGAACTTCTCGCAGGAATTTTCGATGATTGGAACGGCTCAACGCCGGGCTTTCGTTCACAGCACCGACCTGGGCGGACCGCCGACTCCTTTCTTTCCACCGCCCGGTTACCAGGGCAATCCCTCCGGCGGATGGAACATCCACAGCGATGTTCTTAGCGAATCCGACGCCGGTTCCGTGAACGCGACGGCATTCGGGAAACATGAACTGGATGCCACGCTGTTTGCATTTCGCCTCGGGCCGTCGCTCTTTCTCGATCTTCATCCGAAGCTCGGCCTTGCCCTCAGCGCAGGTCCCGCGCTTGGGTTCATCACCGGCGAATACAAGTTTGACGACGAGATCGAAATCGACGGGGGCGATGTCAGCAGCCGCGGCAGCTTCGACGTGTCGGATGTGCTGTATGGCGGTTACGTGAACGCGACGCTTACCTATCACGCCACCCGGAACGGCGACATTTATTTCAGCGCGCAGTACATGCCGCTCGGATCAGCTGAGTTCAACAAGGGCGGACGCTCGGCCAAACTCGATCTCAGCGGTGCGATCTATCTTTCCGCCGGCATCAACTGGCCGTTCTGAACGGACGCAACTGGACGCCCACACGGTGAGAGTCTTTCGAGAATGGAGCGCGGTTGTGTCGCAGACCAGCCGCAGCAACCCGAAGAGTAAAATCGCTGGAAAGTTTCAAAGCACTGTGGGGGGTCACAAGTGACACAGACGAGCTCTGAGTTGAAAACCTCTTCCCAATAAACTCGGTTCAGGGGTTCAAAGCGCAAAGTTCGATTTGGGGAGCATTACATTTCGCTGAATGTTTCATCGATTCTGGTGCGATGTCGTTGACGAACGGAACGCACCAGTCGGTGCGGAGAATAGGGCAAAGCGGCAGCTTTGCCCTACGCGTTGTCGGGAGGGCGGAGCTGCCGCTGACTGCCGCTCCGCCTGAAAATCCGTTCGGGTAAAACGGTACGTATGTTCAGTTGGTCCGTTCTGAACCGTTCCGAAACAGCCGCCTCGACTTGATGTCGGGCCGTGCTAGTTTGCCCGCGTGAAAACGCTTTTCCTCGGCCTCGTCAGCGCGCTGCTGTCCACCAACGCCCTGGCCGCCACCAGCAACCTGATCGCGGAGGCAAGCGGCATCTCGGTCAACATCACTTCCACAAACGATCCGGTCGAAGCCGAACTGAAGAAGCTTCAGGAGGCGGACGATGCAGCGTTGGAGGAGATCGACGGCTGGATTGTTGAGAACGAAAAATTCACCGCCGCCGGAGCCGGAATCCCGCGCGAGCAACTGAACATCCGGATTCGACGACGCCTCGACACGGTTCGAACCGCTTACGATCAATTCATCAAACGTCATCCCGACCACGCCGAGGCCCGTCTCGCCTACGCCAGTTTCCTGTCGGACATCGGCGAAGAATCGGACGCCTTCGTGCATCTCGAAAAAGCGCGTGAACTTGCACCGACCAATCCCGCCGTCTGGAACAACCTTGCAAACTATCACGGTCACAACGGCGGCATCACCAACGCATTCGCCTATTATGAGAAAGCCATTTCACTCGATCCCACCGAGCCGGTTTACTACCACAACTTCGGCACCACGGTGTTTCTCTTCCGAAAGGACGCCCGCGAATTTTACAACATCAGCGAGCAGCAGGTTTTCGACAAAGCGATGGGTCTTTACAGCAACGCGATGCGGCTCGATCCCACCAATTTCCTTCTCGCCTCCGATGTTGCCCAGTCCTACTACGGCATCAAACCGCTTCGAACCAACGACGCGTTGCAGGCCTGGACCAACGCGTTCAACCTTGCGTCCGACGCCATCCAGCGCGAAGGAGTTCAGATCCATTTTGCGCGGATCAGAACAATGGCCGGCCAATTCGCCGAAGCCCGCTCCCATCTCAACCTCGTGACCGACCCGACCTACGCCGATTTGAAAGCCCGCCTCATCCGAAACATCACCGAACGCGAATCCGGCACCAACCACGTTGATCAGCCCGTCATTTCCACCGAAACCACCAATTCCATTCCGACATCCCCGAAAGCTGAATCGGCCACGGTTGAGAAAAAGGAGTGAGAGGGACGCGGTGAGAGTGGGTGGCCGACCGATGGAAGAACTCAAACTTCCTTTCGCGATACTCTCAGATTGACCTTCTGCGTTCGGTAAATCCCCGGAAGTTCGTCAGCGCTTCAAATCCTCCGCAATGGTAGCGAACTGTTCGAGTGCCGCTTCAAGTTCTTGGGCAATTTCCTCAGCGATGATCTCCGGCGGCGGAAGATTCGCCGATTCTTCGAGCGCCTCGTCCTTCAACCAGAAGATGTCGAGGTTCACTTTGTCGCGCTTGAGCAATTCGTCGTAGGTGAAGCATTTGAACCGCTCACTTTCTTTGCGCTTGTGGCGGTTCAACGTGGCAGAGGCGTCCCGCCTCTGTTCCCCAGCAGAACTGCGGCGGGACGCCGCAGCCACATTGCTGTCATTCTGCCCAAAATAGCACTCCAAGAAATCATCCAGATCACTCCGCTTCAGCGGATTTTCTTTGAGCGTGAAATGCATGTTCGTCCGTAGGTCGTAAATCCAGAGCTTCTCCGTCCACGGCTTTTCCTGCGCCGGTTTGCGGTCGAAGAACAGGACGTTCGCCTTCACGCCTTGCGCGTAAAAGATGCCAGTGGGTAAGCGCAGCAACGTGTGAA
>CALBZA010000076.1 GCA_937890005.1 uncultured Verrucomicrobia subdivision 3 bacterium | reverse complement strand
GCATTGATTACCAGCCACTTATATCCTCACCCCACCTCGAATAGCGGAAGTCGGGCTCGACACGCAAGCCATGACCATGAGCACGGCCGTGATCAGGGGATTCATTTTCATGCAAACTGCCATCTTGATCGCCGGAGGATGGCAGGAAAAACCATCAGGCCCATCCTGTAAAAGTCTAGGTCGGCTCGCACTGATGCAAATCTTCGAATGATGAGAACAGCCCGCACCAAACAAAACTCAGCCCGCCAATCGCGGACGGTTTCCGTAATACTTGTTGACGGCCTGGGTGCGGCTTTGGACGTGGAGTTTCTTGTAGATGCCGTTCAAATAATAACCCACGGTCTTGGTGGTGAGCGAAAGCTGGTCGGCAATCTCCTTGTTGGATCGGCCCTGCGCGACGAGTTCAAGAATGGACTTGTCGCGGGGCGTGAGCGATTCGCCGGCTTCCCTGGAGGGTCGAGGCTCGGCAAAGGCGGCCAGGACCTTGCGGGCAATCTCGTTCGTCATCGGCGATCCACCGCTGTGGGCCAGCGTGATGGCTTCCACGATTTCCTTCCCGGAGGATTGCTTGAGCAGATAACCGCACGCGCCCGCGCGCAGCGCCTTGAAGATGTGATCGACATCGTTGTAAACCGTGAGCACAACCACATTCAAATCCGGCATTACGTCCTTCACCAAGGCCGTGACCTCCGCGCCGGACTGGTCCGGGAGGTTCAGGTCCATGATGACCACGTCCGGCTGCGCGGCGGGCAATCCCGCCACAGCCTCGGCGCCGTTGTTGAACTCGCCCACGCACTTGAAACCGGGTGATGTTTGCAGGGCGCGAAGGAGGCTCTTGCGAAAACGCGCATCATCCTCGACGAGGGCAAATTTAATCACGGGTGTCATAGGCTATGAACCGGCAGAGTGAAGATCACCGTGGTGCCGCCCGAGGGCACGCTCCGGATTTCACAGGCCCCGCCGATCTGAGTCAGGCGCTCACGCATGCCGTGCAAACCATCGGGAGATCCTGTCGTGGCCGCGGGACCGATGCCGGATCCGTTATCCGCCACGCGAATCGTCAGGCAGCTGTTTTCAAGGGCGATGCCGATGCAAACTTCGGTGGCGCGGGCATGCGTGAGAACGTTATTCAACGCCTCCTTAAAAGCAAGGAACAGCTGGTGCCGCATCTCGGCACTCACCCTGGCGTCCCGGGAAACCGACGCCACGTCAATCTGGCAGCGAAGCCCGGCGCGCTGGAGCAGGTTCTGCGCGTAGCGGGAAAAATAGTCGCCGAGCGCGAGCGAATTGTCGTTGGCTGGATTGATGGCCCAGACAATTTCATCCAGCGCCGCAACGAGTCCGCGCGCGCGTCCGCTGATTTCACCCGCCACTTCTGAATTCGCGTTGGCCTCCGACGGCGGGGTTGCGGCGACCACGTCCCCGAGCAAACCAATTTCCGTCAGGCCAACGCCGAGTTCGTCGTGGAGATCGCGGGAGATGCGCGTGCGTTCGCGTTCGAGGGCGCGTTCGTGCTCGAGCTGTCGCATCCGACGCCGGCTGCGGAGCCGCTCCAATCGCCATGCGCCCAATCCGACGGCGACGGTCAGAAAGGCCCCGGCGACGAGTTGGACTGCGGGCATTTCATGGGGATAAGGACGAACCCGAAAGCGGAACGGAGCTTCCGATTCCCGCCAGACGCCGTTTGCGCCCACCATCACGCGAAAGGCATAATCACCGGGCGAAAGACGCGGATACGAGGCCCTTCGTTCGGTTCGCGGTTCGGACCAATCAGGGTCGATCCCATCCAGCTTCCAGCGGAAATGCACACGCGTTGGCGAATCATAGTCCGGTGTCGAGAAGACGAATTCCACGTTGCGCTGACCCAAAGGGAGGGACATGACCGGATTGTCTGGCTGCCGCACCGCTTGGTTTGAAATGGAGATGGGCGACAGGGCATCCCTCCGAAAGACCACGCTGTCTCCGGCCACAACCTGTTGCAGGAAGACCGGCAGTCGGTTGGTGGGCGGACTGATCGCCGCCGGATCCACCACCACCACTCCGTCCATCGTGGCAAAATAGAGTCGCCCCAGCGCATCCCGCACCGCCCCCGGGCTGGCACCCAGCGTGCATTCCTCGCTGGCCATGCCTTCTGAAACGCCGAGAACCTGTCCTTCGATGAACGGAGCCTTTCCGTCCAGGACCGCCTCCAGTTGACTCCGCTTGCAAACCTGGATGCCCTTTCGCGTCCCAAGCCAGAACCGGCCAAAGTCATCCTCGATGATCTGGCGAATGTCGGCATCCACCAGTCCCTCCGCTGCGCCCATGCTTTGCCACAGAAGCTTTTGTCGAAGTTTGGTCTGCCAGTGGGCGCGATCCCGAGCCCGTTCGTCCTGATTCTCGGCGAAGAGGTTGTGTTCGCGCAGCACCTTCTGCCATTCGTTGTCTGCCAATCGCCCCAGTCCAAGGCTGGTGCCGGCCCACAAACGACCGTCGCGATCGCGAAAGAAGGTTCGCACATTGGGCCCCGGCAAACCCCAGCCATAGCCATAAACCACGGTCATGGGATTCCGATAGCGCCGCAGCACCCACAGTCCTTCATAACCAAGCCAGACGCTTCCGTCCTGCTCGGTGGCAAGTGCCGAGACGCGGCCCATCACAGGCGACAGGGATCGCGACCCTGTGTTGCGCATCGGCACCGGCTCCAATTCCATCTTCGCGACAGAGTTGCTCCCGGAGCTGCTCAATTGAAACACGCCCTGCCACGTCCCGACCCACAAGCGGTTGGATTCCCCCGCGCGAACCACCGTGATCTCACGGGCGCTTTGGGGCGACCTGGGCGCTTCAACGATCCTCGTCGCCTTGTTTGAGGAAAGCAGAAAAAGGTGATCGCCCAGGGTTCCCACCCAAAGCGTGCCCTGGTCGGCCGGAGCCAGCGCCGTAACCATGGCGCGCGCGGGAAGCCCGAAACCCGTGACGGGTTTCAATTCCGACCCTTCGGCACGCAACAATCCATCGCTGAGACTGCCAGCCCAAAGATTGGTTCCGTCAAGCACCGCCAGACTGCTGATGGGCTGCCGACCTTGACGCGGATTGACCAGAAGCGTCCGCACCAACTTTTTTCGCAAACAGAACAGGCCGTCACTCGTGCCAACCCAGATGCGATTCTCCGCATCCGTCACAAGCGAGAGCACGTTGACAGGATTGGCCACATCGCGCGCGCTCAACTCACTCCAGATTCCGTCGGCATAGCGATACAACCCCTGCTTGGTTCCCACCCAAATCGCCCCGGCATCATCCTCCAGCACCCGCGTGACCTGACTCGACGCAAATGGCAGCGGCACACGCTTCCACTCCGCGCCCTTTTGCAGAATCAACCCCTGTCGAGCGCAGATGATCCAGTCAATCGTCCGTCCGCGTTCCATACAAACGACCTCATCGAGACTGCCGTACTCGCCCGCGACCACCGGGGTGAAGTCCTCTCCGGCAAAATGGAAGAGACCCGCTGTCGAACCGATTCGCAGGCCTCCTTTCGGATCGGCGACCGCCGTCATTATTTTCACCGTCGAACGCGCGACCGGCACGAGTTGGTTTTGCTCGACACGCCATACGCCGTCTTCCGTGACGGCCCAAAACCGGCCCGCAATATCCAACGGCATTGCGAGGATGCTTCGATACCCTTCTGTCAGATCCAGCCGCCGCCATCCGTCGGGCCCGCGCCACATTGCGCCGCGTTGACCATGGATCCAGGGCGTCCCGTTCTTCTCAGCACTCCAACCGCGGAAGAGGATTGGATAC
Organism: uncultured Verrucomicrobia subdivision 3 bacterium; assembly: GCA_937890005.1. Classification (GTDB taxonomy): domain Bacteria; phylum Verrucomicrobiota; class Verrucomicrobiia; order Limisphaerales; family DASXHY01; genus DASXHY01. Next base: position 2,110 of record CALBZA010000076.1, on the reverse strand, counting down.
GGCACAGCAGCGGCACCCGTGGTATCAAGCGCGCCATAATCCTCGAAGTGCTGCCCATCGAACGCCAGCAGGTGATTTGGGGTGAGACACCAAACAAAGCCGTCCGACGACACATCCACGAATACTACCGCCACCTCGGGCATGCCATGATCCCGGCCCCAGTAGGAAAAACCGAATGTATCCAGCAATCGTGACATCGGCTCTTGCGCGCCTGCCAACCCAAACGGCAGCCCGCCCAGAAGCAGCATCACCAGCAAGGCAGACCAACGCGCAGAGATCCTGCCTGAAGTGGTTCGTTCGTCATTCAAGCGAAGTCGATGCCTCCGAAGTCGATGCCTCGTTTTACAATTCGGAGAGCGGAATCGATTAATTTTAATTGGGACCAGCATCACGCAGCGTCAGGGACAAACCAAACGTATCCACTGTATTCAAGCAGGCACAAACTTAAACCGCGCAGCAAACTCACCGTTGTTCAAGTCCCCACGCCGCTCTCCGGATCGGCAATCACCAGCAGGGCGCAATTGAACGACAGTAGTTTGATGAGGTGAGATGAATTTCGACTTCATGCCCAAAGCCGCGTCCCGCGATGGCGGGCGAACTCTTCCAGCTTCAGGTTGATTCCAGAGCGTGAGGTGTTGGACTTGAAGATCACGAATCGGGGCAAGGATCTTCTCATTGAACAATTGAACAAGGAGCGAAATGGATTTTTCGAAGAGACAATGAAAGCCAATCGTAGAGTTGGTGAATTGGAAACCCTATTACTTCAACTGGAAACGCCTCGAGAAAGAGGAAGAGAAACGGAACAGCGCGGTGCGCATCAGTGACGCCCCTCCCAACGACTTTCCTTTTGCAAACGATCTGAAAGGCGTTCGTAATCTCCCAGATGCGCCCTCATCAAACTCTTCCAAAGCCTGCCGTGGTTGGGGACGAAGAAATGCAGCAATTCATGAACGATGACGTAATCCCAAAGCTTCTGGTCGAGACCGAGCAACTCGTCATTGAAATTGAGATGACCCGATGTGGAACAAGACGCCCATTTGTTGCGCATCGGGCGGACGCCGAGCCAAACGATCTTCACGTCGAGCTTCTCGGCCCATCGGTGGACGCGATCTTTGAACGCTGCTTTCTTTTCCATGGCGTTCATCGCTTCAGATTCGATCCGCCTTTTCCAACAGTGTGAACAGTTCGTTCACCATCGCGGTCACCCGGTCGAGATCGTCCGTCTCGGCGAAGATGGCGAAGGTGACCTGCTTGCGGAGCTCGCGCAGCGCGTTCTCGCTCTTCTTCCAGTTAGAATGATCGGCAAAGGCCTGGCGAATCTTCCGGCTGACGGCTTCCGCGTTCTCAATCTTCGCGTCCAGCAGACTGCGATAGACGAAGTAGGTTAACCCGTCGAACGACTTCTCCGCCTGCTCCTTTTTTCGAATCTCATTCGTCTCGACCTCCTTCAGCAGCGCTTCCAGCGCCTCGGCGGTGCTGGTCTGGCGCTGCTCGAAACTCTCCTGCACGGCCTGGGCGCGCTCGGCCATCGCAATCAGATACGGATCGTCGCTGCCTTCCTCAGCCAGCTTCTCGATGCTCTTGATCAGATTGATAACCTTCGTGTTGTCACCGCCCTGCTTCTTCTTGATCAGTTCGATGGTCCCGGCATTGATCTCCACAAACTCCTCCACCTGCGCCACGCCGTAGCTCCCAACCTGTTCCTGCACGAGCAGGTTGGTTTTGCGCTGAAACTCCCGATCAACCTGCACCGTTTTCATGTAGGCTTTGCGAACGACGTGGTAGATGGCCGTCAGCGTGCCGTAATTCGCAATGAACGGCCGCAGGAACGCGTCGGGTGAGATGATTTCGTAGAGCATCTCAATCTCCTTGTATTCCTTAAAAAACGCCTTCCGCCGCTCGGGATCGCGGAAGTGCTCGATCAGCCCGTCCACGTCCTTGTCGTTGAATTCGAACGGAGCGCGGGTTTTCCAACCCGTATCTGGTCCGGACAGGCGGACTGGAAAGTCCGCCCTCCTGTTGAATGCCTCCATTTTGTTTTTGAAGAGCACCTTCAGCAGCTTCAGGTCTTTGACGATGGCGTTGATCTCGTCGCTGTCGAAGGCGAGCG
>CALBZA010000075.1 GCA_937890005.1 uncultured Verrucomicrobia subdivision 3 bacterium | reverse complement strand
AATCCTCTCCATGAACCCGATTCAGGGGTTCGAAGCGCAAAATTCCATTTGGGAGGGAACTCTCCCCGCGCTTCGCTTGCGGGGCGAGGGAGATTTGCGATGTCGTTGACGAACGGAACGCACCAGTCGGTGCGGAAAATGGGGCAAAGCGGCAGCTTGCCCTACCTATTGCTGGTAGGGCGGAGCTGCCGCTCCGCCTGAAAATCGTTCGGCCAAGCAAGTCCCTCCCCATGAACCTGGTTCAGGGGTTCAAAGCGCAAAATTCCATTTGGGAGAAATCTCTCCCCGCGCTTCGCTTGCGAGGCGAGGGAGATTTGCGATGTCGTTGACGAACGGAACGCACCAGTCGGTGCGGAAAATGGGGCAAAGCGGCAGCTTGCCCTACCTATTGCTGGTAGGGCGGAGCTGCCGCTCCGCCTGAAAATCGTTCGGCCAAACAAGTCCTCCCCATGAACCTGGTTCAGGTTCAAAGCGCAAAATTCCATTTGGGAGGAACTCTGATGCAACGAAGTGGGAGGAATCAGGCGAATGCCTTCGGCATAACTTCCGGCGGACCGACGCGGCGCTTGTATTCCAGAATGATGTCCACGGCTTCCTGCGGATCGTCGGTGAGTGTGAAGAGATCGAGGTCGTCGGGGCTGATGAATTTGGTTTCCTGCAATTGATCCTTCATCCATCGGATCAGGCCTCTCCAGTATTCCTTGCCGAACAGGATCACGGGGAATTCCGGAATTTTGCGCGTCTGGATCAGCGTCATCACTTCGAAGAATTCATCGAGCGTTCCGAATCCGCCCGGCATGTAGATGAAGGCGATGCTGTATTTCACGAAGCAGACCTTGCGGGCGAAGAAGTAGTGGAAGTTGATCGGGATGTTGGCGAACCGGTTGCCCTTTTGTTCGTGCGGCAACTGGATGTTCAGGCCGACTGATCTGCCCTTGGCGAGTGCGGCGCCGCGGTTGGCTGCCTCCATGATGCCGGGGCCGCCGCCGGTAATGACGGCGAGGTTGTTTGCGGCAAGCGCCTTGGTGAGTTCGACGGTTGCCTGGTAGTACGGGTTGGTGGACAGCATTCGCGCGGAACCGAAGACAGTCACGCCGGGACCGACCTGGGAGAGGGTTTCGAAAGAATCGACGAACTCGGCCATGATCCGGAAAATGCGCCACGGATCTTCCTTGATGAAGGTTAGATTGGTTTCTCCATTCATGGCGCGAACGATAGCAGGCGGTTCCTCGCCGGCACAAGCCGCGCTGTTTGTGGAATTGTTTGAAGCCGGAGATGGAATACAGATGAAACACGATTTGAATCCGCAGATGACGCAGAGGAACGCAGATTGGAAAGGAAGCGATGAACTTCAGCAAAAGGAGGAGGCTCATTCGATCGTTCCAACCGTCATTTCAGAACATCTGTGCTTAATCTATGTTCCATCTGTGGCTGTGGCTTTCAAAACTGTGGCTTCCCCTCTGACGATTGTCGTATGGCGATCGATTGTATCCTCGCTACCTTTTGTGCGCACTCAACTGACCGGCAGCCACATGAATCAATATTCCTACCGACATTTTTCTGCCGATCGTTCGTTTTTCGGGCGAGGTTTTCTGTGGGTCGTGATGGTTCTTCTTGTTCTCAGTGCATCGACGCAATCGGGGCTCGGCAATGTATCCTCCGTGACGTTTGAGGCGGAGTCCGGTGCGCTTGGCGCCAATTTTACCAATGGCACCAGCAGCGGTGTTCAGTTCATTTCCATTTCGACCGATCGAATCAACAACGGCAACCCCGGCAACTCCAGTCGCGTCGCCACCTACACGGTCACGTTTCCTGCACCGGGAAATTATCATCTCTACGCGCGAGTTCGTGTAGGGTCGGACACGTTCAACGACGACAGCCTTTTCTACGGTAACGGTTTCGGAGCGAAAGCGCCGAATGTCGATGGGCACTGGATCACGGTGAACGGATTGGGAAGCGCCGGATTCAACAACAACTCCGACGTTGTCACGGGCGGCGGGTCCCTGGGGAACAACGTTTGGAAATGGATCAATCTTTCCCTGTTCAGCGGCCAGTCTGGTTTCAATGTCTCCGCCGGCGCCTTGACGCAGACGTTTCAGATTGGCGCACGCGAGGATGGTCTGGACTTCGACAAATTTGTTTTCGGACGAAGTGATTACATCTTCACGGTTGCTGATCTCAACAGCGGCGGTCCCGGCACGTTGCCGTCGTCGTCAGTTTCCATTGATGCGACCCGGTTCTTTCAGACCATTGAAGGACTGGGTGGTGCGATTGCGTTCTACAACGGCTGGATCACTGCGCATCCCTACAAGCAGGAAATTATTTCCAATGCGTTCTCGGGATTGAACATCTCGATGCTGCGCCTTGGAAACTGGTATCGCTATCAGAACACGCTGAACTTCGATCCGCCGACCACCGAGATTGTGGCGACGGCGAATCAGCTGCTTGGGCGGCAGGTGCCGATTCTGATGAGTTCCTGGGCGCCGCCGGCGTTTTTGAAGAGCAACGGTCAGGTCGGCAATGGTGGAACGCTGATCTTCACCAATGGCGGCTTTGCCTACAACGAATTTGGGAAATACTGGTACGATTCGCTCCGTGCCTATCGTTCGAACGGTATTTCGCCCACATGGATCAGCATCCAGAACGAGCCGGACTGGGAGGCCAGTTACGATTCGTGCATCTTCCGTCCGACCGAAGGCGTGGTGAACGGCACCAATTACGCGAGCTATTCCAAGGCCCTCGACGCGACATATCAATGGGTGACCAATCTTTCGTCACCGCCGAAATTTCTCGCGCCCGAACCGGTCGGCATTGGCTACAACGTGATTCAGAACTACGCGCCGACGTTGAATCCAAACCACTTCTACGGCGTTGCCTATCATCTTTATCACGGCAGTTCCGACGGCAGCGCGAACGGCTACATCAATTCGTTGCGTGCCACGACCAATCTGTTTCCCACCAAGCCGCGGTTCATGACGGAGTTCGGCGTCTCGAACATGGTGGAATCGGCAACGCTCATTCACAACGTGCTGGTTGAAGGAAATGCGAGCGGCTACAACCACTGGAGCCTGATCTGGCCGGGGCCGGACGGTGGCCTCGTTCAAATTGAATTTCCATGGGATCAATCGACCTGGACCAATGCGCCTGCCGGGTCGCCGACGCAATCGCGCGGTTACTGGCTCTCGCCGAGTTACTGGGCGATGAAGCATTTCTCGTATTTCGTCCCGGCGGGCAGCCGGCGGATTGCGACGACGAGCACGGATGCCAATGTGAAATTTTCGGCTTACATGACGCCCGACAATCTCCGCGTCGTGGGTGTGATCATCAATCGCAAGACGGATTCGGTCGCGATGGATTTGAATTTCTCCTCATTCGGGTTCGGTCTTTCCAGCGTTTATCAGACTGCCGGCACGAATCACTTCAAGCACATAGGCTCTGCTGACACGCAACTGATTCTGCCTGCTGAATCGCTGACGACGGTCGTGCTCGACAAGTTGATTGCGGTTGGACAGGCGGAGAATCCGTTGCCCGCCAATGGTGAAACGGGGGTGGCGTTCAACTCGACGTTGAGCTGGACGTCGGGAAGCAATGCACTCACGCATCTGCTGTTCGTTGGAACCAGTTCGAATGCGGTGGCGCTCGCGACAACGGCTTCGCAGGAATTTCGCGGTGTGATGTCCAGCAACTCGTTTAATCCGGTGCTGGCCGGTGGCATTACTTATTTCTGGCGCGTCGATTCGGTCGCCGGCGCGAACACAAACATCGGGGAAGTCTGGTCGTTCACAACGGCGCCACTGCCTGCGCTGGTGCATCGCTACAGCTTTGATGAAACAGGTGGAACAACGTTTGCCGATCTCATTGGAGGCCCGGTGTGGGATGGAACAGTTTTCAATGGCGGAACGCTTTCGGGCGGGTTGTTGTCGCTCGGTTCAGGCTCGCAGCAACATGCCGCATTGCCGGCGGGAATTGTCAGTGCGCTGACGAATTTCACGATTGAAACCTGGGTTCGGTTGAATGCGATTTCGGCATGGTCACGAATCTTCGATTTTGGAACCGGCTCCACGGTCAACATGTTCCTGACGCCGCTGAGTGGCACGGGCGGAACATTGCGATTCGCGATGACAATCAATGGCGCCGGCGGCGAACAACGCATCAATGCGCCGTCCGCGTTGACACCCGGCGTATGGCATCATGTTGCCGTCACCCTGAATGGAAACATCGGAGTTCTTTATTTGAACGGAAATCCGGTTGCGACGAACACATCAATCACGCTGCGGCCGTGGAACATGGGGGCTACACCGAACAATTATCTTGGCCGTTCGCAATACAGCGATCCCTACCTGAACGGCGCGTTTAATGAGTTTCGCATTTACAGTGTCGCGTTGAGCCGCAACGAAATCGCTGCGTCCTACGCCATGGGGCCGGGTCGTGTGTTCAGCGATGATAGTCCGCTGATCGCATTCACACCCGGAGCATCCAGTATCACCTTGTCATGGCCGCTCGAAGCCACCAGCTTCCGGCTGCAGTCGCGGACCAATCTGACCCAGGGCGCGTGGATGAATGTCGCGTCGCCTGTGCCGCAGCTTGTGAATGGCCAATGGCAAGTCACGGTTCCCGTTCAGAGTTCCGGTGAGGCGATGTTTTATCGGCTGACCAAATAGCCGGACCGTTTGGAACGGGACATTTCGATCAGTTGATGTCGGTTCAAAACCCAATATGAAAAATCATGTCGCTGGATGGATGGCTGCCGCGCTCGTCAGTGCTTCAGTTTTGACGGCCCGGAGTGCTGAACCTTCTCAAACGCCCGATGGCCAAGGCGCTTTTGCCACGGGGAAATATCGCAACCTCTTTGACGAGATTGGCAAATCGCCCGAGGAAATTCGGAAAAAGATCGATTCCTCGTTTCAGCAGTTGTTCCACGGCGATCTTGCCACGCAGACCATTTATTACGAAGCCGGCACGAACGAGAACGGTCCGCTCGCATTCGTGACAGACATCAAGCACAAGGACGTGCGCTCGGAGGGTTTGTCCTACGGAATGATCATTGCCGTGCAACTGGACAAGAAGGCGGAGTTCGACGCGATCTGGAACTGGTCCAAGACCTATCTGTATGTGACCGAAACCAATCATCCGTCCTACGGCTTCTTCGCCTGGCAGGCCCGCACGAATGGCGTTCGCATGAGCCAGTTCGTGGCGCCCGACGGCGAGGAATACTACGTGATGGCACTCTATTTTGCCGCGCATCGATGGGGCAGCGGTTCGGGTATTTACAACTACAAAAAGGAGGCGGATGAACTGCTGTCGCGCATGCTGAACCGGCCGGTGATCGAAGGGAAGTTCTCGTGGCGCGGAAGAGAGCGGACGGTCAAGGGCGGCCCGCTGTTCGACCGCGAACAGAAGATGGTGCTCTTCACGCCGAGCGATGAACGCTCACGCTTTTCCGACCCGTCCTATCATCTTCCCGCGTTCTACGAACTCTGGTCACTTTGGGGTCCAAAGGAAGACGCAGAATTCTGGAAGGAAGCCGCCCGCGTGAGCCGCGATTATTTTGTGAAGGTCACGCATCCGGTCACGGGATTGAATCCGTGTTACGCGAACTTCGATGCGTCGTTGGTACCGTCGCACGGCGCCTACAGCACGAATTTCAGCTACGACGCCTTTCGCACCGCGGGCAACTGGGCCGTGGACTGGTCGTGGTGGCGCAAGGATGCGCGCCAGCAGGAGTTGAGCGACCGGCTGCAGGCGTTCTTCGAGTCGCAGGGAACGAACTACGGCTGCGTGTTCACGCTTGATGGAAAAATGCTTGAGGAACGGCACGCTGAGGGACTCGTCGCGATCAACGCCGTCGCCAGCCTGTCATCGACCCATCCGCGCGCGAAGCGTTTTGTCGAGGAATTGTGGAACACTCCAACGCCCGACGGCCTTGAACGTTACTACGAAGGATTGCTTTACATGATGGCGTTGCTGCACTGCAGCGGAGAGTTTCGAATCTGGCAGCCATGAACGTTTCGCGAAGAAAATTTCTCGCCACCAGTCTGGTTGGCGCGGCGGGATTGTGTGCAGGCGGATGTATTGTCGGCGGTCGAGGCCTTTCGCAAACAACGTCGTTGTCCGGCGAGGACGGCTACAAACTTTGGCTTCGCTATGCGCCGCCCGGGCCGGTGGCGAACCGTTACCGGCAGCTCGTCCGGCAGATTCGTGTGGAGGGCGCTTCACCGACGTCCGGCGTCATTCGGGGTGAATTGAAGCTCGGTGTCGGATTGATGCTGGGGCGGTCTGTTTCAGAAAGTCGGTCCGATCTTCCGGATGGAACGTTGATCGTCGGTACTGCTTCAAACTCCGATGTGATTCGCGAGTTGAACTGGAGTGAGGAACTGCGGCGGGTGGGGGAGGAAGGATTCATTCTTCGGACGACGCGGATTGGCGGGAAAAGCGTGATCGTGGTTGCAGCCAACAGTGACATTGGCGCGCTCTACGGCAGCTTTCATTTTCTGCGGCTGATGCAGACGGGTGCGGCGATCGAGGATTTGAACATCCAGGAACGGCCGGCGCTTCAGTTGCGGTTGATGAATCACTGGGACAATCCGAACAGCACGATTGAACGCGGCTACGCAGGACGTTCGCTCTGGCAATGGGACGAACTGCCGCAAACGCTCCGTCCGCGCTACGCCGATTACGCCCGCGCGTGCGCATCGATCGGGATGAACGGTTCGGTGATCAACAACGTCAACGCCGATCCGCGGATTCTCCGGGCGGACAATCTCCAGAAAGTCGCGGCGCTGGCGGAGGTCTGGCGGCCCTACGGTGTGCGGATGTATGTAAGCGCGAACTTTGCCGCGCCGGTTCGAATCGGTGGATTGGAAACCGCCGATCCATTGAATGCCAGGGTGATCGATTGGTGGAAAGCCAAGGCGGATGAAATCTACGCGCTGATTCCTGACTTTGGCGGATTTCTCGTGAAGGCGAATTCGGAGGGCCAGCCCGGCCCGAAGACTTACGGCCGCACGCACGCGGAAGGTGCGAATCTGCTCGCGGACGCACTGGCGCCGCACAAGGGCAATGTGATGTGGCGCGCGTTCGTTTATGACGAGGACGTCGATCCCGATCGCGCCAAACGTGCTTACATCGAGTTCATGAAACTGGACGGACAGTTCCGTCCGAACGTGGCGGTGCAGGTGAAGAACGGCGCCATCGATTTCCAGCCGCGCGAACCGTTTCATCCGCTGTTCGGCGCGATGAAACACACGCCGGTGATCGCGGAGATTCAGGCGACACAGGAATATCTCGGACAGGCGAAGCACCTGGTTTATCTCGGCACGATGTGGGAGGAATTTCTCGATGCCGACACGCATTCGAAAGGCCCCGGTTCAACAGTCGGGAAAGTGTTGTCGGAACAGCCGCGCATCAGTGGGATGGTTTCCGTGGTCAATCCCGGATTGGACACAAACTGGTGCGGACATCATTTCTCGCAATCGAACTGGTACGCATCGGGCCGGCTGGCGTGGAACCCGCAGCTTTCCGCCCGGGACATAGCGGAGGAATGGACGCGCATGACGTTCACGAATGAAGCGGATGCGGTGAGAACGATCGTGGACATGATGATGTCGTCGCACGAAATTTTCGTGAACTACACGATGCCGCTGGGGCTGCATCATCTCATTGGCGGCGATCATTACGCACCGATGCCGTGGAACAATCGCGCGCCGCGCGAAGACTGGACGGCGACGTATTATCATCAGGCGTCGGAGGAGGGAATTGGCTTTAATCGCACGCGCCGGGGAAACAAGGCTGTGGAGCAGTATTTCCCTGCGGTCTGCGATGAATTCGATGATCCCGCGCGCTGTCCGGAAAAGTTTTTGCTCTGGTTCCATCGGTGCGGATGGAATCACCGTTTGAAATCAGGGCGGACGCTTTGGGAGGAATTGTGCGCGAAATATCAGTCCGGTGCCGCGGGTGCATCAGCCATTCAAAAAACATGGCACTCGCTTGCGGGCAGAGTGGATGCGCGGCGTCATCGTGAAGTCGCGGAGCGTCTTGAGATTCAGGTGGGAGACGCCGCGAAGTGGCGCGACCAGATTCTCGAATACTTCGCACGCTACAGCAAACAGCCGATTCCGTCTGCAACGGGAAAGCTTTGAACCCGGCCCATTCACCTTTTCGGGAAACTGCGCATTGATCTGCTTCGGGTATGACACTCGTCGTATTTCGCGCGCTGTGTCAATCGTGGCAGCTTTTGCGTAATCGAAATCAAAATGTCGTCGTCCATCTCCAGCATGAACAAGTTGTGTCTGATTCTCGCAGCTCTAATTCTCCCATCGCTTTCTCTCACAGCAGCTGAATCGGTTGCGACGGGCAGCGCGCGGAATCCTGTGATCCATGCGGACGTTCCGGACGTTGCGATGATTCGCGTCGGTGACACCTATTACATGAGCAGCACGACGATGCACATGAGCCCGGGCGTGCCGATCATGAAATCAAAGGACCTGGTGAATTGGGAGACGGTGAACTACGCGTACGACATTCTCGACGACGTGGACGAGCTGAACCTGGCGGACGGCAAGAACACATACGGACGCGGTTCATGGGCCAGCAGCATTCGTTTTCACAAAGGAACGTATTACGTCAGCACCTTCGCCCAGACAACCGGCAAGACCTACATTTACACGACGAAAGACATCGAGAAAGGGCCGTGGGAAGTGAAGTCGTTCCGCCCGGCGCTGCACGATCATTCGTTGTTCTTCGATGACGACGACCGCGTTTACATGATCTATGGCGGCGGCAATCTGCGGCTTGTCGAGCTGAGGGAGGATTTGTCGGGATTGAAGGAAGGCGGCGTAAACGAAGTGGTGATCACGAACGCTCATTCCGTCGCCACAATGAATATCAATCTTCCGGCTGAAGGTTCGCAGCTCATCAAAGCGAAGGGTAAATATTATCTCTTCAACATCACCTGGCCTCGGGGCGGCATGCGCACGGTGATTGTCCATCGGGCCGACAAGCTCACCGGCCCGTGGGAAGGCCGCGTGGCGCTGCAGGACAAGGGTGTCGCACAGGGAAGCATCATCGATACTCCGAACGGCGAATGGTTCGCATATCTGTTTCAGGATTGCGGTGCCGTGGGGCGAATTCCGTTTATCGTGCCGGTGAAATGGGAGGATGGCTGGCCGGTGCTCGGCATCGACGGGAAGGTTCCCATGACCCTCGATCTTCCGGCGAACAAGAGTTTGATTCCAGGAATTGTGTCGTCGGATGAATTCGATCGGAAAGCCGGTGATCGTCCTCTCCCGCTGGCCTGGCAGTGGAATCACAATCCGGACAACAAGCACTGGTCGCTTACTGAGCGCGCGGGTTTCCTGCGATTGACCACCGGCCGCACGGATCCGCATTTCCTTGCAGCGCGCAATACGCTTACGCAGCGGACGATTGGTCCGGAATGCTCCGCCAACACGGCAGTGGATGTCAGCGGAATGAAGGATGGCGATTTTGCCGGGCTCGCCTTGTTGCAACGCGATTACGGTTTGGTTGGAGTGAAGGTTGAAGGCGGGACGAATTTTATCGTGATGATGACGGCACAGCCGGCTTCGCGGCAGGATCGTTCCAGCACGGCCAGGGAAGTGGAGCGAGTGCCGGTGAATCAGCGCGTGGTTTATTTCAGAGCCGATTGCGATTTTCGGAATCGGACTGACCGGGCCCGCTTCTTCTACAGCCTGGACGGCAAAGCCTGGACGGCTATCGGAAGCGAACTGAGGATGAGCTACACGATTCCGCATTTTATGGGCTATCGGTACGGACTGTTCAACTTCGCAACGAAAGAATCGGGCGGTTACGCTGATTTCGATTACTTCCGGATCAGCGACAAAATTGAAAGGAATTGAGTGATGACTGGCGGCACGCTGGAAGGCGCTCGGCAGATTGTTAGAAATATTTTATGAAAACTTTTTTGCATCGCGGTATGCGCGTCCGCCTCTTGTCGGCGTTCGTTGTTGGTTTAATCGGGGTCGCTCAGGCAGCAGACCGTCCTAAACTCAAGGACGCTTACAAAGATCATTTCCTTGTCGGCGTGGCCATCAATCGTCCGATTGCCCTCGGCAACGATGCACGGGCAAACAACGTGAACCGAACGCTGGAACAGGTTAAGGCAGACACGGCGGTGGTGTTGGAACAGTTCAATCAGATCGCACCCGAAAACGATTTGAAATGGGAGATGATCCATCCCAATGCAGGACCGGATGGATACGACTTCGGACCGGCGGACGCTTTCGTGGAATTCGGAGTCCGAAACAACATGTACATCATCGGACACACGCTGGTCTGGCATGGGCAGACGCCGGGATGGGTTTTCGCGGGAACCAATCCGCCGCCGGTTGCTGCCGATTCGCAGCCTCGTTTTGGCGGCCGTCGCGGTTTCGGCGGTCCGCGCGCGTCGCGGGAGGAATTGCTCGCCCGCATGCGGGAGCACATTCACACGGTGGTCGGACGTTACAAGGGCAAGATCAAGTGCTGGGATGTTGTGAACGAGGCGCTTTCCGACGGGGGAACGAACATCCTGCGAAACTCGCTCTGGCTGGACATCATCGGTCCCGATTTCATCGCCAAGGCATTTGAATACGCCCATGAGGCCGATCCGGATGCGATCCTTCGCTACAACGATTATGGCCTCGAGAATCCGGCCAAGCGGGCGAAGTGCATCGCCCTGGTCAAGTCGTTGCAGGCGCAGAACGTGCCGATTCATGCGATCGGATCGCAGACGCACGTTTCGGTTACGTCACCGTCGTACGAGGGCATGGAGCGGACGCTGACCGAACTGGCTTCACTTGGATTGCCCATTCACATCACGGAACTTGACGTGAACGGCGCCCGTGGCGGTCAGCGCAGCAACAGCGCGGATATTTCAGAGAACAACGCCACCACGCAGGGCGGGCTGGTCGATGACGCCAATCGCAAGCTGGCCGACCAATACGCCAATCTTTTCAAATTGTTCGTGAAACATCGCGAGCATGTGAAGATGGTGACGTTCTGGGGCGTGAATGACGGAGTGTCGTGGCGTGCGGATGGACGTCCGTTGTTGTTCGACGCCAACAACCAGCCAAAACCGGCGTTCGATGCCGTGATCAAGGCTGCCCAGGTCCAGTAACCCCTTCCGGGGGCGCGGCTTTCGGACTGGAAATGCTTCGGTGGAGAAATCCGCCGAAGCATTTTGTTTATTTCTGCCCGAATCGCAGGCACATATTTCAGGTCTGCCGTTCCAGATTCAGAATTTCCCCGTTGAAGCGAGCGACGGTAAAGGGGCTTTCAACAGGCGCAAAAGCCAATTTGTGCTGCAGGATTCCCACCGAGCCTTCCCAGATCGTCGATATGTCTGTTGTGTGTTTGCTGTGAGGGACCCCTGACAATCCAAACATGACATACGACGTACATCGTATGGTTCCCTGCTTTAAACCCTCATAGAGTCGTCCATCGACCCTCAGTCCTGGCCATAAATCAAGCAATGAACATTTATCTCGCTTGCAGGCAACGGTTTGGCGTCTTCGCAGCAGGAGCTGCTGTTATTGAAAACTTTCCCATCAACACAAGCAGAACGAAAAACCAACCAAAAACCCCATGAACAAAAAACTCAGAATCCTAAAATGGATGACTGTGGCGGCTGGCTGTCTCGCCATACCGCCCGCATTCGGCCAAGCAACTTACACGTGGACGGGTGGCAATGGCACCGGTGTGGAAATTGGTGCCGCAACAAACTGGGGCGGCACATTGCCGAACACCGCAACCGAAGATACGGCGATGTGGGACGGCAGTGTTCCAGGGCCGCTCAATCTGATCTACAACATGAACACGTTGCAGAGCGGATTCGGTCAATCTGGCATTCACCTTTATCTGGCTGGTACCCAAACCAGTCCTGTCAGCATTCAAACGACTCTGTCGCCGAATTCCGCTCCGATTGCGATTTACAATATCACCATTGAACCCGGCGCAGGGGCGTTTTCGTTCGGTGGCTTGAGCGCTGCAAATCGGCTGGAATGGATTGGCCGCCCCACCGCCGCATTCCATTCACTGATCAACAATTCTACAAATCCGGCGACGATCAATCCCTGGATCCGCTACACGGCCGGCGGCGGTGCTGCCTGGACCTTGGGTTTCAGCGGCGAGGGCGACTGGATTGCGAACAGCTACATGGTCAACGACAACGGCGCGGGGATGCTTATTCAGCTCGACGGTCCGGGCCGATTGATCTGGACGCCCACCGGTTTTCTGGGGGCGAACGGCATCGACAGTCCTGTCAACATCAATGGCGGAACCCTGATCCTGAAGGGGTCTCATCCGCGTCTCGGCAACCAGACCATTTCGCTGAACGGGACCTTTGTCTTTGATGCTGCTGGCGACGCGGAAACGCTTTCCGGCGTTATCTCAGGCGGCGGATCTCTGGTTGTAAGCAATGGAACGCTGACACTTTCGGGCCAGAGTTCCTATTTTGGTGACACTGTGCTGGCCGGTGGTGAACTGGTTGTTGGCGGTGCGGAGAATCCGGGCGTTTCCGGTCCTCTCGGCGCCTTTGGAACCATCCGGTTCGCGGGTGGCGCGCTGAAATACAGCGTTAATAACACCTACGATTATTCCGCGCGTTTCAGCACGGATGCGGGACAGAAATATACGATCGACACGGCCGGACAGAACGTTTCGTTCGTTGATGAAGCTGGACTGACCAGCTCTGGCGGCACGCTCACCAAACTGGGTGCGGGCACCCTGACGCTGGCCGGACCGAGCACTTACAGCGGCGCAACCACTGTCAGCGCAGGCAAGCTGGTGTTCCAGGGAACCAAGTCCGGCAACGGAACGATCTCCGTGGCTGACAATGCTGCGGTTGCAGTCTTCGCCACCGGTTCTCAGGTCACTCCCTCCACGTTGACCCTGGGCACTGTGGTGGGTGCGATCCTTGAATTCGAATCGATCAGCAGCACGACTGTTGCACCGCTTGCGGCTGGAACCATCACCGCGGCGGGTACGGTTACAATCAATGTGAACAGCGGTTCGATGTCCCCCGGAAACAGCTATCCGCTTCTTTCCTGGACCAGCGGCTCGGCCCCGGCCGTCACCCTTGGCATCCTGAACGGTTTCATTGGAAACCTGACGACCAACGGCAACAGCATTCGACTGAACGTCACCGAGAGTGCTTATCGCTGGACTGGAAACAACAATGGCAGCTGGGATACCACCACGGCCAACAACTGGCAGCGGGACGGGTCGCCTGTTCTGTTCGCCAACGGCGGTTCCGCGGTGTTTGACGACACGGTGACGGGAACGACCGACGTCACAGTTTCTGGAACGGTTCTTCCCGCGACGGTCACGTTCAACAACGGAAACTCCAGCTACACCCTCGCCACCAGCGTCGGAAGCGGAATCGGTGGAACGGCGACAGTTACCAAGACCGGCAATGGCACGGTTGTCCTGAATGGCGGCGGCAGCACCTACACCGGCGCCACGATCATCAACAACGGCACGCTCAGCGTCAGCTCGTTGAACAATGGCGGCGTGGCCAGCGACATCGGCTCAGCCAGCAGCAGTGCTGCGAATCTGTCGCTGAATGGCGGCACACTCCAATACACCGGCGGAGGTGCGACAAGTGACCGTTCCTTCACGCTTGGACTTTCCGGCGGTATCGTGGACGGTTCGGGCGCGGGCAATCTTCATCTGAGCGCCACATCTCTCGGCTACAGCGGCAACGGTCCCCGCACGCTCACGTTGAGTGGAACGGCAGCGAGCAACAGTCTCGCGGCGAACATCGTTGACAACGGTGGCGCGACGGCCCTGACCAAGAACGGATCTGGCACCTGGGTGCTCACCGGCACCAACACTTACAGCGGCCTGACCACCATCGCGAACGGCGTGCTCCAGGTGGGCGCGGGCGGCGCGAGCGGAACGATTGGAACCGGAAGCATCGTCAACAATGCGCGACTCGTCTTCAATCGCACTGGCACGGTCACCGTTGGCTCAGCCATCAGCGGTAGCGGAGCCGTGACAAACGCCGGCCCCGGAACGCTCGTTCTCACCGGCAACAACACCTACTCCGGCGGAACCACCATCAGCGCTGGAACGGTTCAGGTCGGCGACGGTGGCGCCACCGGCAGTCTGCATGACAACAGCGGGATCGTGAACAACGGCCTGCTCGTCTTCAACTCGACCTCGCCCATCACGCTCAACCAGTTCTTCTCCGTGGTCAGCGGAACAGGCAACATCTGGGTCCGCAGCACCGGACTGGTCAAAGTTTCTGCCGCCAACACCTACACCGGTTGGGTTCTGATTGATCCGGGTGCGACGTTCCAGCCGTTCGAAGGAAACCAGGGCCAGTTTGTCGGCTCGGTCATCACGAACAACGGAACCCTGTTCCTCACTGGACAGGAAGCTCCTGCAACCCGCGGTTTCACGAACAACATTGTCGGCACTGGCCGCGTCCTGAAGGAAAACAACAACCAGAACGAAGGCTGGATCATCTTTGCCGGCAACAACACCTACAGCGGTGGCACGTTCCTCGCCGGCGGTGGCATTTCGCTCGGCGATGGCGTGACTCCTGGTGTCGGCTCCATCGTGGGTCCGGTCGTCTTTACCAATACGGCCACCCAGTTCAAGAATCCCCGCCGCCTCGTGTTCAACCGGCCTGACGACTATGTGTTCACGAACACTGTCATCAGCGTTGTGACCGATGGTTCCGCGGTGCAGGATCAGGGTGCGCTGCGCCATATGGGACCCGGCGTCCTGACTCTGGCCGGCAACATCTCCTATCCTGGAACCACAACGATCGATCCCGGAATGACATTGATCGTCGGAACCGGTGGAACGAGCGGTTCAATCGGAACCGGCGAAGTGGTCAATGACGGTTTCTTCGTGGTCAACAAGTCCTCGGACACAACCATCCCCGGCACGATCAGCGGCAGCGGCTCGCTGGTGAAGATGGGCACAGGAATCCTGACCCTCGGTGGAAACGGTACTTACTTTGGTGAGACCACCGTCAGCAACGGAACGTTGTTCATCAACAACAATCACGCTGCATCCCAGGTGCTCGTCTATGGTGGCACCCTCGGCGGCACAGGCACGATCTCCGGACCGGTCACAACCGAAGTCGGAACCAAGCTCGCTGCAGGTGCCTCTCCGACCTCGATCGGAACTCTGACGTTCAACAACTTCCTCTCGATCAACGGCGACGTTGCCGTGAAGGTGAACAGGTCGCTGGCTCAGTCCAACGACGTGTTTGTTGTGAACGGCGGAGTGTTCAAGACCGGCGGGGGAACGCTGACGGTTGCGAACCTTGGCCCTGACCTGGTTGTTGGCGACAAGTTCTACTTGTTCAGCCAGCCGGTCTCCGGAGCAGCCGCGTTCACAATCACCGGCGGCGATGCCACATGGCAGAACAATCTGGAAGTGGACGGCTCCATCACCGCGACCAGCGTGACGCCATCGATCAACAAGAATCCTCCTGTGGTGCAGGTTTCTGTATCAGGAAACGTTCTGTCGCTCGCATGGCCGACCAATCGCGGTTGGACGCTTCAGACCAACAGCGTGGGAATCGCCGCCAGCAGCCAATGGTTCCCATATCCCGGATCGGAGACGATCACCAACGTGAACTTCACGGTCGATCCGACCCGGACCAACGTGTTCTTCCGAATGGTTTACACGAACACGCCTTGAATGGATCTGAGACAAACGCTCGTGCTGTAGCGGATTGTCTTCTATGAATCGGTGGGTGACGGTTCGCCGTCACCCACTTTTACCAAAGCAGTGATCCGGGACGGAACAGCACTCCGTCCCGATTTTTGCCCGATGTTCGAATCCTCAGTTGATTGTTCCGTGATGAAATCGAAGTTCCCGTTCGTCTTCTCCGCCGTTCTGTTCTCCCTGTCTGCTGATCGTGCGCTCGCCGATTATCCCATTGCTTCTCATCGTTATCTTGCTGATCCCACATCACTCGTGACGGGCGATCGGGTTTACATCTACTGCTCGAATGACGACGAAAGCCCGGTCGAAGGCAGCTACAACATCCCGAATATCATCTGTGTCTCGAGCAGTGACATGAAAAACTGGACTGATCACGGTTCGGTATTCCGCGCAAGCGAAGCCACGACCTGGGCGCAGAAGACGTGGGCGCCCGGGGCCATCGAGCGCGATGGAAAGTTCTTTCTCTATTTCGGAAACGGCGGCGCCAACATCGGCGTCGCAACGGCGCCAACGCCGATCGGCCCCTTCACGGATCCGATTGGAAAACCGCTGATCACCCACAATACTCCCGGTGTTCAGCCGGCGAAAAACATGTGGCTCTTCGATCCGTGCGCGTTCATCGATGATGATGGACAGGCTTACCTTTATTTCGGCGGCAATGGCGATGACAACGTCCGCGCCGTGAAACTGAACCGCGACATGATCAGCCTGGATGGCGATGTGATAAAGATGAACGCCACCAACTTTTTCGAAGCGGCGTGGGTCTATAAGCGGGACGGAAAATATTATTTTTCATACTCCACGACGCCGCGGGCGGGAATGCGTTTCGACTACATGATGGGAGACAGCCCGACGAATTTTACCTACAAAGGAATCGTTTCGGATCAGCCGCCGATCAACAACAACAACCATCATGCCGCGACGTTTGAGTTCAAGGGCCGATGGTATCACGTTTATCACAACCGCATTGTGGCGCGGCAGGCGGGAATTCCGACCGGGTTCCGTCGCAACCTGGCGATCGAAGAGCTGCATCACAACGAGGACGGCTCAATTCGCAAGGTCACTTACACCAGGAACGGTGTGGCGCAAATCGGCCATTTGAATCCCTTCCAGCGTGTCGAGGGTGAAACGTTCAATTCTCAGCACGGAGTGGAAACGGAACCGTGCAATGAAGGTGGAATGACCCTTGCCGACCTCAACAATGGCGACTGGGTGAAAGTGGTGGGAGTCAATTTCGGTTCAAAAGGAGCAACGAAATTCAAAGCGCGTGTGGCCAGCGCAGAGCAGGGTGGAACGATCGAATTGCGGATCGGCGGACCTGAAGGACGGCTTGTCGGCACGTGCAAGGTTGTTAACACTGGCGGCTGGCAAAGCTGGAAGACGGTTGAAACGGAAGTGTCCGGCCTGGCAGGCGTTCAGGATCTTTGCCTGACATTTGTCGGAGGCGAAAAATCGCTGTTCAATCTCGACTATTGGATGTTTGAGTGATGACATGGGGCCGATGCGCTCTTCCACACCTGCGCAAGAAATTCTATGAAAATGATCAAACTGCTTCTTCTCCTTCCAACCATCGCAGCTGCAGGCACACTCGCTCTTTCAGCAGCGGAGGGTGATGTGCCCGATTCATCAGGCCCGCGCGAACCGCGTATTCCGCGCGGACCGAACATCGCCCTGGCCGAGGACGACAAACCCGCTTTCGAAGAGCCGTCCGCCAGCATCATTCAAAAGCGCGACAACATCCCGCATGGCCGGATGGAAATGATCGAGTATGAATCGAAGACGGTCGGCACCACACGGAAGATGCAGGTCTATACGCCGCCGGGTTACACGAAGGACAAAAAGTATCCGGTGCTTTATCTCCTGCACGGCATTGGCGGCGACGAAACCGAATGGCAACGTTTTGCGAAACCGAATGTCCTTCTCGACAACCTGATCGCCGACGGAAAAGCGGTGCCGATGATCATCGTGATGCCAAACGGTCGCGCGCAGAAGAATGATCGTGCGGAGGGCGATGTCTTCCGGACCGCTCCAGCTTTCGCTGCGTTCGAAAGGGACCTTCTCGACGATGTCATCCCCGCCATCGAATCGCGTTACAGCGCCCACACAGATCGGGAGAATCGCGCACTGGCCGGTCTTTCCATGGGCGGTGGACAAACGTTGAATTTCGGTCTGACGCACCTCGACAAATTCGCCTGGATCGGCGGCTTCTCGTCCGCGCCGAACACGCGCCCTCCATCTGAACTGGTTCCTGATCCGGCGGCTGCGAAGGAAAAGATCAAACTGCTCTTCATTTCCTGCGGCAACAAAGATGGTCTCATCAACATCAGCCAGCGCATGCATCGGTACCTGAAAGAGAAGGAAGTTCCGCACATCTGGCATGTCGATGGACATGGTCACGATGCGACGCATTGGCGGAACAGTCTCTATCATTTCGCGCAACGGATCTTCCGTTGAGACGTCGAAACCCCAACGGTGTGGAACGCGGCGCCCGGTGTGATTCCGCTTCCACACCTGAATCAACCTGAAACTGAGTGATGAAACGATGTTGTCCTGCAACATCGGCGGGCAACGTGCCGGCCGGAACAACAACCACAACAACAAGCCGCTTTCTTCCGCTGCTACTGGCCGTCGCCGGGATGATCCCGGCTTCGACCTGCACCGCCGGTCTCGTGATCAGCGAGTTTCTGGCAAGCAACGGTGGCGGACTGCGTGATGAGGATTTGCAGAGCCCGGCCTGGGTGGAGATTTCCAATCGCGGTCCGGAGACTGTGAATCTTGCCGGCTGGCGGCTGACGGATGATGCCGGGAATTTGGCGAAGTGGACGTTTCCGGCCACAAATCTTGCGCCGGGCAATTTTCTGGTCGTCTTCGCCTCGGGGAAAAATCGCATCACCGCCGGCGCACCGCTTCATGCGAACTTTCAGCTCAGCAACGCCGGCGAGTATCTCGCTCTCGTGAATCCGGAAGGCACGGTCGTTCATGCCTACGCGCCTGCTTTTCCGCCCCAGCGACAGAACGTTTCCTACGGGATCGAGATGCCGACGATCACCACACCATTGATCGGACCCGCCGCAGTCGCGCGTGTGATGGTGCCGGCGGATGGGGCTCTGGGAACGAGTTGGACCACGAGCGGCTTTGATGACTCCAGCTGGAGTGCAATCGCCGCACCGCTTGAATACAGTGTCGGAGTCACCGCGCAGCAGGTGCTGGCATTCGACGTGAATGACAGGTCGTTTGCTCCGGCGGGATACACTCAGGCCGGTTTCTCATCGTTCGTCATCAATTCCAATGTCTCAAACACAGCTGTTCAAACGCAGCCGACCGTTCGCGTGTTTGGTGGAATCACGGTGACGCTTTCCAATACTCCACCGTTTGGCTACGACGATCGCCTTCGCGACGGGCCTTTGAACAGCGGTGCATTCACAGAGTCGTTGTTGCTGCGCGACTTTGTGTATTCTTTGGACAATACCGGCACGGGCGGTCTGAACCTGTGGTTGAACGGCCTGACGGCCAATTTTCCGCATCGGTTCACAGTCTGGTCCTTTGACGGACAGGGCGGTGGCAACAAGGCGTCGGACTGGTATGCCGACAACGTCCAGGTGCGCACGAATTACGCCTTCAACTCCGTCAATGCGCCGTCGAACAACTCGCAATATCGATTTATGTTCGATGCTGTTGCAGGTGGTTCGGGCTCGATTCTGTTGTCCGGACGACGCAACCCGGCCACTGTGACTACCGGCGTTTATCTCAACGCGCTGCGCGTCGAACGTCTCGTACCCCAGGCGCCTGGTAATGTGCTCGGCGCAATGATGCTGAGCAACAACGCTTCAATTTACATCCGCATTCCCTTCAATGTTGTTGATCCCGGTTCGTATCACAGCGTCAAGCTGCGCATCCGCTACGATGATGGTTTCGTCGCCTATGTGAACGGACAGGTGGTCGCATCGCGCAACGCGCCCGGTTCGCCGCAGTGGAATTCCGCCGCAGTTGCCATCAACAATGGTACTGCCGTCGAAGAGGAACTTGTGATTCCCAATTCCGGATTGCTTCAGACCGGCGCGAATGTCCTGGCAATCCACGGATTGAATGCGAGCTCATTCGATTCGGATTTCCAGATCAACGCGGAACTGGAGGGGGTTGGGGACGGCACTCCGGAGGAACGTTATTTCATGCCGCCCACACCAGGCAGCGTGAATGGCGCGAGTTATCTCGGGCTGGTTGCCGAGACGAAGTGCAGTGTTGAACGCGGTTTTTATTCAACGCCGTTCGCGGTGACGATTTCGACGGCCACGCCATCGGCGTCGATTTGCTGGACGACCAACGGCAGCGTGCCATCACCGACCAATGGCTTCCTGTACACCGGACCGATTCAGATTTCCGGAACGCGATTACTTCGGGCGGCTGCATATCTTGATGGACACATCCCGAGCATTCCGGAAACGCATTCGTACATTTTCCTGAGCCAGGTGCTTCAGCAGTCGGCGGTGCAACCCGGTTACCCGACGGTCTGGCAGGGGAATTTCCCGGCGGACTACGAAATGGATCCGGGCATCGTCAACCATCCGATTTACGGGCAGACCATTTCAAACGATCTGCGGTCGATCCCGACGCTTTCGCTGGTGTCGTCGCATGAACAGTTCTGGAGTTCCTCTGCCGGCATTTACCCGGACGCCACGTTGCAACGCGAGGTGCCCACGTCGGCTGAATTGTTCGACGGCAACAACGTGACGAGGTTCCAGATCAATTGCGCGGTTCAGATGCATGGCCAGGCCGGTCGCGACAACGCACGTTCCCCGAAACATTCGTTCCGCCTGGAATTCAAGGGCGACTACGGTCCAAGCAGTCTCGTTTACAACTGGTTTGGCGGTGGCGTGAGCGAGTTCGACAGCATCGTGCTGCGCGCCACATGGGCCGACACATGGACCACTCGCTACGATCCATTCAGCGGCGTCACGCCCCCATACACGGAAAACAGTCCGCTGCGCTATCGACCCGAGCATGCCACGTATCTTCGTGACATCTGGGTGCGCGAGGCGATGCGGGACATGGGACATCTCGCTTCGCGAAGCCGTCACGTTCATCTCTACGTGAATGGACTTTATTGGGGCATTTACAATCCCAGCGAGCGACTCGACACCGCCTTCTTTGCAAACCATCTCGGCGGATTGAAGAAGGATTGGGACATTGTGAAGGATCGCCTCGACTTTTCGGGCGGCTTCAAGGCCGAACTGCAGGATGGCACGGATGCGGATTGGACCAATCTGATCGCATTTGTGAACGCCGGCATCAACAGCGAATCCGCCTTCCAGGCGGTCCTTGCGCAGATCGACGTGGATAACCTGATCGATTACATGTTGCTGCACGCACTGGTTGAGGCGAACGACTGGTTGCAGGATTCCAACCCGCACAACTGGTTCGCCGCACGTCGCCGCGCCAATCCGGTCACGGGTCTTCCCGGTACAAAGTGGATTTTCCTGCCGTGGGATCAGGAGATTGCGATGAACCGTTCGCGAACGGAAGATCGCGTGAATGTGAGCGCCAATCACATGCCGTCGCGAATTTATTCGCAACTGCGCAACTGGCCGGAGTTCCGCCGGATGTACGGCGATCGGGTTCAGAAACATCTGTTCAATGGCGGCGCACTCACGGCGTCGAACAACATCGCCCGGATGCAAAGGCTCGCGGCGGAGATCGATCGTGCCATGGTCGGGGAGTCTGCAAGATGGGGCGATGCGCGCAAATTCACGATCAATGGCGACCTCGGAACCGGGGTTACCCTCACGCGCGACGAACACTGGCTCGTCGAACTTCAGAAGCTTTATACGAACTGGTATCCGAACGTGATGAATCAGCGGTTGATCCCGCGTTTGCAGGCGGCGGACCTGTATCCGACGATCGGCGCGCCGCAATTCAGCCAGCATGGCGGCAATGTTCCGGACGGATTTACACTCACGATTTCGCACACGAACACGACGGGAGTGATCTACTTCACTGTCGATGGAACCGATCCGCGGCAATATGGAACCGGCGCCCTGGCCCCTGGAGCACAGGCGTATTCGGCGCCGATTTCGATCAACGCCCCCACATTGGTGAAAGCCCGCGTTTTCGCATCAGGAAACTGGAGTGCGTTGGTTGAAGCGATGTTCTTTACGCCGCAGGATTTCAGCTCCCTTGCGCTCACGGAAATCATGTATAACCCGCCGGCGCTGGGTGGGATCGCGGGCAACAACCTTGAGTTTCTGGAACTGAAAAACACGGGCACCAATTCGCTGAATCTTTCCGGCCTGACATTCACCAGCGGAATCACATTTACGTTTCCAAATGGCTCCATCCTGGCTCCGGGAGCGTTCTTCGTGCTGGCCAGAGATCCGGCATCGTTTGCCGTGAAATATCCGGGTGTGACGGTTCATGGCACCTACACGGGACAGCTCGATAATGCCGGCGAGCAACTCACGCTTTCGCATCCATCCGGCTCCGTGGTCTTTTCGGTGACCTACGACGATCGCCCCGAGTGGCCGGTGACTCCGGATGTCGCCGACTTCTCGCTCGTGCAGGCGAAGCTTCCGTATTCGCAGGCGCCGGATCGGGGAAATCGCTGGCGCGCCAGCACGAATCCGGGCGGTTCACCGGGGGCGGATGATCCCCCTCCGTTCATTGCGCCGATTGTGATCAATGAAGTCCTGACGCACACCGATCCGCCGCTGAAGGATTCCATCGAACTGTTCAATCCCACGGCGACGAATGTGAACATTGGCGGCTGGTATTTGACCGACGAACCGGACACGCCGAAGAAGTTCCGGATACCGAACAACACCATCATTCCCGCCGGCGGATACATTGTTTTCGATGCCGATGACTTCAACGCATCGCCCGGTTCGGCCACGAGTTTCCTCCTGAGTTCTGTGGGTGACGACGTGCATCTTTTCTCTGCGAGCGCGGATGGAACTCTGACCGGCTACAGTCATGCGGCGGTATTCGGGCCGTCGTTCAATGGCGTGAGCTTTGGCCGGGTGGTGAACAGTGTCGGCGACGAATTTTTCCCACAGGAGCTGGCGCGAACACTCGGCTCGGCCAATGCAGGTCCACAGATCGGTCCTGTGGTGATCAGCGAACTTCATTACAACCCGGAGCCGGGCGGTTACGAGTTCGTCGAACTGGTCAACATCACTTCGAATCCCGTCTCATTGTTCAGCACCGAATTTCCGACGAACCGATGGAAGTTCAACGGCATCGATTACGTTTTCCCGCCGAACACTGTGATCGGTCCGAACGAGACGATACTGGTCATATCAACCAGCGAGGCGAACTTCCGCGCGAAATACGACGTGCCGGAAAACGTGGCGATCTTCGGTCCCTATGCCGGGCAGTTGCAAAACAGCGGCGAAACCATCGATCTGCTGGCTCCGGACAAACCCAACGTTGACGCCGTGCCATACGTGGTGATGGATTCCGTCCGTTACAACGACCGCGATCCATGGCCGCCCGCAGCCGATGGTGGCGGCATGTCTCTTCAACGTTCGCCTGTCTCGGCGTTTGGAAATGATCCCGCGCACTGGGTCGCCGCCGCGCCCACTCCGGGCAATGCTGTCGGGACCAGCGACTCGGATGGCGATGGTATGCCGGACGCATGGGAACAGGAAAACGGAACCCATGTGTTCATTCCGGATGCCGATGAAGATCCAGACCATGACGGGCTGACAAACATCCAGGAGTATTGGGCCGGCACGCATCCCAACGATGCGGCTGACGTTCTCCAGTTTGAAGAGATTGCGGGCGTTCCAGGTGGGGTCAGTGTGAAATTCAAAGCCGTGTCCAATCGCACCTACAGTCTGCTCTACAAACAAAACCTTTCAGATCCGCAATGGCTCAAGCTGGCTGACTTCGCGGCGCATCCGACGAACCGGATCGCCGGATTCACGAACAATGCGCCGTTGGAAACGGGGCGATTTTTCCGCCTTGTGACACCGGCACAGGACTGAACCGATATGATCAAAACACGATTGCTTCACCTTGTTTGCCTCCCGGCTGCGGCACTTCTCTCGTGCAACACCGGCATGGCCCAGACCAACTCCGCGGCGCCCGCAAGGACCGCGCCTCCCTACAGGGCAGTCGCAGACAAACCAATGCCGCGCAACGACCGAAATTCGCAGGTGGCGCATCAGCAACTGGTTGAGAAAGCGAAGAAGGGCGGCATCGACATTTATTTCATCGGCGATTCCATCACACGCCGATGGGGAACAAAGGATCGCGCCTACCGACATTTGTTGGAGAACTGGACGACGAATTTCTTTGGCTGGAACGCGGGCAATTTCGGCTGGGGCGCGGACAGCACCCAGAACATTCTCTGGCGCCTTCAGAACGGCGAACTGGAGGGCGTGCAGCCAAAAATCTTCGTGATTCTCGCAGGCATCAACAACGTTGGCACGGTGCCGGGCGGAGATGAAAAGGTGGAGGACATCACGCGCGGAATCAAAGCCATCGTCCGCACATGCCAGGAAAAGGTGCCGGATGCCGTGATCATTCTTACCGGACTTTTCCCGCGGAACGACAACATGGCCGTCATTCCCGAGATCAATAAGATCAACGCCAACCTCGCTGCAATGGCGGATGGCAAAAAGCTTCGTTACATCAACGTGAATGACAAGCTGGCGGATGCGGATGGAAAGCTGTTTCCCGGCATGTCGAGTGACAGGCTTCATCCGAATGTGAAGGCCTATCAGATCTGGGCTGATGCGTTGAAACCGATCTTCACCGAAATCCTCGGCCCACCCGCCGCGACCGATCACGCGCCGCCGCCCACCGGCGATCCCAGGGCCAACGGTGAACTTGGACCTGAGCCCGGCAACTGATCCCGCGAAATCGGAGCGATTCCGATTCAGTGGCAGCGCGGGTGTTGACTCACGGATATTCCTCTGAAGGAACGGCAGAGTTCGCCGGGCTGTTCAAGGGAAGCCGTATCTTCACCAAGGTTCCGCCTTCGGCATGTCGCTCCACCGTGCAGTTGCCACCAAGGCTGGCAAGCCGGGTGGACAGGTTTTTGAGACCGTGTCCCGAGCCGGGAGCTGAATTTTCAATGCCCCGGCCGTTGTCCGTGATGTCGATTTCCAACAGGGTTTCATCTGCCCGCAGGCGGAACTCAACCTCCGTCGCGTTCGCATGCCGAACGATGTTGTTCAGCGTTTCCTTGACCGCCATCAGGACATCGTGACGGACACGTCCTTCCAGGCGGATGTTCGGGCACGATACAGGTACGTCGAAACGACACGTGATCCCTGTATGGGAAAAGAAATCGTTCGTGTAGCCGGTGAGGTAGTCGGCGAGGGATTGTAGCGAGTTGTCCTCCGGATCTACTGCCCAGACGATCACGTCCAATGCGGAGATCAGCCCACGCGCGCGGCGGCCGATCGCCTGGAAGAGATCCCGATGGGCTGACGGGCTGGAGTGGGGAAGCTGTCCGGTGCTGGCCAGGACGCTGATTTCCGTGAGGCTGGAACCGAGGTCGTCGTGGAGATCCCTTGCGATTCGGGAACGTTCCGTCTCCAACGCATGTTCGCGTTCGGCGCGTTCGCGTTCTCGAATTTCACGCTGAAGCTGACTCGTCCGTTGTTCGACAAGTCGTCTCAGCTGCGTGTTCCAGATGATCGTGAAGATGAGGATCACCAGCAGCACGCCGACGAGCGCCAGCAACCTGGGCAGAGTCCACCACGGGGGTTGCGACAGGATCACGAGATCGCTGAGAGAATTGAGCAGCAGCTGGAATGACTCGGTATCGACCTTTCCATTTCCGATTTCGTTTCCGCGTCCAACATAGACGCCGGTCAACGCCAGCTTGCTTCCGACCCGCAACGCTCCGGGATCGGAATCCGCCCTGGAGACGCGCGCCACGTAAAGCCGGGTGCCGGTTTGCATTTCGAGCACGAGCGCTCCTTGTTCATCGTGCCATCCGAGAAGTTTTCCTTCGACGCGGACGCGTCGTGAATTGAGGTTCGGCAGCAAGAGATCGGCTTCTTCGAGACGTTTTGGATCCGGCAATGGTCCTTCGCCGATTTTCCTCAGAATCACTTCGCGCAACAACAGTTCCGACCGGCCAATGTCCGGATACCCGACCGCATCCACGATGTCGCCGAGTTGGAAGGAGATCGCCTGTGTTGGGAGCAGGCGCAATCCTGTTCCGTCCGCTTCGACAAAAATTTGCGAGGCATCGACGTAAACAATCTGGCCGCGCACCTTGACGGATCGGAACGCGGATGCCTGAGCATCGAACAGCAGCAGCTCACGCGGAGTCCGAAGCACGGCATCGAATGGATCTGGCGGTGCCGATATTTCGACCGTCACCGTGGAGTTGCGCATCATGACGCGTCCGACGCGCACTTCCCGCGTCGCGGCATCCCAGACGGCATAGAGCACGCCGCGGATTTTTACGACGTCTTTGAGGAATGGCTTCAGTTCCGATTCGAACCTGCCTTCCAGCTCAACGTCCAGCCTGCCTTCCGGCAGGTGCAGACTGATGGTGTTGCTGTGAACGTCGGTGACGACGCCCTTCAGTTCAGCCCATTGGACATCAAGACTTCCGTTCAGCAGTTCGGGCCAGGTCGGTTGAATTGGTTGGGGAAGCAATCCCTCGCCGAGCGGCGTGACTTTCTCAGCAACCACCACCGGAGCGAAATCACCCGCGGCGCTTCGGCCTTCAAGCTCCCACAGTTCGCCAAACATCGGCGTGGCATTTGTAATCGCTCTCAGACTGACAAAAATGCCCCGAGTGTCGTCCTGGAACGACATCCAGTGTTCCTGACCGGTTTTGGTGGAGTCGGTCACCGTGCCGCGGATGCGCACGGGCAATGCTTTCCGCGCAAGATCAATCGGCAGGCTTTGGACTCTGGCGACCGAGGTGATCGGCAGCGCGGGCGTTTCCTGGCCCGCCGGTTCGAGGAAAACGATGTCGCCGGCATTTGCGGCCACCAACCTTCCAAGCACGGGAACCTGATTCAGAGTCATCACCGGTCTGCCAACTCCCACGATGCGGATGCGCGAATTCATCAGATCCGAGGATTTCAAACCCGCTGCATCGATGAGCCTCACGGTGATGGTGTGGCGATCGATTCCAAGGTCGAAGCTGAATCCTTTGCCGACAGGTGAGATGGAAGTGACGCGGCCTTCCACCACGGTCCAGAGCCGTTCGTTCAGGTGGTTGAAATTGCCGCCGAGAAGTCTTCCCGGTTCGGGCGCCGGCACCGTGGATTTTCCCGCCCGGCTTACTGGGACATTGTCATCTCCCAGAAACAACAGCGCTCCGTCGTCCGATGACACCGCGAACTGATACGTGCCGTCCGCCGGAATATCGAGCAGACCGGAGAATCGGAGGCCCACCCGTTCGGACCGTGAGGCGAAACTTAAATTGAAGTTTGTGACGACGCCGACCTTGACGGGAACGAGCAGATGGAAGTCTGGCATCACTTCCCAGGTTCCTTCGAATGATTCGGCCACCAGTCCGGGCAGAATGTTGGTTTCGCCTCCGGCGATCTCGGTGTGCCAGAGATTGGAAGACGGAATCGGTTGCAGGACGCCATCCGCGGGAGTGATGGCCACGTTCAACGAATAGGTGCGCCAATAGTTGAACCACTCGACGCGAATGGGAATTTTGCCGGCCCGCAATGAAACCTTCTGCGTGGCTACCGTGATGGAATGCAGTCCGTCGTTGTTGATCACAGGCGGCGCGGAAAGCTGCACGCCGATGTCACGCTTTCGCAGCAGGCACGATTGATACTGAATGCGCAGACGGTCCCCTGGTTGAACATTTGTTTCCAAAGGCCCCACTTGCAGCAGTTCGACTCCGGTTTCATCCCGAACAATCAGGACCCCGATCTCGCGGCTGCTGGCGGAACAGACGGTCACTTCCAGATCGACATCGGCTTTCAGATGATTCCGTGACGCCACCGAATGAGTCAGCTGCTGAAGGGTGGTGATCAATTCTCCGTGCAGCCGGTCGAAGGGGATGAGCAACAGCCAGAGAATCAGGATGGCGGATGTTCGAGCTTTATGTTTGCGAATCAAATCGCTGGCAGGCATGCGCCAAATTAACCGGCTCGTTTCTTTCGCCGCAACGTTCGATTCAGATTCTCAGCGTGTCGGAATAATTTTCATCGGGCGACGACATTGGTGACCGCAACCACGCGGCGGCCATCGGGAAGCAATGCCTCCGCTTCGATCCAGAACCCGCCGCTTCGGGTGGGAGTGAATTCGAACGCGGCACCCCGCTTCGGTTCGCCGCCCGATTCCCAAATGATTCTCGACGAAAGTAGATCCAAATCTGGCGCGTGAAGTTGAAACCGAGCGGTTTCCCTCGGATTCAATGTCGATGGCACGGGGGTGATTTTGGCCGACGCTGCTTTCCACGCCTGCGTTTTCAATGACGTCTCAGCCATGAGCCATGAGAGATAAGCGAGGGCGCGGGCCTGATTCGAAATGACGAACTCAGTCTTGAGATTGAAGCTGTCGCCCCAACGATCGTAAATCGGGTAGGGCGCGACGTGGTCGTCGTCCGCAGGAAAACTCAACTCGCCCAGTTCCTTCTCGTAAAAGTCGAGCCAGCCAAAGCCGTCCTGGATGTTTCCCAGCGGAATGCCCGCCGGCGGCAGCACGCGGCGATCGTTCTGGGCATATTGATGCACGATTTCGCGCGGCGGACGGGATCCCGTGCCGGTGAGGAAGGTGACATTCACCGGGTTGCAGCCGAACTCGTAATTGATGTTGCTGAGCAGCGCGCGGCGAAATTTCGGACGTGGATCGTTGCGGCTCGGAAAATTCAGCTGGCTCGCAACAGCCAGGTCGAACGCAGCGTCGCTCGAGAAATACCAGCCGGCGGTGCGGGTGCTCTTTGTTTCCGTTGGAAAGCTGGTGCCGTAGGCGCTTTTCTCGGCGCGATCGAGCTGTTCTTCAGCCGCAATGATGATTTCGTCCTCGCATTGTTGGAACAGCTTTTTGTTGAGCTGTGACGCCTTCAAACGACCGCTGCGCTCGGCGAACGCATAGCTGCGGATCGCATGGCCGTAGGCTTCATAGAGCCGCCACCAGCTCCATTTACGTGTCGCGGGATCGTTCGGATTCAGCCAGTCGAGCAACACGGCTTCGATCTTCGGATCGCCCGTGGCCAGATACAGTTCGCATGCAGCCCACGCGAGTTCGTCGTCGTGCATGAAATCGTTTCCGTAATGCGTGATCTTCTGGTACGCGCCGTCTTTGCCGTGTTGCGCAACGGCCTTTTCGAGAAAGGCCCAGCCGCGTTTCGCCTTTTCGAGGTAGAGCGCCGCGGCTTCGGGAAACTGCTGTTTGAACTTCGGAGACGAAGCGCATTGGGCGAGCGCAGCGGTTGCGGCGGCGGACGCGGCGGTGGTTTTTGGAAAGACAACCTGCGGATCGCCCTTATCGGGAGTGACGTCGTTCTCGTAACGGCGATCGCGTGGATAAACGAGGAAGTAAAATCCACCGTCGGCATCCTGCATCTTTGCCAGAAAATCGGCCTCCCATTTCACCTCCTGAAGGATGTCGCTCCTGCCGTCGCCGCTTTCGGGCAGGCCCAGATTGTCGAGATCGACAACGCCCGGGAAATTGTCCGCCGCAAAGAGCAGCGCGTGAATGAAGCTGGCGCTGTTCGCGGTGTATTTGCTGTAGTCACCGGCGTCGTGGTGTCCGCCGCGAACATCGACCGGTCCTCGATTCACAAAAGGATAGAGGCTCGCCAAAACGTTCTTGAGCGGTTTGGCGGAATGACGGCGGTTCTCTTTTGCGTCCTCGGTTTCCTGTTCGAGCACGTAGTTCACGTTTTCGAATTTTCTCGACAGAGTTGGAACTTCGGCAGGCGCCACATGACAGGGACCGTGCGTGAAACGTGTGAAGGGCAGGGCGTTGTCGGTGCCACATCGCTGATGGTAGATGCCGAGCGCATAAGTGCGCGCCCAGTTCGCAGCGGGTTCATCGCCGATGCGAAAGGGAAAGGAAGTTCCCAGACCGGGAACGGCCAGTTGGTATTCGCCCGGCCGGTTGAAATCCGTGAAGTCGGCTTCGAGAACCTTTTGATATGAAGAGAATGGAAAACCACGATCCGGCCGTGACTTAAGTTCGCCGCTGAACACAGTTTTTTTGGAAACCATTTCGATCAGCTGGAACGAAATGGTTTTGTTGGTTCCGGCCGCGTTTTTTGACAGATCGAATTCACCGAGGTTTCCCAGATAAAAGCCGATCATCGCCGTCTTCGGCTGGTTCAGAAGGTAACCAACCTGGTTGACGTGAATTGCCGGTGACCAGCGCATCGGGTCCGCTGTGGCGGTGAAGCGAGCGGACTTTGACCCGAATTTCGCGGCCGGGATTTTCACCTCGACGGTTTCGCCGTCTCGAACCGGGTTGGCGAGTTCGAGATAAAGATGATTCCCGATCCGCAGATCGCGTTGCTTCAAAGGCGCGTAGAGAACACGGCGTTTGAAGCCGGTCGATTTCACTTCGATCGCGCGACCATTTGCCGTCACGGAAAACTCTCTCGCTTCGGGCAATCGCAACTTCCCGTTTGAGACCAGGTTCCATTCCTTCGGTTGAGCAGCCGGGCTGTTCTTCGTCGTGATCTGCGTGATTTCAAGGATTGTCGGCGAAAGGATGCAAAGTTCCGAATCGCCAACCTGTGGCAGGTGATATGGGGCGTTGATGCAGGACTCTCCGAGGGAAACCAGGCTTCCGAGCGCAAACAGGAACAAAGTCAGAATACGGCGCATCGTGCCGAAGCTGAACGAAGGTTGGAGGATTTTTGATGGGGTTTTTCCCGGGTGAAATTCTTCAAAATGCCCGTAGCGCAAAATCGATCTCGCGTTACGTTTCCCGAAATTATAAAACCAGTTATCCAACGAAAAGGTATGCAAAAGATCACGGTTTTCCTGGCAGACGACCACACGGTGGTGCGACAGGGGCTTCGGGCGTTGTTAATCGCGGAAGGCGACATCGAAATCGTCGGCGAAGCGGGGGACGGGAGGGCAGCGGTCCAGAACGTGAAAAAGCTGATGCCTGATGTTGTCGTGATGGATATCGCGATGCCGCAGCTGAACGGCCTCGAAGCCACGCGTCAGATCACGCACTCACTGCCATCGACGAAGGTGCTGGTGCTTTCCTCCTACAGTGACGACGAATATGTCCAGCAGCTCACGGAAGCCGGCGCTGCCGGTTACCTGATCAAACAAACCGCCGCGAATGAACTGCTGAAGGCGATCCGCGAAGTTCACAGGGGGAATGCCTATTTCAGTCCGAGCATTGCGAAACGGTTGCGGGATCAATGTCGTGAAGCCTTTGCGAGCGGCCAGCCCGCCCGTCGGCGCACCGATCATCTCACGACGCGCGAAGCCGAGGTGTTGCAGCTGATTGCGGAAGGCCGCGCCAACAAACAGATCGCCGCCGAACTCTGCATCAGCATCAAGACCGTCGAGAAACACCGCCAGCAGGTGATGAACAAGCTCGGCATCCACGACGTCGCCGGCCTTACACGCCATGCGATTGCGAAAGGCATCATCGAAAGCCACAGCGGACTGACGGCGTGACGTTTGTGTTCCGAAGAACGGGCGACCTACGGGCGGTAACCTCGCGGCGATTCGAGTAGGCGAAGTTGCGGATCGATGTGGCCTTTGCGTTGAGCGACGTTAGCGTCTGAATTTTGCTCAACATCTTCGTTTCCCCATTGTTGCCAGCCTTTTCGTTTGAATCGCGCAAATAACTCCAGATAAGGGCCGGGTGAACATGATTCGATAAGCTGATAAATCTCGTCCGGCTTTCGCGAATGTTCACGTTTTCGCGTCGCGAGTACATTGACTTGAGTGCGTCCCGGTTGGAGCGTTCGCATGCTTCCGCGGACTCCGAACAACAAGAGTTCTGTGACATTCCTGAAATAAAAACCAACACCGCGTCCATCTGGCCCCCCATCCTTGCGCACTTTCAACCAGACGATGTTTGACTTGTAGGTGAATCCCCAGGCTTTCATGACCTGAAGACCTTCCATCAGAAGCGCATTGGGAACCCAGAGATAAAGATGAGATCGGGCGCTGGCGAGGCGGCTTATCGGGAGTTCTATAATTTCCTGAAGCTCCATCGTCGGATAACGCAACAAACGACGATGTTCTGGGGCAACTTTCCCGGTTCGATTTTGAAACTGCCATGGAGGATCCGCGAGTATCGTGGAATAGCAGCCGTCAATTTTTTCGAGCAAATCGTTAGCTGCTGTGGGCTCCGTTACGCTAACTATTTTCGTCATAAAGTTCCTTTGTCATCCCAAATACCAGTACCGGACAGCCACCACCGCTGCCTCCCTCCATTTTACGGAGCAACTTGCTGAGAATGGTGGTTGTCGGCCCATAGCTTGATCCTCGTCCCAAA
This sequence comes from uncultured Verrucomicrobia subdivision 3 bacterium, assembly GCA_937890005.1. Classification (GTDB taxonomy): domain Bacteria; phylum Verrucomicrobiota; class Verrucomicrobiia; order Limisphaerales; family DASXHY01; genus DASXHY01. Next base: position 40,965 of record CALBZA010000075.1, on the reverse strand, counting down.
GAATCAAAAATTTCCTGCAATTCATCGCAGCGAGTAATAATAACACCTACATTCAGAGCGCGAAGCTCGAACAACAGGCGAAAATTATTCAGATCGCGATCGTAGAACTCTGTCTTGTTGTTCCATTCAATCTCGACGCCGATTCCATTTTTGAAGCAATCCACTTTATGAGTCGGACTGTCGATAATGGTTTCGTCCACTCGAATCTGCGTGGCAAATTTTTTCTCCTTCCAGCCACGAGCGACGAATGCTCCATCAATTGACCCAGCGAGTTTGGTCTTTCCGCCGCCGCCCACTGCAATGTGACTCTTACGAATCTTAAATGCACTGAGAACCTGAATGATATCCGACCATTCTTCTGGAAAATCCTTTGCCAGAATGGCCGAAGCATGGCGCCATTCGTGAACACGATATTTTCGGCGAATGCCTTCAGGCAGATCTTTCAAAGCCATGTCTTGTTTAGACCTTCCCGTAAAACTCTTCCACCACCTTGCGGAAGTTGTTTTCGCCGACGTTCACGATTCCCATTTCGCGTTTGGCGTTTTCCTCGGAATCGCTCGCGTGCGCGGCGTTGATCATGATCGTCTGGCCGAATTCGCGGCGGATCGATCCGGGCGGTGCCTTGGAAGGATCGGTCGGCCCGAGCACGTCGCGGATCTTGCGCACAGCTTCCACGCCTTCATAGACCAGCGCGATGCAGCGTTCCGATCCGGGATTGTTCCACTCGGATTCCGGCAGTTCGGAAGGCGCGCGACCGGACATGAATCGGACAATGTTCTCGAACTGATTGTCGCCAAACGCCGGGCAGAGCACATCGCCGAGCTGCTTCTCGACGTCGGTGTTGATCTTGAACCCGAATTCCTTTTCGAGAACGTTTTTGGCTTTGGAACCGACGACGTCCTTCAGTTTCGTGCGGAGCACTTCCCGAACAGGACCGTAGAATTCCAGCGCCTGCGCAACGCTCATGCGATGGAGCTTGATGCCGACGATGTAAAGTCCGGTGCGAGAGAAAAAGTCGATGACGTTCCCGGGACGGCCGGAAGGGAAGCGGAAGTTCTCGGGTTTGATGAGAACCAGCGTGCGCTGCGGTTTTTCGCTGGCGGAATAGGTGATGATGTTTTCCAGAACACCGCCGTCGGAGTCAGAATACTGCGTCCAGAGTTTGAGTTTGGCTTCGCACTCATCCTTGGTGGGCGGTGCAAGCACGGCGGGTTCGAAGTAACGGACCTGGCCGTTTTCATCCACGATCAAATCGCCGTAAGTGTCGCGGATGGTTTCGCCGCCGCGACGTTCGGAGCTGATGTTTCCAACAACGGAACGGGTTTTCCGGACGGCGTCTTCGCCGCGGAAGACGAGCATCATGACGCGGCGACGGCGGCCGGTTTTGGGATCGGGGGAAAGGTTCTGGAGGATGTAATTGTAGATCAGTTCCTGAATCTTGCGGTCCTGCGGGTCGTTGGCGGAAATGATCGCTTCGGAATACTGCTTCACCAGCTCCTGGCTGGGCGCGAACATTCGGACGGCGGCGAGTTCGAGTCCGGTCCGCGTGATGAGACGGCTGAGGATGCCGCCCGTTCGCGACTTGAACAGCGAATAGGGGGTGATAATGACGTAAGCTAGCTCTTGAGCCATAGTTAGTTGTTGTTCGTATCGGTCGGCGCGGAGGTGGCTTCGGGGGCAGTTGGGGATGCCGGCGCCGGAGCTTTTCCGCCCAAAATCTTAAACATCACGGTTCCGCAGGTGGGGCATTTACCTTTGATGGCCTTACGACCATTTTTCATCGTTTCCTCCACCCCGTCCGTGATCTCCTTCTTGGCCTTGCATTTAACGCAGTATCCTTCAGGCATAAAAAAATTCCCGCTCCGGCGCTTCATGCACCGGAGCAGCTACGCGGCGAAGCTTACGAGCGGCCGATTGCGAGCGTCAACTGGTAAAAGGGTGCGCCTGATCCAAGTTCCTGAATGACAAGAATCAATCTCGAAAATGAGCTATTCGAAAGGAGAAAGGAGAATGAAGATTTATGAATGGAGAGTGGAGATTGAGATGGCGGCGCGGGGGGGGCTACTCAAGGGGTTGCTGGCGGAGAACTGTTTTCAGGATCTTGCCTGTGGCGTTTCGGGGCAGGGCCTGGGTCAGGACGATGCGCCGGGGCACTTTGTAGTCCGCCAGCTTGCCGCGGAGGAATTTCAGCAGTTCCTCTGTATCGATCGTGGTGTTCTCGTTGGGAGCGACAAACGCGACGGCCTGTTCTCCGCGACGCGGATCGGGACGTCCGATCACGGCGGCTTCCTTCACGTTCGGAAACTGGTAGATGACTTCTTCAATCTCCCTCGGATAAACGTTGTTTCCATTCACCAGCAACATGTCCTTCTTGCGATCGGTGATGTAGAAATAGCCTTCCTCGTCGTGATAACCGACGTCTCCGGTCAGCAGCCAGCCGTTCCGGAAAGCTTTCGCGGTTTCCTCGGGTTGATTCCAGTATCCGGCCATCACATTCCCGCCGCGAACGCACAACTCGCCGATTTCGCCCGGTCCGAGGATCTTTCCCACCTCATCCTGAACCGTGAGTTCCACGTTCGGAATTGGAAGGCCGATCGAACCGGCTTTGCGGGTTGAATCAAGCGGGTTCTTAGCGACTACCGGACTGGCTTCGCTCAATCCGTAGCCTTCAATCAGTGGAATGTGAAATTTGCGTTCGAAATCCTGAAGCACCTGCATTGGAAGCGGCGCCGATCCGCTGATGCAAATGCGGAGCGGCAACGGAGCCGGAATCTCCGCGTTGGCCAGCCCGCGGTAGAATTGCGGGATGGCTGGAAGAATGGTGGCACGGCGCACAAAGATTTCCTGGATCACATTTTTCACCGGATGCAGCGACTTGATCAGAATCATCGAAGCGCCTGTAAGCAGCGGCAGCAAGGTTCCCACTGTCAGCATGTAACTGTGAAACAGCGGCAGCAGAACAGCGAGCCGGTCTTCTGAAACGGTGCGCAGACAGGTGCGGCAGCTCTCAACATTGTGCAGCAGGTTGCCGTTGGTGAGCATCGCGCCTTTCGGGCGACCCGTCGTGCCGGAAGTGTAAATGAGAACCGCGAGGTCGGATTCGGTTCGTGTCGGGTTTCTGAGCAGTTGTGTGTCAAACTTCAGGTTCGCCGGTGGAATCGGAAAGGTGGAGAGCGCCTGTTCCGCATTCATCAATTGAAGCGAAGGCCGCTGTGCTATCAGCGCCTGGGTGTGCCGGCTTAAATCGGAATCGGTGACGAGCACGTCGATCCCGGCATCGTTAAGGATGTAGGCCACTTCGTCCGGCTTCAGGAAATTATTGATCGGAACGACCACTGCACCGGTGTGGAGAATGCCGAAAAGCGACGCGATGAATTCGGGGCAGTTCTTCATCCAGATTCCGACGCGGTCCCCGGCCCGGACACCGTGCTGTTGGTTCAGGATGCCGGCGGTGAACAATGTCTGACTCCAGACTTCCGAATACGTGTAGGCTCGTTCGCCCCAGTAAAGCGCGTTCTTCTCGGCGTTACGTTGAGCTGATTCGGCAAAGGCACTGGCGAGATTCATGGCTCAGGACACTACATCATTAACAAAGGGGCGCAAAGGTAGAAGCAGGGCGAATGCCCTTCCGCCGGCTTTCCGCCCACTCGCTTACCGACCTACCCACTTACCCACTCACATTCCATGAGCTGAACAGCAAGTGAGTGAGTGGGTCAGTGAGTGAGTCACGGCGGAATCCGCTTCGGCACTTCAAAACTCAAAACTCAGAACTCAAAACTTAAAACTCCAACAGGAAATCGAATCCGCTGGCACTTTGTTCGTCCATCACTGATACAATGCGGCCAGCGATTTGGTTATGAGTTCGAGCAATCCATTCACACAGCAGCCGGCAAGGACGCGTTCCAACCGCGGAGCCGTGATCGCTGCCTCGTTGTTCGGTTTGATCGCCGCCGGATTGGGATTGTGGGTGATGAAGGTGTCGAATGACGTCCGGGTTCAGGACCGGCTGCTTGCATCCACCCTCGACGAACGCGATGCCCTTGTATCTGCACTCGCCGGGGCGACGAATCATCTTCACGAAGCCCGAGAGGAAATCACTTCGCTCAACGCGCGTATCGCCGAGCTGGAAGCCGAAAAGGAAAAAGTCGCAACCACAGCGCAAACACTTGAATCCGAAATGCGCGCTGCGCTGGAATCGAAGGAAGTCACCATCTCCGAACTGCAAGGCCGGCTCACGTTGAACATTCTCGACAACGTGATGTTCGATTCCGGCGAAGCGGTGTTGAAACCCGGCGGCGAAGCGGTGATGCAAAAGGTCGCCGCGTTTCTTGCCGAACGTCCGGAACTGAAGATTCATGTGATCGGGCACACGGACAACATTCCGATCCGTGCGGATTCGAGGAACCGTTTTGCGAGCAACTGGGAACTGTCGGCGGCGCGAGCGTTGGCTGCGGTTCACTTTCTGACAGAGCAGGCGGGCATGGATCCACGACGCGTCGGAGCGCTGGCGTATGGCGAACATCATCCGGTGGCGGACAACGCAACAGCCGAGGGACGGGCGAAGAATCGCCGGATCGAAATCGCGATCCTGCCGCTGGAACGGCCCAATCCGCCCGATCTTGCTTCAGGAACGCCGCATTGACGGAAGATTCACAGAGGATTCACAGAAGGAAACGAAGGGAACGAAGGTTCTGTGGAAGAAACTCGGCTGGATCATTCAGGCAATTCTTCCGCAGACTGAATAATTTCGGCCGACTTTATTCCTTAAGTAAGTAATGCCTTCTTCGTTCCCTTTGTTTCCTTCTGTTAATCCCTCCCGTTAATCCCATTTGCTCTTCGTTGTTTCGGTCTGTGGGGTCTTTCACCATTTGACCGCGCGGGAAAACTTTCCTTGAATGTCGGCGTTCTTTTCAACGTCCAAGTGCAACTGCGGTTTCCCGCGGAACATTCATGAAGAGTTGGGGCCTGTTCCTGACGTGCGCCATCCTTGGCGCGATAGCGGTCATCGGCGGATTGATGGTGCCGGCGCACCTTCGATCTGTGGATGACACTGTCCTTGCGCATGCGTCGAAGGAAACTCCCGGCCTTGTAAACCAAGGTCTGGCCCAGGCGTACGAAGGCAACTTCGGCGCGGCTTACTGGCTGATGCGCGCGGCTCAGCTTCGTAATCTTCCCGGTCGCGACAAGCTGGAAGCGGCAGTTCTTGAAGTCGGAAAGAACAATCCACTTTTGCGAAAGCATGGGACGATGGAGGTCAACCTCGCCGGCGAACTGCTTGAATCAAGCCGATCCACCGCGCGCGCTGCGGGTGAGCCGGAACCGTTCGCAGAATTCGTGATTCGAACTGAGAATCGCGAGCGGGCGCTCAGACTTCTCGAACTATCTTCGAATCCCGCCGTTCAGGAATTGCTGCGATTTCGCTCGGTCACCAACACGACACTGTTTCCATCCTCCCAATCCGCGTCCGGCCAGGCGCTCGACGCCGCGTTGGTAATAACAGGGTTGCTGACTGACACCCGCCGCCTCAGCGCGTCACTCAGCAATTCCATCATTACCCTCGCCGGCGAGGCGGTGAGAGGCGGGAACTCAAGGCCGTTTGAGCAGGTACTGATGGACATTCTTTCAATCGGACAACGAATGAACTGGGGCCAGCTCTCCTCGTTTCTGGCGCGGATCGACGACGTGGAAACGTTGAGGCTTCAGGCGAACCTGGTCCGACGTCATGAAACCGAGCTTCCGATTCTATTTTCAGCAGTGCAGCTTTCATCGAATCCGGCTGGCGTGGCGAACTATCTGACGACATTCGGCAACACCGGTTTGCGCGACGTCGGTTCGGCGTTGCGTTACGGCGCGGGCGGGATCAACGAACTGCTTCAGCGCAATCAACGGCTGTCCGTATCGCCGTTTCATCCGTTGTTCGTCGATCTCAGTTTGCGGGCGCCATGGTTTGCGCTGGCGATCAAGTGGCTGCTTTACATTGCCGGAGGATTTTTCGTTGCAGTGGCGTTACATTTCGCGTTGCCGGGTGCGGCGCCGCTGGAACGTCCGTTGCAGGTGCGCGGGTTTTACATTGCGCGCGCCGTGTTGTTTGGTTTGGGTGCGCTGCTGGTTGTGCTGCTCCTGAGCGAGCCGTATCTCGCGCAGGAAAGCCAGCGGGTGGATTTTCCAATCCGGCTCCAGCTGCCCACGGTGGGCAGCGCGGCGCCCGCAGGCGAACCCGCGAAAGTGACAACGTTTATGAACCCTGAAGTCCTGATCACCATGCTGATCTTCTTTGTGCTCCAGGCGCTGCTCTATGTGGCGTGCCTGCTGAAGCTGGCCGAAATCCGCCGCCAGAAAGTCGCCGCGCGCATGAAGCTCAGACTGCTCGAAAACGAGGAACATCTGTTCGATGCCGGCCTGTACCTCGGCTTCCTCGGAACGATCATTTCACTGATTCTCGTCTCGCTCGGCGTGTTCAAGCAGCCGAGCCTGATGGCCGCCTATTCCGCAACGTCGTTCGGCATTCTGTTCGTCGTTGTGTTCAAGGTCGTCCACCTCCGCCCGACCAAGCGCAAGCTGCTGCTTGAAGCCGAGGCAACGCCCGTCGGACAGCCGGCCGCCGGCAATCCCTTCACCGCGCCACTATGAATCGCAGCATCCTGATCGTCATCTGCGACTTCCTGCTGATCAGCCTGCTGGCGTTTTCGTCGGTGGACATCAACAAGGTCGGTCAGGAAGGCGCCCAGAGCACCGCGCCGCGGATGGAGATGCAGACGAATCGCGTGGATACGGCCAATCGCGATCTCGCTGCCATGATGCAGCTGGCGCTTGATGAGGAGCGCAAGAGCCGCGACCAGCTGCTCGGCGAACTCGAACGCGCTCGCAGCGCCGCGACCGAGCGCGAGACACAGGCACGCCAGCTTCAACAGCAGCTTCAATCCCGCGAACAACAGGCGCAGCAGTTGCAGCAACAGTTGCAGTCGCGCGAACGGGAAGCCCGGGAGCTTCAACAAAGGCAGACTTCGCTTCAGGATCAGTTCCTTGCCGCGCAGACGAATCTGATGCGCCTGACCCAGCAGCTTCAATCCACGGCCGGCGACGCCGCTCAGTCACGCGAACGTCTGGCACAGATTGAACTGGAGAAACAGCGCGAGGCCGAGCAGGCCGCGGCATTGCAAAAGCAGCTGGCGGATCTGGTGCGCAGCAATCAGATGGTGCTGAATGAAAAGCAACAGCTCGCGACGCGTCTTCAGGTTGCTGAGGTGGAGCGGCGTCATGCGATGGAACAGGCCGCCGCTGCGAAGGAACAGGTGAAGCTTGAACGCGAGGAAAGGGTGAAGCTCGCGGAGGGTGTTCAATCGCTCGCCACCAATTCAACCCGGCTCGCCCAGGAAATTCGCGAGAACCGGCCGCTTGCCCCGAACACGATCTTCAACGACTTCGTCAGCAATCGTGTTGAAGCGCGAATCGACCTGACCCGCCCTGGCTTGTTCGGCAACGAAGCGTCGCGACGCCGCGCGACACGAACTGTGCTCGTCAATGACGGCACCAACATCTTCGCGCTGTGTCACGTGCAGGAAACGCCGTTCGTGATCTACAGTCCGGGCACCGATTGGGAGGACATGACCGGCGTGCTGGCGCATCGCTCGGCGCAGGTGCCGATCCGTTCGCTCTCGTTCAGCTTCAAGGATCCGCGCGTGGTCTGGATGCCGGTGAGCGAGGCTGAGGCGAAGACTCTTGGCAGCAAGGTTTATCGCGGCTCCACCGATCCCTTCAAGTTTCAGGACGCCGTGCTGGTTGGCGCGAGCGAGGACTATTATGGCGAGTGCCGGTTCCAGATCGATCCCAGCACTCCCGGTTACGTCCGGCTCGACAACAGTTTCATTCGCGGACTGTTCGGCAAATTCAATCCTTCCCGCGGCGATCTCGTCTTCAGCAAAACAGGCGAGCTGCTCGGCATCATGGTGAACGGAAACTATTGCCTGATGATCCGGAACTTCGATGCGGGAGCAACGTTCCGTTTCGGAAACAATGTTCGCGCGCAGCGTACGGGTGAGGTGTTGTCAGGACTTCATTCCCAGCTGATTCAGCTTCCGCTGAAGTTGCAGTAACGCGAGCGCTACAGCTTCTTTACTTCCAGCCGGTAGAATCGCGTGCCTGGGGTTGACGATGAATTCGTGAACGACTGCGTTGTCGCAGGCAAATCCTCTGCACCGGGCAACGGTGTCATTTCGCCGGCAATGTCGCTGCCCGCGCGAATCGAATAAACACGTCCCGCAACGGTATTCCAGCTCAGCACATCGCCAGTTGTCCCGTGATGGAGCGCGAGCTTCAGCTGATCGGACGGATTGTTCGGATCGAGGCCCGCGACATACGATTGCCAGACAAACATTCCGTTCGCGCCGCGCTGATTGACCGCTGATTCCGGGTTGCTTCCAAAACCATTCGCCGCAAGCCACCAGAGCGGTGTTGGCGAATTTGTGGTCAGCGTTTCCTGGAAAATGGCCTGAACCGTCGTGTTCGAACTGAGCAGAACGGTCGTCGTTGCGTTTTCGCCCGAGGCTCCGTTCGTCCAGTGCGCAAACTGATAATAGCTCGCCGGTGTTGCAGTCACCTGAACCTGTGTTCCCAGCTCATACGTTCCGCCGGACGGCGACACGGATCCCCATTCAGGATTGTTGGCGGTGACGGTCAGCTGAACGAGTGGTTGAACCGATTGCGGCGCGACGATGAATCCGCTGATGAAATATTGTCCGATGCTGCCGTACGAAGTGTAGCCGGTCGGCGTTGAACTGAGCGGATTTCCCGCGGCGGAATTTCTGACGAAAAGATAATACGTTCCGCTCGGAACGGCGGTTTGAATCTGCGCACCGGTCTGGGTGGAAGGATTGTTTGTGGCGATCACGTTGTTGCTGGCGTCGCGCAGTTCAAGCGCAACATCCAGATTTCCTCCGCGTGTTCCCGACGCGACCACCCATGGTTTTACTGTCAGGCGAACGGTCCCTTCACCAGTGTCGAACGAAAAGACATCGACGTCTGTGTTGCGCTCGATGACGCCCTTGTTGGCTGGATTGGAATTCGTCGGATCGGTTTCCGGCGTGGTCGAAACGATGTTGGTTCCGCCTGAAAACGTAAGCGCCGTGGCGTTGTCTGACGAATCCCCATGGTCGTCGCTGATGTAGGTCAGCTTCGCTGCGATCAAAGCCAGGTCATCCTGTGTGTTGTTCGCGAGGTAATATTCGCCGCGCGACCATTGGCTGACGTTGCGGTTGTAACCGGTTCCCATGATCGGCCCCCAGGACGTTTCACCACTTCCATGGCCTCCATAATATTCGCCGCCGCCGCCCGTGGTTCCGTCATGGCTCAAGCCCATGTTGTGTCCGATCTCATGCGTCGCCGCTTCCGCGATGTAAGATTCCGTGTTTGCCAGATTGTCGTAGTAAATCCAAGCCGGGCGGTAATAGCCGAAGTTCGATCCGCCGAACACGTTGATGTAGGCAACACCGCCGCCGGTTGATGAAGGATTTTTCGCGCCGGTCGCATCGGTGCTTCGAGTGATGAGCGCCATCGCGGTTCGCTCGGTGAACACCGCCGGTTTTTCGGTGGTGACGTCCACGTCGAACGGCGCGTAATCCTCGGCAACGCGCTGCCAGATGCGCCGGATCGCGGTTTGTTCCGCATCGCTGAAGGTGGTGAAGTCCGCGTCCATGCTGAAGGCGACTGCCTGAAAAGAGGTTCGTTTTTCAGAGGAGTTCCACGCGGTGCCAGTGACCGTCATTCCAACGAAGTTGAGATAGATCGTGTTGGGCGCGCCCGGCTTGCTGTGAAAGATCAGGCCGGAAGGAAAAGGCGTGACCGGCACGGTCGCCGCGGCTGTGACCGGTTCTGAATTCGCAGCTTCCGCAGAGGCGGGCAATGTGAAGGCATCGACGTAGTAAATGGCTCCGTCCGGGTCGGTGTGCAGTGTCGCGAGATCGAGTTCTGTGAAATGGAAATTATGAAGCCAGGCGGCGGCGCGATACTTTGCCTGGGGACGAAGACGGTCGAGCTGGTTTCGAAAGCGTCCCGCGGGGACATCTTCGACACGGTTGATCGAGCCTCGATGGAACTGGCGGGGACCGCTGGGCGGCGACGCCTGTTGAGGTTGAGCGAATGCGTTAAGCGCGGAAAGAACCGCGACCGAAACTGCACTGGTGAAAAAATGACGAAAACCGACAAACCGACACTTCATGGTGCTAAGCTGATCCTGTGAGCTGGCCCGGCGATCGGGTTCCTTTGTTCCAGCCATTTAAAAAGCCAGACAGCCTACCACAGGACCGTGATCTTTCCATCGGCAGTTTCAGATTTCTCACAAGAAATCTTTTCTACCGAGGAGAAGGGACCCCAATTGACCCTGTGAAAGCTGTGTTGGACGGTGAGAAAACCAGTCGGAGGAATTTTATGAATGATCAGGTTGACAAAATCCGGAAGCTGCTGAGCGAATTTGAGACAGCGTTGCTCGTAACTCATACACACGGCAATGAAACGCCGTTTCACGGAAGACCGATGGTGATCGCGCATGTGGAACCGAATTGCGATATCTGGTTCTTCACCGGCAGAAGCAGCGCAAAGGCGAAGGAAATTGAAAACGACGAACGCGTGCTGATCGTTTGCCAGGACGAAATGAGCCGTTACCTCACACTGAACGCGGCGGCGAAGCTGATCTTCGATCGCAACAAAGCGGCGGAGTTTTGGAAGGAGTCGTATCAGACCTGGTTCCCCGGCGGCGTCAATGATCCGGAACTGGTGCTGATCCGCGCGCAGGCTGTGTTTGCGGAATACTGGGAAACATCCGGGTTCCAGAGCGTCCGCTACCTGTTCGAAGCGGCCCGGGCATATGTTCGAGGAACGCAACCGCACGTTCGTGAAGGCGAACAGCACGGCACGGTCAACTTTTCTGAGTGACCGGACTTAAAGAAAAAGGCCGGAGCCCTTGAGCCCCGGCCTCGCTGGTTCGGTGGTTGAAAGTTTGGAATCAGTGCCAGCGTTCGCGATAGGTGTAGCGCTCGTGACGTCCGTTGTTCGAGTAATTTGCCTTCACCCGATAGCCCGGCCTGTGTGCAGGCGCATAACCGTGATGATGATGGTGATGATGTGCCGGCGGCACGACAACCACGGGTGTCCAGGGCCGGGGTGGAAGACTGGGCGCCACCACGACGGGAGGATGGTAATAAGCCGGAGCCCGGCTGATGACAATTGGAGGCGGCGCGGGAATTCCGATGCCGATGCGGACATCGACTCCAGCTTGCGACGCTGTCACCGCTCCTGCGAGAACTGCGGCTATTAAGAGTAACTTTTTCATACGTAAAATCAGACGGGCGCGTGGCGAGACCCTTCAGAGATCGAAGTTTTTTTCGCATTTTTATTTGTGAATAGAGTCGCCCGGCTTCGCGTCAGAGCGCGCGCGTTCCTCAGCGGCCTCTTCCATTTCAAAACTTCCGTCGCCAAACGCAACCTGATCCGTTATCACTCGCGTCGTTCCATGAAACCAAATGAGTTTCGAACTGCGCTGATCGAATTCATCCGCGAGCAGGCAAAGCCGGTGGACAAGTTCAGTCATCAGGCCCGCCTTTATGAACTCACAAAGATGATCGGCGCCGATGAAGCGTACGACGACGACGTGGTCTTCGCGGCGGTATGGATGCATGACCTCGGTGTCTTTGTCGGTCATCGTCCTGAAGATCTGGCGGCGCTGGCGGCTTGGGATTGTGTCGCTTATGCGATGCGAGAGACGCCCTCCATTTTGAAACGACTTGGATTTCCGGAAGAGAAGATTCCGGCGGTCGTTGAAGTCATTCGAACACATCAGCCATCGGCGACACCGACCACGATTGAAGGAACGATCGTTCGCGACGCCGACATTCTGGAGCAGCTGGGTGCCACAGCGATTTTGAGAACCGTGAGCAAGATCGGCCGCGACACACGATTTCAGCGTTTTCCTGACGCGCTCGCTGTGCTGCGACGAAACGCGGATTCGCTTCCCGGCCAGCTGTTGCTCGGAACCTCACGCCTGCTGGCGCAGCCAAGGATCAAACTGCTCCGAACATTTATTGCTGCTGCCGAAGCGGAAGGTTGTTCGGAGGAATGACGCCCATCTCCCTGTAATCGTCTCTTCCTCGGATTGATTCGAGAACGATGACGAAAGAGGGGGATTGCTCAATGCGCCCGGAGCATCGTGTTGACTGGCCATTGCCTGACGTTTACCGTCCCGGCTCCGATGAAAGTCACGCTCAACTGGCTTAAGCAATACGTCGATTTCAACTGGTCGCCGGAGGAACTCTCCGAGCGGCTCACGATGCTTGGTCTCGAAGTCGAAGGCGTTCAGAAGGTCGCCGGCGAGTTCGAAGGCATCGTCGTTGCCCAGGTCATCACGCGCGACAAGCATCCCAACGCCGACAAACTTTCGCTCTGCCGTGTCAATGATGGCAAAGGCGAGCGGCAGATTGTCTGTGGCGCGCAGAATTTCAAAGCCGGCGACAAGGTTCCATTGATTCTCCCCGGCGCCTCGCTGCCCATGAAGCCCGGTGACAAGGAACCCTTCACCATCAAGGTTGGAAAAATCCGTGGCGTGGAATCGCACGGCATGATGTGTTCGCACGAAGAGCTGGCCATTGATCCGGAAGCAATCGGACACAAAAAGGAGGACGGATTGCTGATTCTGCGCGAAGACGCAAAGGTCGGCCAGTCGTTTGCCGAGTATTTGGGGCGCAGCGGCGGTGATGTGGTTTACGACCTTGAGACGACGCCGAACCGGCCCGACTGGAACAGCGTGATTGGCATCGCCCGTGAAATCTCTGCGCTTACCGGAAATCCTCTCAATATCCCCGAACTCAAAGCTCAAACCTCAAAACTCAAAGCCGCCGACCTTGTGTCAGTTCGTATTGAGGATGCTGAACTTTGCCCGCGTTACACGGCCCGCGTGATCAAGGGCGTGAAGGTCGGTCCGAGTCCAAACTGGTTGAAGAGTACACTGGAGAAAGTCGGCATTCGCAGCATCAGCAACGTGGTGGACGTGACGAACTTCGTGATGCTGGAAATTGGGCAGCCGCTGCATGCGTTCGATTATCACCTGATCGCCAAAGGCGCGGACGGCAAGCCAACCATCGTTGTGCGCCGCGCGGCGGACGGCGAGAAATTTAAAACGCTCGATGGACAGGAACGAACACTGACCCGCGAGATGCTGTTGATCGCTGACGAGCAGAAAGGAATTGCTCTGGCCGGCATCATGGGCGGCCAGAACACAGAGATCAACGATCAGACCGTCGATGTGCTGATCGAAAGCGCTTGCTTCAATCCGACGAATATCCGACGCACCAGCAAGCAACTCGGGCTTCGAAGCGAATCCAGCTACCGGTTCGAGCGCGGCGCGGACATCGGCATTGCCGACTGGGCTGGTCAGCGCGCGGCGCAGTTGATTCTTGAAACAGCCGGAGGCGAACTGGCTGACGGAGTTGTCGATGTTTATCCGAAGCCGGCCGAGCCGAAGCAGATTTCACTGCGGTTCGAAAAAACAAACGAACTGCTCGGGACCAATCTTTCTCCGGAAGAACAAACAAAACATCTCACCGCGCTGGGACTCAAGGCTGCAGCTTCCGGTGTGTTCGAAATTCCAAGTTTCCGCGTCGATTTGAAGCGCGAGGTGGATTTGATTGAAGAAGTCGCACGCCTGCATGGCGTCGATAAAATTCCGTCCACTCCACCGCGCGGCGCGATTGGATCACATCCCTACGACGCCCTTCACGATCAGCTTGCCGAGGCGCGTCGAATTCTGGCGGGACTCGGATTGAACGAAGCCCAGGGCCAGACGCTCATTCCGAAATCCGAAATCCGAAATTTGAAATCGGGCGAAGAACTCGTGCCGCTTTCGAATCCACTGAGTTCAGACATGGACGTGCTGCGGCCGACGTTGCTGACCGGCTTGATTCATTCGCTTCGGCACAATGTCAGCCGGAAGAATTACGACATCGCTCTGTTCGAAGTGGGTCGGGTATTTTCGTCCGTCAATGGCGCCACGAAGGAGGAACGACGCGTGGCCATTGCCATTACGGGCCAGCGCAATGCGCTGTTCTGGAGCGGCGACAATCGTGATGCGAAGTTCGACATCTACGATTTGAAAGGGTTGCTGGAGGAGTTTCTGGAGCAGTTCGGCATGCGCGGACTGGTGTTCATGAAGCGCGAAGGAAGCACCGGTCTGTTCCTGGAATCGGCGACCATTCAGCTGGGCAAATTGCCTTTGGGCGAAATGGGTCAGCTGTTGCCGCCGCTGGCGAAACAATACGACCTGCGCGATGCGGTGTTTCTGGCGGAATTGAACCTCGATCAGCTGATCTCGAAGCGGAATCCTGCAAAGTCGTTCAAGTCTTTGCCTTCATTCCCGTCAAGCCGCCGCGACGTTGCGATGCTCGTTGCCGAATCGGTCACGCACGACGCCGTGCTGCAGGCGGTGAAGCAGGCGAAACCGGCGAATCTTGAGGCTGTGGAGCTGTTCGATGTGTTTCGCGGAAAGAACGTTCCGGCCGGGCAGAAGAGCATGGCTTACGCGTTCACGTATCGAAATGCCGAGCGGACGCTGACCGAGGCCGAAGTGAATGCGGCGCATGAGAAAGTCGTGGCCCAGCTGAAGCAGGTGTTGCAGGCCACGATGCGCGAGTGATCATTTGGCAACCGCCGCGCGTGTGCCGCGGCGTTGTTGCCGGCGGCGCTTGTATTTTTCCTTGCTGCGCTCAACCCAGCCTTTGGCCTTGTCGAGGTAATGTTTCGCCCATGCAAACTCGGTGGCGAGAATGGCCAGTCCGAGTGGGATGACCACAAAGGCCGGGCCCGGAAGAAACAGGAGGGCGAATCCGGCCATGAGCACGCAACCTCCGACAATTCCAACGATCACCTTTCGAACCGCTGGCGAGAGTTCGTCCATCCGGAGAGCATGACGAATTTTTTCGAACGCATCCTTTGCCCGAGGTGACTTCATGCGACCAATTTCGCCTGTTGGCAAAAGTTCGCAACTGGGCGTAACCCCAAAAGACGGAGCCGATCAAAAAGCCCATTTGGAGTTCCGCTGAACTGAAGTTGGATCAGAGCAGGGAAGGGGAAAGCTGCTGTTCGCCCTGCTTGAACGCTTCCAGTGCCTGCTTCAATTCAGCCTTGGAATGCTTTTTCCTCAGCTCGCTGATCTGCTGCCTGGCGAGCACGTCGCAACGCTCGTTGTCCTTGTGTCCGGCGTGGCCCTTGAGCCATTCCCATTTCAGGACGTGTTGCCGGGCGAGCTGATCCAGCTCCTGCCAGAGATCGCTGTTCTTGACCGGCTTCCTGTCCTTCGTGCGCCATCCGTTGCGACGCCAGCCATGAATCCAGCCGGTGATACCGTTGCGCAGATATTCTGAATCGGTGAACAGCGTCACTTCACAGGCTTCCTTGAGCGCCCGAAGCGCTTCAATCGCCGCGCGCAGTTCCATCCGGTTGTTCGTCGTGGCGATCTCCGCGCCACTGACCTCCCGGCACTTGTCGCCATAACGAAGCACCGCCGCCCATCCACCCGGACCGGGATTTCCTTCACAACCGCCGTCGGTGTGGATGGTGACGTGTTTCATGGGGGAAGTTCCAAGCTCCAAGGATCAAATTCCAAGTTCCAAAGAAGCTTCAAATCTCAACTTCCAATCAGCATTACGCGGCAGGTGTCGCATTACCAATGAGAATGGCGCCGTTGATTCTTGAAGCTTGGAATTTCTTTGGAGTTTGAGGCTTGGAACTTGAAGTTTAATCAGCGTTCAAACCAGTTTCTTCAGCCTGGGATTCTCGCCCAGCTTTTTCACCAGTTCCTTGATCTTTTGCGACTGGCCCTTGTGGGCGAGCAGGACGGCATCATCGGTTTGCACGAGAATGGAATCACGGAGGCCAACGACCGCGATCGGCGTCCGGTTTTTCGTGCGGGCGTCGAAGATGATGTTTCGCGCGGCATCGACATGGATGAAGTCCGCGACCGCGCAATTGCCTTCCGCGTCCGATTTGACGTGTCGCGCCAATGCGTTCCATGCGCCGAGATCGTCCCAATCGAATGAACCGTCCGCACAGACGACGTTGTGCGCCTTTTCCATCAGCGCGAAGTCGATCGAAATTTTGGTGATCGCCGGATATTCCTTTGCAAGCACTTTGGTGAGTTTGGCCGGTTGGGCGGCGGCTTTAAACCAGCGCTGGCAGGCTTCGTACATTTCCGGCTGATGTTTCTGGAGCGCCTCGGTGATGGTGACGAAGCTCCAGATGAACATGCCGGCGTTCCAGCGATACTGGCCGCTGTTCAGATATTCGGTGGCCTTCTCGAAGTTCGGTTTCTCGACGAACTGTTCCGCGCGATGGAAAACCGTCTTGTAAGCCTTCACACCGGCAGGCGGAGGCAACGGTTCGCCAACGCGGATGTAACCGTAACCCGTCGCAGGCTCGGTTGGCTTGATGCCGATCGTGACAATCGCCTGGCCGCGGCTCGCGAGATCGAAGGCGTCTGACAACACCTGCTGAAATTTCTTTTCCTCGGGAATCACGTGATCGGCCGGCAACACCGCCATGACGCCGGTGGTGGAACGTGCTCCAACAATGGCGGCGCCCAAGGTGACGGCGGCGCAGGTGTCGCGCCCAATCGGTTCGGCGATGACGTTGTCCTTCGGAAGTTTTGGAAGCTGCTTGCGGACCTCAGGCGCCTGGGCGGCGTTGGTGATGATGAAAACGTTTTTGAGCGGCACGACCGGCAGAACGCGCTCGACGGCCTGTTGAAGGAACGATTTTTTGCCGAGCAATTTGATCAGTTGCTTGGGCGTTTTTTCGCGGCTGACAGGCCAGAAACGCTCGCCGCGTCCGCCGGCCATGATGATGACGAAACGATCCTTGGGGTCAGTTTTGGTTTTCATGGGGAATGGTTATTCAGGCCACAGATGAAACACAGATTTGCACAGATTCAGGAGTTCATTCCGCTTTGAATTTACCTGTGTTCCCATCCGTGTTTCATCTGCGGCTCCTCAATTCGCTTTCACCGCATCACCGAGCGATTTCACAAAAGCGCTGACGCGCTGGACCAGCTCGGGCGATTTTCCGTGTTCGGCAATTTGATTCACGATCGCGCTGCCCACCACGACCGCGTCGCCGTAGCTCGCAACGGTCTTCGCCTGGTCCGGCGTGGAGACGCCGAATCCAATGGCGATCGGGAGATCGGTGTGCGCGCGGATCTTTGCGGTCATAGACGCGATCGTGTCCGAAATCTTTTGCTGCATGCCGGTGACACCTTCGCGCGACACGTAATAAATGAATCCGGCTCCGCGTTTGACGATGAATTCGATGCGATTCTCCGGCGTGGTCGGCGCGACGAGATAAATCGGACACAGACCGGCCTTTTGCATCAGCGCTTCGTAATTCGCGCTTTCCTCCGGGGGAAGATCGAGGACGAGCAGGCCATCGACTCCCGCGCTGGCGGCGTCCTGGATGAACCGTTCCAGGCCCACCTTGTGAATAAGATTGAAATAGATGTAGAGAACGATCGGGACCTGTGACTCGCGGCGGATGTCGGAAACCGTTTCGAGAACCTTGGGCGGCGTGGTACCGGATTCGAGGCCGCGTTGAGCTGCGAGTTGATTCACCAGCCCGTCGGCGAGTGGATCGCTGAACGGAACGCCGAGTTCGAGCACGTCCACGCCTGCTTTGTCGAAGGCAACTGCCAGCTGGCGCGTGGCGTCGAGATGTGGATCGCCGGCGCCAATATAAACGACGAAGCCTTTTTTCTGTTCGCGCTTCAGCCGGGCAAAGCGTTCAACGATGCGGTTCATGCGCGCGAGAGTTTCAATGGGCGAAACTTCGGATTCAAGTCTGGATTGGGCGCGGAATCAGAAGAAGCGCATCTCAAGACATGGAGATCCGGCTCGTGTTCGTTTGTGTTCAACCGTGGTTGGATACGCACTGGCCACGGGAAAAATGGTACGCGGCCAGCGCGACAGGGCGAACGGCATACAATTGCCAGAGCGTCACGACGTCGTCGCAGTGGTTTCTTTGCGCTTGAAGAATCGGCGCCAGGTGAGGGCGAATCCGGTCCAGACGAGCAGCAGCGAAACCAGCGAGGCCACGCCGGCGACGAGCTGACCAACCACGCCCAATGCTTCGCCCGTGTGAAGATAGCGAGTCCATGAACGCACCTGTCGGCCGAGGTTTTGATCGCTGTAGGTTTCCTTGCGCAACACTGCGCCGGTGAAAGGATCCAGCGTCAGTTGCACTGCGGAGAAGAGCGGCCAGGCATTTTTTTCCTTGAGAGTGATCGACACGGGCTGCGGAGCCCGGTTGGAACGTCCGCCGGCTTCACGAGAACCACCTTCGCCTCGTTCCCGACTTCCAGGACTTGCAGCGGATGCAACCGCATTTGTGGCTGAGATCTCAGATCGGGAAGCCTCCGTCGCACCCTCGCGGCTTCCCGACCTGCGTTCCCCAGTTCCACCACGCCCCCCCGGGCCACCCATGCGGAACGTAATCTCTTTCCAGTTCGGAAACTCGCGCTGAACGTTGCCGAGCAGTTCCTGAAGTTTCAACGGCTTCGCACCTTCGGGCGGAGTCGGAATTTCAACTGCGGGCGCCGTTATTCCACCCGGACCGGCATTCTGCGGGGACGTTGTGCCGGTCATTTTGTAAATCAGATCTCCGGCCCAGCGATATGAAATCGGAAGAGCCGTTGCGGTCAGAACAATCAAAATCGGTGCGGTCCAGAAACCGACGGCGTTGTGCCAGTTCCAATCGCGGGCCTTGCCGCGAAGCTTGAGGCTGAACACCGCTACTGCGCGAAATGCGCCGCGGTTCCATTTGCGCGGCCACCAGAGATAAATGCCCGTCACCGCCAGAACCAGAAAGGCGGCATTGCACGCGCCGGTGATGGCCTTGCCTGTGGCGCGTTGATCATTGGCACGTCCGAGATAACGATGCCAGCTGATCATCGTCTGCATGAAGCTCCGCATACCGGTACCCGATGGCGGTTGGATCTCCGCGGTGTAGGGGTTCACGTAAACGGAGTTGGTGCGTCCGAAGCCCAGCATCACGGCAGACTCCGGATTTCGTTGAACAGTGATCGTTGAGGGACGTGCCTCCGGCTTTTCCTCGCGAATTTTGGCGACGATGTCGTCCAGCGGAACAGCGTCGGTGGAATGTGGCAATGGAACCGTTCGTGAATCGCGTTCTGCCCAGGCGATGATTTCCTTTTCGAACGCCAACACCGCGCCGGTGAACGACATGATGGCGATGACGATTCCGGCCACGACACCTGCGATGAGGTGGAGCCAGAAGATGATTTTCCGGAAGCTCATGAGTGACCGATCCGTTTCAGACTTCCGCCCATTGCCTCAGGAGATTGTGATAGACACCTGTCAATTGAACGGCGGAAGGATGATTCGGATGATCCTTCGACAACCGCTGAATGGCCAGATCGAGATCGAAAAGAATCGAACGCTGGCTGTCGTCGCGAATCATGCTCTGCAGCCAGAAGAAGGAACAAAGCCGGGCTCCGCGTGTCACAGGTTTGACGTGATGCAGGCTGGTGGAGGGGTAGAGAACCATGCTGCCGGCCGGCAGTTTGACGCTGTGAACGCCATAGGTGTCCTCGACGCAAAGTTCGCCGCCGTCATACTCGCTCGGTTCCGCAAAGAACAACGTCGCGGACAGGTCGGTGCGGATGCGATGCGGCGTGCCGGGAATCTGGCGGATGGCATTGTCCACATGCGTGCCGAACGACTGTCCGCCCGAATAGCGGTTGAACAGAGGTGGAAACACATGGGCTGGAATGGCGGCCGAGAGAAACAGCGGATTGCCGCTCAGCGCTTTCAGAATCATTTCCCCGACCTGACGCGCAGCGGGATGACCTTCCGGAATCTGCATGTTGTCCTTGGCTCTCGCCGATTGATAGCCAGCGGTCACCTTGCCGTCGATCCACTCGGCGGCTTCAAGGATTTTTCGCGCTTCAGCAACCTGTTCCGGTGTCAGGACGTTTGGAATGTTGATCAGCATGGGGTGTTCAGAAGGAGAAGTTTGCAGCCAGAACAGCGGAGCGTCCGCGTCCGGGAACGAAATGTCCGCCACCGAGACGGTCGATGTATTTCTCATCGCCGATGTTGTAAACGTTCAGCTGCAGCGAAACGTTGTCGGTGACCTTGTAGGTGGCCATCGCATCGAAGAGCCAGTAATCCGGCGCGCGGCGGACGTTGGCGTTGGCGCTGTTGTTGTTCAGACGTTCGCCGACGTATTGGACGCCACCGCCGATTTCAAGTTTCCAGAACGAGTAGGTGGTCCAGATGTTGAATGAGTGTTCCGGCGTGTTCCCGAATTCAGCACCCGTTTCGGAATCGTTGTTCGACTGGCGGATTTCGCTCTGCATGTAGGCGTATCCGCCCATCACGCGCCAGTTTTCCGTGATGCTTCCAGCGATGCTCAACTCGACACCTTCCACGATCTGTTCGCCGTTCAGCGTGACCACATCCGATGTCGTGGTCTGTGTGCGGGCGTTGTGTTTTTCGGTTCGGAACAGTGCCGCGCCAACGAGCAGGCGGTTGTCGAAAAACTCCCATTTCGTTCCGAGTTCGAAGCTGCGCGTTTCCTCGGGATCGAGGTTGGCGCTGTTCACGTTGTTGGTGGCGCCTGAAAGCGTGAGGCCGGTGTTGCCTTCGATCGACGGATTGAAGGAGCTGCCGTAGCCGAAATAAATCGTTCCGCGTTCCACCGGCTTGAAGGCAATGCCGGCGCGCCAGCTGATCATGTCGTCGGTCCGCTCAAAGCGGTTCGTCGAGCTGCGAAAATCCGCTTCCATGTGATCCCAGCGCACGCCGCCGCTGAGTTCCACCATGGAGCCCAGCTTGATCGTGTCGAATGCATACAGGGCGATGGTGTCCGCCTGGGCTTTACTGGGAATTCCCGTGATCGGCGGCATCGGGCCAAGGGGTTGATCGTTCGGATTCGGATTGAACAGATCGGTGGTCGGCTGGTTGGCGGTCTGCGCGGAGTTGCGGTTTTTCTGCAGTTCGCGCGTCAGTTCCAGTCCGGTGACAATCGCCTGTTCGACCGGTCCATGTTCCAGATCGATTCGCAGATCGGTCTGGCTCGAAAAGATTTCATTCTCCATTTCGCGCCGCTGCAACTGACGGTTGATGTCCGTGCTGGTGTTTACGCTGGTGAAGCGGGGCGCGGTGATGGCGGAGTCGCGATAGTTTCGTCCGTAACGGAACACCTGTCGCAGGCGAAGCGAATCGGTAAAATCATGATCGACCTGCGCCGTGACGACATCGGTCTGGATATCCTCGAAATCGTAACCTTTCAGGCCGTAGAAATTCCGGTAGCTGACCGGCGGCGCATCGTTGGAATACTGTTCAAGATCCGGATTGGTGTTGAGGGGAACCCAGGGAATTCCGTAGTCCGGAACGTTGTCCTGGGTCATGTGAAAATAACTGAGCGTGAGACGGGTGGGTGTTCCCAATCCAAATGCCAGCGACGGCGCCAACGCCCAACGGCTCTCTTCAACCACATCGCGACCCGGCGCTTCCGCATCGTGCCACATGCCGTTCAAGCGCACCGCGGCGCTTTCGAGTCCGAGGTCCTTCAATGGCTGGTTCAGGTCCACTGTCGTGCGCTTGTAATCATCCGTGCCGAAACCGAGCGAGCCGCTGTAGAAGCGATCAAGTTTCGGAGTCTTGCTGACGAGGTTGACGGAACCGCCCGATGATCCGCGACCTGTCGTCGCGGAGGAAGGGCCTTTCACAATTTCCACCTGTTCGAGATTGAACGGATCGCGTGAGTAGGCGCCGAAATCGCGGATGCCATCCACGAAAATGTCGCTGCGCGCGGAAAAACCGCGGATTGAAAGATTGTCGCCGGGCAGACCGCCGCCGCCTTCACCGGCCTGCATGCTGATGCCGGGCGTGTTGCGCAACACGTCACGCAATGTTGTCGCTCCCTGTTGTTGAATCACCGCTTGCGGCACCACGGTGATTGTCTGCGGGATGTCGCGCACCGGTTCGGTGTAACGCGGAGAAGCGACTGCTTCCGGCTTGTAAGGATCGTTCTGTCCTTCCACCACAACGTCGGGCAGCTGGCTTGGGGCATTGGTTCCGGTGGACGCGGGCGGCGGCGTATTTGCCGTGTCTTGTGCCATTGCCGCAGCGCCGGGCGCCATTACCAACGCTGAAATCGATCGAGTTAGAGAAGGACTCATGGCGGCAGAAAGTAAAGAGCCGCTGCCGACACTGCCGCCGCGCGTTTGCAGATTATCGTCGGAGGATTGCCAATGCGTTTGGCAACAAATGTTCAGCGCTGCTGCGTTGGTGTCTTGAGCGGATAGAGACCCGGACAGCAGCCGAAGGTTTCGTGAAACGCCTGACTGAAGTGGCTGGGGCTGGCGTAACCGACTTCGAGCGCGGCCTCGGTCACGTTGTATTCGCCCGATCGAAGCAGTTCCGCAGCGCGTTCCATTCGAAGCTGTCGCAAATACTGCGTGATCGTCTTGCCGGTGTGATTCGAAAAAATCCGGCTGAGATAGAAATGACTGCAACCGATCTTCTTTCCGAGTTCTTCAAGGGACGGCGGTTCAGCGAGATCCTGTTTCAGAAGGAAGATCACCTGTTCGACACGTTCCTGGGCGAGGCGTTGCTGGCGGGTGCAGAACATTTCCTCCTCCGGCGGCGGTTGAAGGAAGAACGTGACGGCGAGCTCGAGCGCCTTGCACTGATACCAGACGGCCTGCGCGGCAGGATAAACGGGCGGTTGACGCAATGTGGCGATGATCTGCTGTTGTGCGGCGGTGAGCTTGGTGATGACCCCGGAAACGGATTCGGGCGATCGACCTTCAATGGCGGCGCGGACGGTTGGATGCAGCGTGGCTTCGGTGCCGGCCAGATGTTTCGCAAGGAAGGGGCAGGAATACTCGACTGTCAGAAACTGATGACGTTCGCCCGCTTTCCGTTTGGCTTTCAGCGGTTCGTTCTCACGGAAATAAAATCCGGCGCTGCCGGGAGTAAACTCCGTCTTGCCGCCGCGTCCTTCAACGAAACCGGTTCCTTCGAGATTCAGGCAAAGCTCGACTGAGCCTGGATGAAAACTGGCCGCCCAGTCGAATTCGCGTTTCGCGAGGAAATCGTGCCATTCGATGGAGTAACCGACGCCGCGGAAGCTTCCGAACAACGGTTGCCAGCCGGCGCCAACGTCGCGCCACGCAGCGCTTTCGCTGAAATTGACTTTTTTTCCAGCGTCGCTTCGGCTCGGCTGGTTTTCTTTCCGTGATGCTGACGAAACTGCGCTCATCGATTGTTGCGGCGATGCCGGGACAGCGTGGATAGTCGATGAAGTTTGCGGTTCTGGCAAGTTGGCGTTGCGAATTGTGTTCGCGACGGAGTGTCGGCAGAAGCGAAATCAACCACGGATGGTTCACAATGGAATGACGGAGTCGCGAAAGAAATCCGGTTTCAATCAGCGCGCCACTTCGACGCCGCAGTCGAGCATTTCCTCGCCGAAGTAAGGATTGCGAAGCGGACCTTTGAGCTGAATCCAGAAGCCCGGTTTTGGCGCCATGGGACAGCGGAATACTTTCACATCCAGCTCCGTCTGCCTGCGTGCGACACGGGTGAATTCAACCACAGCAGAACTGAACGGAATGAACGCCGCGCGCGCATCGGACAAATCGCCCGCGTTCTGAAGCGGACTGTCCGCAATCCGTTGGAGCAGGGGAGTCCAGGGATGATCTGCTGCGAACGTCTCCCGCGTCTGATTCAATGCCTGAGGAATGGTTGCCTGTGCCGCGTTGTAGGCCTGAAGATCGTCGGATGCGAGCGCGCTCGTCACCGCGTCCGCAACGCGAAGAAATTCTTCCACGCGCTGACGTTGTTCCGAGGAGAGTTCGATTGGCGGCAATTCCGGTTCAATCGCGGCATCGTCAGGTTTCGCCGGACTTTCCACTGCGGGCGCGGTGGAACCGTCGTATGCGGATCGGCTTTTTGTGAATGCAAACCAACCCGCAACTGCGACGGCGATCAACAGAGCGAAAAAGACGATGCGAAGAAGTCCGCGATTTTTGCCTTGTGGAGCTGATGCTGATGCTGACGCTGGCGACTCCGATTCAACCTTTGAAGGCGCGGCCGTGATTGAACCGTGCTCTTGCTTTTCGAGTTCGATGAATCGCTGGCTCAATTCGCTCCAGCTCTTTCGAGGCGGTGGCGTTCCCTTCACCCACTGGATCTGGCGTCTGCGCCAGAGTGAGTAAATGGCCGGAACAATTTCGAGCGTCAGGATTGTGGATGTGATCAAGCCGCCGATCATTGGCGCAGCGATGCGTTGGATCGCTTCCGCGCCTGCACCGGTGGCCCACATTGCGGGGATCAATCCCAGTATCGTCGTCGCAACGGTCATCAGTTTCGGGCGCACGCGCTGGACGGCGCCGTAGGTGATGGCTTCAAACAGATCGTGCTGCGTTTTCATCCAGCCCGCGCGCTGATAGGCGTGAAACGCTTCGTCGAGGTAGATGATCATGACCGTGCCGGTCTGCGCGGCGAGTCCGGCGAGCGCGATGATTCCCACCCACACCGCAATGCTGAGATTGTAATCGAGCAGCCAAAGAATCCAGATGCTGCCCGTCATGGCGAATGGAATGGAAAGCAGAATGATGAACGTGGCGCCGACGCTTTTGAAGTTCAGGTAAAGCAGCACAAAGATAAGCGCGAGCGTGAGCGGCACGACCACCTTCAACCGTTCGCGCACGCGGAGCATGTATTCATACTGACCGGTCCATTCAAGGCGGTAACCTGCAGGAAGCAATCCGGCCCGTTCGATCTTCTGCGAAACGATTTCCTTCGCTTCGTTCACGTAGCTCCCGATGTCGCGGTCTGCGACATCCACATACACCCAGCCCGTGAGCGCACCATCCTCGTTTTTGATCAACGGCGGCCCGCTCGTTACATGAATATCCACGAGTTGTCCCAGCGGCACCTGACGGACCGCAGTTGACGCAGTGGCCAGCGCTGTTGCCCCCATCTCCTTTTCCCCGCCGCTCCCTTTCCCCCCTGCCGTTCCGATCGGGACCAGAACGCGTTTCAATTTCTCCGGATCATCGCGAAACTCGCGGCTGTAACGAACGTTGATCGAATAGCGTTCGCGGCCTTCGAACGTGCGATCGATCGACATGCCGCCAATCGCTGTTTCAACCATCATCAGCACGTCCTCGACGTTCAATCCGTGGCGTGCGATCTCGGCACGGTTCGGAATGATGTCGAGGTAGAATCCACCGATGGTGCGTTCGGAATAAACGCTTCGCGTGCCGGGCACGTCGCGAAGGACGGCTTCAACCTGTTCGCCGAGACGGCTGATTTCCTTGAGGTCGGATCCGAAAATCTTGATTCCAACCGGCGTGCGAATGCCGGTGTTGAGCATATCGATGCGTGCCTTGATCGGCATCGTCCAGGCGTTGACCTGCCCGGGAATCGTGAGTGCCTGATCCATTTCAGCGATCAGTTCGTCCCAGGAAATCGCGCGTGAATCGGGCCAGATTTTTCGGAGAACGGATTTCAATCCGTCCGGCGCCCAGCTCGAATACCACCGGTGCTGATCCATTTTGCGCCACTCATTCTTCGGCTTGAGCTGCACGACGGTTTCGAACATTTCCATCGGCGCGGGATCAGTCGCGGTCTCAGCGCGTCCCGCTTTTCCGTGTACGGACAGCACTTCAGGAAACTGTTTCAGAATGCGATCCTGAATCTGCATCAGGCGGGTCGCTTCAGTGATGGAAATCGTCGGCAACGTCGTCGGCATGTAGAGAATCGTGCCTTCGTTGATCGGCGGCATGAATTCCGAGCCGAGCTTCTTGTAGAGAGGAATGGAGGAGCCGATTGCGATGATGGCGATCGCGATGGAAAGAAAGCGCCGGCGCATCAACGCGCTGACCCACGGATAATAGATTCGGTGCAGAAATCGGCTGATTGGATGGCGATGTTCGGGAATCACCTTGGAACCGGTCATCAGTGCGATCAACGCGGGCCCGAGTGTGATCGACAGAAACGCCGCGCAGGCCATCGTGAATGTTTTCGTAAATGCTAGCGGTTTGAACAGCCGGCCTTCCTGCGCCTCCAGCGTGAATACCGGCATGAAGCTGACGGTGATCACGAGCAGTGCGAAGAACAGCGGTTTTCCGAGCTGTTTGCATGCGGAGATGATGATTTCCTGCCGTTGCGCGCGCGTGAGTCCGGGCGGCGCGTGCTCCAGCCGTTTGTGAACGTTCTCCACCATCGCGACGGCTTCATCCGTCAGGACGCCGATCGAAATGGCAATGCCGGCCAGCGACATGATGTTCGCTGTGAGCCCCATCAGATACATCGGAATGAACGCCAGCGCGACGGCGATGGGCAGTGTGACGATCGCCCGTGTGGCGCCGCCAAAGTCGAGAAGGAAGATAATGATGATGATGGCGACGATGATCGATTCCTCGACAATCGTGTTGGTGAGTGTGCTGATTGATTTTCGAATCAGTTCGGAACGATCGTAGGAAATCACCACTTCCACGCCTTCCGGCAGTGAAGGTTTCAATTCCTCCAGCCGGGCTTTGATGCGGTCGATGACCTGAAGAACATTCTGGCCATAACGAACGACGACGATTCCGCCGACAGTTTCTCCTTCGCCGTTCAGGTCACCGGCACCGCGCCGCATTTCCGGTCCGACGGAAATATTCCGGGCGACATCGCGCAACAGCACTGGCGTTCCGTCTGCCGTGGCGCCGACAGCAACAAGCCGGAGATCGTCGAGCGATTGGATGTAGCCTTTGCCTCGGACGAGGTAGGTCGATCCGAAACGCTCCAGTTCACGGCCGCCGACGTCATTGTTTGCGTTGCGAATGGCGGAGACGATCGTTGGCAACGGAATGTTGTAGGCGGTCAGTTTGTCCGGATCGATTTCCACCTGGTATTGCTTTTCGAATCCGCCGAACGTGGCGACTTCCGAAACGCCATCGACACTTTGCAGCCAGTAACGCAGGTGCCAGTCCTGGAACGAGCGGAGTTGTGCGAGGTCGTTTTTGCCGCTGCGATCCACGAGTGCGTATTGAAAACCCCAACCCACACCCGTGGCGTCGGGTCCGAGCGTTGGCGTGACTCCAGACGGCAATGTTCCTGCGAGACCCTGCATGTATTCGAGCACGCGGGAACGCGCCCAGTAAATGTCGGTGCCATCTTCGAACACCGCGTAAACGAACGAATAGCCGAAGAACGAATAACCGCGCACCACCCGGACTTTCGGCGCGCTCAGAAGGCGGGTGACGATGGGATAGGTGATCTGATCTTCGACCAGATTCGGGCTGCGTCCCTCCCATTGCGTGAAGACGATGACTTGAACATCCGAGAGATCGGGGATCGCATCCAGCGGCGTGTTCCGCATTGAATACACACCGCCGACGAACAGCGCGGCGGTGAGCATGAACACCATGAACTTGTTCCGCGCGCTCCATTCGATGATGCGTTCGATGAGCGAGTCGCGATGCGCGTGCTGATGGGAAGGTTGGGTTTCCATGTCAGAAATCGAACACAACGTTCAGAACATCCGGGCGGTGAAGAAACTTCATACCGACATTGCATGCCAGGCGCTGGAGACGTTCCCCCTCGCCTCCGTGAAACGGAGGAGAGGGAAGGGGAGAGGATGGGCTCAAGCCGAGCCAATTACGATGGCGTGCAAGATAGGAGGATTGTTGAGCTTTGCGGAGCTGCGAACAGGTTGGCTCTCCTCCTCTCCCCAGCCCTCTCCTCCATTCCGAATGGAGGAGAGGGAGTGGATGACATTGGGGATGGTGGCGGCTTTGCATTTTGGTGCCTCGGCGTTTCAATGTTCGTGCTCTCCGGCGGTCATTCCGGCGATCGCTGCCTTCAACTGGCTTTCGGAATCGATCAGGAAAAGTGCGCGGGTGACGACTTTCTCGCCTTCTTTCAACCCGTCGAGAACCTCGAAGTAATCGTCCGTGCGCCGGCCAATCTTCACCTCGCGCGGTTCCAGGTGATCCTTCTCCGCATCGACGAACGCGATCCAACGCGTGCCGGTGTCGATGACCGCGCTGGCCGGGACGGAAAGGACGTCATCGCCGCGAAGTTCGAATTCGACGTTCGCCCACATTTCGGGACGAAGCAGATGTTCGGGATTGTCCAGTTCAAGGCGCACTTCTCCGCGCCGAGTTTGCGGATTGAGGTGCGGGTCGATGAAGGTTACGGCACTTTCAAACGCCTTGTTGCCCAGACTGGTGAAAACGATTCGCGCCTTCTGGCCCACGCGGATCAGCGGCAAATCTGATTCATGCACTGCGGCGCGAATCCAAAGATGCGAAAGGTCCGCAATCTCATAGAGCATTTCGCCCGAGTTGAACGCCTGGCCGAGCACAGCGGTTTTGGTGATCACGTGACCGGAGATCGGCGCGCGCACCTGGATTTCATCAACCGCACGACCGCGATCCTCCAGCGCGCGAATTTCCGAAGCGCCGACTTCCAGCAGTTCCAGTTTTCGCCGCGCTGTCGCGAGCAATTGTTCCGCGGAGTTTTTCTGCGCTGCAGGACTGTTGCTCGAATACTGCACATTCCGCCACGCCAGCAGGTAATCCGTTTGTGCGGTGAACAGTTCGGGGCTGTAAACCGTGAACAGCGGATCGCCCGCATTCACGGTCTGGCCGGTGAAGTTCACCTGGAGCGATCTCACCCATCCGCCAAATCGCGGCGCGATGCGCGCGTATCGTGTTTCGTCGTGTGTCACGACGCCCGGACTGCGCACGAACGAAACGAGGGAACGCTTTTCAACCGTCGAGAGCATCAGACCGATGAGCTGCCGTTTTTCCGGCGACAACACGATGGCCACGCGTCCGGGAATTCCCGCCGCCGAATCGCTTGCGCCGCCGCCGATTGGAACGAGGCTCATGCCGCAGATGGGACAATCACCCTGACGATCGCTCGTGTAGGTCGGATGCATCGGGCAATGGAACTTCGCTTCTCCCTTTGCTGCACCGGAGGCGGACTCGGATTTTCCGCATCCGGTTAACATCGCCCCGGCAAGCAAAGTGGCGATGACACCGAGGATGACGCTGGCTCGAAGGAATTTCATGGATGAATGGCGGTGTTTGAATCCGCGTTTTCCGGACCCGCGCCGTGATTGCAGTGGGCATGCGGATCCGATTCTGTTGCGACCGTGTAACCTTCCACCGGCGGATGGCCGGCGGGCAGAACCAGATTCAACGATTTGGATTTGCCACCGCAGCAGCCGTCGGATTCAGATCCATCCGTTGCCATGCTGCAGCCGCCGTGTTCAGCACCTGCATTCGCGCCGTGATGATTGCATCCGGCATGCGATGTCATGTCGCCCACCTTGGTTGTGGCAACTGGCGCCGCTTTCTTTTTCGGAGCCGACGGTGTGTCGAAGTAAAGTCCGGCGGCAGCGGCGGTGAAGCCGATGAGCAGGATGAGTCCGATCCAGTGAATCTTTGATGCGATGAATTTCATAGGTGTGTGTTGATGGTTGTTTATTTCGGTGATTCGGAAATCGAGGGGGCGGCCGATGCGTCGGCGTTTGCGAGCATTTCAAGTGCGCTGAGGTCGCCAAGACCGCAGCAAAGGACGAGGTCGGACATCATTTCGTATTGTTCCGCGACGGCACGTGCATACATGAGCCGTGCTTCGAGAAGCATCCGTCTGGCTTCGAGCAGATCGCGAACACTGGCGCGATTGGCTTCCCAGTTGGCGCGAATTGTTTCGAGGGCGGCGCGGGTGCGGGGAATGATCTGGTCGCGATACAACAACGATTCACGGCGGGCGGCGTCGATTTTTACGGTGAGCAGGTGCACCTCTTCGCGAAGCTCCGCCTGGTAGTCGGCGAGGTCATGTTCCGCTGCGGAAAGTCTTTCGCGTTCACGCTTCACTTCGTTGCGATACTTGCGTGTGTTCACCCAGGGAAGACTGGAGCTGACCACGAACATTCCCTGGCGGAAACTGCCGTTGCCGGTGTAATTCCGCGCCTCAAGCCCCACGCTCACGTCGGGGTAACGATTCCGCTTTGCGACATCCACTGAAGCTTCCGCGGTCCGGATCTCTTCGCGGATGAGTCGGACCTTGGGTTCGTATTTGATCGCGAATTCCACCAGGCGTTGATTGAACGCGATCGCGGGACCGGGTTCAGGCAACAGCAGCCGCGGCCAGGCAGCCTGCTGATCGCGATTCAGAAATCGGTTCAATGTGACCATTTCGTGCCGGAGCTGGTCGCGTTCGGTCTGGAGCGCGGTTGCGCGGCGTTCCTGTTCGTTGCTGAGCTGGATGACCTCCACGAGCGTTGCCTGGCCGGATTCATATTTTGAATCGATCGTGCGCCGCATCAGATCGAGCCAGGCCAGATCCTCTTCACCAATGGATACCGTTTCGTTCGCAAGCGCGGCGCGGAAGGCTGCCTGCGCGAACGCGGCCCGACGTTGCTGGAACTGGTATTCCAAACGGGCGGCTTCGACGGACGCTTCGGCAGCGGCCACGCGGCGTTCGGCCCCCGGTTTTCCAAAAAGCGGGATCTTCTGATCGACGCCGTAAATCAGGTCGCCGTCGTTTCTCCGCATCATGCGTTCAGCGGCCATTCCTCCCACGCTGAGCATCGGATCGTCCCAGGTTCGGATCGTTCCGATGTTCGCTTCGGCGGCCTTCGTTCGGGAGAACGCGGCGCGCAGGGCGGGATGATTGGTCCGCATGTGTTCGAAGAGTTCGTTCAGGAAATCAGCGCTGATGACGACCGCGTTGCTGGAGAGCAGGACAGCTGGCGTTCCTGAATTGGAATTTGTTTCCTCCGCGCGCAGGGATTGAAGCCATGGCGCGAGCAAACAGAATGTTAAAATGACTGAAATCGGTTTCATGGTGATCTGACTCGGAAGCACAGTCGCCCATCCGGCCCGCAATGCACCTGTGCGTACACACTGCGGGCGTTCAATGCGGCGGAGTCAGATCAGAAGGGCGCAGGTCCAGTCGTAAAGCGGAGCGCTTTCGGAAGGGAGATGCGCCTCAGGAAAAACGGAGAAGGGGGAAACAGGCGCCGCCGGCAGAATCCAGACCAGAACCACGCCCATCTGTGCCGGCAGCAGGTTCTTGGAGAAAGAGAAACCGGGAGCCGCAGAAACGGGTTGCGGCCCCGGTTGGGGGATATCGGCAGAACAGCAGCTCGTCGCACAGCAGCAGGACGGTGCTGAACTCACCACGCCGGCTCCTGATGTCCCGGCCTGGACGAACTGCGTCCAGAGGATCAACAGGCTGCAAACAAAGGCCAGCGCCGTTTTCATGGTGTCATTCTGCCATTGACCGGAACTGTGTGCTCAACGTCTGTTGGCTTCTTCCGGCCAGTTTTTGATTGGTTTTGATTAATGATTGTGGCCGGCGTGGCTGTCTTTTTCCGCTGCCTTCTCGGCTTTCTTTCCGGCTTTTGCCGCCTTCTTTTCAGCCTCAGCCATTTCCTTCAGCACCTTTTTCGGATTCTTGTCGAAACCCTTCTTGCAGCTCCTGCAGCAGAGTTTGATTTCCTGGCCCTCGTATTCGAAGACGTAGGGCTTGCCCATGTCGCCCAGCTTTTCGCCGGAGACCGCGCAGGTTTCGAGTTTGTAAGGACGCACTTCCGGCTTCTTGGTGTCAGCGGCAACCGCGGCCACAGGACCTGCGACGAGCGAAAACGCGGCGACGGCGAGGGAGAGATTTCGAATCAATTTCATAAAGGTATTTTTGTCAGCGACAGTGATTATACGTTTCAGTTCGTTTTTCCCCTCAAAAATTTTGCCGAAAACTTTTCAACCACGGATGAACACGGATAACACGGATGAGATTCGAGGTTGGATGGGCGTTTAAGGTTGGAAGTTCAGATTCCTTTCCGATCGCAGATTTCTTGAAAACAGAGTTCAGTGCGTTCAGCAAATTCCCCGTCCTGGATGGTTTTGTATTGCTGCGGCTGGTCTGCGACACACTGTGAGATTCGAATCGCTCAACCGCTCATCCCCAAATCGAGGGGTGCTTACTCATCCGTGTTTATCTGTGTAAATCCGTGGTTGATTTTCCGTCGGCACTCAGGGTTCCGATTCGATGAGTTGTCCCAGCGTTTTCCTCAGTTGCTGACGCGCGCGGTAGATCCGCATTTCCACCGCTTTCGCCGAACAGTCGAGCACGAACGCGATCTCGGCATGAGATTGTTCCTCGAACTCTGCAAGGATCAACGGCAGACGAAGTTCTTCAGGCAGTGCGGCAAGCGCGGTGCGAACCGCTGCGACGCGTTCCTGTTGCGCCAGGGTTTCATCCGGAGACTTTTCCTGTGACGGAAGAATTTCCTTCAAATCGGATTGTGATTCGGAGCTCGCGTCGAGCGAGACCTGTCGATGCCGCGTCAGCCAGCGTTGTCTGTCGCGGGCGAGATTGGTGGCAATGGTGTAAAGCCACGTGGAGAAACGGTGGCTGGATTTGAACTTCGTCCGGTTCAGATACACTCGCGTAAATGTTTCCTGCGCGAGATCGGCGGCCTCCGATTCATCGTGAAGCACCCGGATCAAATAATGAAACAGCCGCTCCGAATGACGGGACATGAGGGCATCGAGCGCGTCGTCGTCGCCCCCAGCGAGACGGGCCATGTCCGCACGGTCCTGAATCTCACCGGGCGTGGTGTTCATGCGCGACGGAAGAGTCCGCTGAAGGAGACGAAAACATCATGCCTTGATGTTCCGAACCGAAGGTGCGGGCGGTCACCCATTCGAAGTAACGTTTTCCCTGTTCCGGCGGCATGCTTTGTCGAACTTCATAAAAATGCCGGAGCATGTCCGCGTGGCAGCCTGCGCGAAGTTGCGCGGCATCTTGAATGGCCTGTTCGATCGCGGGGGTGACGGTGTCGGACGTCGCCAGCAGACCGCGCAGTTCCGCGTTCTTTGCATCGATCTGACGGCAGCGTTCCGCACACGCGGCGGCGTAGGCGAAGTGCAGCGACTGAATCCGCTCGAATTCCTGGTCCGGAATTTGAAATTCGCTTTTAAGCCAGGCCAGTTCAGGCGCGGATTTTTGATGTGCAGTAAGCCGTTGAGATTCGCGCCATGCAAACACGCCGCCGTAAGCCAGAACCGCGAGCAGCAGTCCGCCAACGAGAATAATCCAGGAACGTTTCATCAATGGCGCGGCATCTGATACGGATCGACCATTTGGACGTAACGCGTGCTCATGGAACGCGCCTCCTGTTCATCCGACAACTGCGCATGCCAGGCGCCGCCTGCGATTCCGAGCACGACCAACGCGATGGCGTAGGTTGCCGCAAACACCGGCTTCAGGGTCAGTTGTTCCAGCCAGAGTCGCGCTGCTTTCCATGGCGACGTCTCGGCAATCGCCGCTTCCGCCGCCGCGACCCGTTTCCAGACCTGCTCGTTGAATCGCGGTGGAAACGGCGTTTCCACCTTCCAGCTTCGAAGGGTTCGATTCAGTGCCGCATCCGCGGATTGATCCGATGGTTTGTCCATTTTCACAGACTTTTATACGACGAAAGCTGCGGCATCCCTCAAAATTTTTAAGGAGCGGGCGTTGATTCGACGCGGAAAAACTGTGCCGGTTCAGTCGCCGAAATGGGTGAAAGCCATTCTACTTCAGGGAATGTTCCGGGCACATTGGTCATCAGTGCCATGGAGGAAAGATTGGTTCCGCCGAAAACCTGATACGTGCGACCGCTCACCGCGGGCCAGGTCAATCGCGGCAAACGGTAGCCCGACAGCTCCCACCAGTTCAAATCGACGGCAAACGGATGACCCGCGGCGGCAGGGTTTGTTCCTGCAATCTGCTCGCGAGCGTTCGTAGAACCGTCGCCATCAGGATCGTCTTTGGCGGAATAAGCGAGCGTGCCGAGTCGGGCTGTTTCCCATGTATCGCTCAAGCCGTCGTGGTCGGTGTCGTCGATTTGGGTGCCGCGCAAAATTAGTGTGACGCTTTGAACGATTCCGGTGTTGCCGCCGATTTCGTCCGAGACGGACACTTTCCATTCCCCGGCGCTGCTTTCGAGGAAATGATGCGTGGACCAGTAAGTCCAGTCCACCGGACCGGGGCCGGGATCAGAATTGTATTCCTGCAACACGCTGCGGGTGCCCTGCGGCGAAAGGAGCGTGATGCGAACATTCGATCGCGCAGGATGCGTGGTCTGCACGCGCAGGCCAACGTGCTCGCACCGGAGGGTGGTGTTTACAGTGAATGATTTCGTGGCGGTGAGCAAAGCCAGCCGAGCTTTCGCCGTAGCATTCGTTTGAAAGAGCGCTTTGAGATTTTCGCCATCGGTGTTCCCGATGAATACCGCCGGGATCGGCGAAAAATCAGTCGAACCCATCCCGATCAGAAAATCGCCGCCCTGACCCGCATCCACGTTTGTGGAGTAATTGTAGATGACGGCAAAGGCGGCTCCGGCTTTCGCAGCGTTGCTGATCTTTTCCGCGAAGGTGTTCCCGCCGCGAATGATCAATGCGCCTTTGTTGGTGAGGTTCAGCGCCGGGACGGAGGTCGCATCGCCAATGTTCACAAGCGGCAATTCAAGCGTCGGACTGTCGGGATGAACCCCGTTGCTCGGACGAGAGCGGATGGACAATAGGTTCGCAGGAATGCCATTGCCACTGACTTCCACGCGAAGTCCATCGTCAGGAATGGAAGTGGGTTCGTTGTTCGCCAATGAGATTTCGACAAGGGGCGGAACGTTCGTCCAATGCTTCGCGAGCCGCACTGCTTGTCCCGCGTCGGGAATTCCGTAGCCGGTTTTGTGGCTGACCCACAGGCCGGCGGCGTTTTGTCGAAGATCAGGATCGGCCCAATAGCTGTGACGCGCCGAGAGCATCAGGATGTGTTGAACGTCGCGGTAACCCAGATTTGGATTCACCGAAAGCATCAAGGCAGCGATCCCGGAAACCAATGGCGTCGCTGCCGATGTTCCGCTGAAGGCATAGACGCTCCAGCGATAATCAGCGATGTCGCCCTGGTAAATGACGCCGGAGTTCACACCGCGGTCCGAGCCGACGAGATCAAGTGTGAACAACCCCAGCGCATCCGGCGCACCGCCACCCGGCGCTGAGACCAGCACGCAGGCACCCGGTTCGCTGTAATCGGTCGCGCGCCCACTTTTCGCCACGGCAGCAACCGTGATGACCCGGGGATCGCCGGCATAGGCGTCGTCATCGGCCCGGCTCAGGATGCTGCGGTCGTTGCCGGCGGAACGCACCATGATGGTTCCGAGTCCACCGCGGCCGAGCATCGAGGCCTTTTCGATTCCGAGTTTTTCAAGCAACGTTGGTCCGACCTGTGCCGGAGTGTTGTTCCCGCCGCCCCAGCTGTGATTCTGAATCGCAATCGTGTCCGAAGCGTATTGATACATGTCGAACAGGGATTCGTCCGAAACGAGGCTCAGGTCCGGATTGAAAATCAACCAGCTTGCGAGGGATGCGTGCGGCGCCACACCTGCCATTCCTTTTCCATTGTCAACTTCCGCGGCGACCAATCCGGCGACTGAAGTCCCGTGCGTCCAGATGCCGCGGTTCGGATCGGAAACGCCTCCGCCCGTTGGCGCCGCATTGGTTGTTTGATTGGCGAAGTTGAAATGAGGCGCACCGGACACTCGTGCTTGAAGGTCGGGATGATCCATTTCCAATCCGGTGTCAGCGACAGCCACGGTCACGCCTTCGCCCTTTGTGAACGGCCAGGCAGCCAGAACATTGATGTCGATGCCGTTGCGAACGCCGTCATAAAGCCGATTCTCCAGATACCATTGCGCGTCGAGAGGAGCGTTGGGGTTGAAGTAGGGGATGAAAAAAGGATCGTTGCTGCGAAAGGCGTATGGTGAATGCAGGACGTTTGACCGCTTCATCACGGGATAACTGGCCGTGACGCCCGGAGTTTCGGCAAGCGATTCCGCCTGTTCGAGCGCGGAGAGCGCATCCGGAAGTTCCAGAACGACGAGGTTGGAACTGATGGTTCGGGAGATGCGGAGGTTTTTGTTCGTGAGCGCGCGGCTCAGATCAGTGGAAGTTGCGCCTTGGACGACGACCCGGCGTCCGAACTCGACAAAATTCGTGGAACCATCGTTGCGCCAGGCGCGAATCCATTCGCCTGTGGCGGCCCGGACGGCGGTATTTGGCGCGTTGGTATCGATCCGAAACGATTCAAGGCGCGGCGTGCGAAAGGTAAAGTGCGAGCGGGCTGAATCAGCGGCAAAAACGGGCAAAACAATCGTTCCGAAAATCAGGCCGGCGGCTATCCAAGGCGTCGAGGAATTCACGCCGCGCACGGTATCAGGGGGTGGAATGCAGGCAAGGGGATTTAGGGAGGAAGGAGAAGGGGATGAGGAGAAAGGGGGTGGGGGAGCAGGGGGGAGAAAACGTTTGACGCGCGAAATCCGAAGTCACGCATCACGTTTCCACGCCCCTTCAGGTCTTCACCCTATTGTTCCGACGGGCGTCCTTTGAAAGCTTACTCCGGCGCAAGCGGGTTCCGCGGGCCACGATTTATGAACCAAACCATGCAAGCCAATGACGAGCTGATCAAAGGATTGAACGAAGACCTCGCCGCGGAATGGGGAACGATCATGCGTTACACCTACCAGTCCGCCAAGGCGGTCGGACTGCGCGGCGCGGAGTTGCGGGAGATCTTTGAAAAGGAGATTCCCGATGAACTGGGCCATGCGCGGTTCCTTACCGACATCATCTGCGATCTTGGTGGCGAACCAACGATGAAGGCGCGCGAATGGGAGAAGATTACGGAACTCAAGCCGATGCTTGAGCTCGACCTGCGCCTGGAGCTTGGCGACGTGGAGAATTACACGCGGCACGCGAAGCTGGCCGAACAGCTTGGGCTCACCGAATTGAAGGTGAAGCTGGAGGAAATGGCGGCTGACGAGTCGCGTCATGCCCGCGATCTCAACCGAATTTTGAAGGGGCTCTGAGCGGAGCCCGGACAGAAAAACACGACAATTCCCAACACCGAATGCGATGAAAAACAACATACCCTCCCAAGAAGAAATCTCCGCGCGCGCTTACCAGATATTCGTGGAACGCGGCTGCCCGGAAGGGCGTGATCTGGAACACTGGCTGGAAGCCGAGGCTCAGTTGAGAGCTTCAGGCGAACAACAACCGGCAAACCTGCATCAGCAGGTGGAGAAAGCGACCGTGGCTACCGCCGCGGGCGCCGGTTCGGGCGGTGCGGCGAGGACTCGATCCAGTTCCCGACAGAGCGCCGGACGCCGCGCGGCGTAAGATTCATCGCAGTACGAATACACCCCCAGCCCCAGCAACAGCTTTCATGGCGATTGGCGCCGTGGAAGCTGTTGTTTTTGCTTTCAGCTCAAAGATGCCTCGCAAGGATAGGCTTCAGCGCTGAAACTGTTTTTGCAGGCCACAACTTGCGATCCGTCATGATTGCGTTGGTGACAGCGCTGTGACATGGCCAGGAAGGCTCCGCCGGAATCTGTGGAATCGTCCGCGCAATGATCGACTTCGCCAGTTCCGCATTCTTACGAAGATTTTCGATCACCATTTCCACGGTCACGTGTTCCTCATCCACCTTCCAGCAATCGTAATCCGTGACCATTGCGATCGTTGCGTAGCCGATTTCAGCTTCGCGCGAGCATTTCGCTTCGCCGAGGTTTGTCATGCCGATGACGTCATAACCCAGCTTGTGGTTGGTGATGGATTCGGCGCGTGTGCTGAATGCAGGCCCTTCCATGTTGACATAGGTGCCGCCGTTATGGACCCGGGCCTTGAGCGCCTTTGCGCTTTTGAAGAGAAGCTGCCGCAGTTCGTTGCAGATCGGGTCGGCAAACGCCACATGCGCCACGATGCCGCGTCCGAAAAACGTGTGTTCGAAATCGCGCTTGGTGCGGTCCAGGAACTGATCCGGCAGGACGACATCGCACGGCTTGTATTTTGCCTGAAGCGATCCAACCGCGCTGGCGCTGATGATCCATGCGACGCCGAGTTTCTTCATCGCCCAGATGTTGGCGCGATGATTCAGTTCGCTGGGAAGAATGCGATGGCCGCGTCCGTGTCGTGGCAGAAACACGACTTCGCGTCCGGCGAGTTCGCCTGTGAGGAATTCATCCGACGGCGCGCCGAACGGGGTTTTGATCTTCACCCATTTCTGTTTTGTGAAGCCTTCGATGTGGTAGAGTCCGCTGCCGCCGATGATTCCGATTCTGTATTTCGCCATGGCGCGTTGTATAGCAATCAGCGCCGATGAAGTCGCGAAAAATCCGGGAACTGCTGGCGGACCTTTTCAACCACGGATGGACTCGGAGTGACACGGATCAATTGATTCGCACTCACCGACCTACTGGCTTACCGGTTACTTTCTGTTGGTAAGTGGGTGAGTGGGTGAGCCCGTGAGTCAGTAAGTCGGATGGATATTGGCTGGTAGCAGTTCGAAGCGGCTGGCATAGTTGCGGCCATGTCGGAGGGTGTTCCTGCGTCAAAACAGTTTTGTTGGGTTCGCCCATTCGGTTTCGTTTTCCTGGTCCTTCTGTTGTCGGTGCCTCTGGCGGGCGCGGTTCAGAGTGAAACGCCGCTCGGATTTTTTACCAACGTTTCTGCGCGGCTGCTGAGAACCCAGCTCGGCGCGGATCTGCATCACATTCCGGTTTATCCGACAAACGGTTACACTCCGTCCCTGCACCGATTGCTTCAGGTCAGCGCGAATCTCTACGACTCCACGACAACGAACTGGTATCCGACCATTTTCCGTCCGACGTTCGGAACCGACGGATCGAACATTTTTATCAACGGCTTCGAGGAAGTGGACGCTACGAATGAATCCTTCCTTTCAGAGCCGCTGGAACTCGGTTCGCCGGAGACTGGGGCGGTGATTGCGACCAATGGACGCGTGAACATTTTCGGCATTCCGTGGATCATCGGCGCAAAGAAGGGGCTGCCGAATTTCAATGAGATCTCGCTGACGAGCGATTTTTCCGTCACCCGGCCTGTAATTGTGGAAAGACCGACAATGGAGTCGCCGCCAAGCACGTTCCAGTTCCGGCAGCAGTTGGTTATGAATCTTGAAAACGAGATCGGTGTCGAGTTCTGGAACTCCTACCGCTCGAACTTCAATATTCCGGTCGAGATCGTAACAGAATGCCGGCTGGAATGGCAGCTGACAAACAACGTGGAAGGTGCGTGGAGCAATCGGATGTCCATGCGGAGAACTTTGCTGGTGCCGCAATGGCAGGGAATGGGATCCATTTTTGTTTCATCTAACGCATCCTTCGTCGTTCCCTTGCGATCGAATGTCATGGTGCTGCCGAACGTTGTTTTTGATCGCAACTCCGGAGCGTTCAAAGGAACCAATGTGGCTCCATTTGAACCCGTTTTATCGCCCCCGTTCCAGTGGCAGTTTGAGTTCCAGTCCAAAGTGCGTGTTCTCACAAGGGAAGTTTCCACGGGGCGGATTCTCGACTATGCCCAGCTGCATGGACCGATGATCACACGCTATCTTGACGAGGACCTGCGCACATCAGGTGATGGGGTGGACGGACTTTGGAATACCAACCTCGTGGTAAATCCCATCATTCCCGAGGGCGTTTGGCATCAAATCAGGATTTCACTCGGTGACCTGGGAATCCCCGTTAGCGATTGGGGAAGTTTTGGCATCAATCAGCCTGCAGGAGATTCAAGAAATGGGGCCATCGCGCGTTTTCGTGCGTTCTATTTCGGACAAAACATGTCTTACAACGGGGTCTCAGCTCCAAATCCGACGAATCTCATCGTACAACTACCATTCACGCCGACGCGTCGCGTCCTGTGGAAACAACAGTTGTTCGCGAACGATCCGTTGTTGCATCACATTCAATCTGACATGTTGGACGTCGATCGATCCCTTTTGGTCTATGTCGTGCAACCGCCTTCTGCAGCAATTGACTGGTATTCCAACCTTGGCCGGCTCAACTCGCGATATACGCCGTGGGGAGGCAATCCGCTTTACGGAGTGCTGACATCTGCCGACGTGTCGCTGGCGATCAAGGACCCGGGCGTTCGATCATCGGATGATTGGGATTTTCCCGTCGGTGAACCGCTGTCGTTTTCAACCATTGGAAGGATTCATCGTGGAACGCCGTGGCAGACCATTTACCTGAAATCCACCGATGGAGTTCCAATCGCGAGCCCCGCTTTTGCCAAATGGAGAGAATGGACTGGAAACCTGTCATCGGATGCCACCAACACCATCCCGATTCGAGACCATACACTCGTTGAGACGTTGTTACCGCTGCTTCAAACGAATGACATTCATCAATTGAAATCGGTGAACATGCCGTCGGCGGAATGGATGGAAGTTCTCGATGGCCTGACGGTTTACACGAACAGTTCTCCGGAACAGGCGCTGACGTTGTCCTCCAATTCGATGCAGGCAACGACGATCGTCGCCGCCATCAACGAGAATCGGCAGCAGCAGCCGGGGCACTATTTCAGCAAAGTGACCGACATCCTTTCAGTTCCGGAATTGAGTGTGGAATCACCGTTCCTATGGATCTTGCCAAATGGACAGTGGGCTCCAACCGATCGGGCGCTGGAGGCGCTGCCGGCACAGCTCCTTTCCCAAGTGCGGCCGGATTCGGTCGGGAGAACTTTCATTGATGGGAATCTGTTTCGTTTGCAGTTCAGCGGAATGGATGGCGTTCAATACCGTGTTGAAAGTTCGCCGGACCTTGTGAACTGGAGTGCGATGGGCACCAACACACCGCAGGACGGTTCGTTTGAATTCACGTTGTCCTTCGGTGAAGAAGATCCGCATTACTTCCGGTCGCAGCTGTTGCGGTGAGGGCGCGTGATTGTTCGGAGTTGTCTCACAAGATCTCTTTGCTGTTCGGTATCCACGGTAGGCCATTGCCCCGGTTGCGGCGGGAAAATTCGTTCGCGAGCTTCAGCGGCAGGTATGAAACAACGAACATCATCCT